>NZ_CP151099.1:7710000-8388664 GCF_038096175.1 Nostoc sp. UHCC 0302
TGAAATTATCGTCTTCCGTCAGTTGACTAAGCCAGAGGTGACACAAATCGCCGAAATTATGCTTAAGGAAGTCTTTGGTCGTCTAACAGAAAAGGGTATCACCCTAGAAGTTACCGATCGCTTCAAAGACCGTCTCATCGAAGAAGGTTACAGTCCCAGCTACGGCGCAAGACCCTTACGTCGAGCAATTATGCGCTTGTTAGAAGATAGCCTAGCAGAAGAAATTCTGTCTGGTCGCATCAAGGATGGCGATACAGCCGTTGTTGATGTGGATGACAGTGGTACTGTGCAGGTGAGTTCTCAACAGCGCCGGGAATTGTTACCCCAAGGCGTTGAGTAAGATTTAAAGTTTGGGACTTTAATCTCAAATAAAAAATTATAAAACGGTAGAGTGTTTATTGCTCTACCGTTTTTTATTCACTAAATATTTATTAACTACTCCAAATTTGGCTCTACTAGTATTTGATCTGCGGTAGTATATCGTTCACTAAACCGCCTTGTATTATAGCTTGGTAGTAGAATTAGGATACAACATGAACAAAGGAGCGAGGACGTGGAAAGCATACTTTTAAGCCGCGAAGAAGTTGGACGACGTGCAAAAGAATTATATGAAAATAGCATCCGTCAACAAGTGGAACGAGAAGAAAACATCGGTAAAATGGTGATCATTGATATAGAAACAGGTGAATACGCAGTTGATAAAACAGGCTTAGAATCGGCACGATATTTACGTAGCAAACGTCCATTTGCTCGACTTTTTGGTATTCGCATTGGTTATAAAGTTGCTGTTTCTTTCAGTGGTGAGATGGAGCGCGATTATCGGTGATTCCTGGTATTATCAAAAACGGACGTGCAACCGTTAACATAATATTTCGACTGTCAAATAAACCAAATTTTACTATTGAATTTGTTATCGATACAGGTTTTACAGAGTTTCTTTCTCTGCCTCCAGCAGCAGTGACTCTATTGGGTTTCCCTTTTGTGTATGATATGTATGCAAATTTAGCTGACAATAGTAATGTAATCTTGCCAGTACATCAAGCTAACATTATTTGGAATGGAGAAGAACGGGAAGTGAATGTACTTGCGACAGGAAAGCGACCTTTACTAGGAACTGCTTTACTTGATGAGCATGAACTTGTCATACAGTTTATCGAAGGCGGTTTAGTAACAATTGATGAATTATAGTTGCTTTCTGGTTATATCAAGTTTTTATCAATAGCAATATAGCAATGATAATTATTAACCCAAGGGGTTGAGTAAGATTTAAAATTTTAGCTTTATCGTTACCATGTTAGATTTATCCGATAAGCACTAAAAAGTTTTCCAAGTTATGATCTACAGTGATGTAGTTGAAGCAATTAAAAGTCTTTCCAGTGAAGAGAAGTTATACCAATTATCTAAATGAAAGCAACACATCGTTTGTAGTAGCGCTTAAGCGCAATTCCTTGCCTAATTGAAGCTGAGCGTAGCCGAAGTGTTGAATCTGTCGCCATATTTTAGAGAAACGGTATTAGAAATTCAACTGTTATTGCAGCAATACCTACGAGAAGAAAGGCGTGAAGAGATTTATCAAAATTTTTAAGCGGCGCAAGTAGAACAGCAAAATAGTGAACTAAAGTTTTCCTTGAATATGGATAAACTGAGACAGCTGATAGAAGAGTGATGTTAAAAGTAAGTTTCAGTTCTCCATTTCAATGAGTAGATAAAAATCAATATTCAAAAAACGGTAGAAGACAAAACTTATCTGCCGTTTTTTGGTTGTTTACCAATATGGCAAAAACACAAAAAGCAGATGAATCTAAACTTTTCCCTTCTATAATTTCTGCTTCGTTGTTAATTATGCTCTGTCTGCGGGAAAACTAAAAATAGGGGCTTAAGTAGCTGCAAGCAGTTGAGTGAGAGTAAAACAGAGTATGGATAACAGTTTACAGATTGACAATGTTCAAAGTTTTGCAGAAGTTATTGGTGATAACGATAACCTCTGGAGGCTGCTGCATAAAAAATAAGTTAGCCGCCTTAAAGAAGAAGTTAAATATCAAGATCAAAAACGAAATCTAGCAGGAGTAAAGTATTATACTCAAGGAAAAGTTTATGCAGTATATCAACTAAAAACATCAGAAGTGTCATTCGAAATAGAATACAGAGATGGATTAATTTTTAGATATAAAAAGGAGCAATTTCTTAGAAAATTTAGCAATATATCACCACCTCTTTCTCGTCAATAAATTTTTGAATTAGTCCGAAAAGAGCAAGAAGTAAAGGACGCACAAAGACGAAAAGCAGAAAAACAGGTTTTACTTGAAAACTTAAAAAACCAGTTTGAACAAAATTTTCTGAATGCTGATAACTTCTATCAAATTAAATGTCCTGAACACATATCATTTAAAGAATACCAATATGAAAAATTAAGTTATGTGCAATCTTGGGTACAAACCAACTTAAATACCTCACCTGACCTTGAGCAAGCAGCAGCAATTGGTGCTGTGAAAGGTCATATACAAGTAGTAGCACGGGCTGGAAGTGGCAAAACTTCAACATTGGTCAATCGAGCTTTATTTTTACAAAAACATTGCGGTATTGCACCCAATGAAATATTACTTTTAGCTTTCAATCGCAAGGCTGCGGAAGAAATACGAGAGCGCCTTACTCTACAATTACAAAGCTCTATTCCTCATGTAATGACTTTCCATGCATTAGCATACGCTTTAGTTCATCCAGAAAAAAGTATTCTTTTCAATGAATCAGATGGACAACAGAACAAAGCCCAAGCTTTACAGACTGTAATTTATGAGTATCACCGCAAGCCAGATGTTTATGAAAAAATTCGCGTTTTGATGATGGCGAACCTTCGTGAAGACTGGGAGCGCATTGCTTGGGGTGATTATAATAAAAGTCCTGAAGAAATATTGTGTTACCGTCGCTCGTTACCAAGAGAAGGGCTTGACGGAAACTACTACAAGTCTTTTGGTGAGAAAGTAATTGCGAATTTTTTATTGGAACACAATATTACATACAAATACGAGCGTAACTTTTGGTGGGATGGCATTAATTACCGCCCTGATTTTACAATTGTTACTGGAGAGAATCAGGGGATAGTTATTGAATATTTTGGGCTAGAAGGTGATCCAGATTACGATATCATGTCAGAACAAAAGCGAGAATATTGGCGAAATCATCCTAACTGGCATTTTGTGGAATTATCCCCCACAACCCTCAGATTTGAGGGAGTTGAAGATTTTTGTGCTTTACTTAAGCGATATCTTGAAAGTTATGGTATTAGGTGCGATCGCTTGAGTGAAGACGAGATTTGGAAGAAAACTAAACTTAGAGTTATAGACCGTTTTACTCAAGTAGTAGAAGGATTTATCCAGCGTTGTCGGAAACTATCCCTCACTTCAGAAGAATTAGCCTCTCTAGTTGATAATCATAAGTGTGCTAGTGATGTCGAGCAGCGCTTTTTGGAGCTTGCACAAAAGTTTTATCAGTCCTATTTACAACACCTTCAGACAACAGGCGAGGATGATTTTGATGGACTGATGCAAAAAGCTGCCACAGCGATCGCATCAGGACAAACTGTATTTCGTCGCAAATCTGGCACTGGCGATTTAAAGTGTCTTCGATACATACTGATTGATGAATATCAAGATTTCTCAGAACTCTTCCACCATTTAATAGAAGCAATTAGAGAACAAAATTCTCAAGCACAATTTTTCTGTGTTGGTGATGATTGGCAAGCAATTAATGGTTTTGCTGGTTCTGACCTTCGCTTTTACCAGAATTTCGCGCAGTTTTTCCAGCCTTCGCAAAAACTCAATATAGCTACTAATTACCGTTCTGCTACTTCAATTGTCGATATCGGTAACACATTGATGTATGGATTGGGTACTCCCGCTCGCGCCCATAAAGGTATATTTGGAACGGTTGAAATTGCTGATATGGGACAATTTAATCTAACTTCCAAGGAGCAAGAGGAGCATTCGGGGGATAGTATAACACCTGCCATATTGCGCTTAGTGGACAAAACTATCAAAGATGGAAAAAATGTAGTTTTACTTAGCCGAAAGAATAGTTTACCTTGGTACGTGAATTATGGTAAACGTACATCAAGAGATGGCGTACTCGACAGCTTCTTAAATTTGCTACACTCCTACCTTTCTGAAGAATCAAGAAAGGCTGTAAGCATATCAACCGCTCACAAGTATAAAGGTCTTCAGAATGATGTGGTTATAATAATTGATGCTGTCCCTCGTTGTTACCCATTAATACACCCTGATTTGATGTTTAGTCGTGTTTTCGGTGATAGCATTGAGCAAGTAGTTAGTGAGGAGCGTCGTCTTTTTTATGTTGCCTTAACTCGTGCAGTAGAGCATTTATATATTCTCACTGAAAGCAAAAACTTGTCACCTTTCCTTGAGGAATTAAAAAGTAGGAAAAGAATTAACTTACTTGATTGGTTAGATTATCCACCTTTTGTTGGAACCATACAGCGTATTACTGTTAAAGTGGGTAATCAGGCTGGACAAGGTGGAAACGGCACTTACGCGATCAAACATTTGCTTAATGCTGAAGGCTATACCTGGATAGCAATTGAGTGGTCAGCTTGGTGTTGTACTTATCCTGCACAGGATTTCTCAATACAACAATATTTTCATAACGCTCAGTGGATTACTCAAGCTGCCGGTATTGAGGTGCGTTTTTATGACGATTTAGAGAATATGCTGGCGAAGTATTATGTTGATCGAGGGCAGTATAATCTTGTTTTTAACAATATTTCTGAAGTCAATTTAAAGTAGAGTTTTAGCAAAAAATTTAGTGGTTTATTGAAACTTAAGATAAGTGATAACTTATTGGCGTCGCATACTTCATAATTTAAGCCTCAAGCTATTATCCAGGTTAAATTGCTCTATACTAGTGTTCGAGACAGAGTTTATCATTACACAACAATTTGTGATATTGTGCCATTCAATAGCCCATCTTTCACTCCTATAAAAAACCGACAGGCTATCCCACTCACCAGTTTGGTGACTAACTTTTTCTAGAGAAGACAAAATTGAGAATCAGCTAAAACCTTGCTTTATAATTGCAGCAATTAAGATCAGGAGATTCAATAATCTATGCATCAGTTCTAATCTTAAGCTTGTATCGCTTTAGGCAAGTTATAGTTTATTTACAATCATCTTGCTCAACTTTGGTAGATGCGATCACCGTATTATTAATATTTGTATGGGTCGTTGCAAAACCCAACTTGGTTATGAGTATACCTTGAGCGTCAAAATAATCAAGGTATTTGTCCCACTTTTTTAATTGGCTGAAAAATTTTATGACTCTTCACGAAAGTGATGCTAAAGAAGCTCCTAAATCTTCAAAAGTATGGCGGAGTTGGCAGGAAAATCTAACTTTAATTGCGATCGCCTTGTCTTTGGCAATCTTGATTCGGACTTTTATCGCCGAACCGCGCTACATCCCTTCTGACTCGATGTTACCTACTCTACATACAGGCGATCGCCTAGTGGTGGAAAAAGTCTCCTACCGTCTTCACCTTCCTAAAACTGGAGATATTATTGTTTTTCAGCCACCAGCAGAACTACAACGTCGAGGATATCCCAAAGACCAAGCTTTTATTAAGCGGGTAATTGGTCAACCTGGAGAAGTAATTAACATTACTGGTGGTAAAGTTTACCTTAATAGTCGACCCTTGTCAGAAGACTACATTGCTGAACCACCAAATCAGCCATTTCCACCAGTCAAAGTCCCTGAAGACGAGTTGTTTGTTATGGGTGATAATCGCAACGATAGCAATGACTCTCGCTACTGGGGATTTTTACCTAGAAAAAATATTATTGGTCGCGCTGCATTTCGCTTTTGGCCTCTCGACCGTATTGGGTTTATTTAAAGAGTCAGGAGTTATTACAGTTTAGGCTTCTAAATTGCTAACTTCTAACTAAAACCTTAAGTAGTACATCAGTTGGGCGATCGCATCACCGTGTAATTCTAGGCGTTGCTGGAAATCTACTAGGTTACGGTAAGGCCCAGCTGCTTGGCGATTTTTGACTACTGCTTGCGCCAGAGACAAATCTATAAATGGAATTTGTACTAGCTTCTCAACTGTAGCAGTATTTGGATTGATTGATTGAGTAAAATTGCTTAAAGATTCGTCATCATAGTAATTAAAACTTAGCAGCGGTTTAAGTGGCTCTAGTCTTTGTGCTGGCATACTCAAAGCCGCAGCGATATCTTCTATACAGTAAAATTTAACACCAAAACGTGAAAGTTCTACCAGTGATCGCGCTTGATGAATTGACAACCCAGGTAGACGTAACCAATCATCTACAGCGGCTTGATTGGCATCAATGCGGATACCCAACTCTGCCGCCATCTGAATTTCTTCCCCAGATTGTAGTCGATAGTATGGGTCTTTAAGGAGCTTGGCACGAAGTTTTTGTAATTTGGAATTCAAAGGTAGCCAGTTATTCATGATTGTCGCTTGCGTCAAGAAATCTGGTCTAGCATCTGGCGGCGTTTTTGCTCAAATTCATACTCAGAAATCAATCCATCTTGGCGGAGAGCATCTAACTCACGCAAGGCATTAGCTATCGCTCCTACTTGATTTGCCTGTTGGGAGTTCCTGATTACTGACTTACCTAAGTTAAAATGACGATCAAAAGCTTCTTCGTCTTGGGCTAAGTACCAAACTCCTTCAATCGCACTAGCTACCTTGGGTATTGGCGTCCAAGAAAGCAAGACATACAAAATACCCCACAAAGGCTGCCCTAAATAAAATTTATGTAGTCCTGAAATTGTCAGCGTGCCAGAAAAAGCTAAAATGGCGGCAACGCTTCGGCTTTTTCGCTTAGTCAACATATTCTTATAAATCTATTACCAAAGTTTCTACAATTAAGATAGCCGTAGTAGCAAAGCACCTTGATTAATTAAACATTTAATAATTCATACTTATTAGTAAACGTCTGAATCTATTCTATTGAAAAAGGCATAGGGGCAAGCACGAATGGGGAATAGAAATTTAATCACTAATGCTCAGTCTCTGCCCACCTTTACAATCAAGCATACTTAAGTACAGTTACCACTGTTTGGGTAAATTTGAGTAAGTTTCTCATAACGGTAAATTGAGCTTTGATGCTAAGTTTTAGTTCTCAACGGCTCATATTACTTACCACAATGTCACAGACCTTTCTCCCACCACAATGGCTTAAACAGCTTTTTGACCCTTATGCTGTGCTGGGAATTTCTGTGACTGCTGATGAACGCCAGATTCTCAAACGTTATCACACTTTAGCAAAGCTGCTACATCCCGATCGCTACGCCGCCAGCCACAATCCAGATCGAGAATTAGCAGCGGCAATATTTAGCCATTTGATCAATCCAGCTTATGAAAAAATAAAGCATAGACAAAAGCGTTGTAGCGCTATTGCTATACTGCGGGGATGGGAGCAGCAAGCTAAGTTTATTCAAAGTCCTTTAGCTCAAGAACTGATGGAAATGTCTGCACTAGAAGCAGAATTTTTTTATGAAGAAGCGATCGCTTCCTATG
Organism: Nostoc sp. UHCC 0302; assembly: GCF_038096175.1. Taxonomy (NCBI): domain Bacteria; kingdom Bacillati; phylum Cyanobacteriota; class Cyanophyceae; order Nostocales; family Nostocaceae; genus Nostoc; species Nostoc sp. UHCC 0302. Next base: position 7,717,553 of record NZ_CP151099.1, read on the forward strand.
CAGTAGCTCAATATAAATCACTCCATCAATTCTCTGTTGTAACTAAACAGATCAGCATACTGAATTTAGTTTACTTACGCTTGCACAAAACTGAGGTGTTTTTGCCGCCAGAACCTGCTTCTGGCATTATTGAGGTGCAAGTCAAGCCAGTTGAATTAATACTATGTGATAAAACTAATGTCAAACCAGTTCTGAAAAACTATGCTCAACGCCACTACGAGCGAGCTATTGAATATGTCCGATTAACTAATTGGTCATTAGCTGTGCAAGAACTGCGCGATGCCATCAAGTTAGAGCCAAATAACAGCGATTATCATGCTTTATTAGGTTTAGTCCATCTTCAACAGAAATTCCCAGGTATGGCTAGAGTTTATCTACGTCAAGCACTAAAACTTAATCCCCAACATTCACTAGCTTTAAAATATGCGTCCAGACTGAAAATTAATCCAAGTGAAAACGTCAATCCTCAATCAATGGCCAAAGCTGTGAGTATTGCAGCTTTATTAAGCTTATTTGCACCGAAGAATCGTTCTCAAGTCAAGTGTTGAAATTTCGGTAAAAAACCGTACTAAAACCGAAGCTTGTTCCTGAGATTATTCCCATAGACTAAAATAAAAACTAAGAGTAAAACTATAAACTACTGAGTGTCAGTACTTAGTTGAATATAAGTATTATGGGATTCTTCGACTCTGAGATAGTTCAGCAAGAAGCAAAGCAGTTGTTTGACAATTATCAAGCGCTGATCTCGCTTGGCAATAACTACGGCAAATTTGACCGCGAAGGTAAAAAGCTGTTTATTGAGCAAATGGAAGCCATGATGGATCGGTATCGTATCTTTATGAAGCGCTTTGAGCTATCAGAAGATTTCATGGCACAAATGACAGTAGAGCAACTTAAAACTCAGCTGGGTCAGTTTGGCGTCACCCCACAACAAATGTTTGATCAAATGCACCTCACCTTGGAACGGATGAAAGCTGAGTTAGAAGCGCAGCCATAGAGGGAACTGGGGACTGGGGGCTGGTGATTGGGGGTTAAGAGGACAAGGGAGACAAGGGAGAATTATTGAAGAAATTTCATTGTCTACTCTCAATATCTAATACCCAGTCCCCAGTAACCAGACCCTAATCCCTAATTTGACTTGGGACGAGTAAATTGGGAAGGCGGTTTAAACTTTTCTACTGGCACGCCTTTGAGAGCTTTCTGCATGAAATCACGCCAGATAGGAGCAACCATAACCCCACCCGTTGCACCGTGAGCCAGTTGTGTGTTGTTGTCTCTACCCACCCACACAGCAGTTGTTAATTGGGGTACAGTACCTACAAACCAGATATCCTTTTCTGAAGAGGTTGTTCCTGTCTTACCAGCAGCTGGGCGATCACTTAGAGCAGCATTTTTACCAGTACCACTGTTAACTACCGATTGCATGACATCAAGAATTGCAGCTGATGCCCAAGGATCGAGAATTAGCTGAGGTTTCGGTGTGTTGTCTAGCAATACATTGCCACTACTATCAGTAACGCGAGCAATTATCGTTGGTGGTGACTGCCAGCCATAATTGGCAAAGGTTGCATAAGCACTAGCCATTTCTAGAGGTGTGACACCAATCGCTCCTAGTGGCAAAGAACTCACCGGAGCCATTGGACTCATAATTCCCAAAGTGCGGCAGGTTTCGATTACTCTGTTCATCCCTACAGCCTTACCAACTTTAATCACGGGGATATTACGAGACTGCGATATGGCAGTACGAATTGTCATCGCTCCGCTAAAGCCACCATCATAGTTTTTCGGATAATACCAACCATTACCATCTCGATAGCTGACTGGAGCATCGACCACTGTTGAGTCTGGACCAAATTTCCCGCTAGCAAAGGCAGTATAGTATACAAATGGCTTAAAAGAAGATCCTGGCTGACGCTGAGCTTGGGTTGCACGGTTGAATTCGCTGGTTTTGGAATCTACCCCACCCACCAATGCTTTGATAAAATGTGTCCGCGGATCAATAGCTACTAAAGCCATTTGATTCTTAGATAATCCATTGCCCTCTAATGTTTTGTGCCACTTCCTAACTGTTTCTTCTGCCATAATTTGGAAGTTGGCATCAACAGTTGTTTGCACCCGCATTCCACCTTTAAGCAGTGTGTCACGCCCAAACTTCTTAGCCAACTCCTGGGAGACAGTATTAGTTACATAAGGTAGTGCGCTACCTTGAAACGACTTGATTTTACCAAGTTTGATTTCTTGCTTGAGGGCGTCATCGTATTCTTGCTGGTTAATCCAATTTAATTCCAGCATCCGTCCCAGCACTTCTTTTTGTTTTTGTTTTGCCAGCTTCATGCTTACAAACGGACTGAATTCTTCTGGCGCTTGGATCAAACCGGCCATCATTGCCGATTCACCTAGATTTAAATATTCTGCTGATTTGTTAAAATAACTGCGTGCTGCCGTTTGTACACCGTAGTTGTTGTGTCCCCAATAAACTTGATTGAGGTACATCTCCAAAATTTGGTCTTTACTGAGAATTTGCTCTAAGCGAATTGCTAGTACCCCTTCTGCTAACTTCCGGGTAAAGGCACGCTTTTGGGACAAAAACAGGTTTTTCACCAACTGCATAGTAATGGTAGAGCCACCTTCTCGGACTCCACCTGCTGCCCAGTTGACTACAACAGCACGCCCAACACCAGTAGGGTTAATACCGTGGTGATCGTAGAAATGACTATCTTCACTGGCTAATACTGCTCGTTTCAGGTTCGGAGAAATTTTATCTAGCGGTACGACTTCTCGATTGGCTTCCCCGTGGACACCTGCTAAGAGTTTGCCCTTAATGTCATAGATATAAGTTGTTTCTGAGGGAAAAAAGTTACGTAGCTGTCGGACATCTGGCAAATTACGGAAACTAATTGCTAAACCAACCAGTCCTCCGGCTACAATAGAACTTGCCAGCAAGGTGATTGATAACAGAGTACCGCCAGTTACCTGACCTACTCCTTTCAAAAAATCAAAACCTGATGAAGCCCGATTTTGTGGCTGCTTATCTTCAAAAGTCCTAGACGAAGACACGGCGTTTTCACTTCCTCACTTGTAAATATAACTGTAATTCATTAAAGCGAAGCAAGGCGGTTAATTTTTTGCAATTATAGTAGTCTGGCAGATGAGAAACTGGACAAATTGCTAGTGAATATAACCAACTTAACTTCTAAAGTGCAAAGCATAGCTAATATTGAATCTCCTAGTATGGCGCAAAATTTCGCTTGGCTGCGTCGTGGTGTAGTAGAAGTTTTTCCACAACCAATTGATGCTAACAGCGAAAGTGAAAGTTTAGAAAAGCGCTTACTCACTACAAACCAACCTTTAAGGGTAAAATTGGGAATTGACCCCACAGGTGCTGATATTCATCTTGGTCATAGCATACCAGTGCGAAAACTGCGAGCGTTTCAGGATGCAGGTCATACAGCAGTTTTAATTATTGGTGATTTTACAGCACGTATTGGTGACCCGACGGGCAAATCTGATGTACGGCGTCAGCTTACAGAAGCTGAGGTAGCACAAAACGCTCAGAGTTATCTTGACCAAATGCGCCCTATCTTGGATTTTGACACACCAGGAAGGTTAGAGGTGCGTTATAACTCCGAATGGCTCTCCCAGCTTAACTTAGGGAAAATTTTGGAGTTACTCTCCACGATGACGGTGGGGCAGATGTTGGCTAAGGAAGGATTTGCCGAACGCTATAAAAAAGAGAATCCAATTTTTCTCCATGAGTTCCTGTACCCTTTAATGCAAGGTTTTGATTCTGTAGCAGTTGAGGCAGATGTCGAATTAGGAGGTACTGATCAGAAGTTTAACATTGCTGTCGGCAGAGATTTACAGCGCCATTTTGGTCTAAAGCCCCAGTTTGGAATGCTGCTACCAATTTTAATTGGTACAGATGGGGAGCAAAAAATGTCCAAGTCTCTAGGTAATTATGTAGGTTTGGCAGAACATCCTGGACAAAAGTATCAGAAGTTACAGGGAGTTCCAGATAAATTGTTGGAGCAGTATTTTGAACTGCTGACAGATTTACCTTTGGATAAATTGCCAGAAAATCCCCGCGATCGCCAAACACTTTTAGCATGGGAAGTTGTCAAACAGTACCACGGCGAAACAGCAGCTAATGAGGCTAAAGAAGCAGCAAAAACTGGTGGTAAAGAAGGTGCAGTTCCAGAATTTTCTTTAGCTGGTGTGCAGCATCCCGCTAAGTTAGCATATATTCTCAATGTTAGTGGTTTGTGTAAAAGTACAGGGGAAGGAAAGCGAAAAATTCAAGAGGGAGGAGTGCGCTTAGATGGCGATCGCATTACCGATGTTGATACAACTTTTGCTGCTTCCACTGAGTTAGAAGGTAAAGTTTTACAAGTGGGAAAAAATAAGTTTGTGCGATTGGTGAAGTAGGGAATGGGGAGTAGGGAGTAGGGAATGAAGCCAGAAGAACGAATTATTGTAGCTTTGGATGTGCCTGATGAGCAAAGTGCGATCGCTCTTGTAGATCAACTTCCACAAGTTGGTTTTTGGAAAGTCGGCTTAGAGTTGTTTACCAGTACAGGGCCGAGAATACTAGAATTGCTTAAGTCTCGGAACAAGCGCATTTTCTTAGATTTAAAGTTTGACGACATCCCCAACACTGTGGCTGGTGCTTGCCGTAGTGCAGCTCGTTATGGCGTAGATTTATTAACTATCCATACTACGTGTGGTAGGGATGCCTTGAAAGCTGCAACTGAGGCGGCGCAGTCAGGGGCTGCACAAGTGGGTCTAAAACCCCCGAAATTAATTGCTATTACTCTGCTGACAAGCATTTCTGCTAGGCAATTAGCTTTTGATTTAAAAATTCCCTTAGAATTGCCAGAATACATCTTAGAAATGGCACTGCTAGCTAAAGAGACGGGAGTAGATGGGGCAGTTTGTTCGCCTCAAGAAGTGGCACAACTGCGAGACACTTGTGGAAATGATTTTTTGCTGGTTTGTCCGGGGGTAAGACCAATTTGGGCAGACATGGGAGATCAAAAGCGATCGCTTACCCCAGCGCAAGCTATGCAAGCTGGTGCAGATTATTTAGTGATTGGGCGTCCAATTACTGCTGCAAGTGATCCTGGGTTAGCTTGGCAGAGCATTTCTGAAGAATTAACAGCGATCGCATGAAGTCAGGAATCTGGAAAAGAAACTATGGTTTGTGGTTTGTTGCTTGTAGCTTCTGGCTTGTAGCAGCAAATAGTGTTAATAACTCAGCGTTTTCGAACATTACTCCTAACCCCTCTTTGCTAGCACAGAGGGGTAGCGTCAATAGTGCGGCGAGGTCTTTATGTGCTGAGCAAAATTTAGAAACATTAACTATACAGCTACTGCAAGATTTGCCCAACTACGCTAATCGAGCCACTCAACGCTCCCGTCGCCTCAAAAGAAGCGGTGACGTTTACAGTTATATGCTAGTTGCGGGAAAACCTGAGTTTACCCCCTTGCCCTTAAACTCTGAAGAATATACCGCAGATACATCTAATAAAAATAGCGGAGTAGAGCAAGTTTTTTTTACTACTTTGGTGCGGCAGTATATAGGTAAAAAAGCAGTAGAATCCCAAGAATTTCACTGGCTGTTATTGACCAAAACTAACAGTGGTTGGCGTGTAGTGATGATGTTTTCTCAAACTGGTTCTGATTCACCAGGACAACCACTATCTCCGCCACGGGATAGTAGCAATGGTGCGATCGCTCAAGGAGTGAAAACCTGGTTACGTGATTGTCAAGCCGGAAGTGTGCGGATACGTGCTGCAAATTAGGCACAGGATAAATCAGAAGGTCAATTAAATAAGCGATCGCAATTTACTTTCTACTCGAACAAGGGCAAATTATTCGGATCAAGACCCTAAGATTGTAAGTAAGCAATCAGTCGTTCTTTTTGCTGGCGTTCTTGTTCAATCTGTTCCCCAGCCCAAGGTAACAAATTACCTATTAACTATTTACTGAGTTGATGTATACTTCAGTTTTCTTATCTATATTTTCCTGATTTCATCTACCTTGGCACGCACTGCTTGAATATCCTGCCACATCAACCACTTAGGCCCACCTTTTTCCTTAGAAGGGTTACGTAACAAGTAGGAAGGATGGAAAATTGGCATACACAAACGTCCTTCCCATTCCAACCACTGTCCGCGGATTTTTGTAATTGCCCGCTTATCACCAGTTAAACCTTTGAGTGCAGTCGCACCTGTTAAAAGAATTATTTTTGGATCAACTAAGCGAATTTGTTCCAATAAATAGGGTTTGCAAGCACCCATTTCATCTGTAGTTGGAACTCGGTTATTTGGTGGGCGGCATTTATTGATGTTGGCGATATACACATCATTTTCAGTAGACAAATTTACAGATGCCAGAATTTTTTCTAGCAATTGCCCTGATTTGCCAACAAATGGTAAACCTGTTTCGTCTTCATTTTGTCCTGGTGCTTCTCCCACAATCATGATGGGCGCTTTAAGATTGCCGCGTCCAACAACAGCATGGGTACGAGTGTCTCCCAAAACACAACGATGGCAATGATTGCAATGCTGTGCCAACTCGGTGATGCTGGAGTAGGTTCCGGGAAGGATAGGAATTTTGGCGTCTGTGGGTATCAGCTCTCGTTGGTTAAAGGTTGAATCGTCAAAGAGGCTGAGTTGGTTTTCGCTGCTCATGAAAATCAGGATATTGGCTTCAGCACCAGCTATATTGTCTGTTTTTATAGATAGACTTTTGCTGAATACTGAGATATTTGCACAAATACTATTGTATCAGTTAATTTGAGCCAAATTCAGTCATGATATAAAGCAGTGCCGTCCTGAAGGGCTGGGGGCAACCATGTCGAATACTCCATTTTTTGCCGATCGCACTCATGCAGGTGAGGAATTGGCACGAGTGATTCATGATGTTTTGACTCAGCAAGCTATTGATTCTGGGGTAAAGCCTATGCCAATTATCTATGCTTTACCAAGAGGAGGTGTGCCAATAGCAGCACCAATAGCAAGTCTTTTAAATTGTCCGTTGACAATAGTTGTGGCGAAAAAGATTAGTCATCCAGATAATCCAGAGTTAGCAATTGGTGCAGTGACTACCTCTGAACACATTCTTTGGACTCAGCAAAAGCTATTGCACCCAAAAGATAATTCGCGGTGGCGGCAACTAGCTTTAAATGAAGCTATCAATCAAGCTAAGTTTTTGGAGGCTCAATTAAGCCCTGCTTGTCCCCAGGTAAACACAGAAGGTGCTACGCTGATCTTGGTTGATGATGGTATTGCCACTGGTATGACGATAGCAGTAGCTGCAACTGCTATTAAAGCACTTTCACCAGCAGCAGTTTGGCTTTGTACTCCAGTAGCGCCCCAGAATTTGCTGCCTTGGTTGAGTCAGTGGGGCGATCGGGTAATTGTCTTGGAGACGCCAGAACCCTTCATGAGTGTGAGTAATTTTTACACAGAATTTCCTCAAGTAGATACATTAGAAGTTCTCATGTATCTTCAGCAACAAAAGAGAGTAGGAGAAATGTAGCTTTAAAAGTAATTTGGAATGTGGGTTTAAATTTTTAATTTTTAATTTTTAATTGTTTCCTCCTCTTTTTTTCTAACTATTTGGATATGCCTCCTGTTGGTATTGCATGGCTTTGGCGTAATCACCCAAGGCGTAGCAAGTGACTCTTAAACTAGCAAGGGCTTGTTCTTCACAGCGATGATCTTTGATTGTCCTGGCTAAGAGCAAACGTTCTTCATAATATAAAATAGCTTTGGTATAGTCACCCAACGCTTCACAAGCAACTCCTAAACTGCCCAAAGACTGTTCCTCAGCACGCTTATCTTGAATTTCTTTAGCTAATTGCAAACGGTCTTGATAATATTTAATAGCTCTGGCATAATCCCCCAAAGCGTAACAAGCATTACCCAAGTTTTTTAATACCTGAGAAGCACTGCGAAAATTTTTTAAGGAACGTGCTATTACTACACACTGCTCATAGTAAGCGATCGCTTTTGGGTAGTTATCCAAAGCATACCAAGCATTACCCAGATTCTTTAGTACCTGTTCCTGCCCCCAATTGTCTTTGAGTTCCTGTACAATTTCTAGGCTTTGCTGCTGATACTCAATCGCTTGGATAAAGTTACCCAAAGCTTTATACACCAGTCCCAAATTATTCAGTGCCGCCACTTGACTCCGTTTATCTTGTAGCTGCTGGGTTATTTTCAAACACTTTTCTAGAAACTCAATTGCCTTTTGATGTTCATTCAAGTGACGATAAGCATTACCTAAATGGGAAAATACTTGCATCTTTAACCCTAAATCTGAAGTATCTTCAATCAAAGATAAACACTGCTGAGAGTAAGAGATACTATTTTTGTAATCCCCCGCGGTATAAGTTACCAATCCTAAACAAGAAAGGACTTGTGCTTGTTTTTGCTTATTCCCTATTGTTGTAAACAGCATTAAGGATTGTTGTAAAGATTTTATGGAGGCGATGAAGTCACCAGCCTTCTGCTGTTGAATTCCTTGCCGCATTAGCTTAGATGCATCTGACAACTGGCCGTCACTGCCTTGTGTAAATAGATTTCCTGCTTGGGAATTTGTATCAAATTGATGGGTAATTGTATTCCGCTTCACTGATTTTACGTATGTTATGGACAATGGTAAGGGGACTATATTTTGCAATCTCTGATTCCATCAGTTTTTCGACATCTACCCTTCCTGTTCAGTTTTGTAATACATTTATTGTTCCCAAAACCAGAAAACATATTTCAATTTTAATGATTCGTTTTCTACTATTTATAGGAAAATATAAAGTTTAGGCTAGGGTTTGATAAAAAATCTATTTTCTTTTTTAGGTAGTTTAATCAAGCGATCGCTATTAAATAGTTAAAGCAGGCTTTAAATGTAGTACTAAATAAAGGTTACAGCTATTAAATTTATTTGTACATAAGATTAAATTTTAGAATAAAATTCTATTATAGAAAGCCTAAAATAAAGATTCAGGAGATGAAAGTATATATTTTATTAGCTTTATGTGTCTTGAAAAAATTATTTTATAGAATAAAGTACAAAAAGATTATCGGCTTTAAACTAGTTAAGCTTTAATTAGCTATTTTCTGCATATTTGCAGCAGAGTCTAGTTGAATAACTATTTCCGTAAGCTCAATTTGTTTATGTAAACAATCAGAAAACAATTCTGTAATGATTGTTTGACGTAATTGCTCATCTAATTGAGGTTGAATAATTTTATGAACCTCAATTAGATGAACTCATTTTTGAGTCTGAATTGGTTTGAGAACTTTTGGAGCAGAAGCAGCAAATACAACTGCTGCAATCTCTGGACGAAAATCTTTACGGTATCGCAAACCTTGATATCCATAAGCACGGCGGAGTTCTGGTTCTTGGATATATAGACGAGCGATTTCTGGAAAACTAATTTCGCCTTCTTCTAAGGCATAAAATAATTCTAAGGCTAAGTCCCTATTCTCAAAGATGACTTGATAGGTGATGGCGGCAACGTAATCTAATTGGTGTTCATAAAAAACTTTTCGACTTGAGTAGAAAATAAGTGATTAGCTAACTTTACTTTTTTTTAAAGTTACATTTTATTAATTTGAGTTATGCACTTTAAGATTCGCTCCCTTTTAATTACAATATTTATGTGTTATTTAAGACAAGTATTAACATTAATAGTAACAATAACAATATTATTTTATAGCAAGTATTATCAACTTATACATCATAGGTGTGACGAAGTATATCTCGCACCTCCATTAAAATTTTTCCTAATATATAAAATTTTTCCTAACATATTTTTACCACTACCATCACTTCCGCAACCCCAGTAAAAGTCGATAGGAGAGTTTTCAACGATTTCTTCATTACTTGTAGAAAGTAAAATATCTCTGATATCTGCATGGGTTTTAAATTTGCCTAAGACAGCTTTTCGCATGATGTCATCTTTAACTTGTTCCCAATCTTGGCGTAGGGGACGGGTTCTCTCACGTCCCTTCTCGCCGCTTCTTTGGGTGCTGACTAGGGGAATTTGTTCTGCATGAGGCGTGCCTACAAACTTTTGTGCTTGAAAGTAGTGTTCGCTCGTATACCAGTACAATCCATCCAACTTAAAGCCGTGAGGCGATAAAGTTGGAGAAACAACCATATTGTTCACGAGTACTGTAAAAGTAAATAGGCATCTGAAAAACTGTGCTTTTTGGCTAAATTTAGATTCAATGTTTAATCATTCATGTTATCTAAGTCAATAACATCTCAAAGCCGCCAAGAATCTTGCTTGATATACTTTGACAGCGCAATTTATCCACAATCGCGATCGCACTGTCAGTTTTGCCTATTTAAATTTAGGATTTTTAACTATTTAAGCTCTCTTTTCATTACCAGCTAATTCCTTGGGTTCAAAGTAACGGCAACCATTACACGGCCCATCAGGATTGACAGCACAGCGGATATAGCCAGATCGAGCATTAAATTTGCAACTAATGTCGCCAATTAAATAACCCACTCCTTCTAGATAGTAGCGATCACTTTCAATAGGTCTTTCATTCTGGCGTACCCGTACCACTGGAAAACTCATCGCTGCTTGTCTTAACCGTGCGCGTGTCCGTAATTGGGTTTTACGCATCACCCACAGGGAAAACAGGGACGGTAAAAAACCAACGGCAATCACTAAAAGTGTCCTTAACACCTTCTTTTTACCTCTTTTGTGCGCTGATTGATCGTCACCTGATGTTGCACTCTGGTGTTTACGGAAGTGCAAATCTTTGGGCAGTTGTATCTTTTTGCCATTAACAAGTTTGTCAATGGCAATAACAGTGTGGCATTTAGCAATTCTCAACAAGAAGTACACCCTGCCACTTCCATCAGCATAACTTTTACAACCCAAGGGGTGAGCTGTTGTTGAATATTAATAATTTTAAGATTTGTTGATTAGCACGCTTTTAAATCAGCGCTTTGTGTCAGTCTCTACCTCATTCTTGTTTTTTCTATGTCGCTGTGATGCTAGTCTTTTATTTTTGGTTTGCTCACGTAGTTGCTGTGCTAGTTGCGCTGCTTCCTTCTCTGCTCGGCATAAATCAACTTTTCGCATTGTCAGGATAAATGTTGCATCGGGCTTTTTTCTGACGCAAGGAACACCTACTGTGAAATCCTGACAAATGTTTTTGCCTGGCCCCTCTTTTATCAGTGGGTGAAATTTTTGAGATTTGAGCGTGCTGGCTATTGCCTTCAACTCTAATATTGCTATTTCTAACTCTTCTGCTATTTCGTTGATACGTTCGCTTTGTGCTACTAAACGCTCCCATCCACTGATGATTCTTTCCTCTTGAGGTTGCAGTGGCGCGATCGCAGTAGTGACAATTGTTGGTTTTAATAAAGGAACATTCAGCGAGATGGCACTTTTGTAGCTGTTTTGGATGTTTTTCATAGTTACTCCTGTAATGCTACTTAACTCGTAAGGCATTTTAGCAGTAAAAAGTACATATGTACTATAAATTTAATATATAACGTTTTTGACCACTTGTACTAAGTGGCAGTCATACACGTAAAAATGTGATGCTTAGGGTAACGTAGTGAAGTATCTTAGAAATTATTTGCTACAAGTGCTGCTAGCGCGAAGTGAGACAGTGCATGTATAATTTGTACAGTTATCGCGAGTAGACGCCCATAGATACATCTTGCCATAGGCTAGGGTGCTTTAAAGCAGGGTGGCAAGTAGCATACAGCAGTTTGCAAGTAAATGAATTACAGGATCTGAGTTAAAAAGCTAGATATAAAGCCGGATTTATTTCTGACTCACCTCGGCTACGCTCGATGGTCGCCGAGCGCAGCTGAGGTGCAACCACCTGTATTCGGAATTCTGCTGTATTTTATATAGCGGACAATTTCACCAATATATATATAAGCTAAATCGTATTTTAAAAATTGTCAGATGATAACTAGCGATTACTAAAATTAATAATGTTTAATTACATTAGAAATAGCGTCAGTTTTATTATAACTTTTGCGCCATTGTTCAAGATGATTAATACATATTGATTTAGTGACAACATTCATATCATTTCCACGCCAAGCTATTTCTGAATCTGTCGTAAAGACTCCACATTCTAACTGCTCCAGCCTGATATCCCAATATTCACTAAATCGGCTTTTTAAAGTAATAACTTGTTCAAATACTTTGTTTCTATGCTTATTTCTTCTTTTTCTTTCTGTAGCACCCGTTGCTTCTGTATCAATAAACTTAGTTTCTATTAAAAGTAAATTTCCTTTAAATGTTAGATAAACAAAATCGCATTTTCCTAAATCTGTATAATCTGCTATTGGAGATTTTTCAAATAACAGTAATTCAGCGCATGAAGGAAATAACTCTTTTATATTTAGGAATAAATAAGCTTGTAATAGAAGTTCTTTATCATAAGGAAACACGATAACCCCCTCAAAGAATTTTTTAATGTCTTCTTGAGTTTGGGGTTGAATTCTTCTACAGTATGAAACAAATTTATTTAGCTCATTTGCGGTCATCAAGTTTTAGCTCCTTACCTCAGTTGCTGCCTCAATGATCATGGCATTAAAATATACCAACTTCTTAAGGAAGGTATCATCCGCATAAGTAACTAAAAAAACAATTACCTTTTTGATTGCGTAAGTTGATCTACTATTGACAGTTAGTAAAAAAGATATCAAGCTACTGACTTTGGCTACTAATCAACGGTTTGATATGGGCAGAAAATCTGGCGTTTTGCAAAGCTTGGACGGTAATTCTAGAATCTTGTACACAAAATTGCCAACCTAAGCGCACAAGTTTGCGAGAATTTTCAGTTTGTACAATTCCGATAATCGGCATTTTTGCCTTTTCTTTATCACCTGACTGTTCTTGTAAAATTGTTTTCAAGCGATGTAGTTCTTCAATGTTTCCGGCTTGTTGAGGATTCAATTCCACCATTACCATCTGTACTGTTTCAACTGGTTCTGCGTCTTCAAGAATAAATTGGGTTTGTTCGTCTCGTCGGTCTACTTTCCCCCAAATAATTAATCTGGTATCTACTTGCAGCAAAGAACTAATACGTTCATAAGTTTTGGGAAATACTACAGCTTCTGATTGTGTGGTTAAATCTTCTATTTGCAAAATTGCCATTGAGTCACCTTTTTTGGTGACCACTTTTTTGACACCATTTAACATGACAACTGCACAAAGTTTTATATCTTCTCTTTGTTCACCAAGTTGCGAAAGGTTAATTGGAGTTAAGAGAGGTACTATTTGCCTTAAAGATTTTAATGGATGATCTGATACATAAAAGCCCAATAATTCTTTTTCCATCCGCAATTTTTCTTGTGGGGGAAAATCCATAACAGGTTTAGCTTTAGGAGCTATTTCAAAAGCATTATTTGCTCTCTTATTATTAGCGGAAGAAAATCCACCTCCTAATAAATCAAAAAGATTTCCTTGACCGCTAGCCCTGTCTTTAGCACGGGATTGCGCCCAGTCATACACTAGCTCTAAGTCATTGATTAACTGTTGGCGGTTCGGTTCAAGTTTGTCAAAAGCTCCACAGTAAATCAATGACTCCAAAGTACGGCGATTAACAGCGCGTAAATCGACGCGATCGCAAAAATCAGCGAGTGATTTAAACTCTCCTGTCTCATTCCTCGCTGACAAAATGCAGGCGATCGCATTCTGGCCTACATTACGCACCGCTGAAAATCCAAATAAAATTTTTCCTGCTGTTGGCGTGAAATCTACACCAGAGCGATTAATATCAGGCGGATCTATTGGAATCCCCATATTCGTGCAGTTAGTAATATATCTCTGCACTTTATCTGTGTCGCCACTGTTAGCTGTTAACAGTGCCGCCATATACTCTAATGGATAATTAGCTTTTAAATATGCTGTTTGATAAGTTACATATCCATAGGCAGTAGAATGGGATTTATTGAAACAATTAGAAGCTATTAAACTATTTTTGATAACAAAATTATGGTCGCGTTCTAAGCCAATATCGTAGACATTCTCGTTGCCTAAATATTTACGGGTGACTATTTTAACCATTCTTTCCTACTCCTAAAACAAATTTTGTTAAACTGATTAATTGATAAAAATATCAGGTTTATAGAGTGGATATTACTTAATAATACAAAACTTTGTGACGAGCAAACACTGCTATACTCTTACACAAAAATAGCCACAATTTATCAAATTTTAGTAAAATACTAAACAAACAGTTTGAAAAGCAGCTATCTGCTGTCTTAGAAACTGATTCAATATAGATTAATCAAAGTAATCAGCATCTTAAACGGCTCAACCTAGTTGATTTGCGCGATGATGTTAAGTGTTTAATCGCTTTGTTCCTAAACCTCAGACCCTTACAGCCTTTCTTGCTCAGCCAATTGAGTATTACCTCTGAATAATCCTAGATACGGTGTTGGGAAGGGGTAGATGCAGAGAGATGAGCGAAAATAGCTATTGATTAATGCCCCATACTTCGACAAAGCTCAGTACAAGTGCCCTATGCCCAATTTGGGTCAATATGTAATAAAATCAAGGACTTGAGTCATAGAGAGAGCAATCATGGCATCCATCCGCGAGTTGCACGAACAGCTAATAAAAAAAGAACGTTCTGCCGTTGAAATTACCCAAGAAGCTCTAGAGCGCATTCAAGCTCTAGAGCCGAAATTGCACAGTTTCTTGTATGTGACAGCAGAACAAGCATTAGAGCAAGCTCGTGCTGTGGATGGCAAAATCGCTGCTGGAGAGGAAATTGGCATCCTTGCAGGGATTCCCATTGGCGTTAAAGACAATATGTGTACTAAGGGTATTCCTACTACCTGCGCCTCACGAATTTTAGAAAATTTTGTGCCGCCTTATGAATCAACCGTGACGCAAAAACTGGCGGACTCTGGAGCGGTGATGGTAGGCAAAACTAATTTAGACGAGTTTGCAATGGGTGGTTCCACAGAAAACTCTGCTTACCAAGTCACGGCTAATCCTTGGGATTTGTCACGGGTTCCGGGTGGTTCTTCTGGGGGATCTGCCGCAGCCGTAGCGGCAGATGAATGCGTTGTTGCCCTTGGTTCTGATACTGGTGGTTCGATTCGGCAACCTGCATCTTTTTGTGGTGTAGTGGGGATGAAACCGACTTATGGCCTAGTTTCTCGTTATGGTTTAGTGGCTTACGCTTCATCTTTAGATCAAATAGGGCCATTTGCCCAGACAGTAGAAGATGCTGCGATATTATTGAGTGCGATCGCAGGTTACGATCCCAAAGACTCTACCAGCCTGAAAGTAGATATTCCTGACTACGCCGCTAGCTTAAAACCAGACCTCAAAGCCAGAGGAAAAATCAGAATCGGTGTAATTAAAGAAACTTTTGGTGAAGGCTTAGACTCCGTAGTCGAACAAGCTGTTACCAAAGCACTGGAACAACTACAACATTTGGGAGCAGAGATTGATGTAGTTTCCTGTCCCAGTTTCCGCTATGGCGTACCTAGCTATTACATCATCGCCCCATCGGAAGCCTCAGCTAACCTAGCCCGTTACGATGGTGTTAAGTATGGGTTGCGTGCGCCTGATGCAGACAATCTACTATCTATGTACACTCGTACTCGCGCTACTGGTTTTGGAGCAGAAGTCAAACGCCGAATTATGATTGGAACCTACGCCCTTTCGGCTGGCTATTATGATGCCTTTTATCTGAAAGCTCAAAAAGTCCGCACTTTGATTAAACAAGACTTTCAAAAAGCTTTTCAAAAATTTGATGTACTAGTCTCTCCTACCGCTCCCACTACAGCTTTCAAGGCAGGAGAAAAAACTACAGATCCGTTGAGTATGTATTTAGTTGACTTAATGACTATTCCCGTTAACCTTGCTGGTTTACCAGGATTAAGCGTACCTTGTGGCTTTGATGATCAAGGGCTACCGATTGGATTGCAACTAATTGGCAATGTACTTAGAGAAGACCAACTGTTTCAAGTGGCTTATGCTTATGAGAAATCTACCTCTTGGCATCTACGTAAACCGCAAATATCTTGAAAATAGACATTGAGTTTCTACTAGTTAATTGTCAATTATTCGTTCTTGATTGCTATTGACCATTGACTGTTGCTCGTTGAGTTGTGGAGTCAAAGATTCGGATGTAACTTGTGGATTATGTGTATAAAATAGCCCGGCAGACGCAGCCGCTAACAATAATCCATAGGTAATAAAAAGAGGTATGTGTAAAACTGATTTTCTGTCTAAATTCTGATTTTTACAATTAGTATCTAGACAGAAAACATTACTTTTAAGGCTCTGTGTTAAAGCACTTCCATCCAGGCCCAAGGCGTCTGCGTAGCGACGGATGAATCCTTGAACAAAAACAAGCTCAGGCAATTCTTCATATCGCCCTTCTTCTAAAGCTAGCAAAATAGCTGGTCGAATAAGTGTCTGAGCCGCTATTTCTTCTATACGTATGGATTTTTCTTGTCTTACTTGTTGCAGCTTTGTACTGATTTCCTGGAACTGTTTTACTTGAACTTCATTTAAGCGCGTCACAGTCTTCTCCCGGTATTGATGAATCCTTACTATTAAAGAGTGAAACTACTGATAAACGCATACGTAAATTTACTAATAAATTCCTTTTAGGAAAAAAATTTTTCAAGATTCAGTTTAATCCTGATTAGAAAATTCCCACATAGTCAGAAAGAGCGTAATTATTATTTTTTATAAATACTTGTAACCGATTAAAATCTAGTACATGACTGCTAATTCACTGTAGCTTCCAATGCAAGTATTGTTTAAACTGCTACTTTGGGCAGGGACAGTTGTAGCGATCGCTTACTCTGCTATCTGTCTCTTTCTGCTTATTCAACAACCTCGGTTCATCTTTTTTCCCTCTGCCGTGATTGAAAAGACACCAGAGTTGTTTAATCTTACTTACGAAGAGGTATGGTTACCTGTGCCAGTTAAAACTGGTAAGGTAGAACATATTCACGGTTGGTGGATAAAAGCAAAACAGCCTAACGCCAAAACATTACTGTACCTGCACGGAAATGGGATTAATATTGGTGCAAACATAGCTCACACTAACCGATTTTATCAATTAGGATTTTCGGTCTTGCTGATTGATTACCGGGGTTACGGCCGCAGTCAGGGTATCTTTCCAAATGAAAAGCGGGTTTATCAGGATGCAGCTACAGCTTGGAAATACTTAGTGCAGCAGCGACAGATTCCAGCCAAGCAAATTTTTATTTACGGTCATTCTCTGGGAGGAGCAATAGCTATTGATTTAGCAGTTAAATATCCAGATGCCGCTGGGCTAATTGTCGAAAGCTCTTTTACCTCTATCCGAGATTTAGTAACATATCAGAATATTTTTTGGATGTTTCCTGTCGATTTGATTCTGACACAGCGATTTGAATCTATCAAAAAAGTGCCAGAGCTGAAAATGCCAGTTTTATTCATTCATGGCGCTGTTGATTCGACTGTACCCGCTTTCATGAGCGAAAAACTTTACGCCAAAGCTATTGCACCAAAGCAACTATTTTTAGTTTCAGGAGCAAATCATAATGACACAGCAGTTGTTGGCGGTTTGCAATATGTGCAAAAGATAGAGTCTTTCATCCAACAAGTGCAAGGTTGCAGGTATTTAAATTTCTAACAGCGCACTGGTAATAATTTTTACTATTTTTCTGATTTTGGAGAAATTTTATACATTAGAATCCGGATAATTTAGGAACATTAAGAATAAATTATACAGGTTAAACAACTCTTATTAGGGCGCCAGGAGAAACTTCAACCATGACGATGACACCTGTATACTTGCTATCTATTCCAGGAAATCCTGAGATTAAAATATCTGAAGATGAATTGCGATCGCCTAAAGAGCAGTGCCAAAAGCAATCACTACTAGGTGAAATAGAAGCTGAACTACATCAGAGTAAAGCTTATCGCCATGCTTTAGCTAGCTTGCAAGATTTGCTAGGCTTTTCATCTGAACAACTGAATATTTTGTTGAAAGTAGTAGGCAGAGAGGCAATTAATATAGCATTTCAGCGATTTACACAAAATGAACAAACGGTTGCAGATATTAAGCAACAAGTAGATATTACTGTTTCACCAAGTCTTGAACAAGAAAAACCCAGCA
Source organism: Nostoc sp. UHCC 0302 (assembly GCF_038096175.1). NCBI lineage: Bacteria > Bacillati > Cyanobacteriota > Cyanophyceae > Nostocales > Nostocaceae > Nostoc > Nostoc sp. UHCC 0302. Next base: position 7,735,690 of record NZ_CP151099.1, read on the forward strand.
GCGTAGCAAGCGATAAACTATATTTAAACCCAACGTCTGCAAATACTAGCGACGGCAATTTGCCGTTAGAATCTCAGGTGTTAGCGAATACACCTCAAAATTCAATAAATGAGCTGAAAAATAGGACTTCAGCAAGACTTATAAAATGGCTCAAGCCAAAGAAGCAACCTTCTACAACAACTGAAATAACTAAACAAATAGTAGTAGCCGAACAACGTTTGGAAACTATGCGTCAAATCGGTGCAAAATTACGCCAAGCTCGTGAGTCTCAGCGTATTTCTCTGAGACAGCTTAACATTTATACTCACTTATCAATCTATCAAATGGAGGCTATAGAGAATGGCAAGTTAGATTTATTGCCAGAGGATATCTTTGTTCGTGGCTTTATTCGGGTGATGGGAAATGCTTTAAAACTAGATGGCACAGCTTTGGCTGCTTCTTTACCAGTACCTGAGAAAGTTAAATCAGTTTTGCCTTCTAGGTATCAGTCTCAAAATACTTCCAAAGGATTGGACTTGACAATCAAGCCAATGCATCTATATGTGAGCTATACAGCGCTTGTTGCTGGGGCGATGGGAGGATTGACATTGATATCACAGCAAGCATATTCTGATAAAACACTTAATTCAGATGTAGTTACTTTGCCTTCTTCAACTATTTCTAAGTCACCTGATAAAACTAACGTAACTACTAAACCAGGGATTAAGTCTAGCAGTGCGGGTATTAGTGTAGGAACAGATATTGCTCCACCAGAATCACTCTAGGGTACAAAATTTTTCTGCATTACTTTTACTTTAGCGATCGCTTTATGCTCACTGTTTAAACCTGGGGAATAACGAGGTTAACCAGAGTATTAATTAAGCGATCGCTTTCCATTGGCATCACTTCTTTGCCATGAAGTACTTCCATCGTTATGACGTATGACATCACAGTCCCGGCAAAAATCCGTGCTGTTGCCTCTAGGTCAGAAATCTTTAGTTCTGGATGAGAAGCTAAATATTGAGTTAGAGTCACAATCCCAACTTTAAAGCCATTGCGAATAAACGTTTGCGCTAAATTAGGAAAACGCCCCGATTCCGCAAACACTAAGCGGATGAAAGAGATATATTTTTGATCCTTCAATATTTGGTTGAGCAAACTTATTGCTAACTCTTGCAATACCACTTTTGGTTCCCCTTCTAGCATTTGGGAACTAAATAAAAACTCAAACCGTTCGCTCACTATTCGCTCTATTAAGGCTGTGAATAGTCCTTCTTTGTCTCGAAAGTAGCTGTACAGGGTTTGCTTTGATACTCCAGAGGTTGCGGCTATTCGCTCCATGCTGGTATCTGCATACCCATGCTGGAGAAACTCCTGCATTGCTCCCTGTAATATCTGTTCAGGCTTGCTCGTGTACTGAATATTGGGTAATGAAGGTAGTTCGTCCTGCAACTCAATGCTTGGAGAATTAATATCTGGGCTGATTTTAGTGCGAATCAACTGGCGGATTACAGCAGTCATTGGTACTCCCTGACGTTCTGACTCATCCTTGAGTAAAGAAAGCTCACTTTGATTGAGTGTGACTCTCAAGCTGTAATCTCTTGGCTGTTTCATTTTTGTATCATTTATTGTTCATTTTATGGAGTAAATATTTTACGTTATTTTTGATTAACAAACCATAGATATTCGGATATAATCTCGGATAATTAAAATAAATATCAACGCGATCGCACCAAAAATCCCTGAAATAGCAAACCATACAGTCTAGTTGATTAACTATCAATTAGGAATGTTTTAAGTTGGCTACAAACAAGTACTTTTTTTACAGTAGGAAATAAATACATACCGTCAACCAAACATCTGTTCAGATAAACTCACACGACTTACCTAATATAAAAATCTGATTAGATTCTCCTGTAGCTGACACAATAACAGTTGGACAAAGAGAAAAATTATGGCTCAGTCACTTTCGCCACCTCAAGAACCTATTGATAGTAGTGAATCAGCCAAACAAAAGCGCAAATTGTCTCCCAGGTTGCTAATTTTGTTGGTCTTACTATTAGCAGGAATTGGTATATCAATCTGGTATTTTCTCTCATCAAACTCAGAAACTAACGTTTTACGGGTAAGCGGTCGACTTGAAGGCTACGAAACTGATATTGGCGCGAAAGTTGCAGGGCGAATCGAGTCTGTAGCAGTGCGGGAAGGAGATGAAGTTCATAAAAATCAAGTGATTGTTCAGCTGGATGATGCAGAGATTCAAGCACAACTTCAGGGTGCGGCTGCTCGTTTAGATTCCATGAAAAAAGAAGAAGAACAAGCACGGCTGCAAATTAATCTTTTACAAAGCCAGATTTTGGAGAATCAGCTGAATTTACAACAAGCGCGGGGAGATGCCAAAGGACAGATTTTTCAGGCAGAGTCATCGGTAGCTTCATCACAGGCGCAATTAGATCAAGCGATCGCTCAAGCAGAACAAGCCAAATCTGAGTTGAAACTAGCGCAAATAAATCGCGATCGCTACGAGAAATTAGTAGGCGATGGAGCTGTCACCAAGCAACAATTTGACCAAGCTCAAACTAGCTTTGAAACTGCTTTTGCCACCCTCAAATCACGTCAAGCAGCAGTAGCTTCGGCTCGGAAATTAGTTAATTCTGCACAAGGTCAATTGACACAAGCCCAAAGCACAGGGTTAAATCCTTCCATTCGCAACGCCCAGCTAGCAGGGTTACGTACCCAATTGGCACAGACGCGCTTAAAACTAGCAGCAGCTCAAGCTAATGTCGCCAATGCTAAAGCCTCTCAGCAAGAGACTAAATCTAAAATTGCCGACCTCAAGGTTATCAGTCCGATTGAAGGCGTAGTTGTCAGTCGGAGTGTAGAACCAGGAGCCGTTGTTACCACTGGCAAAACCCTGCTGACAGTGATTAATCCCAATACAGTTTATTTGCGTGCTTTTATCCCTCAAGGAGAAATTGGCAAGCTGCGAGTCGGTCAAGAAGCTCAGGTCTTTCTAGATTCAGCCCCTAAACAACCCCTCAGCGCCAAAATTGCTGCCGTTGATACCCAAGCATCTTTTACCCCTGAGAACATTTATTTCCAGCAAGACCGAGTTAAACAAGTTTTTGGCGTCAAAATCACCATCGATAACCCCGGTGGATTAGCCAAACCAGGAATGCCGGCAGATGCTGAGATTGGTATTGCACCAACAAGGTGAGTGGGAGGTTGGGGGAGATTAGGGAGTCTTTTGAAACATAAAAGTTGAGGTTCAGAAGGTCAACATCGAGTCTCAGAAGCTCAATGTTGATGTTCAAAAGGTCAACGTCGAGCCTCAGAAGGTCAACGTCGAGCCTCAAAAGGTCAATGTTGATGTTCAGAAGGTCAACGTCGAGCCTCAGAAGGTCAATGTTGAGGTTCAAAAGGTAAACGTCGAGCCTCAGAAGGTCAATGTTGATGTTCAAAAGGTCAACGTCGAGCCTCAAAAGGTCAATATTGAGTTTTAACAAATGACCAATGACCAATGACAAATGCCCAATAACAAATGACAAACGTCGTAGTTAATGTCGAGAATTTATTCAAACGTTATGGCAAATTAGTCGCCGTTAAGGGAATAGATTTCGCCGTCAAGCAGGGAGAAATATTTGGTTTAATTGGCCCTGATGGTGCAGGGAAAACTACTACATTCCACATTTTAGGTGGAGTGATGGAAGCATCTGCTGGTAATATCCAGGTTTTAGGAAAACTACCCCGCGATGCTCGTCTAGCCATAGGTTATCTGACACAGCAATTCTCACTGTATCTTGACCTAAGTATTGATGAAAATTTACGTTACACTGCTGGATTGCATGAAGTTGCAGACAAGCTTTTTTGGCAGCGTCGCCATAAATATCTGCGATTAATGAGTTTGGAGAAATTTGGCGATCGCTTAGCTGGACGCCTCTCTGGTGGGATGAAGCAGAAATTAGCTTTGTGCTGTGCGTTGATTTCCCAACCCGAAATTCTTCTGTTAGATGAGCCGACTACAGGAGTTGACCCCGTATCGCGGCGAGAATTTTGGGATGTCCTAGCCGCCATTGCAGCGGAGGGAGTGACGATAGTTGTAGCAACACCTTATTTGGACGAAGCAGAAAGATGCGATCGCATTGCTTTAATGTATGAGGGAGAGATTCAGCAAATTGGTACTCTTTCTCAGTTGCGAGAGAGTCTAGGTTTACAACGATTAGAAGTTCGGACTAATCACATCGAAGCCGCTGAACAAGCATTACACAAAGCGACAAATAGTAAACAAACATCAATCATCGATGTGCAGACCTTTGGTGATCGCTTGGACGTACTAGTTAAAGATGCTGCGATCGCTTCGAGAGTAATTGAAACAATTTTTACTCAGCAGCAACTACAACTTGACAGCATTCAAACTGCTGACGCCACCTTAGAAAATGTTTTTGTCAGTCGCTTGCGTGCAGCTGGTAACGACCCAGAATTTATTCCTTTTCCTCGTGCAAGAAAGGGGATTGGTGATTGGGGACTGGGTACTAGGGACACTTCTCTACGAGAGGCTGCGCCAACGACAGGTTCAGTGCATCGCTGGGGGTTAAAAGGGCAAGGTAAACAAGAGGTACAAGGAAGAATTATTAAAGAAATTCCCTTGTCTCCTCTCAATCCACAGTTCCAAGTCACCAATCCCCAGTCACCAATCCCCAACCCCCAATTTCCAATCTCCAATCCCTCACCTATCGCTATTGGTGCAAATCAACTGAGGAAAGTTTTTGGCAACTTCCAAGCAGTTAAAGGTGTAGATTTGGAAGTTCGTTATGGTGAAATTTACGGTTTACTTGGAGCTAATGGTGCAGGAAAGACAACTACGATTAAGATTCTCTGTGGCTTATTAGAACCAACATCCGGCAAAATTTCTTTAGCAGGACAAACCCAGAATTTACGTAGCAGAAATGTGCGCCAGCGTATTGGCTACATGAGCCAAAAATTTACCCTCTACGATGATTTAACTATTATCCAGAATCTGGAATTTTACTGTGGGGTTTATGGTGTACCAACTCGTTTGCGTCGCACCAAAATTGACTGGGTACTTACAACCTGTGGCTTAGTCGGTAGAGAAAATCTGCTCACAGGACAACTACCAGGAGGATGGAAGCAACGAGTGGCTTTTGGTGCTTCTGTAATGCATGAACCAGAAATCTTGTTTTTAGATGAACCGACATCAGGAGTAGACCCTTTAGCACGTCGTCAGTTTTGGCGGTTAATTAATGAGTTTGCCAGATCGGGTACAGCAGTGCTGGTAACTACCCATTATCTAGAAGAAGCAGAACAATGCAACCGTATGGGATTTATGGTTGCGGGTGAAGTGGTAGCACAGGGTTCACCTAGTGAAATTAAAGCTTCTCAACCTGGTCAGTTAATCGAAGTAGTGATTGATAAAACTCAAAATGCCTCAAATTTACTTAAAACTCATTTAGCACCGTGGCGAGTGTCAATTTTTGGCGATCGCTTACACCTTGTTCTCGATCATCCTGACACAGAAATTCCTTTTATCCGCTCTATTTTACAAACAGAAGGGATAAATCTTTACTCTCTACGGCCTATTCCCTTTTCCCTTGAAGATTCATTTATTGGTATTGTGCAACGCACTGAAGAAAAGGAGGAGAAATAACTGACTCTTAACTCTTGTACAGACGCGTAGACGCTCGAAGAGCGGCTTCTCGTAAGAGTATAATTGCGTCTCTACGACTCTTGACTCTTTACTTTTGACCCATGAAAAGAATTTTATCTCAATGTCAAAAAGAATTGGCACAATTTCAGCGCGATCGCCTTACATTAGCGTTGGCATTTATATTGCCATTTATGACTTTAATCATCTTCGGTTTTGCTATCAGGCTAGAATCTAAAAATATTCCTTTATTCATAGAGGATTTGGATATTAGCCCTCTCAGTCGTGCTTACACTGAGCGGTTATTTGCTACAAACCAGTTTGAACCTATTAATAATATTAATTTATCGTTTTTCAATTCTTTTAAGACTTCAAAAGTTGAAATTCGAAATCCTCAAGAGTCAATTGATAAGGGCTTTGCAAAAGCTGCTGTAGTGATTCCACCAGATTTCAGTCGTCGGATTAAATCAGGTTTAGCTAGCACAGTACAGATTTTAGTTGATGGGACTGATGTTAATAATGCACGTATTATCAAAAACAGTGTGCAGGCAACGACAGGATTTTTTTTGCAGAATTCTGGTTTACAATCTTCGGTTGATAAAGTAGTTGCCCATATCCGTCTTTGGTTTAATCCTGGGAGAAAAGAATCTTTGTATATTGTGCCTGGAGTTTACGCGGTTATTCTCTGGATTTTTCCGTCACTGATAACAGCGATCGCAATGGTGCGTGAGAAAGAAAAAGGGACAATATTACAAGTCTATGCTTCTAATCTCAGCGCTGAAGAACTGCTATTAGGGAAAGCTTTAGCTTATCTACTCATTGGAGTTAGTGAAGCTTTATTGCTTATGGTAATGAGTTCAATAATTTGGCAATTATCTTTAGCAGTAGAGCCAACAACATTATTATTTGGCACATTATTTTTTTTAATAGATAGTATTATGTTTGGTTTATTGGTTGGTGTTCGTGCTGCTAATCAAAATTCTGCTATTCAGGCTGTAGCATTGCTTGGTTTTTTGACAGCTTTACTGTTATCTGGATTTATTTATCCAATTAGTAATATTCCGTTTCCACTTTCATTATTTTCTTATGTTGTTCCAGCGCGTTATTATGTTGAGATTACTCGTGATGCATATGTACGTGGCACTGGTTGGGCAGGTGTTTGGTTATCAATACTAATATTAATTATTTTAGGATTATTGTTATTTAATGCAGCACGTCAAATATTAAAGCGGATGCAGTTACCAGATTAATTTTACTTGATTTGTTTTGTCTCCCATTCAGCAATAAAATAACAATGAATTTTATTAAAAGGATTTTAGAAAGCCGATTTTTTAGTTTAGTAATTAAAGAATTTAATCAAATACTGAGGAGTAAAGAAACATTAGTATTATTAATAATTCCTCCGACAGTTCAAATGCTACTTTATGGATTTGCTCTTAATCCAGATGTACATTATATTAAATTAGGAATTGTTGATGATGCCAAAACTTATGAAAGCCGGGAGCTAATCTCAGCTTTGACTGAAAATAAAGTTTTTGTAGCTGAAAAATATCTATTTAATACTCAAGATTTAGGTGAGCAAGTACGACAGGGTAAAATTACTGCTGGTTTAATAATTCCACCTAATTTTAAACGTGATTTAGCTCAAGATAAACCTAGTGACATTCAAGTTTTAGTCGATGCTGTAGATGCTAATACTGCTGGAATAGCACAAGGTTACATAACTCAAATCATTAATCAGTTTAATCAAAGATTATCACCGAATCAAACACCACCATTAATTAGTACTCAAACAACTTTTCTTTATAATCCAGGACTAGCAAGTAGTTGGTTTTTTGTTCCAGGAGTATTAGGTTTAGTTTTAACACTCATTAGTTCCTTGGTTTCTTCAGTCACAGTTGTACGAGAAAAAGATACAGGGACGCTAGAACAATTATTAATGACTCCAGCAGAAGCCTGGGAAATTCTACTAGCTAAAATTGTGCCATTGTTTATTTTATTAATGGGTGATGTCATCTTAGCTTTGAGTTTGGCAAGATTAGTTTTTAGAGTACCATTCCAAGGAAATTTAGTTCTGTTTTTAGGCCTTTCAGGACTCTATTTATTTGTAGGAATTGGCATTGGAATTATGTTAGCAACGGTTTGCCGCACTCAGCAACAAGTTGTATTGACATCATTCTTTATTAATTTACCCTTGATTCAGCTTTCTGGTGCAATTTCTCCAATTGAAAGTATGCCTCTGGCACTTAAGTATGTGTCACTGCTGAATCCATTGCGTCATTACATAACAATTGTGCGAGGAATACTGCTCAAAGGAGTAGGCTTAGAAGTACTTTGGTTGAATGCGATCGCACTTCTACTCTTTGCTACAGTACTTTTGTCCATCAGTATTAATAGATTTCGTCGTCAACTGAGTTAGCGTGAATTTAATAGTTTGTATAAAATACATAAGAAATTAAAATGCATCCGTCATTGGATAGAGTTTGGAGTAACAAACAGTATTGTAAAATAGACATAAGTAAGAATTCGGGGGGCCATTTGACTGGTCATAAACGCCTATAGAGACTATATTTGGTAATTTGCAAGGTTTAAAATCCAGCCAGCTAAAGCAACTACAGCGGCTGTATCACCAGCGCATACCGGGCGATCGCATCACCACGCCTGAGTTTTCCCAGCGTCTGGCAGCAATTAGTACAGAAATTAATCAACCCGTTTGTGCCTACCTCAACCGTCGCGGACAAGTGATTCGCGTGGGGGTAGGCACACCGCGTCAAACGCAAATCCCACCGCTGGAACTACCCCGTTACGGTGCAGAACGACTCAGTGGTATCCGTTGTATTGCCACCAATCTCAAGCCAGAACCACCAAATGATGCGGCGCTGACAGCTATGGCATTACAACGATTAGATGCCCTGGTTGTGCTTAACATTACTGGCTCAGGATTTCAACGGCGGGGAGGCGGCGCGACTGGGTATGTCAAAGAAACTTATTTAGCTCATTTGATATCAAACACTAAACAGCTAGCCCTGACTCAGCATGGGCTAAACGCCACAGGAATTAATGCTCAAGATTCAACCTTATATTCCAGCGTATCGCCGCCTCTGAGCTTGGATATGCTGGCACAGGAAGATTTCATCGAGTTGGTAGAAGGCCTAGAAGCAGAATTCCAGCGGGAATTTATTGCTCAGGAAGTAGATGCCGACCACGATCGCGTGTTAATTGTAGGGTTATTCACCGAGCGAACAAATCCTCAGCAATTCCAAGACACTCTAGCGGAATTGGCAAGGTTAGTGGATACTGCTGGCGGAGATGTATTGCAAACAGTACAACAAAAGCGATCGCGTGTTCATCCTCAGACAGTAGTTGGTGAAGGAAAGGTGCAAGAAATCGCCCTAACTGCACAAACCCTGGGAGCCAATCTAGTTGTCTTTGACCGTGACCTCTCACCTAGCCAAGTCCGTAACTTAGAAGCGCAAATCGGTGTTCGGGTAGTTGACCGCACCGAAGTGATCTTAGATATCTTTGCTCAACGCGCTCAATCCCGTGCTGGGAAACTACAAGTAGAACTGGCACAGTTAGAATATATGTTGCCGCGCCTGACTGGTAGAGGTCAAGCGATGTCCCGCTTGGGTGGTGGTATCGGTACTCGCGGCCCTGGCGAAACTAAACTAGAAACTGAACGCCGTGGTATTGGAAAACGCATTTCCCGACTGCAACAAGAAGTAACCCAATTACAAGCACATCGTTCACGGCTAAGGCAACAACGACAGCATCGAGAAGTTCCTTCAGTAGCTTTGGTTGGTTATACCAACGCTGGCAAGTCTACCTTACTGAATACTCTCACCAATGCAGAAGTTTATACAGCCGACCAGCTATTTGCCACCCTTGATCCCACCACGCGCCGCTTAGTTATTCCTCATATCGATACCAATGAACCTCAAGCAGTTCTCATTACAGATACCGTAGGTTTCATACATGAACTGCCTGCATCTTTAATGGATGCCTTCCGAGCTACATTGGAGGAAGTCACAGAAGCGGATGCTCTATTGCATTTAGTCGATTTGTCTCATCCTGCTTGGTTGAGCCATATTCGCTCAGTCAGAGAAATCCTAGCGCAAATGCCAGTGACTCCTGGCCCGGCGCTAGTCGCTTTTAACAAAATTGATCAAGTGGATAGCGAGACCCTAGCTCTAGCTCAAGAAGAGTTTCCCCTAGCAGTATTTATTTCGGCAAGTCAGCGTTTGGGATTAGAAACCCTACGCCAGCGCCTTGCTCACCTGATTCAATATGCAGTTGATAGTAGATAAATGTTGAGCTAGTTAATTTAGCGTCAACAGTCCAATATTAGTACCCTGAATTTTAACTTAAGGGAAGGCGATCGCCTTCCCTTGTTGTTTAAAGATTATTAAATATTCCTGATAAGCTATTTTGCAAAGAAACTTGCACAATTACTCATAACGATTATTCAAAGTCAAAAGCTAAAACTTAATAGTTATTCTGAAATCTTTATTTTGGAATGCAACAGCTTAGGGTTTATCACAAATTAATCTTGGCATTAATTTCAGTTAAAAATGCTTTGAAGACAGCTTTCTAAATATAAACTTCTAAAAGTTCTTTCTTCACAGCTTCTTAATACAAAATCCGATTGATTATACTAGCTCCCTATTCTCTAGTAATGCAAATATGATTACTTTGTACGGCTGACATTTGCAGTTGCTAGAAAAAACAAAGGTTATCAAAGTAGATTTACTATCAACAAACATATTTATTTAAAAAATATCTAAAAAGCTTAAGTGTAAATACTAATAATACTTAATAAATACATAGAAGTTATATTTTTTATTTCCAAATTAAAGTTTTAAACAATCACTATAAATAGCGTAGACAATTAATATTTTTGTATGCCAATTTATACATTAGTAATGTTAATAAAAATTATTTTGAGACATTTTAAATGTTCTCAATATAAAACAAAGGAGTTTTAACCGAGTGTCTCAGCCATATTCCAAGAAAATAGTAGGTTATGTAACTTGCTGTGTATCAGCATTAGCTATGGTTACTGCTGGGCAAATATCCAAAGCAAATGCAGCCTCCATGACTTTTTCAGCCACAGGTACTAACCCAATATCAGGTGGAAACAGTACAGCCCTTGCGGCGAAAGCTGTCTTTGATGATTCAATAGCAGGTAAGTTGACACTGACCCTTACCAATACAGGCCCGGGTGCATCAGTCCCTTCTGATGTCTTAACAGGAATCTTCTGGGATTATGCTGGCTCTCCCTTAACAAGCTTAACTTTGTCTTCAGCAAAAGCTCCAACCGTAATTACGAATAATGTAACGACTGGAACTAATATCGATCTTACCAAGGTTGGAGGAAGTAAAGTTGAATGGGGTTTTGCAAAGACTACCGCTAGCAGTGGACTTGGTGGTGCTAGTGGCGTAGCTAACCCAGTAACTCAGCATTACGGTATTGGTACAGCCGGTTTTGGCATATCGCCTGGTTTGGGTCTTTCGGGTGGGCAGCAATTAAATTACGGTATTATTACTGGTTACGATAGTGCAAATCCAGCAGTGAATGGGGGGACTTTTATCAAGAACTCTGCTACATTCGTTTTTGCAGGGCTACCTACTGGCTTTGATTTAACAAAGATTCAGAATGTTCGTTTTCAGTATGGGACTGCTTTAAATGAACCTAGTACTTATTATATTGCTCCGCCACCTCCACCAAAGAAAGTACCTGAGCCTGGAGCTACAGCTGCTCTTGGCTTATTTGCTGTAGGTGCGCTGAGACTAACAAAGAAAAAGTCTCTAGTGGCAGCCTAAATAAACTTTCGTAGAAGTTGCACTGGAATATACCAGATGCAACTCTTAGAAGCACAAGGTTGCCAAACATATTCTCTATTAATCAATACCTTTGCCAAAATAAGAGCCTACAAAAATTTTGGCAAAAAGACTCATAAGCGACAAGGTAGTTTGAAAGATCAAACCCTTGATACTGCGGGCAATACGTTAAAAAATGCTTGCGGTAAATCTTTAAGGAATTTTTAAGACTTATTGTTTTGTCCAAACCTTTGAGAACAAGGCGTTAATACATCAACTCATCCTTGTAAATTGGCGAAGGTATTGTTAATACAAGGTGTGTATCTCCAAATCCTTTAAAACTCTTATAGAGTGAGCATCTTACCTGCTAATCTTAAATAATAGATATTTTATATTTAATAATCTTAGTTTATTTGAGTTAAAAGTTTAACTCTGATTTTTTAAAACTATTTAGCCACTTCTGAGGATTAAATCAAAACGTGATATGACACCTATAGTCAGTGGTAACGTTCTAAAATTAAAAAGTATTAAATCAAGTAGAGAAAGTTATGGCTGCAAAAGTAGAAATTTATACTTGGAGGACTTGCCCGTTTTGTATTCGTGCCAAAAGTCTGCTCAAAACCAAGGGAGTTGAATTTGTCGAATACAGCATTGATGGAGACGAGGCCGCAAGAGATAAAATGGCTCAAAGATCAAATGGACGCCGCTCTGTACCGCAAATTTTCATCAATGATGATCATATTGGCGGTTGTGACGATATCCATGCTTTAGACCGTCAAGGCAAACTAGATGAGTTACTCGCTTCTAGTAATAGTGTGTAGCTACAGAAGGTATTGCGATGTCTGTCAATCAGGAATTACCCATCTAAATGGTTGTGTTTCGGTAAATTGGTAAGATCATCAGGGCATAATCTAAATTGCATAACGATTAAGTTTTCTGGTGATTAAGGGAGAAAGCGTGAAACTAGCTTTTATCATTGATCCCATCCATCTACTTGACCCGTGTCACGATACTAGTGTTGCTTTAATGGAAGCAGCGCAAATCCTGGGACACGAAGTTTGGATAACTCAAGCAAATCTGCTGAGTGTGGTGGAGGGCAAAGCCTGGGCTGTCCTACAGCGAGTAGAACTTGTACCAGTGCAGTTGGTCGAGGGACGCTGGCTAGCGGCGAATCCTTGGTATAAGTTGAGCGCTCGTGCCTTAACTTCTTTAGAAACAATGGACGCCGTATTTATGCGGACAGATCCACCAGTCAATGATTCCTACCTCTATGCCACCTACATTCTGGATTACATTGACCAAAAGAATACTCTGGTGATTAACAGTCCTAGCGGTATCCGGGGGGCAAATGAAAAAATGTATGCCCTTCAGTTTACTAATGCAGTTCCAGAAACAATTGTTAGTGCTGATAAGCAGGTTATTAGGGAATTTGTCGAAGCCAAGAGAGCAACGGTTCTTAAACCACTGGGTAACAAAGCTGGGGAAGGTATTTTATTTTTGCAATCAGGCGATCGCAACTTCAATTCTATTGTCGAACTTAGTACCCTCCAAGGTAAAGTGCCAGTAATGGTACAGACGTATTTACCAGAGGCAAAAGCAGGAGACAAGCGAATTATTTTACTCAATGGGGAACCTATTGGTGCGCTCAATCGCCTTTCTAGCGGAACTGATTTTCGCAATAATATGGCTACTGGTGGCACAGTAGCTCAAACTGAGATTACCCCAAGAGAGTATGAAATTTGTACCCAACTAGCTGAACGCCTACGCCAAGACGGCTTAATTTTTGTGGGCATAGATGTTATTGGTGGCTACCTTACTGAAGTTAACGTCACCAGTCCTACCGGAATTCGCGAAATTGACCGTTTAGATGGCACTCGCCTTGCTCATCAGGTCATTCAGTGGGTTGAACAGACCTTAAGCAATTCAAAATTCAAAGTTCGTTTTTAAAAGTTTGCTAGGCGGGAAAACTGATAACACTTACTGCAAATAACGAACCGTTCATAGCAGTTGCTTTTACGAGAAATAACGCCAATGTAAAGCAGTTTTACCCTGCCTTAAACCGTCCTAAGGGCGTCTAGAAACCGACAAAGCTATGCTAGTCGGTACAACGGAGGCTTCCTCTGAAGTTGCTAGCTACGCAAAGCGAGGAGCTAACGCGCTTCTTTTAAAGGAGAAGCCTTCGTTCAGACTTTTTTCCGTACAGTGTTTACTCCCCCTTAGAACTTTTCGCAAAATCAAAATTCAGAAATACTATCTGGATTATCTGGGTAAGCATCTTGGCTATTGAATGGATTTAATTAGAGCTTTGACAACAATTGCCAAAATTGGGGATGGCAATAGATTGCTAACCCCTGTGTCTGGCGAAACCCTATTTAGAACTAACAGATTTTATAAAGCGTTCAGCTTGACATGAGACTGCAAATTTAATCTAAAATCTCAAATCTAAAATCACTTAATTCCTTGGTGTACGTCTGTTGCGGAGAAAATCAGGTATATCCAATCCAGGTTTTTCTTTTGGTTCTGGAATAGGTGTTGGAGTTGGGGTTGAAGGATTAACTGTGGGTTGCTGTGTTGCTGGTCGTTTTGACGTAGGCGCTACCCTAACATTAGCGGCGTTTTGTTGTGGCGCTGCTTGCACTTCACCTGTAAATCCAGTAGCAATTACGGTAATTCTCACTTCACCCTGGAGCCTATCATCAATTACGGCACCAAAAATAATATTAGCGTTGGGATCAACCACTTCATAGATTGCTTCTGCTGCGGCATTCACCTCGTGCAGAGTCAGGTCAGTACCACCAGTAATATTAAAGACAACTCCTCTGGCTCCTTCAATAGAACTTTCTAACAAAGGCGAAGAAATAGCTGCGATCGCCGCTTCTCTGGCTCTAGATTTCCCAGAACTGACGCCAATCCCCATCAATGCCGACCCTGCATCTGCCATTACAGCTCTGACATCGGCAAAGTCAACGTTTACCAATCCAGGAATCGTAATGATATCAGAAATTCCTTGTACGCCTTGACGCAGCACATCATCTGCATAGCGAAAAGCTTCCTGTACAGGCGTTTGCTCAGGGATTACTTCTAGCAGCTTATTGTTAGGGATAATAATCAGTGTATCTACCCTACTTTTTAGCCCTTCAATGCCTTGTTCTGCTTGGCTAGTACGGCGGCGTCCTTCAAATACAAATGGACGTGTGACTACACCAACTGTAAGAGCGCCCATTTCTTTTGCTACTTCTGCCACAATCGGAGCTGCACCTGTTCCGGTACCACCTCCCATCCCAGCTGTGATAAATACTAAATCTGCACCCTCTAAAGCTGTGGCAATTTCATCTCGTGATTCTTCAGCTGCTTTTTGACCAATAGCAGGATTACCACCTGCACCTAAACCCCGCGTCAGTTTCTGCCCAATTTGCAATCTGCTGGGAGCGCCAGCTAAGGTAAGGGCTTGGGCATCAGTATTAATTGACCAAAACTCAACTCCAGAAACATCAGACTCGATCATGCGGTTAACGGCATTGCCACCGCCGCCACCTACACCAATTACTTTGATGTTAGCGACTCGACCAGGAACTATCTCGCCAATTCGGCTATTTTCAACAGGAATCTTTTTATTATCGTGATTTTGTCCGAAGTTCAACCCAGAATTATTAAAGGGATTGGTCGAGTTAGCTGCCAGAGAGAACCCTGGCTGCCCCACAGATTGGGAATTTTTATAGGTAAGCTCTTGGTTATTATCAAGTGTCATTGGATTCAGAAAGGTAGATAAACGACTTTTTCAGGTGTGATTCACCTAAGAGTCAACTATAGTTTGACACGCCACAATCTATGGCATTGTTCTTTATTGTTCTTTCTACTGCCAACCATAACAGGATTAGCAGTCGGAAAATTTAGTCTGACATCAGTCTTTAACCCAGCGGCTCGGTCAGCTAATTTTACGGAAGTATACTTACATCGATCTAAAAGTGAACTGTAAAACTTCAAGCACATCTTTATTACTTCAGTGCTATGTTGCTCATTAGGTTCATTATCCTTTTCGCATTTCCAATTGCCTCCCTTCCTTTGTACCAGTGATTTAAATTGGTCATTAATTTTACTACTAACAGTATTGGTTGTTTTGAGTTTAACTGCCACATATTCAGTATTTATCTTGTATAATTTGCACTCTTCTAAAAAAGAAAAATGCAATTTCAAGTCATTCTGTCTGTGTTTGTAGTTAAACCTTGTTGCAAAATTTAAGTAACTAAGTATACACTTAATCCCAGTAATATTTTCAATAAATTCAAAATTATTAATGGATGACGTAGCTTGTATAAACGCTCTATGGTGCGTCTTGTATGCCTTAATAATATTGTTAATAGGTTTTACCATTAGAAATAATTGCAACTAAATACACCAAAATTACCCTCTATTTACTTATCTTTAGGCTTGAAGTAAAGCAGAATTTACTTGTCAGACTATAGCTGATAAATTTGTTGTTTGGTGAGAATCTAAGGACATTGTGTAGGAGCAATATTTTATCCTATGGGAACTCCTAGCAGTCTTGTCAATAAACCAAGAGTTTTAAAGACGTTTCGCACGTTAAACATCATCATTAGATTCTCTAACATTCTGCACTCTATCACTAGATGCTAGAGTAACCATTAAAGAGCTATGGCTTTTGAACAAGATTCTATGATTGGTTTGATCATTTTAATTAGAAGTTAATGTCGATTTTTTGGTAGGTTTCTGGAAAATTGAAAATAATAAATATACTTATCAGCATAAAGCTTATTTATTTACTTGTAGGAATTCATACATTAAGCGCCCTAGAGTTTTTTCAAGTTTTTAGGAGTTAACTTTCGGTTTTGTTGGTTCACTTGTACTAATGGAGTTTCCAGATTTTTTAGATCAATATACTCTATTTGACTGGAATTAATTTTTGCTGGTAAATGGCGCATTTGGGCAAGTACTTTGATTTTGTCAGGTAGCTGGGGGTCTGGAACACCAAGATAGACAGTTCCTAGTTCTGTTTTCAACATTAAATTCGCTGGATCTTGGCAATTAATTTCTGCAACTTTCACAGAACTCTCGCTGATAGCTTGATAAAGTTGAGGCCAGTAGTGACGGTATTGTTGTGGCAATCCAATAACTTTGAGAGTGGGAAATTTTGCCGTGGGATTCAATGATTTATATCTTGCTAAAGGCATCCAAACTCCACTTGCATCTAGTAAACCTACAGCTACTTGTTTATTGCTAGAGCGTTGATTTTGTACAGTATATGCTTGAGTTATCGCTACAGGTACTCTTTCTTGAAGTTCAATGATTAGTCCAGGAGGAAATAGACGACGGCTAACAGTCGCTTGTGCAATAGTTGGTTGTTTCTTCAAAGATTCGGCGATCGCAGACGGTTGAATCCGCCATAAAGACTGGGGATAGGATAGCACCACTAGTGATTGAATCGCATCATCCGACAGTAATTGATTGCCTGATTTGATCACTATTTGTTTGGGAGTATTTAGCACCCAGATTGGTTGGATTGCTATCCATAGCAATCCACCTGCCAACCCACTAATCGCAAAGGTTCGCCAAATCGCCTGGATAATTTTCATCTGCCGCTGCCGACGTAAGTTCTTACGGCGCTGGGCTAAATCTGTGCGGGAAACTGATACTATGTCAGCCATTCAAACCCCTTCCTAGTTTCAGTTCAATTCTTTAACACGCTCGTATGATCATTTAATTACTCGTATGATCATTTAATTATTAGTAAACCTTGTTGGCATATTTTTGCCACTCTATCTCAGGATTTTTTCACTTTTATTAGCACACTATGAGTAGCCACAAAAGTATTGTGGCGCTAGTAACTCTTCTTAATTAAAGCTTTTTGGGTTTACTTTTAACCGACTATAGCTTTTCGACGGTGGGATAATAGTTCATACCTACGAAAAGAGCTACAACGCAGTTACTGACAAAATTACCACAATCTAAATACAGCTTTTTAACTAGCTCACAGTAGTGATGAAGGCTAGCTGCAAAGGCAAAAGTTGCATCGAATCAAAACTTATTCACCAAAATTTCTTCTTTCACAAGGATGAATAACAAAAAATGTAGCCAAACCCCATAGTAGTAAGCTTGTTAATGATTCAGCGGTAATGAGAAATTTTTTAGCAATTACAAAATATTAAGTTCTGCTGAAGTAAAATTCAAAAAAGTCTCAGCAAATATACTGAATATTATTCAATACATGACTATTTACTGTATCCCTTGCTAGAATTAACACAAGTCCTCGCTGATCAGCTATGCAAACTGAGCATTAGTCATCTTAGTAGCTTTTTGATAAATTGGCTTAGCCGTCTGGGTTTGTGCTAAGTCAAATACAAGCTACAGATTGTCAAAATCTCAACAGCTGCTGTAAAAAGGACAAATATGCTTAATGTTATTAGGGTCAATTAAATCTCTACCACACCACTAACAGTTACTCATAGCAGGATAACTGCCACGAGTAGCGCCCTTCACAAGATTTAGGTAGCTTGTGAACTGTTCGTGTATATACATAGTGGTTAGAGATTTTTAGTATAAAAAATACTAATTAATTTGCATTTACAGAGACAATAATATATACACCTCTACATACATGAAAACGACACTAAATTTGTCACGTTTTTATAAAGCTTGTAATCCAAGCTACACGTTAAACATAAGTAACGTGTTAGATCGGCAGTACTACATAGATTTTGCTGACGTACGCGGTTGCAAGATTGTGGAAGAATTGCAACGTACAATTAGCCGCATTTCTCCGGATGAGCCAACCTGCCAGCTATTTACAGGTCACATTGGTTGTGGTAAATCAACAGAGTTGCAACGCCTCAAGGCAGAACTAGAATTGGCTGGATTTCATGTGGTTTATTTTGAGTCCAGTCAAGACTTAGACATGGCAGATATTGATGTCAGCGACATTTTGTTGAGTGTAGCCCGGCAAGTAAGCATCAGTTTAGAAGCTATTGGCATCAAACTCAAACCTAGTTACTTTACCAATTTGTTTAAAGAAGTAGGCGATTTTTTGCAAACTCCTATAGAGCTTTCTGGACAAGCAGAGTTGTCTTTGGGTATTGCCAAAATTACTGCCAAAACTAAAGATAGCGCTCAGATGCGTAATCAACTGAGACAATATCTGGAACCACGTACTAATAGTATTTTGCAAGCAATTAATGAAGAGATATTAGAAAAAGCTGTTGAACAGCTAAAGCTGAGGGGTCAAAAAGGACTGGTTGTGATTGTAGATAACTTAGATCGAGTGGATATGCGTCCTGTTGCCTCCGGGCGATCGCAACCAGAATATCTCTTCATCGACCGAGGCGAACAGTTACGCCGACTCAAATGCCACCTAGTTTACACAATCCCCTTAGCTTTAATTTTCTCGAACGAATACGAGACACTAAAAAATCGTCTAGGGGGAGGCATTGCCCCTAAAGTACTACCAATGGTGCTGGTGCGGCAAAGAGATGGTAGCGATTACGAACCGGGAATTTCACTACTACGCCAGTTAGTCCTAGCAAGAGCTTTTCCTGAAGTTTCTTGGAATGAAAGACTATCGCTAGTTACAGAGTTATTCGATCACGCCGAAACCTTAGATCGTATATGCCGCGTTAGTGGTGGCCATATTCGTAATCTATTAGGTTTGCTCTATAGCTGCCTGCAACGACAAGATCCTCCTTTTTCGAGAAACTGCTTGGAAGCCGTAATTAAGGACTACCGCGATGATCTCTTATTGGCTATTGATGAATACCAATGGGAATTGTTGTTTGAAGTAGTGCAGCAACAGAGAGTTAAAGGCGAGTCTGACTATCAGAGTTTACTGCGAAGTATGTACCTGTTTGAATACCGTGATCCTATAGGACGTTGGTTTGGGATCAGCCCAGCATTATCAGAAACAGAAAAAGTTCTCGCTTGGCAGCAAAAAAAGTAGAAATCTGAGAGTTTCAAAAGTAAAAATAAAAAATTCAAAAAATCTTTAATTTTAAATTTCTGATAATTAGGAATTTTGAATTAGAGTGGAAACGGCTAGAGAGTATCTTTAGTCAAAATAGTTATATCCATAAGGTATGAGCCATGAGAAATAAGATTTTAAAAAGCTCATAATTTCCTTGTGATTTTTGGTGTGATGTTTTTCTTTCCTTTCAATCTCAATTTTTACTTATGACAATCTGGCAACTTACAGGAGAGATCGCCACCGAAAATCAGCATGCTCTGCAAAGGCTGATTCGAGCGATCGCACTTTCGCAAGGTCAATTTTCCCTAATTCTAGTTCGGTGTAATTATGGGCAATTACGTGAGCAAATGTTAGAAAATATTCGCTCAACTACCAAAGATATTAATTTAAAAGGAATTGTTCTTGATCCATCAACTAAAACTTTACATAGCACAATAATCTCAGAATTATTTTTAGATAATCCTGTTGTCATCACAGATTCTTTGCCATCAGCTGTAATGGTTTTGGGGCTAGAGTCAATTATTCATATTGAAGACTTACTTACTACCATCAACCAAGCGCGAGATATATATGCCACCACTTTTCGGTTTCCACTGGTCTTATGGCTACAAGATGAAGTGGCTTCATTGCTTTCTCGATTAGCACCCGATTTTAAAAGTTGGGCTGCTACGACTATTAAATTTGAAATGGCAAAAGTAGATTTAATTACTTTGATCCGTCAAGAGGTAGAATCTATTTTTACTAAAGTTTTAGATGTAGGCGCAGAAAAATTTTTATCTAATGCCTCTCTAGAATTAGATCCAAAATCCCAACATCGTCACGAAATAGAATCAGCCCGTAATGATTTACTGCGCCTATATGCTGTCAAATTAGATCCAGGGTTAGAAGCTAGTTTAGAAGTTGTATTAGGGCGAGATAAATATGCAAATGATCAAATTAATGGTGCTTTAGCTCATTATCAAAGAAGCCTAGCATTGTGGCAGCAGAACACAAGAAGAGTAGAGTGGGAACGTAGGAGAATGGGAGAGTGGGAGGCAGAGAAAGTAGAAGAAATAAGTGAACAATTACTCTTGTCTCTTCCTCCTTTTGTTCCCTCCTCTTCTTTACTTTGGCAAGCTATTGTATTATTCCACCTGGGACTGTGTTATCGCCGAATGGCAGACTTACATCAGAGTGGTAACAATAGTTATTGGCAGCCGGCTCTGTCGTGGTTTAAGCAATGCTTGGAGGTATTAGAGGAGGCACAAAGAGAAGATTTAGTTGCCAAATTTATTTTGCCTGTTTGTGAAATTCTCCAACGTTTACAAGCTTGGAAAGAGTTAAAAGAATTAGCTCAAAAGTCATTACAGCTACATAAAATTTATGGAACTCGAACACAAGTTGCTCAAGATTATGGATTTTTAGGATATGTTGCCGCTTCTGAGTCAAATTGGATTCAAGCTCATGAATTAGCGAATACGGCGCTTTCTATTTCAGAAATAGCAACAGAAGTTTCTCTGCGAGACGCTTTGCGAACACGGCAACAGGAAAGTTGGTATTTATTATTATTGGCACGTACCCAGAGGCATTTAGGTGAGTGGGAAGAAGCTATTAATAACCTAGAGTGGGCGAGAATAGTTTGTGAGCTACAACATGAACCATCGCTCTACTTAGAAATTTTAGAGGAGTTGCGATCGCTTTACTTTGTTGAGCGTCATGACTATATAGAAGCCTTTAACCTTAAGCAAGAGAAAATTCAAATAGAACATCAGTATGGCTTTCGTGCCTTCATCGGGGCAAGTCAATTGCAACCACAGCGTTCTAGAATTAACCCAGTCTTAGATTCACAAAAAACACCTTTTATTACTGAGGAAACTGCTCAAGAAATATCTGCTTCTGGACGACGCCAAGATGTCAATCGCTTGATTGAAAGAATTACCCGTGCTGACTACAAACTTACAGTTATTCATGGTTCATCAGGCGTTGGGAAAAGTTCTGTTCTCAAAGCTGGTTTAGTCCCAGCTTTGAAAACCAAAGTAATTGGGGAACGTATTCCTATACCCATTGTTTTATCTGTTTACACTGATTGGGTTGGAGCTTTGGGAAATAGTGTTAATCAAGCACTAGCACACGCGGAAATATCTATCTCTACAGAAATTACACCTACTGTAATAAGTGAAAATCTCCGCTTATTAACCGAACGTAATCATATAATAGTTATTATTTTTGATCAGTTTGAAGAATTTTTCTTTATAAGTAAATCTCCCGCCAATAAAATTAAATTTTATAACTTTTTTACTGAATGTTTAAATATACCCTTTGTTAAAATAATTTTATCATTAAGGGAAGATTATTTACATTATTTATTAGAGTTCGAACGCTTAAATAGAGAAAATAATAATAAAGTATATGATTTAGGCGTAATTAATAAAAATGTTCTCGATAAGGATATTCGCTATTACTTAGGAAAATTCTCCAGTCAAGATGCAAGAAGTGTAATTCGGAGTCTTACTCAACGTTCTCATTATGAACTCAGTAAGGAATTAATTAATAAACTAGTACAGGATTTGGCAGGAGAACTAGATGAAGTACATCCGATTGAATTACAAATAGTCGGCGCTCAGCTACAAGCAGAAAACATTACCACATTGGAACAATATAAGCTTTGTGGTGGCTCGGAAAAACTTGTAGAACGCTGGCTTGAAGAAGTTATCAAAGACTGCGGGCAAGAAAATGAAGATTTAAGCTGGAAATTATTATTTGCGTTAACTGATGAAAAGGGTACACGACCGCTAAAAACGAAAACTGATTTAGTGGCTGCACTAGAAACTCATAACGATGATGCAATATCTGATTTTGACCCAGCTTGGGAATTGATTTTAGAAATTTTGGTTGGTTCAGGGTTAGTGTTACAAGTGCGGGAAGAATTAGGCGATCGCTACCAGTTGGTTCACGATTATTTAGTAGAACCAATTCGCCAAAAAAACAACTATGGCATGGTTGCTGAATTAGAAAAAGTCAGAATTGAAAAAAATAAAGCCGAAATAGCCCAAAAACTTAGTCAAGAACATCTTAATTTAGTGTTGCGACGACGGTTGCGAGAAGCACGTTTAGCGGGCGCATTATTGGCAGTTATGGGCGGGACAATAGCAGGGTTATGGTGGCAAGCTGATTTACAAAAAAGGGCTGCATTGCGCCAAACCATCCGAGCTGAACGCAGCGAAACTAACTTTAAAATTAGTGCGATCACTGGGGCTAGTGAAGCTTTGTTTGCTTCCAATAAAGAATTTGATGCCCTTTTAGAAAGTTTACGGGCTTGGAGAAAACTTAAACAGACAGACAAAGTTCAACCACAAACCCGAATGCGAGTTGTCACAGCCCTGCAACAAGCTATTTATGGAGTTACCGAAGTAAATCGCCTGGAAGGACACACTGATATTGTTTGGGGTGTAACTTTCAGCCCTGATGGTAAGTTGTTAGCATCTGGTAGCCGAGATCAGACAGTGAAACTTTGGCGTCCAAATGGCACTTTACTCCAAACCCTCAAAGGTCATACCGATGCCATTACCAGCGTGAATTTCAGTCCAGATGGCCAAAGCTTAGCTGCTGCCAGTCTTGATAAAACTGTGCAAATCTGGCACAAAAACCCAATAACAGGCGAATTTGACCCAAAACCATCTAAAACTCTGTTAGCAGGAGATTGGGTTTATAGTGTGAGTTTCAGTCCTGATGGAGAATTAGTAGCTACTGGCAGTAAGGATAAAACCATCAAAATTTGGCGCAACGACGGTAGCTTAGTCAAAATACTCAAGGGACATCAAGGATGGGTTAACTGGGTAAGCTTCAGTCCTGACAGCCAATACATCGCCTCAGCAAGCGAAGACAAGACAGTGAAAATCTGGCGACGAGACGGTAGCTTGGTTAAAACTTTGCAGGGGCATGAGCAGGGTGTGACTATGGTTACTTTCAGTCCTGATGGCAAGCTATTAGCTTCAACAGGTCAAGATAAAACAGTGAAACTGTGGCAACGAGAGCCTGATAGTAAAGATAATTGGGACTTTCATATTTATAAAACTTTACAACACCATACCAGCACAATTTGGAGTCTAAGTTTCAGTTCTGATGGTCAAAAGTTAGCTTCCGCCAGCGATGACAATACCATTGACATCTGGAGTAACACTGGCACATTACTCAAAACCTTAAAAGGACATAATGATGCTGTGACTAGTGTGGCTTTTAGTCCAGATAACAAATTGCTTGCTTCAGGAAGTTATGACAAAAGTGTCAAACTTTGGCGACTAGATACACCAACTTTACCCGTTCTTAAAGGGCATCAGGATCGAGTTTTGAGCGTTGCTTGGAGTCCTGATGGTCAAATGTTAGCTTCTGGTAGTCGTGATCGCACGGTGAAGCTTTGGCAAAGAGAAACTAACCACGGCGAGGTTACAACTCGACTCTACAAAACTCTGGTCGGCCATACAGATAGAGTTCCTAGTGTCAGTTTTGATCCAAAAGGTGAAATGCTGGTCTCAGGAAGTTATGACAAAACTCTCAAACTTTGGCGGCGTGATGGCACTTTACTCAAAACTCTTCAAGGGCATAGCGATAGTGTAATGAGTGTGAGTTTCAGCCCAGATGGCCAGTTATTAGCATCAGCAAGTAAAGACAAGACAGTAAAACTTTGGAATCGTCAAGGCAAGTTACTCAAAACCTTAATTGGCCATCAGGGTTGGGTGAATAGCGTGAATTTCAGCCCTGACGGTCAGGTTTTAGCTTCAGCTAGCGATGACAAAACTCTTAAACTTTGGCGGCGGGATGGTACTTTAATCAAAACTTTTACGCCCCATGACAGCTGGGTGTTAGGTGTAAGCTTTAGTCCTACTGATAACTTGCTAGCTTCTGCTAGCTGGGACAATACAGTGAGGTTGTGGCAGCGGGACGGTAAGTTGTTCAAAACATTGTTAAAGGGATACAGCGATAGCGTTAATGCTGTTACTTTCAGTCCCAATGGTGAACTCCTCGCCGCTGCCAATTGGGACAGTACAGTTAAACTTTGGAGCCGTGATGGTGAATTGATTAAAATTCTTAACGGACATCGCGCCCCAGTTTTAAGTGTCAGCTTTAGTCCAGATGGTCAAACACTAGCATCAGCTAGTGATGACAACACGATTATTCTCTGGAATTTGCATCTCGATAACTTGCTCTTTCGTAGTTGTAACTGGGTGGGTGATTACCTTAAGTACAACCGCAATGTCGAAGAGCGCGATCGCTCTATTTGTGATGACATACCCTCCAAGTGAATCGCTGAAGCCTAAATGAACAAACGCCCTCAGAGTTTATGATCTCAAAACTCAAAAAAAGTTTTGAGCTTAAAAATCACAAGAGCGATCGCTAGTCAACACCTCGTCGCTGTTTTCCTCAGTTGAGTCTTCTTGGAAATTCGCTAAAAAAGCTTGTATCCTCATGCGCTCAATATAAGGCCAGCCCCCCTCAGACTCAATATCTTTGAGTAGTGAGTACAGTTGTCGGCGATTACTAGGCAAACTTTCTTGAAAAGCCCCATCCCGAATCTCTCGGTGTAACTTCTCTAACTGCCGTAGCAAACTCAAAATAGCTATAGTATCCCCCTGACAGCTTTTAGCTGCATCATGTACTACACTTGCGATCGCCTGGATTTGACAGGATAATTGCCCAGATTCAGAACTTTTGTCGTTACTCATGCCGTCCTTTCCGTGTAAATAAGGTCAACTTAAATTTACCGGAGATTGTAAATTTTCCTTGTTTAACAGTCTTTATTCTTCAATTGTCACTCTACATCAACTGAAGAGGAAATGAAGCTTCTAGAGGGTTTTAGAGGGGTCTGGAGAGGTTTTTTTCGACTCCCAAGATAAAAACAACGGAACGCAGAAAGTGTGGGTTGTGGGTGAGGCAGGAAAATCTTCACTTCTAACTCCTAATTGTTAACTCCTGCGATCGCTTCTAAAACAAAGCAGTAACCTCTAGTAAAGCCTCCGTGTGAGCTAGAAGGGATCAAGAGGTTATTGAGCAAGACTACAGTACTTTGATTTTGAGTTAAAAAAAATCGTATGATCTGGCTGATTTCCCAATCGAACAATGATCTGTATGTAATGGCAATACATACATAATACAGACCGGCTTGGGCGACGCCGCTTTTGCCACAGGCAAAAGTCAAGCGGGAAGCAAACTCCTTCTTCACGCTCTTTAAGGTAAACACTTATGCCGCTCTGTACTAGGGCAGACTCATTCATGCGCCAAACTCTAACTAATACTGGCAACAGTAAAACTGCTGGTTTTTACTTTCCTAGTGACACACATCCAAAAAAAATGGATGCGGTGTGTTGTTTGATCTGGAGTTTACACTCTAGGCTCAAGAACGCGGCACCTTTAAGTACGTTTAGCAGAAAAAAGTTTGAGCAGCGGTGAGACAGCCCTGCTGAGAGACGTTTGAGTGGAGAAAGTCTCTACTCAAAACTTCGGGGAGAGTTTCCCTCCGGAGCTACTGCCGTTAGCGACGTAGGAGCATCACTCGTAAGGTTTTCCGTCTTCGCATAGCGTCTCCAAAGAAAATACCCCAAGAGCTTCCATCGAAGACACTCGTTGAGGTATAGACGTTCGGAGGGTAGCTTCTCGTGAGAGAATCAAAGTTTTGGTGCAGTTTTACAACTTAGATATTAATTTTTGAGATTGAGGTTGACCATGAGGTATCGCGCTGTAATTGTTGCATTCTTGGCATTGTGCCTTGGGCTACTAACTGCTTGTAGTGATGCTCCTGCCACTAGTGGTAGAGATGTACTCACTTACGAACAAATTCGAGGCACTGGTTTGGCTAACAAATGCCCCCAACTGGCAGAAACCAGCCGTGGTTCCATTCCCATTGATTCTAGCCAGTCCTACGCCATCAAAGAACTTTGCTTAGAACCAACTAATTTCTTTATCAAAGAAGAACCTGCCAATAAACGGCAAGAAGCAGAATTTGTTGCTGGCAAATTATTGACTAGATACACTTCCACTATTGACCAAGTACAAGGCGACCTGAAAATCAATGAAGATAAAAGTCTGACCTTTGTGGAAACAGATGGTCTTGACTTCCAAGCTATCACTGTACAACTACCTGGTGGTGAGCGAGTACCTTTCCTCTTCACCATCAAGAACTTGGTTGCCCAAACTCAACCTGGTTTAACTAGCATTAATACCTCGACTGACTTTGAAGGCGAGTTCAAAGTTCCTTCTTATCGTGGTGCTGCCTTCCTAGACCCTAAAGGTCGCGGTGTTGTTAGTGGCTATGATAATGCGGTGGCTCTCCCTGCCCAAGCAGATGATGAAGAACTTACCCGCACTAACGTCAAGCGTGCCGAAATTCTTAAAGGCAAGATTTCTCTGCAAGTAGCTAAGATAGATAACTCTAGTGGGGAAATTGCTGGTACTTTCGAGAGCGAACAACCATCTGACACCGATTTAGGTGCTGGTGAACCTAAAGAGGTCAAAATTCGCGGTCTATTCTATGCTCGCGTTGAACCATCTCGTGGCTAAAGCTTCTTGATTACTCCAACTGGCGCTAAGAACTAAAATTCTGGAAAGCATCAGGCTCTACTACAACAGTTAACTGCTTTGCCCCCATTTTTTAGGGGGCGAGTAGCTTTTTTACTCACTTAACTAACTAGTCATAGACCTAAGTGCAACAAAGGGCAAGCTGCCCTTTTTTTTATGGTTTTACGTAAAAATACATACTAATTTTTACATATTATTAGTAATTGCTCAATATTAGCTGAATCCCATTAGATAAAATACGTAATTCTACTGCTAGTAAAATTTTTCCTCTTATATATAGACTCAAAATTATTCTCGTTTTATTTATATAATTTATCCTCATTAATATTTAATTAAATTAAGTACAATCTCGGTTTGAGAATTACTCACTAATTTTATATTTTATTTCTATGTAGTTCTTTCTGAAGCGACAAGTCATTCTCAAGCTTAATAACATAAAAAACAATTTCGCGATTTAAATTTTGCTCAATAGTCAATCTACTTATGGCAATTTATATAGAAAAAATCGATTGTACGCCATAGGTTTCTTTCTGAAATATAACGTGATGTCTGACTGTTTATTTACTTGATAAACGCAGTGCTATGTCTACTACAATTACCAATGAATTGAAGCATGAGATTTGGCAGTTATTGCGAGAATACCAAGATTCCCGCACAGAAGCTGTTCGTAATCAACTGGTAAACCTAAATTTTGGATTAGTGAGAAAAGAAGCTCATTACTGGCTAAATCAATGCCATGAAAGCTACGATGATTTGCTTCAAGTCGGTTGTTTGGGCTTAATACGAGCTATTGAAAAATTTGAAATTTCCAAAGGACACGCCTTCAGTTCTTATGCTATTCCTTATATTCGAGGTGAAATTCAACACTACCTTCGAGATAAAGGTGTCACAGTGCGAATTCCTCGGCGATGGTTAGCACTGCAACAGCAGGCAATAGGAGTTACACGTTCTTTGCGGGAAAAGTACAATCGTCAACCAACCGACGTGGAATTAGCCGCAGCATTAGAAATTTCTCCTAACGAATGGCAAGAAATTAAATTAGCATGGGTCAATCGCGCTCCTTTGAGCCTAGATGTACCAATACAGGACGGAGAAGAAGGAGCTACTTGTTTAGGAGAATTAGTTCCAGATCCTCACTATCGCAGCTTTCAATTAGCACAAGAAGACCAACTTCGCCTTCAACAAGGGCTAGTTCAGTTGGAACAACGCACCCGCGAAGTGTTGGAATGTGTTTTTTTACATGATTTAACACAAAAACAAGTGGCAGAACATCTGGGGATTAGTGTAGTAACAGTTTCCCGTAGAGTTAAAAAAGGCTTGGATTTGTTGAAAAATATCATGTGTGTCGCAGATGATTAACTACCAAGCAACTGAAGCCGCAGTTATGCTTAACTGAGAGTGCTAAAAATAACCCTTGAAATGTATAAAATTTAAGTTATAAAGGGAACAGACTTCGCCTTTGATACAAATTTTAGGCAGGTTGATTTCCACAAGCACATTTTTCAATGCTTTTAAGAACGGCTCATGGGCAGAAATTCAAAAATTGCAGTTGCAGCCATTTTAACTCTCGCGATCGCTGGATGTGCTTCTGAAGACACACCACAAGTGATTAATCCGACACCAATTCCTAAAACGGCAGCAAAGTCGCCACCAGCGACTCAAACCTTTAAAAATCCAGTAGTGCCTGCCAAACAGATTCCCCAAGTTCCTGCTGCAAATGTTGGCTTGATTCAATCCACTAATGCTACAGAACGGATAGTTGTGGTGCAAAAAGGGCGAACTGACCCGTTCGCACAACTCTTTGGACAAACGGTTGCTGTGACTCCTAACAATACAGGTGCAAGACCTGTTCCTGTGTTACCTCAGCTACCAACCGCATCGACAGCGGGGCTAAAAACGGCAATCAACAGCACATCTCAGAATCAACAAAAAAATAAACCTGCTGCTGTACGGATAGCAAAAAAGCCGGGCTTACCTACAGTTCTACCTAAAGTTTTACCTCAAGTTCTCCCCAATCCTAGTTTGGTATCTGTATTACCACCACCAGCACAACCTGAGTTAGCAAAGGCAGTTTTTGTGAGTGGTGTAGTTCTAATTGGTAGTGAACCCCAAGCAATTATCAAAGTACCAAATGAGCCAACGAGTCGATATGTAGAAGCAGGACAGCGATTAGCAAATGGCGTTTTAGTTAAACGTATTGAAATGAATGAAGGCTATAATCCTACCGTGGTTCTGGAACAATATGGAATTGAAGTTGCTAAAACGGTAGGGGAAGCACCTGTCAACACAGCACCTTCAGCTTCAAATGCTAGCAATAACCCTATTTCTATGGTCACGCCACTCTAAAATTTTATAAGTGGTGGAAGTGGTAAAACTTGATCAAGATGGAAACTAAGGAAAAAATTGAATTGGCTGGTTTGCCTTTAGCGGTCTATCGAGAGATGGCCGCTCATTTACGTCAAGTGGAAGGGGTAGAAGTGGATTTGATTCCCCAGTCATCTCAGCAGTTTGATTACAGTCAAAGTCAAATTAGTGGCTTGTGGATATTATGGACAGCAAGCTCTGGTTCAGAAAGCCGGGAACGCGTTAGTGAAATTTTGGCTTACTATCAAAATTGCTATGGTGTTTCAAGTAAGTGATGTAATTATAAATTGCTGGGTTAAACTTGCAAGCAAGCTAATGCAAAATATTACTCAGCGGCTCTTCGGTGTGGGCATCACATACAATGGAACACTGGCAATTTCTGATACAGAAACAGGACGCTCGCTCTTGGCATCTCCTGGAATGGCCAAATTTAGAAATTTTGGAAGGTGAGTATAGAGTTTTGGCTCGTTCTCACCTTCCTAATACAGATGTGGAAGTGCGGATTACCTACTCCTCAACCCAGGAAGTTCCACCAAAACGGCGAATTTTTAAGCGATCGCGTCGCACGAACACAGAAGGTTTAATGGCGGTAATTCCCTTTACTTACTTCAAGCCAGGAGTTTGGGAATTTCGCTGCTACTGCGATTTAATGTCGGAACTGGTTGGTGAAGCTTGGCAACACAGCGTCCAAGTGCAGGTTTTGCCGCAAAAAACAGAGAAGGAGAATCTAGAATCTAATCCTGCTTTTGACACTACCATTCAATCACCCGAACAACCGAATACTATTTCTGATGCTAATTTTATATCCACCGTCCCAGTAGAACCCGTTATCCTAAATAAAGCTATTTCTCTCCCTAGACAACTAGTAATTGCTACTCAACAGCTATCTGAGAACAAAGAAAATAAAGAAGATACAGTTATCGATCAGCCTGTTAGGCCTGTTTGGCTTAAAGGTGAGACGGCAGAACAAATTTTACAAAACTTAATAGAATTAGCTTTCCCTGCCTCTGAGCTTCTGCCGGAGAATCAAACTGTTAGAGATTTTTCAGCAATACAACCACCGCCACCATTACTGCTAACTTTGGCAAAGGAAACTTACATTGCTCATTGGGGGCAAACTCTCAAAGTTGAAGGAAACGTAGAATTAAAAGACAAGACGAATCTAGATGCAGCTGAGATATCAGCCTTAAACAGCCTTTGTGCGCTTGAACTAAGAATTGACTTGCGCTCACCCCTAAAGTCGGAAATACTCACCCAAGTGCGGCAAAGCTTACCAGATCAGGTATTGCCTTTCACTATTAACACCTCAATTGATATTCCTGCTGAGTGCAAATCTAAGCTGATTTTGGCAGATATTAGTTTGTATGGTGGACTCGCTAATGTTAATGAAGTTATTTTAGCTAGTCAGTCCTTCACTATCACAGCGAATGTGACAGAATTACTGACAATCACAGCCGCAGCAAAATCTAGTACATCTAATCTGTTAGCTGACCCTAACGGAGTGTCGACGCCGCCAAATATTGAGACAGAGTCAGAGCCGGCTTTTAGCCTTGATTTAAAACTTTTCAATCTGGTCAAAACTCGAAAGCCAGATCAGTCATTGATATTTAATCCATCCCCAAATAAACCCCTGCCACCACAAATTAACTTGCAAGTTCTGCGAGAAGCAACCTTACGGGCGGCTACGTTGAAGGATTCAGATGAGACGCCGCAATTGCCGAAGTTACCTGCTCCTGTGCAAACTAATGCAATTGAGCAAAGCGCAGTGCTAAAGGCGATCGCCGCCGCAGATGATCAAGCGATCGTTACTACTGCTATTGCAGAACTACCTGCTCTGGAAGAGCCTGTAGAAAAAGCTCCTCCTATGGCTGCCATCAACTTGGAGCAGTTACTTATCAAACATCGGCGAGTTCCAAAGGTAGATGTTACTTTTCGATATTTGAGACGACTCAAAGCTTTGCCAACTCAGGCAGAAGAAGTAGAAGACAATGCGACAGATAGGTTAAAATCTCAAGATATTGAAGATTTTCAGCCTTTCAATGTAAATGTAGTTGAAGATGAAAATGCACCTCAATTAAGTTCACTTGAATTCGCAGCAGACGAAGCACAATCTCAGGAAGAGTCTGTTGCTGAAATAGCCCAGTCGAGTGCAGAATTCATTGAAGAGTCGATTGCTCAAGTGGTAGTGCAACCGAGTACAGAATTCAACGATGAAACTGTTACCGAATTGGTAGCCCAGCCTAGTGGATTACTCTCCACAGCAGGTAACCGAGCATCCCCCTTGATTAGGAAGTGGATGCAGAGTCAAGGCTATTCTTTGCCGGAATCTGTTAATAAGCAGTACGAAACTTCTTTCTCAGTTCAACAGACGCCTCTGTCTGGAAATGCTGAAGCTCGGAGTACTGATGTCAATTTGCCATTACAACTAGATACTGACACAGGTATATCGCTTGAGCAGACGCCCCTATCAGGAAGCGCTGAAACTCCGAGTATTGATGTGAACTTGCTAGATACTGAAACGGAAGTTAATACAGATGCACACAGAAGTCTGAGTAGCGAAAGCCCCGATTCAGAACTTCAAGAGATAGCCAAAGAAGAGAATATAGAAGTAGAGCTAAACACGGAGATAAAAAATATACGAGAGGAAGCCTCCTTGCCATCTCATCCATTACCAGAACTACCGTTTGACCTTCCTATTAAGACACTATCAGCTTGGTTAGCGCAAGAAATCGTTGTAGATGATACATACAGTGAGCCAGAAGCCGATACGACAAGGAATCAAGCGTCTGAGGAAGAGCAATTCTTATCAGATTTATCCCTTTCTCTGCCTACGACTGCGGCAATTATCAAGCCTTTACCAATTCCACAGCTGCATTTACCAGATGGCGAATTACCGGCTGGCAAGTCTGTAAGAGTGCGTGTAGAACTGCCTGACGTACCTCCGCAAGTTGTTGTTAAACTATGGGTCGAGGATTACCAAACTCGCTGGTTGCTAGATGGGCCCCATTTGCTGAAAAATTTGCTGCCTAATTCTCAGGGAGGGGTGGAAGTGTTGACACAATTAAATATTCCGTTTGGCTGCTTGGAAATTCGCGTAGAGGCGATCGCTCTTGATCCAATAAGCAAACAGGAGAGCCATAAAGTCACAATCGTGCGGACTGTGATTCCTCCAGATTTACCGACCTTGCAGATCGATGAATTAATGGGTATGTGAATATGACCCAAACAGAGGCTGTGTTAAAAATATGCAAGAATTTCAAAAACTTGGCAGGATTTGCAGTAAGCTCATCTTGAATTGTAGTGTGATTTAACAGGAATGTTTACTATGGCATCTGCATTTTTACCCTCTATCTTGGCAAGCACTTCCTACTTGTCTTCTATCTTAGTTCCCATCATTGGTTGGGTTTTGCCAGGTGCGGTGTTCGCGTTTCTATTTTTATACATTGAACGCGAAGATGCTGCTTAATTGGTTAATAAGCAATTGATAATTGGTAATTGGTATATAGGCTACTTTAACTTTTTACCAATTGCTTAATTATCAATTCACTAACCAAGTTAATGAATATAGCAATACCGCCTATCTCAAAGAGACAGGCGGTTTTTTAATGCTGATTTCTAAACAAATGCTAGAAATTCTATACTGAATGGTACTCGGTTCTAACTATTTTTATATCGAAGAACCGATTCCGGCGTAGGCACCATAAAAGAAAATGCCTAAAACAGTAATTGCACCTAAACCTGCGATCGTAGCGACGACCCACAGGGGAATTCTTCCGCTTCCAGCAGACACAGCTTCTCTCCTCCCTTAACAAAAAATTAACACAGGTTAAATAAACAAAGATTAACAACAGTACTTCCTGTTAGTTAAAGAAGTAACTGGAAAACAGAATCCCTAGAACGAAAACTAGTAGTAGTCCCAGGTATAGTGAAGTCCGGTTAAGTTCAACCGGTTGATTATTAGGATTGGGCGTTCTTTCTACCATGAGTTGCTCCTAGCGTTGAATAAACTGCATTGCGGCGATCGCGCCCAAAAAGAACACAGTTGGCACAGCTAATGTGTGAACTGCAAGCCATCTAACCGTAAAAATTGGATAGGTAACTGGTTGATTGATGTTATTGCCGCTAGTCATGATCTCAAACTACTTTCCAATAAATTGTTCAACTTGCTTTTTAGCTTCAAAACGGTTTTTCACAATTGGCACTTCCTGCCGTGCTGGTGTGAAATACTCATTGGGACGTGGTGTGCCAAAGGCATCATAAGCCAGTCCAGTTTGCACAAATAACCAACCAGCAATAAACAATGCGGGGATTGTGATGCTGTGAATTACCCAGTAACGAATACTGGTTACAATGTCCGAAAACGGACGCTCTCCAGTGGTACCTGACATTGAGATTCCCTACCTTCGCAAAGGATGTATTGAGTTTATTATCCTACAAAGTTTAGAAAGAGTTACAAGTTGCAACGTCCTTCTCAGAAATTAGGTATTGGGTATTGGGGATTAGGGACTGGGTACTGGGGATCAGGAGTAATGAAAAAGCAATTTCTTCTCTTTCTCCCTGCTCTCCTGTCTCTTTCTAGTCCCTCATCACCCTTCACCGTGTACTCTTAATCACTAAGCTGCTTCTGCTTGAGAGGTTTTCTCAGGATTGGGAAAATATTTCAGTAAAACACCGCGATCGCCAATAATAAATCCCTGATCGGGGTTGAAGAAAACAATCTTGTATAAATTAGCAGCGACTTCTTCCACCTGACGGTCTTTTTCCCAGGTTTTGCCACCGTCACCACTCCGCAGTAAATTACCGCTACCGCCACCTATCCAAATTTCATTAGGTGTGCGATAGGCCAAATCCAGCAAACCCCAACTGGTGGACAACTCTGGATATTTTGCTTCTTGCCACTCATCAGGTTTATTTAGGTCATTAAATTGAATCTGACCACCCCTTGCTAGCATCCACAACTGACCACCGTCAGCAAAACCCATGTTTTCTACCCGCCGAGAACTATTGCGATTATGAGGAACCCAAGCATTTTGCCCTGGTTCCCAAGTCGAGTAAAAGTTCCCTTTGGCCGAAACTGCTACATATTTGCCATCAGCAGAACGTTCCAAGTTACGCACCACGCCAACCGCTGATTCCACCTGGGCTTTCCAGTTTTTGCCACCATCTGTAGTTTTGTATATTGCTCCTACATCCGTAGCAATTTCAGCTGTATTTTCTGCCAGTGCCTTGACAGCGATCGGGCTACCTGGTAACTTTTCACTCAAAGGAATGCGCGACCATGAAGCACCTTCATCAGTCGTGTGCAGAAGCAGCCCTGGTTCTCCCGCAATCCAACCTTCTTTGCCAGTAAAACTTACTGAGTCAAAACGAGACTTTGATTCATCCAGTTGTAGTGTTATCGGTTTCCAAGTTTCACCCCCATCATTTGTCTCCAGAAGGGTAGCATTGCTACCAACTAAGTAACCATGTTGAGAATTATCAGTGAAGGCAATATCCAGTAACTTTGAGTCTGTTGGCACAGAAATGGCTTTCCAGGGATTGTAGCTAACGGAGGGGACTTGGCTACAACCTATGCACATAATGACTACTATCAACAAGGCAAATATTCGTTGCCAACTTCTCACAATTGAATGCATCAGTATTTCTTACTTGTTTCTAAATTTGTCTAAGGGTTTTCTAAAAGGTTTACGTTAAGAGCTTTGGCTAGCCTTTAAACTGAGTAAAAAGGTTTCGGGTGTCACTGTAAGCCGTAAAGACTAATAAAAAACAAGAAGCCAAGAGCCAAAGCACCAAAAATCAGGATATTTTTTTGAGTTGGCGTCAGCTTGTTGACACCCAAACCATAACCGAGATTTTCTTTGAAACCGGATGCTGTACCCGCAGGGCCAATGTTGGCGAAAGCGGTTTTCTTTGCAGAACAAACGGGACACCGCCAATTTACAGGTAGCTCTGCAAAAGGCGTTCCTGAAGGAATATCATCCTTGTCGTCTCCCTTTTCAGGTTCGTAAACATAACCGCAGGCGCGACACTCATAGCGGTCTAACACCGTAGTCTCAACACCTTGTTCGCTCATGGCTAAAGCCTCGCAGAGGAGAAATCTTAAATATACGTTAAAAATTATGACATAACTGTTAGACTTTTCTATCACTAGCAAAAACGAATCAAATACTTGAAGTGCATCTGTTTCCCAGATTTCAGAAAAGCCAAAAAGATATAATGTAAAAAGAAGTTACGGAATTAAGGGATTGGGGATTGGGTACTGGGTATTAGGGATTGCCTAGAGCGTGTAGGAAAGAATTAAATTTTTAGTTCTTATTCCCTAGTTCCTAGTCCCCAGTCTCTAGTCCCCAGTCCCTAATCTGATTACACCTTAAGCGGTAGATATTCATTGTGTTTGTCCTCAGCGGTTACGAGTATCTTCTAGGCTTCTTACTCATCTGTAGCCTAGTACCTGCCTTAGCGCTCTCAGCGTCCAAGCTCTTACGACCCAGTAGTTACAGCCCAGAACGGCGCACTACATACGAATCTGGTATGGAACCCATTGGGGGAGCCTGGATTCAGTTCAACATCCGCTACTATATGTTTGCCCTGGTCTTCGTCGTTTTTGATGTGGAGACTGTGTTTTTGTATCCTTGGGCAGTAGCGTTCCACCGTTTGGGGCTATTGGCATTTATTGAAGCACTAATCTTTATTGCAATTCTTGTAGTCGCCTTAGTGTACGCATGGCGTAAAGGAGCTTTGGAGTGGTCTTGAATTCTAACTTAACAACTCAGGACAAAGAGCGAATCATCAACCCTATTGAGCGTCCCTCAGTTACACAAGAGCTTTCAGAAAACGTCATTTTGACGACGGTTGATGACCTCTACAACTGGGCGCGGCTTTCTAGTTTGTGGCCTTTGCTGTTTGGTACTGCTTGCTGCTTTATTGAATTTGCAGCTCTAATTGGCTCCCGGTTTGACTTTGACCGCTTTGGGCTAATTCCCCGTTCTAGCCCCCGCCAAGCTGATTTAATTATTACGGCAGGGACGATTACTATGAAGATGGCTCCGCAGTTGGTGCGTCTTTATGAGCAAATGCCAGAGCCGAAGTATGTCATCGCTATGGGAGCTTGCACGATTACTGGTGGGATGTTTAGCGTTGATTCTCCTACAGCAGTGCGTGGAGTTGATAAACTAATTCCTGTAGACGTGTACTTGCCTGGTTGTCCTCCCCGTCCAGAAGCGATTATTGACGCAATTATTAAGCTACGGAAGAAGATTACTAATGATTCGATGCAGGAGCGGAGTAAGATTAAGCAAACTCACCGCTACTACAGCACGACTCATAACTTCAAGCCAGTAGATGAAATTTTAACTGGGAAGTATTTGCAGTCAGAAACTCGCTTTACACCACCTAAAGAATTGACAGAAGCGATCGGTCTACCAGTACCGCCTGCGTTGTTGACAGAAAAAGCGCAAAAGGAGGAACAAAACCGTGGCTGAAGAAGAATCTAAAGCAGTACCAGCAGACGAAGCAGAGTCTAAACCATTACCAGCAGCTCAAGAATCTCTAGTAGAAGCTGGTAAAATTTCCAAGTGGCTGACCGAAAATGGCTTTGATCATGAGTTTTCGGAACCAGACAAGAACGGGGTAGAGATTATTAAGGTTGAGCCTGATTTCTTGCTCCCCACCGCTACAGCTTTGTATGCTTACGGGTTTAATTATCTTCAGTTTCAAGGTGGTGTTGACCTTGGGCCTGGGCAAGAATTGGTGAGCGTGTATCACTTAATTAAAGTCGGTGATAATGGCGATCGCCCTGAAGAAGTGCGAGTTAAAGTGTTCTTACCACGGGAAAATCCGAGAGTGCCTTCTGTGTACTGGATTTGGAAAACCGCAGATTGGCAAGAGCGCGAAGCTTACGATATGTTTGGCATTATCTACGAAGGACACCCGAATCTCAAGCGAATTTTGATGCCGGAAGATTGGGTGGGTTGGCCTTTGCGGAAGGATTACGTCTCGCCTGATTTCTATGAGTTGCAGGATGCTTATTAAGTAGTGCTGAATAGAGACGCGATTCATCGCGTCTGTACAATATAGTGTTTCGATAGTGATTAACCCCTTTCCGGTGGCGGAGAGGGGTTATGTTTTCCATGTCTTGCGCAAAGGCGCAAAGAAGGACGCCAAAGAGTGTGGTTTTAAACAAGACAAAGGTTAATCAAAGCCTACAGAACCCCATGCTAGAAGCGAAAAAGGGATATTACACCTGTATTTCTGCAACAACCTTCTTGTTCTTTTGCGATCGCACTCAGCATCTCTATCGTCATTGGTGCGTAGGCGTAGCCCGTCGTAGACATCGCTGGACTAATTAAAATCCTAAAATCTGGCTAATTCCAACATCTAGTGCAGGTTAAAATTAGATATGCTCGTAAAAAATGTTGTATTTACAGCAGAGCTACTACAAAAATTAAAAGCTTATGACAGCCAGCAATATTAGGCAACAAATTTTAGAGCATCTTAAAACATTACCTGGAGAACAGGTGAAAACTCTCCTGTTAACATGGCTGTCTGGTACATCCAATTCTTTAGAAGATTTTGAGCGATTACTGACACATCAAACTACTCAAACGACGGAAGAATCATTTGAGTACGGAGAGATAGACACAGGATTAAATTTTCAACCTCTTACTGAAGCCCAAATGCTTCAGCAGAGTCAATCTGCTCTCGAAGCTTACCGTTCCAAAGGTTCAGGAATAGCCCATGATCACGTGCGTGAATGGGCTGAAAGTTTGGGAACAGATCGAGAACGTCCATGTCCTAGATAGTTTGGACTGAAACTGCAATTGACGACTTAAATCGTCATTACGATTTTGTAAAACTGAATAATCCTGATGCAGCAGTACGTGCAGTACAAGCAATTGTTTCTTCAGGCGAAAGTCTAGAGCAGAATCCTCGTCGAGGTGCAATCGTAGATGAAATAGCAGGCTTACGAAAACTTTTGGTTTCTTTTGGTAAGTACGGCTTTATAATTCACTACGTTATTCTTGAGGATGATGTTGTTATTCTACGCATCTATCACGGGCGAGAGAATCGACCTCGTTAGTATTAATTTTCATGTTGAAAAGATTAGGCTACCTACTCCCTCTCGACATCCTCAGCAATTACCGTAACCGCTTGCTCAACTCTTAAAGCAAACATTGGATAAAGGAGAATATGAAGCGATCACCATCAAACATCACAACCAAATCTGTAAAAAAATTACTCTAATAACCACCCAAAAACAGACGCCACGCTCAGATTTAACTCATTAGCAAAAGATGGAACAGGAAGTTTTTGCTGTGGTTCATCAAATACTTCTGGTTGCTGCTTGGGAAGATAAACAAACACTGTTTGCTCATTTGGATCAATTAACCAACACATTTGAGTGCCAGAATTGAGGCAACACAAAATATTTTTGGTGACTTTTGTTTGACTTTGGTCAGGTGATAGAATCTCAATTGTCCAATCAGGAGCTATTAAAAAGGTATTAGCAACCTCGCCTTTTTCATCGCGGGGAATTCTCTCCCAAGTAAACACAGACACATCTGGAATTATTGAGCGTCCATCAAATGTGCAACGTAACTCTGAAAATGCTCGTGCAATCTGTTGCGGTTTAAGAATTACATTGATAGTAGTAGAAAACTCGGTTTGAATTGTGCTGTGCTTACCCTGCGGCATTGGTTTCTGGATGATTTGCCCATCAATATATTCGCTAGCAGGTTCTGTTTCTGGTAGCTTGAGAAACTCATCTAAAGTTATCGATTTAGATGGGGTTTGTAGCATTAGGGCTTTCTTGTAAAAAAGAGTTTAATTAGCTTTATATTAATTTTAATGGTGCGTTGTCACAAAGGTCAACGCACCCTTATCTAAAGAAGCAGCGAGTCCAAACAATCACTTCACAGATGTCACTGTTTGGTTGACTACTGGACGTGCTTTTTTACGGTCTGATCTGCGCGTTCCACCAGCCATCTCATACTCATCACTACTTTTGCCATAGTGAGATGCAACATTTAACAGCATTTGTTCAGAATAAGTATTTAACTCGCGTTCTGCTTCTATTAATGCATTGTGTGTCTTATCTACTATTGTTTGTGCTTGATTATAAGCGGCTAGCTTTTCTCGTAACTCAATTACTTTAGTGTTGTAAGTAGCAATTGAAAACCCATTACTAAAGTTTAACTCAGGGTTAATTGTCTGCATTCCTTCAATCCGTCGTTCAGCTTTGGTAAGTGCGATGGAGTTTCGTTTCCGTTGCGTCATATAGTTTTCCTATTTGGATTAATTTATAAATAACCATGATCTTATACACTGAGTTATTTATATATCATCAAAATATGCAATAAGCAGATGCACCAGCCACAGTGAAGTTACAGAATTTTAAAAGCATTGGATGGCATTAGCCAACTAATAGATGCGGGTATATTTGCTTAAATTTGTTGAGAAAAGCTAGTTTTGAAGTCGCAAAAGCTAGTTTTGAAGTCGCAAAAGCTGGTTTTGAAGTCGCAAAAGCTGGTTTTGAAGTCGCAAAAGCTAGTTTTGAAGTCGCAAAAGCTGGTTTTGAAGTCGCAAAAGCTAGTTTTGAAGTCGCAAAAGCTGGTTTTGAAGTCGCAAAAGCTGGTTTTGAAGTCGCAAAAGCTAGTTTGATGAAAGTTGTTCAAATAATTCCATAACCTTAATTAGCTCAACAGAACAACCCCACGGATAAATTTATCCGTGGGGTTACGACTATTACCGCAAGGCGGAATTAAAAGAATGCTTTTTAGCGCCGTGTGCAACTTTCTTTCAAACCTAACCCCCAGCCCCTTCCCTGCAAGGGAAGGGGAGCAAGAATCAAAACCTCTCGACTTTTCGGGGCTACGGTAAATTACCCCCCTTAATCCCCCCTTATAAAGGTGGGAAACAAAAAATCTAGTTCTCTCCCCTTGTAAAGTAGAGGGTTAGGGAGGGGTAAAACCAACGCTTAAACCCAGATAAGTGAACTGTTTCCGACTTGTGTGTACACGGTAGCATTTCCAAGGGGGGAAACAAGAAATCCAGTTCCCTCCCCTTTGCAAGGGCAGGGTTAGGGTGGGGTAAAACAGTACGGCGTAAATAAAGCAACTATTTCAAATTATTCAAAAGCCTGTCTTCTAAGCTTTTTGACTTTTGACCCTTCGACTGCGCTTCAGGGTCAAGGCTGAGCGAACTTGTGCTTAGCGTAGCCGAAGTAGCCGAAGCCTTGACTTTTGACTTCCGGCTTACAGTAATAAGTATATTTGCAAAAGTGAGATAAATACCTAGTAAACCAGTAGTAACAACAGCTTCCCATTGCATCGGCTAGAGGGGGATGAGACGAAGCACACTAAAAATTTGTTTTTATAACTGAAAACTTTATTTTATTTATTTGTTAAGTAACTTTCACTATTTCAAATGTATAATCCATCATCTATTGCTATTTAGCAAATGTATAATTTGTTATTCATTATTATTTATTTATCACTCCTATTACTTATTTTCTCGTTAGCACTCTCGGAGATAGAGCTTACCTTTTAAAAAGATAAGTTAGTAACCACTTAGTAGCCATTTATTAACATAGCTATTAAGGTTGCACTTGCCTTAATTTTTGCTTCAAAAATGATGAGCCATTATATGAATAGTTGGCACGTTTACGGCACTATCTTATGACTCAAGAATTATTAAACTCCTTTCAAGAAGCATACAGCAATCTCGAGCTGTTTCCATTAATGGAACAAAACGAAATGGAAAGATTCCGGGTGCAATATGGTGATGATTTAATCGCAGACCTGAGACAATTAGTTGAAGACAGTCCCAATGGAGATGGCAAAATTGTCTTTACAGGACATCGAGGATGTGGTAAGTCCAGTTTGTTAGCTGAGTTCAGCAGACAAATCCAAGATAAGTATTTTGTAGTGTTATTCTCTATTGCAGACAAAATTGAAATGTCGGCAGTTAACCATATTAATATTCTGTTTGCGATCGCAGTAAATTTAATGACTGAGGCAGAAGCACGTAAAGTTGAAATTCCTCAATCTACTAAAGAAGCTCTTTATAAATGGTTTGCTACCCGTACTCGCACTGAAGAATTAAATTTTCAAGCAGAAGCTTCAATAGGTTTTGACTTGTTGAAGTTGATTAGCTCTAAATTAAAAGCTGACGCTACAGTTCGCGATGAAATTAAGCAAGAATTTGAACGTAAAATATCAGATTTAGTTGCCAGAATTAACGAAATTGCTGCTCTTATTCAAGCAGCTACCAAACAAGACGTATTGGTAATTATTGATGATTTAGATAAACTCGACTTAGGAAGAGTCAATGAAATATATAAAGATAATATTAAAGCTCTTTGCCAGCCTAATTTTCGCATCATTTACACTATCCCGATCGCAGTGCTTCGCGAAACATTTATCAGCACAATAATTGCTACAGAGACTAACGACCAAGTTGTAGCCATGCCTGTCTTAAAAATTTTTGAGAAAGGTAAAAACAGGCTACCTTACGCAGAACCTCGTCCGGAAACAACTAAAATTCTTGGTGAAGTTTTACGGAAACGGATTCCTAGTGAATTAATCGCAGATGACACTGCTGAAAAAATTGTTATTTACAGTGGTGGTGTATTGCGAGAGTTAATTCGGATTTCTAAAGAATGTTGCCGGATTTGCTTACGAATGATCCGGCGAAATCCATCTGCTAAGGTTTTGATTGATGATAAAATATTAGCCCAAGCAATCAACAAAATACGCAATGACTTTTCTATATGTTTAGGAAAAGTTGATATAGGTATTTTGCAAAGTATTTATCAACAATTCATGCCGAATGACCCCAAACAAGCAGAGTTTTTAGATTTACTACATGGATTGTACATCTTAGAATATCGCAGTGAAGAAACTTGGTACGATGTTCACCCGATTATCATAGAAAGCCTGAAAAGTCAGGGAGTCGTCAATGTGGCATGAAGAATCTTTAGATGATGAAGACTTGTTAGATAATGATGAGGATAATCTAGATGCTTATGATGATTTAATTGTTTCTATTGAACCTCGAAAGCAGGGCTTGAATTTACTGATTGCAGTTTGTGATGATGCTAACTTTCAGGATGAGATTATTAGCCAGTATGAAACTGAACTACAACCAGTTTTTCGTACCTATCGGGTGACTTTACCACGCAAGGAACCGAGCCTGAAAGCTGCACTGAATCAACTGGTACAACAAGAAGAATATCTCCAGCAACGTAACCCAGCAGTCATTACTGTCACAGGTACTGAGCAGTTTTATTTTCTCAGACTGGGGGAGGAACAATCGGAACAGGAGAAGTTTTTTGGTTACTTACAGTGGACAAGAGAAGGATTGCGCGATTTTCCTTTTGCGATCGTCCTTTGGGTGACTAACCAAATTTTAGTCAACTTGATTAAAAAAGCTCCTGATTTTTGGAGTTGGCGCAATGGTGTTTTTAAGTTTGTCTCTAAAAAGACAAATGCGATCGCTGGGAAGGAACTAGAATCTATTCGCTTTGTTTTTCGAGACACGGAATTAGCCAGCACAGATACTGATGAAGATAACCCTTTTTTCTTACCCATCCAAGATTTACAAAGGTTAATCGACAAGATAGAACAGGAACGGGGAACTAAAGACCCTAGCTTGGCTACCTTATACTCAAGGTTGGGCGATATTTACCACAGCAGATTAGATCGGGGAGAGTCTCAAAATTACAAACAAGAACAGGAACTAGCAATTAGGTATTGGTATAAGGCGATCGAGCTACAAAATGAATTAGGTTTGCAGATAGATTTGGCTGCTAACCTGAATAATTTAGCAGGGTTATACCGCGCAACAGGACGCTACAGCGAAGCAGAACCCCTGTATCAACAAGCCTTGGAACTCAGGAAACGTCTTTTAGGAGACAATCATCCTTCTCTCGCTACTAGCCTCAATAACCTAGCGGGACTCTACAAATCTACTGGACATTACAAGAAAGCAGAACTTCTATATCAAGAAGCTTTGGAACTAAGAAAACGTCTTTTGGGAGAAAATCATCCCGATGTTGCCGCTAGTTTAAATAACTTAGCACTGCTGTACGATGAACAAGGACGCTATGAAGAAGCAGAACCGCTTTATTTGCGATCGCTAGAACTTGCAAAAAGTCTGCTTGGCGAAAATCATCCTTCTTTCGCTTTCATGCTAAATAATTTAGCACTGCTTTATTATCATCAAGGACGCTACAGTGAAGCTGAACCGTTGTCGCAACAAGCGGTAGAGTTAGATAAGCGATTTTTAGGCGAAGATAATCCTGATGTTGCTACAGACCTTCACAATTTGGGATTGATCTACCGCGCTCAAGCACGCTACTCTGAAGCTGAATCATTGTTTCTGCAATCTTTAGAACTTAAGCAGCGTCTATTACCAAAGGCGCATCCCCTATTGGCAGATACTATTTACGCTCTTGGTTATATGTACAGAGAGCAGGAGCGCTACAATGAGGCTGAACCTTTGTGTGTACAAGCTTTAGAATTTGATAAACATTTATTGGGAGAAAACCATCCCAATGTTGCTGAAAGTCTGAATAATTTGGCAGAAATCTATCGTGTAACTGGACGCTACAACGAAGCAAAACCCCTTTACGAGGAAGCTTTAGATGTTTGTCAACGAGTTTGGGGCACAAGTCATCCTCGTACTATCGCTGTTCATCAAAATCTGGCAAAACTTGATGCAGCAATGCAAAATAATTGTAGCAATCAGTAGAGACGTTGTATTGCAACGCTCTACAAGGATGTATGTAGGAGAATGCCACTAAGAAAAGGTGAAACCTCGTCAGGGCAGGGTGTTGGGGGTAGTGTTCCAGACAATTGAATGCGAATGCGTCAAAAAGTTCAACATCTTCTTAATTACCCACACCCGAACCTGCAACCCC
Organism: Nostoc sp. UHCC 0302; assembly: GCF_038096175.1. NCBI lineage: Bacteria > Bacillati > Cyanobacteriota > Cyanophyceae > Nostocales > Nostocaceae > Nostoc > Nostoc sp. UHCC 0302. The sequence continues at coordinate 7,779,952 of NZ_CP151099.1, forward strand.
ACACCCAAAAGCCAGTAATACCAGTGATTTACGCTTTTCTTAGTGCCATTCGTATGTAGGATTTGTTATACCAATTCAATTAATGATTGCCACATCTTTGAGTGAAGTGAAGACGCGATGAATCGCGTCTCTACAAGGGTGTATGTGCGGTGTATTACTTAACCGAATCGTCCACTGATGTAGTCGGCTGTTTCTCCAGAGGTAGGAGTACTAAATATTTGTTTGGTAGTACCGACTTCGACTAGTTTTCCTCGACGCTTGCCAGTTTCATCGGTTTCTGTGTTGAAAAATGCGGTTAAATCTGATATGCGTGTAGCTTGCTGCATATTATGAGTCACCATGATGATGGTGTACTGTTCTTTTAGTTCTACGCACAACTCTTCAATCTCTCGTGTGGAAATCGGATCTAAAGCAGAACAGGGTTCATCCATTAATAATACATCTGGTTTCATGGCGATCGCTCTGGCAATACAAAGCCGCTGTTGCTGTCCTCCAGATAAATCTGTGCCTTTGGACTTCAGCTTATCCTTTACCTCATTCCAAATTGCCGCTCGTCGCAGTGAATCCTCTACAAGATCGTCCAGGTTGCCTTTATAACCGTTAGCGCGTGGCCCAAAAGCAATGTTTTCGTAAATCGATTTAGGAAAAGGATTTGGTCTCTGAAATACCATCCCGACTTGACGCCGCAACTTCACCGGATTCGTTTTGCTGTCATAAATGTCTCTACCCCGGTAATTCAGCTGTCCTGCTACCCTAGCTCCAGGTATTAAATCATTCATACGATTGAAGCAGCGCAGTAAAGTACTTTTACCACATCCCGAAGGCCCAATAAAGGCGACAATTTGCTTTTCGGGAATTTCCATATTTACTTCCCGAAGTGCCATAAAGCCACCATAATAAACTCTCACAGTGTCAGCACGAAAAATTGCCGTATCTTGTTTGTTATTTACTACATTATTTGAGCGCATACCCTGTGTTACTCCCACTATTTACGATTGAGAAAAATCCCAATTTATTGCTTAAAAAACAAACGAAATTAACTTACCGTTACTTTGTGAAGCTGCATATATTTTTACCCCACCCTAACCCTCCCCTTGGAAAGGGGAGGGAATTAGATTTATTGTCTCTCCCTTTATAAGGGGATTAAGGGGGGTAATTCGACTTGCCAAGGGAAGACTACAGAAGGGTCTTTTTATATGCATCTTCATACATAATTGGTATTACCGTAGTATCTTTAGTTTTGCTACTAAGTTTTCTCTTTGCTAATCCCAAGTTTATTACCGCATTGTGAAGCGTTGCCTGATATATATGGCTGCACCATTGAGTACAAAAATCAGTAACAACAAAACAATAATCCCTGCTGCCGCAGCATTGCCAAAACCTGGTTCAGGACGAGTAATGTAGTTGTAAATGATGATGGGCAAAGCCATAAAGCGTTGAAATAAACCAGGGTTAAATGTCAAAAAGCTCACTGCTCCGATAACTATGAGAGAAGCTGCATCACCTATAGCACGTGAGACAGCAATAATCACCCCAGTTAAAATGCCTGGAATTGCATAAGGTAAAACATGATTGCTTACGGTTTGCCATTTAGTTGTTCCCAAGCCATAAGAAGCTTCTCTTAAAGGATTGGGAACTGCACGAATTGCTTCTCTGGCTGTCACAATAATCAAAGGCAGGGAGAGTAATGATAAAGTGAGCGCTCCAGAAATCAAAACTGGGCCGAAGCCTAGCAGATAGTTGAAAACGCCTAATCCTAACAATCCGTAGACAATTGAAGGAACACCAGCAAGATTAGCAATGTTGATTTCAATGATGTCAGTCCACCAAGTTTTAGGTGCATATTCTTCTAGATATAAAGCGGCTCCCACACCAATAGGAACTGCAATTAATATAACTAATAGACCAATTAAAGCACTGCCTAATATTGCGGGACGAATACCACCTAATTCAGGAAAACGAGAAGGAGTCTCTGTAAGAAAACCTGGTGTCAAAAATCTCAACAATCCATCTTGAAGTATATCGAATAGTAGTAATACTAGGACAAACAAACCAATCAAAAGACCAATCAAAAAGAGAATTTCAAAAATTTTACCTGTGGTTTCTCTGCTATCAACATTATCGCTAAACTCATTAGATTCGTCATCGAAATTATTTTGATAAGTAGGATTAGCCATGTCTGTGATTTAATATTTTTCCTTGAAGCGTTTAGCAATCCAATGACTGACAATATTTAACGAAAGAGTCATCAAAAATAGAACTGCTCCCACTGCATATAAGGTTTTATAGTTAATGCTGCCGCGAGGGCTATCTCCTCCAGAAATTTGGGCCATATATGCTGTCATCGTGGATACAGATTCAAAGGCATTGAGGGTGAGCTTTGGTTCTTGTCCAGCCGCAATCAAAACCGTCATTGTTTCACCAATAGCTCTAGAAATGCCCAAAATAATTGAGGCAGCAATTCCAGAGAGCGCAGCCGGCAGAACAACTGTGCCAATTACTTCTAATTTAGTAACTCCCATTGCATAAGCACCTTCCCGGAGAGCGCGAGGCACTGCTTGTATAGCATCTAGGCTGATAGAACCGACTGTCGGAATAATCATAATTCCCATCATCAGTCCAGCACTCAGAGCATTAAAAATCTCTAAGGGTAAGAAAGTTCGTAGAAATGGTGTAACAAATAATAATGCAAAGTACCCATAGACTACTGTAGGTACTCCAGCTAGTAGTTCTACCGCCGGACGTAAAATTGCCGCTGTTTTCGGTGAAGCGTATTCACTAAGGTAAATAGCAGAAGATAAACCTAGAGGAATAGCTACTAACATAGCGATCGCTGTAATCAATACAGTACCGCAGATTAATGGCCACACTCCAAAATGGCGATCGGCAAATAATGGTGTCCAACGAGTATCAAGAAAGAATTGAGCAAACGAAACCTGTTGGAAAAACTCAAAAGTTACCTGAAAAATAATGAAAACTATGCCAAAAGTCGTCAGAATCGAAACTAAACCACAGGCAAATAAAATTACCTCAATGATTTTTTCCCAGATATCTTCAAACGCATTCTTATCAAGAGATTTCGGATATTCGTGATTTACTTCATCTCTAAAATTTGTATTGGCCATAACTAGTGTAAAGTAACTAAAAAATAATGTTAGCAATTAAATAAAAATACTTTTATATTTCAACTTTTTAATTTTAATAAACAAACATCATGAGTCAAAAATATGGATTTCCTACTACAAAACTTAGTTTTTTCTTGCTTCTCTACTCTGCGATCGCTTCTGGCGCTAATCAAATTGCAATAATTTTTGTGTAAAGGCGAAAACCAGCATCATACATATGTATAATATTAGGTATATTTTTTACCACCAAGAATTATTGGTAAGTAAGGCTTAATTGTTGAATATATACTCATTTTTACAGGGAGCAAGCTTTAACTAAAAAGCCTTGTTTTCGCTGCCTCAAAAGACAAGACAGATAATTATTGATTCACTACTACTTATCAAGTATACTCCAGTAAATTGACAGATTTACCGTTCTTTGTGAGATAAAGTATCACATACTAAGCTGTAAAAAAGCAAGCCTGAATACGGCAGTATTCAGGCTTATTAGTTGTTTACAAGAGTAATTTAGTATTAAAAGGCTTATAACGTAAGGTTTTGTAGCTTATTGCAGCTAAAAGCTAAAGTTAACAAAATTAAAAGAATGAGAAAATTCTCAATATAGGATATTTTATATTTTTTATATTTAAGTGCGATCGCCCTTTTTCCTTTCATCTCTCCAGGGAGCCACTGCCTTTGGTATTACTCCTTAAGCGATTGCGCTAGGCGCACTACCGGAGGCGATCGCACTTTAAGGTGAGTCTACATCTTACCGTGCTGCATTACTGCTTGTAGATGCTGGCGGATCTCTTGTGCTTGCTGAACATCAGATTGCCGCAATTTTTGGAACAACTCTACACAAGGCTGTGAGCCGGCTTGCTCTGCATCCTGAATGTATGTGTCATAAGCCTTAACAGCTTCAGCTTTGTTATGCAACACAGTAATAAAATCGTATTCCAGATTGCTAATTGGTTGTTGAGACTGTCCGTTACCTGTATTTGTAGTCATTGCTTGAACCTCTTCTAGGATTTCTACTTAACTTTTACCTAGCCTCAAAGAGTGATTCATCTCCCGAAAAGAGTATATTTCAATACGCCGTAAGAAGCTTGCAGAGATACAACAAGTAGAGACGTTGTATCGCAACGTCTCTACAGTTTATCCAAGAGGTTGGCTTTCATCACAGCGACGTGAATACTGAAATTCCAACTCATTTTGCTGCTCTCTACCTCCTCTATAGGCAATAGGACAAAGCTTAGTGTTGGCACTTATACAATCCATGTGTGGCGTCTTAGCACACACCACAAGTAGCCCACCCAGAACGAACAATAAGCCGCAAATTGCTAGTGTCTGTATCGAGGCAATTTCTAACGCTCCGTGAACCACTACTTCCCGTAGCACGGATACAATTGTTACCTCGACTGCTACCCCAACAGAGATACTATGTTCTTGCAAATAGACCATTAGTAGCCGAAATAACTCGACTAATATCAACACAAATAGTATTTTGGCAGTCACGTGTTTATAATCCAGTGGTTGCGTCAGGGCGATTAGTATTCCCCACAACTGAATCAGCATGACGGCGAACAAACCTAAACACAAGATAATCACAATTAAGTCTTGAAAGGCCTCCATGTTACGAACAATTGAATGCCGATCAAGCCAGCGATCAGAAAATAAAAATCGACTCTTGATGCGCTTTTGCATTACATTTTCATTCCAATGTGATCAAGTGCAGACCACACCAACCAGCCCACCCAATAATCTCATTGTTACCCAATATTAAGTTTTGCGCCTCAGCGAGGTTGGTAATTTAAATTTTGTGCTTGTTGTAACAATTGTTCAGCATTTTTTGTCCACTGAGAATTACCCTGAGCATTATATAAATCTTTAGCAAATTGAAATACTTGTGCAGCATCTCCATAGCGTTTTAACTGCATAAAAACTAAGCCTGCACCGTAATAGGCATTGGGATAATTAGAATTAGCTTCGGCTGATTTTCTAAAAGACTCTAAGGCTTCTTGTAATTTGCCTTGGCTAAACCAAACTGAACCAATAGTATAATGAGCTTCTGAATATTTAGGATTAATTTTGATTGCCTCACGAAAAGCAGCTTTTGCTTTATCAAGGTTGCCTTCTTGGAGAAAACATATCCCTATGTGATAAGCAGGCTCTGGTGCATTTTTACTATATTCCATTGCTTTTCTAAAAGATGCGATCGCCTGTTTGCAATCTCGTTGCTGTTCTCGTACCAACCCTAAGTTATAGTGAGCAAAACCCAGTTTCGGATCAAGTTCTAACGCCCGTTGCAAGTAATCATTTGCCAATTGTAAGTTATTACCTTCTAACAAAGCTCCACCCAAATTCGCAAAGGCTGGGGCAAAGTTGGGATCGGTTTGTGTTGCTCGATAAAATGCATCCGCCGAAGGTTGTAATTGTCCTGTTTGTCGTAGTGCTAGTCCCAAATTATAATGCGCTGCCGCTAATGCTGGATCTAATTTAGTTGCCTGTCGAAAGGCAGCGATCGCATCTTGCACTTTTCCTGCCTGAATTGACTGTAAGCCCTGGTTTAACCAGTCTGTAGCGGTTTTACTACCTGCTTGTGCTAGCTTGCCTGGGGGAGAAGGGGGGAGTGGAAGAGTGGGAGCAGAAGAAGCAGGGTATAGAATGCTGCCACTTGCTAATATCAAACTCACTAATACTGCTATGCGATATTTATAGAATGATAATCTCATGAATTTCCTAACTCTTAACTTTTGTACAAACGCGATTAATCGCGTCTCTCCTAAATTCCTGTACAGACGCGATTAATCGCGTCTCTCCTAACTTCTCTCTTCTTTTACAAAAGTTTTTGATTCAGCATTAAAGTTTGTTTTGCTTAACCTTTCTTAAGCTAAATCTTACGAGAGGCTACAATTTTTTTTGCTTCAGATTAAAGGGAGGATAATAACTAGTTAAAGAAGGGATTATTCTTTCTTGTCAGAACCATTTTTTATCCCTGGAATAAACAGAATAATGCGGTGTAAAGTGACTCACCGCAAGGGAGGTTTTATGAACGAAAAAGTAAAATCGGGTTCGCGGAATGTTGCAATTGTTGGGCCTTATTTAAGTGGAAAAACCACTTTACTAGAAAGCTTGTTATTTGTCACAGGGGCAATTTCCCGCAAAGGCAGTGTTAAGGATGGTAACACAGTGGGAGATAGTGCAGCGGAGTCTCGCGATCGCCATATGACTGTGGAAGTCAGCACCGCTAGCACCGAATATAATGACACTCGTTTTACCTTTATTGACTGCCCAGGCAGCGTAGAATTTGCCCAAGAAACTTACAATGCTTTAATGGGAGTTGATGCGGCAATTGTAGTTTGTGAACCCATACGCGATCGCGTCCTCACCCTTGCTCCTCTATTTAAATTCCTAGATGATTGGGAAATTCCCCACCTTGTCTTTGTCAATAAAATGGATCGGGCAAATATCCATGTTTTGGAAACATTACACGCCCTCAAAGCAGTTTCCAGCCGTCCTTTAGTAGCCCATCAATATCCTATTTTGCAAGGTGAACAGCTCATCGGCTTTATCGATATGGTGAGTGAACAGGCGTACAAGTACCATCCAGGTGCAGCTGCTGACCCGATTCCTTTCCCCGAACATCTAAAAGAAGAAGAACATACAGCACGGGCAGAAATGCTCGAAGCCTTAGCAAATTTTGATGACCATTTACTTGAAGAACTTTTAGAAGATATCGAACCACCCCAAGAAGAAATTCTTAAAGACTTAAAACTAGAATTAGGGGCAGATTTGGTAGTACCCGTTTTCTTTGGGGTAGCAGAACAAGATTATGGTGTTAGACCTTTATTAGAAGCCCTATTACGAGAAGCCCCAGAACCAGAAGCCACAGCTGAACGTCGCTTAAAAAATCTCAAAGGAAATACCCCCCTAGCGCAGGTATTGAAAACTTATTACACTCCTCAAGGTGGCAAACTCTCCCTAGTGCGTGTTTGGCGGGGCAAATTAACTGATGGTATTCTTCTCAACGGCATTCGTGCAGGTGGAATTTACCGCCTCATGGGGCAACAACAGCAGTCAGTTAATGAAGTTGCTGCTGGTGAAATTGTCGCTATCAGCCGTTTGGAGGGTATTAAGACAGGGGATACAATTTCTACAGAGCAACAGTCAGCAATAGAATTACCCAAAGCTGAACAGTTGGAACCAGTGTATGCCCTTGCTATTACACCAGAAAAGCGCAACGATGAAGTTAAACTCAGCAGTGCCATCACTAAGTTGTTAGAAGAAGATTGCTCACTTGCTTGGGAGCAACATGGTGATACTCACGAAGTAATTCTTTGGGGTCAAGGCGAGATTCATTTGCAAGTTGCATTAGATAGACTGCGCCGCAAATATAACCTGCCGATGACAACCCACTTGCCACAAGTGCCTTACAAAGAAACCATTCGTAAACCTGTGGCATCAATTCATGGGCGCTACAAACATCAAAGTGGTGGTCACGGACAGTTTGGCGATGTTTTTCTAGATATCAAGCCTCTACCACGTGGTGAAGGATTTAACTTTAAGGAAACTATTGTTGGCGGCGTGGTTCCTAGACAGTATATTCCTGGTGTAGAAATGGGTGTACGGGAGTTTCTCGCACATGGGCCTTTGGGTTTTCCAATAGTTGATGTGGCGGTAACTTTGACTAACGGTTCTTATCACACAGTTGATAGTTCTGAACAAGCTTTTAAGCAAGCCGCGCGTCTAGCGATGCAAACGGGAATACCGCAAGCGCAACCTACCCTCTTAGAACCGATTCTACGTGTGAAAGTGAGTACACCTAGCGAATTTACCTCTAAAGTGCTGCAATTATTAAGTGGTAGAAGAGGGCAAATTTTAGGCTATGAAGGCAGAAATGATTGGCAAGGTTGGGATAATGTATCTGCATACTTGCCGCAAGCAGAGATGCAAGACTTTATTGTAGAATTGCGATCGCTCACTCTTGGCGTTGGTTCTTTCCACTGGGAATATGACCATCTCCAGGAAGTACCAGAAAAACTTGCTGAACGCGTTCTTCAAACAAACGGTAATGGTGGTAACGGTAACGGCAAGTAATTTTGAATTTATCTAAAAAAATAGCCCTGCATTTTTAAATGCAGGGCTATTTTTTTAGTCAACGTGAGTTCGATGAACCTCTCTCCCTCACCGACGCAAAGAGAGAAATATTCTTATACCAATTTGAAAAAAGAATGTGACAAATAGACCATCTGTAGAGACGCGATTCATCGCGTCTTCACCCAAGGATGTATTGCAATCATTAATTAAATTGGTATTAGTTTTCAACAAAAAAATCAGGGTTTCAAAGCCTCTCTCAGAGTGGGGGAGCCAGTGTGTTGCAAAGAGAAGTTGGAGCAGAAGCTTGCTCCGTAGACGCTATGCGGTGAAACAGTCCTATCGGTGAGGTTCACCTGCAATACGGTTCGGATAAGGTTTTTTAATGAAAGTTATAGATCACAAAGACGCGATAAATCGCCGTCTTTACAATAATCAGTCCTTTGTAGAGACGGCGATTTATCGCGTCTCTTCCCTTAACCGAACCTATTGGGTTCACCCCGTTGAAGCAACTGGCGTGAGACGTTTGGAGAGGGGTTTTTTAAACGTGCTGTTGAAATGCAAATTCTTCTTTGTTCCAATGGTTTTGGAATTATTGGAAGATATAGCTCTAAAATTTCTACTGCTACGAAAGTTTCATAAAAAAATTTGGGAATTATCTGATTAAGTATGTAACGTAAACATATAGGAAAATCTTATGAGCTTTATAGTTACTCTTCTAACTAGCCTGATCGCAATTCTCATTTATCTGAACACAGGCAAGATATCCAGCGAAAAGTCTCGTTTAGCAGTGCGCGGGATAACTATATTAATTGGCAGTGTTGCGATACTAAATTCCATTTCCAGGGTTTTGGTTATTGTCCCACCAGGCAATGTCGGCATCGTTAACTTCTTTGGTCAGGTTTCTGAAAACAGTCTTAATTCAGGTGTCCACTTGTTGAACCCGTTTACCAAGGTGCTGAATTTTTCCACTCGCCTTAAGGATGTGAAGGAAAACGTAGATGTAACATCCCAAGAAGGATTGAGCCTAAATCTTGATGTTAGTCTTCAGTACAAGCTCGATCCGCAGAAAGCAGCAACAGTATATAAAACAATTGGAACTGATGAGACACAACTAGTAATTTCCAGATTCCGCTCTACTGTCCGTGCCATAACAGCAAACTACCCAGCCAGTGCTATTTACTCTACCAAACGTCAAGAAATCTCTCAAAAAATCGACCAACAACTTACCCAGGAGATACCTACTTTGGGTTTCATTGTCGAAGAAGCTCTTTTACGAAACGTCAAAATGCCTGATACTCTGCAAGCTGCAATTCAAGAGAAACTAAAAGCAGAGCAACAGAACCAGCAGATGAAATTTGTTCTAGAAAAAGAGCGTCAAGAAGCACAACGAAAGCGTATTGAAGCTCAAGGTATAGCAGATTCTCAAAAAATTATCTCTGGTGGACTTACCAACCAAGTGCTGCAATTACGAGCGATTGAAGCCACAGAAAAATTAGCTCAATCTAATAATTCTAAAATTGTAATTGTTGGTTCTGAAAAAGGCGGAGTTCCTATTCTCATTCAGCCAGACGCAGGAAACTCAAAGCCTTAAAATTTATCTTAAAATTTATCTTATATGAACTTCAGGCTACAGTTGAGGATTTTCTATGTAGAGTTCATCCCTGAAAACGGTGAAGGCATACTAATTATCCTAACAATCTGATTTACAAGCGCAAAGAAGTTCTCACTATGCCGTAAAATTCGCCCTAGAAATAAAAACAAGGTTTTCATTTCCAGTATGAGCAATACACAAAGTTGGTATATTGTCAAGCATAACACTGGGAATTGCGAAATCATCCCCAGTCAGCAATTTGAGGATAATAATCCAGAGATTATAGAACAATGGGGGCCTTTTAATTCGCAAGAAGAAGCGATCGCCCGTCGTGTCGGGCTCATTCGCGCTGGCAAATGTCAGCCAGTTTAAGTTCAAAGTTAGGAGTTGGAGGTTGACAATGATGGTTTTAATTCCTAACTTCTCACTATTGACTCTTAACTCCTGTAAGGACGCGATTAATCAGGCCTCTCTTGTACTGATGCGATTAATGAGCCAGCGCGTTGCGGGGGTTCCCCCCATTGTAGCGACTGGCGTCGCGTCTCTTCATTTTTCTGCTCTGGTGCTGCCTTGAGCTGCAATTTGTTTACCTACCACTTCAACTGCTTTAGCAAATTGAGGATCTGCTAAGGTAGCGAGTTTATCACGTTCGTGGAGCCACAAGTCCTGTCGCTGGGCATCACTCAAATTTACCTTCACATCTGGATCAACCCCATGCTTGTTAATATCTTTCCCACTAGGAGTGTGATATCTAGCAATTGTTACTGCCAATCCTGAACCATCTTCCAAAGGACGTACCGATTGCACCAAGCCCTTACCAAAGGTTTGAGTACCAACCAAAGTAGCACGTTTGTTGTCCTGCAAAGCTCCCGAAAGAATTTCACTCGCGCTTGCTGAACCTTTATCCACCAATACTACCAATGGTTTATTTGTCAAGGCACGGCCATTTGCCTCTTCTCGTTCTTGCTCACCCTGGCGGTCAATGGTAGAAACAATAGTACCTTTATTCAACCACATCCGGGCGATTTCTACACTTGAGAAAAGTAAGCCACCTGGATTACCACGCAGATCCAAAATATATCCAGCTACCTGTTTGGTTTCTAGATTTTTAATAGCACCTTGCATTTCTTTGCCAGCATTGGCACTGAATTGGTTCAGGCGAATGTAGCCAAGGTTCCCCGCTGGAGTTTGCTTTTGAGAATACTTAACTGGATGGATTTCAATTCGCGATCGTTTGATGTCAAACTGTTTTGTCTGACCGTTACGTTGAATTGTTAGGCTTACTTGCGTTCCGGCTTCACCTCGAATTAGGGATACTGCTTGGTTGGTATCCATTCCTTTGGTACTTTTGCCGTCGATTTGCAGAATGACATCTTTTGCCAAAACACCAGCCTTGAAGGCTGGTGTATCTTCAATTGGCGCAATTACAACCAATTGCTTGGTTTTTTCATCCTGGCTGATTGTGATACCTATCCCTATCAGTTCCCCAGAGGTATCAACTTGCATATTCTTGAATTCTTCAGGATCCATAAACCGGGTGTAGGGATCATCTAGCTTTTTGAGCATTTCCCGGATGGACTTATACGCTTCTTGCGGATTACTGTAGGACTTGTTCTTCACATACTCGTTACGAACAGCCAGCCAATCTACCTGATTAAAAGTCCCATCTACGTAATTTCGGTATATATTCTGCCAAACTTCATCTACCAATTCCTTGGGATTAGCTTTAAATAAAGCCTGACCTCGCGAGTGAATGCCAAGGCTAGTAACTGCAATTGTGGAGAGTGTCACTGCCGTTGCACCCAAAACAAGCCTACTTTTTGTAATCACCATAATGACAGCTGCGTCAGAGGGAAAATTTATAGTCAGTATGCCCAATCTAACACAGGGTATTACTGTACAGCGTCAGGATCTATATCTTAATTTAAACAAAATACTTGACAATCTGGGGGATTAGGTACTGGGGATTGGCGATTGGGGATCTGTCTATTCTCCCCTTGCCCCTCTGCTCCCTCCTCCCCTGCTCCTCTAACCTCCCTACGGTTCTACCCAGCGTCCATCTGCTTTAATGAGGTTGATTAATTCCTCTACACCTTTGTCTTCTGGAACTTTTTTAATTTCTTCTCTGCCACGATACAAGGAAATATAACCAGGAGTTTTGCCTACATAGCCGTAGTCGGCGTCCGCCATTTCGCCTGGGCCATTTACAATGCAACCCATAACAGCTATGTCTAAGCCAGTTAGGTGTTTGGTAGCTTCCCGGACTTTGTGCAGCACTTCTTCTAAATTAAACAGAGTGCGTCCGCAGGAAGGACAAGCAACGTACTCGACCATTGTCTTCCGCAGTCCCAAAGCTTGCAGGATGCTGTAGCAGACAGGAATTTCTTTTTCTGGTGCTTCTGTAAGTGACACACGGATTGTATCACCAATGCCATCAGCAAGTAACGTAGCAATACCAGCTGTGGATTTAATCCGCCCATATTCGCCATCACCAGCTTCAGTAACGCCTAAATGCAAGGGATAATCCATACCCAGATCGTCCATGCGCTTGGCTATGAGACGATAGGCGGCTACCATCACTGGTACTCGTGAAGCTTTCATCGAAATTACTAAGTTACGGAAGTCCAAAGATTCACAGATGCGGATGAATTCTATGGCAGATTCCACCATTCCTTCAGGGGTATCACCATATGTAAATAGCATTCTTTCAGCTAGGGAACCGTGATTTACCCCAATTCGCATCGATTTACCTTGGTCGCGTAAAGAAACAACCAGTGGTGCTAAAGTTTCGCGGATTTTCTCGCCAATTTCATCAAATTCGGCTTTGGTGTATTCGGTTCTATTAAGATTTGGTTTTTCAAATACATATAATCCTGGATTAATTCGCACTTTCTCTATGTGCTTAGAGACTTCCAGAGCAATTTTCAGTCCATTGTGATGTACATCGGCCACAACTGGCACATCTTGATAAGTTTTAATTAATTTTTGTTTAATTTCTGCTAAAGCTTTAGCATGAGCCATGCTTGGTACTGTGACGCGGACAATTTCGCAGCCAATTTCATGTAGGCGACGAATAGCCGCTACAGAACCATCAATATCAAGAGTGTCTTCGTTAATCATTGACTGCACAACAACGGGGTAGCCACCGCCAATGGTGACATTTCCCACCTTTACAGGACGGGTTTTACGCCGCTTGATAGTTGTATCAAAGATAGTTTGACTCGATGTAGCGTTGGATGTGTTTACTGTAGGCAGAGTTTGCATAACCTGATTAGGTAAATTTGTTGTAGCTAAAATATCAGATTTGATAAATCTCTGTTTCCCAGATTGCCACAGCTGGGGTCTTTTTAGGTGATTAAATAGAAAAAAAAGGGAGAATGAGAAAACTAGAGAGCAAGAGCGATCGCTACACTTTGCTCATTTCTCCAGAATATACTGCTTGATAACTTTTATTTAGCTGAGTGGTGGATAGCGTTAGCGTTCCGAAGGAAAGCTTAACGTTCGCATAGCGTCTCGTAGAGAAGTTATCGCTCTCTTACTGAGTGATCTATGCTATCAGCAGCATAAATCATTCTATGATGCAATCTTTAATACCTTAAATTCACTCAGTTGCTCAGAGGGTAGCTTTAGTTCTCACCGTACTTTGACGTATCGAATTAAGCAACTTATTAGCAGCAACTTATACAATCACTAAGTTTATGCTTCATCTACCCAATAAAGATAATATCGTTCACTATCTACCCAAGCCCTATTAAAATTCTTGATAGGAGTAATCTTTAATCCATTTTGCGTTAAATTTAGTTTTTTATTTAAAATTAATAAAATTCTCTTTTTCTCTTCTTGAGTCTTTAACAAAAAATTGATTTGTATTAAAATTTCATTTTGGTTAACACCTTGACGACCTTTTTTAAATAGGGTAAAACTTCCTATTTTTTTAATCTCAGGATAGTAAAATTTGCGGTTGAGATAACCTGATAAGGGAGCCATGTTGGCATCTCGGCTAGCTACAATAAACTCCTGATCTAACTGAGATTTTTGAATATAATTAGCTGTTTCCCGACTGGCGGAAAATGGAACAATTAAATCTCTTGAAAAGCTAAAAATTCCTCCAAACAGTTGAATATAAAGGATTAACATAAAGGCAAGGTGATGCCATTTCACAAAAAAATTAAAGGAGCTTCGCTTAATAAAAAATTTATTGGACAGAAACGTAGACTCTTGATAATTAGTTTCTAACCATAACGCCGCTATAAGAATTAAATAAAAATGTCCGTAATGCCGAGGATAACCTGGAAATTTCAAGTATGTGAATGCAAATATTATAAAATTTCCTACAAGATATAAAAAGAGAGAGAATGGCTTTTTATACAACCTTATTACCGTTAAAACAACGATAAACATAATAATTAATGCACAAACAATTAAATCTAGCCATTTTCTACTTGGGATAATTAAAAAGTAACTCCCAAATAATCTACCTATGCTTCTCAAAAAATTACCGATATCTAATTTAGTTACCCATCCATTACTTAACCCACCATGAAGATAACTGTCTACTGGAGGAGTAATAATATAAATTGACAAAATAAAAGAAAATATAATAATTCCAATACTTAAAAATAAATCACATTTTGGGCTTTGGCTAAAATACTGTTTCCGATGTTCTCTATCAAAACAAAATTCTACTATTAAAGTCAACAACAAAGAAAATGCCACAAACAAAGCATAAACACTGCTATTGGCTAGCAAGCCCAATAAAATTGCTAAGTAAAAATAAGTTTTTTTTCTAGATGTAAACATTGTGCAAAAAACAATAACAAATAGCAAACTAAATGCATAGTTTCGAGAAATCAAAAGATATTCATAAAAGGGATAAAAACCAAATGAAAAAAGAAATTTTTGTTTATAATTAAAAGGGCTATAAAAGCAAAAAATAGCCACCGAAGCAATTGTAATAGCCAAATGAAATATTTGCATTGCAATAGGGTTATCAGCTATTTTCCTCACAAATGCCAGAGAAAAATACCACAGTACAGGATGCCCTTCGTAATGAATACTTGCAATCAAATCTCCAAAAGATTCACTATCTCTAACAATTAGCCAGGGATTTATTTCATCTCGCCACATCGAATGGTTGAGAATACCTATTAAACCGAGAAATGAGAAAATAATTATAATCCACCAAGGAGAATGAAAAGAGAACCTCGAAATTGGATTATTTATTTTTTTGATTAGCATTGTTAGTTCAGAATCTTTTATATTTTATAAAAAAAATAATAATTAAATGATTATTGATTTTAATTATTATATATTGTTTAAGAAAATTAAATTTAAATTTGAATAATTTGCAAACTAGATTTATTTTTCTTAGTTTAGTATGCAGCAAATTGCTGAGGCTTTATTTTTTCATACTTGTTTGTGTAGCGATCGCTTACTTACTGAGTTATAAATACTATCAGCAATGCTATAATTTTATCAGTTCACCTTCAATAGCTGCATCACCACAAAATCGATATTTATTATCTCCAAAAACAAATAAAAAAATTAAAAACTAACTTGCAGTATTAAAACTACCTCTAAGTGCAGATTTTATATGAACGCCCAAACAATAAACCAACTACCCATTCCTTCATGTTTCAACCCCGAAAAAGTCAGCGAAGTCTGGCGTGTAACTTACCAAGAACGTGCCACAGAAGCTGAAGCCTGGGCAAAACAACACAATATTAAACCAGCATCTATTGATAAAATCCGTATTTGTCTACTATTAATCGATGTTCAAAACACCTTTTGCATTCCAGAATTTGAATTATTTGTAGGAGGAAATTCTGGGAAGGGAGCAGTAGATGATAACCGAAGGCTCTGTGAATTTATTTATCAGAATTTGAGTTTAATAACTACAATTGTGCCTACATTAGACACGCATAAAACAACACAAATTTTCCATCCTATTTTTTGGATAAATTCAGCCTACGAACATCCTATACCAGCAGCTACTAACATAACTCCTCAAGATATTGAAAAAGGCATCTGGAAAGTTAACCCAGCAGTTGCTAATAGTATTACTAATGGCGATTATGAATTACTAGAAAAACACGCTTATCACTACGTTAAACAACTAAGCCAAAATGGTAAATATCCCCTTACAGTTTGGCCTTATCATTCTATGTTGGGTGGTATTGGTCATGCCTTAGTTTCGTCTGTAGAAGAAGCGTTATTTTTTCATTGTATTGCTCGTCAGAGCCAAACACAGTTTGAAATTAAAGGTGAAAATCCTTTAACAGAAAACTATTCTATTTTACGCCCAGAGGTGTTAGAAGATTTCGAACAACGTCCACTTGCTCAAAAAAACACTCGACTAATTAAACAACTATTAGAATTTGATGCTGTCATTATTGCCGGTCAAGCTAAAAGTCATTGCGTAGCTTGGACAATTGATGATTTATTAACAGAAATTAAACAGGTAGATGCTACCCTTGCTCAAAAAGTCTATTTATTAGAAGATTGTACTTCCCCTGTGGTTGTTCCAGGTGTAGTGGACTACACGCAGCAGGCCGAAGATGCTTTTGCCAGGTTTGCAGCAGCAGGAATGCATATAGTAAAATCTACTGAAAAAATAGAATTTGGGAATTGGAAATAAGGCATTGAAAGTGCTGAGTTAGAAGTTATTTCTTCTTTATCTTTTCAAATAACCTTTTGGATCTTCTGCTACCCAACCTAGAGATGAGCTAGAACGCATTTCAAAATGCAGGTGTGGTTGTCTAGAAGTTGGTTGTCCACTAGTGCCTACTGTTCCTATTAAGTCTCCTTTGTTCACTTGCTGACCAACAGTAACTTTGATACCGTCAAGTTGGGCATAGCGACTTTGGAGTCCGCCACCGTGATTAATTATTACCAACTTCCCATAAGTACCCTGTTCGCTAGCAAAAGCTACAGTTCCAGGAGCGATCGCTTCTACAGGAGTGCCTACTGCTGCTAATAAATCAACACCGCTATGAAAGAATACTTTACCTGTAGAAGGATTAATTTGCCAGCCGTAAGCTAACCCCACAGTTGCCTCTTGCGCCAAGGGGTAACCAGCGATGGAAACACGTTTGGGAATGTTTGTACTAGTAAGCGGGCGGGACTCAGTTACAAAACCATTAGGTGACCAATTTACCCCTGGAACAAAGACTATTCTGGGATCTTTTTGGCAGCCATTTACCTCAAACAATGTATCAGCACGGACTTTATACTTTGCTGCTACTTCTCGCCAAGTCTGACCGCGAGGCACTTCAACCACAACCCCGTTGTAAGGAGGAATCTGAAGTATGCTACCAACGGTAATTGTACCGTTTTGTAAAGCTGGATTCATCCCGATAATAGTTGCAGGAATAAGATTGTAGCGCTGCGCTATACTCTCCACATTTTCGCCACGAGCCACTTTATGGCGCTGGAAGCGAGATAGAGCCGGAGTTGGACAAGCCTCTACAGCAGCGTTGGCACTGTTCGAGTTTGGCAGTATGGATACTAGCCCCAAGACACTAAATAAGCTACAAAGAAATAGTTGACGATAAGGTAAATTCATGTATACACGTCAAGAGCGCATTAACTTTAGATTTTAGATGGGGAGTGAGAGGAGATAAGGGAGCAGAAGAGAATAAACAAATTCCCTATTCCCTAATACTCATGACTTAATCCAAAATCCTATTGTTTCTATCTAAATTGATCTGTCCACTTACCGTTTGCTTGACTACACTTAACTTAGAAATTAGCAACTGCATTGCTGTCCTTAAGCGTAATGAGTATGAATTTATCCTTAAAGCAACTGGCTATCTATTTGTCTTTAGTGGCGATTGGCGGCGGTGCAGGTTTGTTTGGCAGTCGCTATCTCCTGCCAGAAAATCGCTCGTTTCAGCAGCTAAAAAATGTAACAATAACTCTGCCTCCTGAGTCTGTAGTTCCTAATCCTGGGGATGGACGGATTGGGGCTAGTGGGGGCGAAAATGTGAATTTTATTGCTACGGCAGTGCAAAAAGTTGGCCCAGCGGTGGTGCGAATTAATGCTACCCGTAAAGTGGCAAATCCTATTTCTGATGCTTTGAAAAATCCACTCTTACGGCGATTCTTTGGAGAAGACGAACAACCAATTCCCCAAGAACGGATTGAGCGCGGTACAGGGTCAGGTTTTATTTTGAGCGAAGATGGAGAATTACTTACCAATGCTCATGTAGTAGCAGACACGGATACAGTACAAGTCACCCTCAAGGATGGTCGGACTTTTGAGGGAAAAGTCGCGGGAATTGATGCTGTAACAGATGTAGCAGTCGTGAAAATTAGCGCCAATGATTTGCCTACAGTGAAGTTGGGCAATTCGCAAAACTTAGTTCCAGGACAATGGGCGATCGCTATTGGTAATCCCCTGGGTTTAGATAATACTGTAACCATTGGGATCATCAGTGCTACGGATCGCACCAGCGCTCAAGTGGGTGTCCCAGATAAGCGTGTCAGCTTTATCCAAACTGATGCGGCAATTAATCCTGGTAATTCTGGTGGCCCCTTATTGAACGCTCAAGGCGAAGTCATTGGCGTTAACACTGCTATCCGTGCCGATGCTCAAGGACTCGGTTTTGCCATCCCGATTGAAACTGCTGCCCGCATTGCCAATGAACTGTTTACCAAAGGGCGTGTGCAACATCCATATTTGGGTATTGAAATGGCAGACCTTTCGCCCACTAAAAAATTGCAAATTAATCAAGAAAATCAGCTCAACATTCAGCAGGACACAGGAATTGTCATTAAAGGAGTTCTCGACAATTCCCCAGCCAAGCGTGGAGGATTGCTTCCTGGAGACGTGATTCAAAAAATTAACGGGAAACCTGTCAAAACATCTGCCCAAGTTCAGAGGCTAGTAGAGTCTAGTTCAGTCGGAGATATTCTGACGCTTGAAGTCAACCGCAGTGGTAAAGTTCAAAGCTTCAAAGTGCAGTCAGGAGCCTACCCACAAAAATAGCTCAGAGTCAATAGTCCGTAGTTTAAGAATTTTTGACTATTGACTACTGACTATTGACTATTGATTGTTAGACAAATGCTCTAACTGCATTCTTTGTTCCATCTGGCGCAGAAAATACCCCGTCATCATTGCCGACGCTAAAAGTCCTGCTAGATTTTCCCGGTCTGTTGTGATTTGCACGTTGAAATTTTCTGCCGGGAGCATTCCCACTAGCCCTTGGACATTTTGCGAGATGATTTGTTTTATTTCAGGGCTAACAGACTGGGCAACACGGGCTAAAACATCAGGAGACTGATGCTGTAGATATTTTAGTAACTGATTGGGGTATTCGTCAGAGTGGTCATTTAGAAGCTGATTCGGGTGTTCCTCAGAGTTGTCATTTAGAAAGTCAGGATTAAACACCATTGGCAATTTATTGAGCTTACTTGCTAGTTCTACTCTAAACCATAGTACAAGGGTAGCGCATTCACCACGGGTATAATACGTTAACTCTACCCAGAGAGCAGGACGAGGGGCAGGGAAGTGGAGGGAAAAGAAGAACTTAATGCAAGTTATTGCCCTATATCTCCTGCATTCCCTATCTCCCTATTCTCTGCCCAGTAACCAATCCCCACTTTCCCACTCCCTTTATTTTGCTTCTAGTTGTAGTTCTAGTTCTAATTGTTCTTCCTTCTCACTGATTGCAAATATTTGTGGAAGTTGTTCGATTTGGAAATACTGATGAAATTTAGAGGTTACTTGCAGCGAGTAGGAACGAGAGTCACTATCTCGGCGTTTCCGGACAAACCCAAGTTCCACTAGTTCTGGAACGTGTTGATATACTCCTGAACCGCGCAGATTAATTAAGTCACTTTGGAGTATAGGACTATTGAGGGCGATCGCTGCTAAAGTCCGCAATGCACCTACACCCAATTCTACTGGAATCAGCGTTTGCACTAAATCATGAAAGTCTGACCGCAACTGCAAACTGTAACCATCTGGGGTTTCTACAACTTCTAAGGCAGTATCTCGGCGGGCATAATTGTCCATCAGTTCAATGATGCCTTCTTTAATTTTGGCGCGATCGCACGCTGCGTACTCGGCGATTTCGCCGAGCGACAGGGGCTTACCCTTTAAATAGAGAATCGCTTCTATCTTTGTCGCTATGGGTGTAATCATTTAATCATTAGTCATTAGTGATTAGTCATCAGTCATTAGTCATTTACAACTGACAATTGACGCCTGACAAAGGACAATCAACAAATGTGTGGGATTGTATCAAAATTTATTAAAATCGTCAACCGAAGCAGAAGAAGAGAGAAGAACTAAGAATTTTGAATTATTTTTCCCTCTTCTTGAACTTATAAACCTCTGTTGTTGAGGATAAATTCGGCGATCGCTAAATCTTGTGGAGTGGTCACTTTCAAATTTGTTTCCTCTCCTTCAACAATCCGCACTTGGATGCCGCACCTTTCAAACAAAGCGGCATCATCAGTTACTTCCCAACCCAGACGAACACCTTCAGCATGGCACTGTTTTAATAATTTGACATCAAATCCTTGGGGAGTTTGTGCCGCCCACAGTTGCCGTCGGTCGGGCGTACTCTGAATTATGCCATTATCATCAACAATTTTAATCGTGTCTTTGACTGAGACAGCAGCAATTAAACCAGGACAATGGTGAATCGCTTGGGCGCAAGAGTTGAGTAAATCTGGTGTGACAAGGCATCTAGCCCCATCGTGAATCAACACTTGTTTGGCATCGGCTGGCAGCGCCTGTAAGCCGTTGTAAACTGACTCTTGGCGGGTAGAACCACCGAGAATTAATTCCACTGGTTTAGTCAGTTTCAAGTCGGCAAGAATTTTTTTTAAGTCAGTCCAGTCAGCAGACTGATAAATAATTCCAATCCAACTGATTGTACTTGCCGCTTCTGCGGCTTTGAGAGTCCAGGCAATAATCGGTTGCGATCGCACTTCAAGCAGGAGTTTATTGCGGGTACTACGCATCCTTTTTCCGACTCCGGCAGCGGGAATTAGTAAATACACAGAATTCCTCAATCTTTAGGCTATATATTTTCCCCTAAAATAGGGAGCGAGTAAGCGTCAATAAATATTATGCGAGTAGTAGCCCTTGTCCCTGGCGGAATTGGCGACCAAATTCTCTTTTTTCCGACTTTAGATGACCTGAAGCGCTATTACCCCAACGCTCAGATAGATGTTGTTGTGGAACCCCGGTCAAAGTCTGCCTACCGTGTGAGCAAATCAGTTCACGAAGTACTAAGCTTTGACTACAAAGACCGTAACAGTATGGCTGATTGGGGCAACTTAGTGGGTACGATTCGCGATCGCGAGTACGATGTTGCCATTAGTGCTAGGCAAAGCTGGTTAGTTAGTCTTTTACTTTGGTTAACAGGAATTCCCAAACGCATTGGCTACCAAGGCAAAGGAGCAGTTTTTCTTACCGACCTTGTGCCATTGAAAACAGCTCAGTATGCAGCCGCTGCATACCATGACTTGCTGCAACCATTTGGCGTAAACGCCCCTACCCCAGAACTAAAAGTAAATGTACCAAAGCCAGATATTGAGTGGGCGCAAACAGAACAGAAACGCTTAGGCGTGCATGAAACAGGCTATGTTTTGATTTATAGCGGTTCTGATGAGTTGTCCCATTATCCAGTTAAGAACTGGCGGCAAATAATTCAAGATTTACAAAATAAGCAGCCGGATCTACCTGTAGTAATCATTAAGGAGCCTGACGATGAAAAATTTGTGCGATCGCTTTTGGCCTCCACTCCAAATCTCAAGGTGATTTCCCCAAATGATATTGGCAAATTAACCGCCATAATTGGTGGGGCAAGTTTATTTTTGTCCACTGAAAGTGCGCCATTGCACCTAAGCGTGGCAGTCCAAACTTATACCATTGCCTTACTTGGTTCCACAGATCCAACTAAGTTATTGCCAAAAAGCGATAAATTCCTGGCAATTCAATCTCCCACGGGAAAAATTGCAGATATTTCTCCCAAAGTAGTCTTGGATAAAATCTGGGGGGGATGAGCGAGCAGAGGGGCAGGGAGCAGGGGAGCGGAGGAGCGGAGGGGAAAGAAAAAGAACTTAATGCAAGTTCTTGCCCGCTATCTCCTCCGCTCCCTATCCCCCAGTCCCCAATCCCTAATTCCCACTGCCCATTTAAAAAATCTCAAATAAAGCATCATCTAACTCATAACCAAGCATTTGTGCCATCGACTTCAGTCGCGATAGACTCGGAATATTCTGCTGTTTGAGCCAATCACCTAAAATAAAAATTTTGTGCATCAAAAAGATTTCTAAAGCTTCAGGATTGTACTGAATGCCTTCTTGGGAGCTGAATTGATGTGGTACAAGCATCGCGGCGTAACGAGCAAATTCTCCAGCTTTCCAATCTAGCAAAAATGGCAACCAGGGATATTTGGCATCTAGCCGAACAAACCACAGCCGGACTTCTGGAATTTCTGAAAGTTCTCGCGGATCACCTGGTTCCAAATCGTATTTAATATCAAAGCACAACTGCTGTTCATGGGAAGCTATTTCTCCCTCTTGCAACAGTTGTTCAATTACCGTTGACGCAGGCGACAAATCCAGATGGTTTATGGAGTCATTGTTAAGGGTAATCGTGATTGTCATTGACTCAGCAGCCACTTTCTTTATGCTCAATTGTAGGATCGAGAATTCACAGTAGCAGCTTTCCCGGATTGACGCTACATTAGCTTTGAGGTTGTTATCGTCTTTTAGCACCTTGGGCGTTTTAACCAAAAAATGGCGAAACACTCCAAAAATATCTCTTTCCTAGAGTGGCTACAGGGCTTTGCTTGGCACATTAATTGGTATTTACTGATTGTTTTTTTGTTCGCTCTTGGTCAGCTAATACAAAATTTTGAACAATTCTATAGATATTCGCATAAAAGTTTATCAGCCATTCTGACTTGATTACACGATTAATAGGGTCAGGATTGGTTGACTTTGGTAGGCGAAACACCTACCTCAAGGTGGACATTTGCAACAATTTTAAGTTAAAGTTGTAATGAGTTTGTTTTAGCTTAAGGTGTGGCTAAACAACTGTCAGCAAGCAAAAAGATTATTACCCCAACCTGTTCTTCCGCAGCATCAAAAGCCAAGACACAAGTACAGGTAGAAGCTCGGTGTGCAATATCCTTGCATAAAGGCAACTGTTGAACATTGACATGGGAAAATTCCCGTAACAGTTAATAAACTGTAATATGCAAAAACAAGTAATTTCTACAAAACCAATTCGTTCCCTAGAAGATGCTCTTGAGCGGTGTCAAGTGCTGGGTATGCGCGTCAGTCGCCAGCGTCGCTTTATTCTGGAACTACTTTGGCAGGCTAATGAGCATCTTTCTGCTAGAGAGATTTATGATCGCTTAAACCACCAAGGTAAAGAAATCGGTCATACTTCTGTGTATCAAAATTTAGAAGCTTTATCTAGTCAAGGCATAATCGAGTCTATTGAACGCTGTGACGGGCGTTTATATGGCAATATCAGTGACTCCCACAGTCATGTTCACTGTGTGGATACAAATCAAATTCTTGATGTACATATAGAACTGCCAGAAGATATTATCCACAAAATTGAAGAACAAACAGGAGTGCGGATTACTGAATACAGTATTAACTTTTATGGCTACCGCAACTCACAAGAAAGTTAATAATAGCTAAACGATTGTAGAAGTTCTAAAGCGTTCACGCAGTGTGCCGTATAGTGGACAGTTGTAGAAGTTCTAAAGCGTTCACGCAGTGTGCCGTAAGTATCGATTGATTTATTTAGCTAAATCTTGAAAATGACAATCAGCTTTTATGCATGAAGTCCACGAAACGGACTTCATTTTTATGGCTATAACTTCACTCTTGGGCTACTTTTCCGGCAGTAGAGTATAGTATCATGCCTACCAGCGCCGAATACTCAGGTTCACTTAATTACACAACGAATAGCTGCCTCTGGCAATTATGATTAATTTATAACTTTGCGAAAACAGTAATAATAGGGGGAACTAGGCTTAGTATCAGAGCTGTTTTCTGACTAGGAAAATAACAGTGCTTGTGTAGTTGAGCAGACTATGAGCGATCGCCCACTAAAATTATTACTTATTGACCAAGATCCAATTTTTCGTTTGGGATTACAGGTAGCTCTAGATGCAATTCCTAACTTGGAAGTTGTAGCCGCTGTAGAAAGTGATACTTCTGCCTTGCAAACTTTAGCAGAAATCGGTCAACAATATCCTCATCAAGTAAATTTGGTAGTTTTAGAATTAGGTAATGTCCGCTCTCTTGTCAGTCAGCAGCTAGGTTTGCAATTCTGTCAGGAATTGAGAGTTTTATATCCTAACCTACCAATCATGCTCCTTAGTTCTATCCAAGACCAAAAAGTCTTAATGGCAGCAAGAGATATTGGTGTAAATGGGTACTGTCCTAAAGGCACACCTGTTTCGGAGTTAGTCGCCGCTATGCAAGAAATAGCAGAGGGTGGTTTCTATTGGTTTGATGAGAGAACGACATTAGAAGAGGGAGAGATTGGAAGAGGGGGAGAATTTTTACAGATTAGAACTGAGAACTCACCTCTGCCCTTGGCTAGATTGCGAAATAATTTACGTTTATCAGGAATTGGTTACATTGAGGCTACCCTAGCAGCAGTAACGAGACAATTGCAAATACCTGGAGTACTATTACTAGACCGAGCAATTCTAGCTGGGCAACGGCGAGAACTGCTAGCAGCTCGTTGGCTGCTGAATCGGTTATTAATCTTACCACAAGAAAGGCAAAAAGAGCAGCAGAGGCGGATTACCTCGCCTAGACAACCGCCTCCCATTCCTTCCTTAAGTACTGCTGTCACCACATTAGATTCGCAACAAAGTCAAACTCTGCCATCTTCCTTCAACTCCAGAGCGCTGCAATCTGCTTTATTTGCATCTTGTGTTAGTAAACTCCAATTTCCCTTACAAAATGTCACAGATGAACCCTTAGAAATTGACATTTTTCGTGAAGATAAAAGACGAGAATTACTTTATCTGATACTACAAAAAGTTGCTGACCAGTTGGAAGAAATGAGAGCTTCTCAAGTCGATATTATTCAGCTATATGAAATAAAAAATACTTTATTACGTGATTTATGGCAAAGAGCAACCACGGATTTTTTTGGTAAATTTTCTCGAATTAAAGTTAGTAATAAGAATATAGAAATTGTTGATTTACTACTGCAAAATACACAAATTGTCCAAAAAGAAATTTTAAATTCAATTCCGCTAGTGACAGAGTTATTTTCTTATTTGCTATTTAAAACAGATTTACAAGTAGATAACACTTCTTATCCAGCAGTTAGTGTCGAAGCAAAGTCACAAGCACTAATGATTTTAGAGAATTTATTAATTCAAATTGCAAATGGAGTAGTACAACCATTACTGAATTATTTAGCAGATGTTGAAATAATCAAGCAAAATTTTTACACTCGTCAATTAATTTCTACAAGGGAGATTGAGCGTTTTAGAAATAATTTATCGTGGAAATATACTTTAAATAATTTAATAAAAGAGCCAAAAGCTGTTTTTGAAAGCCGTTACGAGCTATTTGTAATTGCACCTCGTGGTATTGCTAAAACTTCGATTTATGCGCCTCGGAGCCAAGAGTTAGCCCGGCTTTCTAATATTCCCCTCTTCGTAACACTACTTTTAGAATTTAGAGATGCGATCGCACCTCGGTTACAATCACTTTTAGCTTTTTTAGGCAGTGGGATTGTCTTCGTTCTTACTCAAGTAATTGGTCGGGGTTTAGGTCTAATAGGTCGTGGTATTCTACAAGGTATTGGCAGTGTGTCGTTGACAGAAAAAAACTTACGAAAAAATAGCGATCGGCCTAAGTGATGAAGGAGAAAGATAAGAGGGATAAATAATATTTCTTTTCCTATCTCATAACAAATGACCAATGACAAATGACAAATGACAAATGACCAACAGTAATATTATTGGGCTAGCAGCTTCTTATGCTTATGCCACTGGTTTACTAGTCCTTGGTGAAGGGCTACGTAGAATATTTGGTTTTCAACCCGACCTAACCCGTAAAGTGATTCATATTGGTGCAGGGATGTGGGTTTTCGGTATCCTGTGGCTATTTAGCAACTGGAAAATTGGAATTATCCCCTTTGCTACATTTATCGGACTCAACTATCTGTTTTACCGTTACCGATTCATCGGCGCAATGGATAGTGAGGATAGCTCACCTGGTACTGTTTACTTCGCCATTTCAGTGACCTTGCTGTTCGGGTTATTGTGGCGACCAGATGGCCCAGTAGATAATGTTCCTATCGCTGTAGCTGGCGTGATGGCGATGACTTGGGGAGATGCACTAGCAGCATTAATCGGCAAGCGCTTCGGAAAACACAAATATCAAGTAGGAAATTCTGTACGTTCCTGGGAGGGTTCGGCAGCGATGTTTGTAGCAAGTACGGTGGCGATGTTCTTGGTGCTGCTGCTATTACCTAGTTCATCACTGAGCCTCCTAGCAACGCCACACAGTATAGAATGGTCTTTTTTGGTCGCAGTAATAAGTGCTTTTTTTGCAACCCTAGCTGAGGCAGTGTCGCCCCACGGTACAGATAATTTAAGCGTGCCACTGGTCGCAGCAGGAGTAGTATGGATACTAATTCATAATTTATAATTCGTAATTCGTAATTCGTAATTCGTAATTAATACGTAGTGGTGTGACACAGGTAGAGATGATTTTCAACTAGGAGTGACAACAAATTTTTAATTACTGTTTCCTGACTCCTGACTCACAAATTCCAATTACGGCGAAAATGAAAGAAACCTTCTAAAAACTCTTGCAAAGCGATATTGCTATTTAACTTTTGCTTATTCCACTCTCTTGCAGTTTGTTCCAAAATTTCTGAGTAACTGGGATAAATTGGAGATAAATTTGCTAAATGTTTAACTTTAATTTTTCGGGATATTGCTAAAGCAATCAAATTAATTAACTCTCCAGCTGCTGCCCCTAATATCGAAGCTCCTAAAATTTCTCCGTTGCTCAGCACAATTAATTTACAAATACCAGTAGTTTCGTCATTTATTTGAGCTGCTGCTACTGTTTTAAAATAGTGTTGCAAAACTAAGACTTCATTTCGATTGAATTGCCGTTTAGCCTGTTTCTCTGTTAAACCCACTTGCGCCAGCGTTGGCTGAGAAAATACTGCCCAAGGAATGCTTTGATAATTAACTCGGAATTTTGTGAAAAAGAGTGCATTTTTCAGGGCGATTCTGGCTTCGTAATTAGCAACATTAGCAAAATCATAACCACCAATTACATCACCACAAGCGTAAATGTGGTGGTTAGTAGTTTGCAGTTTATCATTTACTACTAAGCGATGCTGATACCATTTCACACCTACCGTTGCCAGATTTAAAGATTCAACATTTGGCTGCTGTCCAGTGGCTACTAAAATCTCATCAGTTTCAATTGCCTTATCTCCTGCCTGAATCCACTTTTTATCTTCAATTCGCCTTACCTGAGTGACTGGCGTTTCAGTTAGGACACGTATACCTTCAACTTCCAATTGCGCTTGCAGCAGTATGGCTATCTCAGGGTCAATATGGGGCAAAATATACGGATATTTGACTACTAGCGTGACGCTGCAACCTAACCGACTTAAAGTTTGAGCTATTTCAATACTTTGAGGAACGCCACCGATAATTACCCAATTTTTAGGTAGTTTTGATTTATTTAAGGATGAGTAAATATTAGATAAGCTAAGGTAGCCAGTAGCTTGTAATCCATCAATATCAGGAATTGCCGGACGCGAACCAGTAGCTAGCAAATAGTTACGTGCGGTAAGCAAACGGCTATTCACGGAAAAAGCCAATTGGGGAGAGGATTGAAATTGACCACTACCAAAGATTACATCAACTCCCAGTGCGGCTAGGATGCCGGGAGAATGCTGTTCTTCGAGATTTGAGACGACAGATTGAGCATATAGCATCCTCTCTTGCCATGCCACAGGTAATTGATTGTCTTGAAAAGTTTGCTCTTGGGGAGCCACTCCGTTAGGCGGTTCTGTCGGCTTGTTCGCTGAAAGCGTTCCCGTTGGCGCAGCATCTCCATTAGCAAAAGGGTAGGAAGTGGCGTGGTTACCACCAAGTCTGAACTTTTCGCTTTTTTCTGCGGTATTGGGCTGTGAGGGATGAATACCCGAATACTGCTTAATGTTGCTGATTTTGCTAAGTGCTTGGTGATAAATAAACCCGTAATTTACTTTGGGTTCCACTAGAGCGACTGTAGCGCCTAGTTGGGTTGCAGTCAGGGCAGCATAGTATCCAGCAAGACTGCCACCAATAATTACGATATCGTAGTCAATAGCCACATGAATTTAGAGTTATAAGTTAACAGACAGAAAACAGGAGTTAGGAGTTAATTTTAAACTCCCAACTCAGAACTTCTAACTTTCTTTTAGCGCTGTTAGTAAGCGTTGATTATCAGACTCAGAGCGTACAGCAATCCGGAAAAAGCGATCGCCAAGTTCTTTAAAACTTAAACAATCGCGAATTAAAATTTGATGATCTTTAAGTAATTGTTGCTGTAACTGCAAAGTAGACTGTTGTGATTCAACTAGTAAAAAGTTAGCAGCACTTTCTTGGGGTTGCAATCCTGGTATGGAAGCTAAGCCGTGAAAGAGGTGATTTCTTGCAGGTGGTAGCCATTTCCAGCTTTGCTCTTGAAACTCTGTATCTTGGAGTACCGCAATTGCAGCTGCGGCTGCGAGCGTGTTGACAGGCCAGGGGTCACGCCATAACTGCCATTTAGATAAGCGGTCAGGGTGAGCGATCGCATATCCCAGTCGCAATCCTGGAAGACTATAGAATTTCGTCAGCGATCGCAATATTACTAAATTCGCATATTCCTGTACCACCGAAATTAGGCTTTGTTCCTCATTAGGGGTGACAAAATCCATAAACGCTTCATCCACCACTACCAAAGCAAACTGCTCCAGGTAAGGCAAAATAGAGTCCCGCGAAAATAGCTTTCCTGTTGGGTTGTTAGGGTTATTCAGCAGTAGTGCTTTCTCGTTTGTTCCCGAAAGTCTGTAGACGCTGCTGTGACTTCCCGCAGAAGCCTCTACAGACTTCTCTGTTTGTGCTTTATCAAGCAAAAACGACAAATCAGCTAAATGCTCTTGAGAAGGCTCCCCAAAAAGCTTGACTAATGATGTAGACCTTTCGGGGGCTGCCTCACCATAACCAATCCCTAATGATAAAGGACACTCCAGGACTTCAGCGTTATACGCACTCAGGGTTCGGTAATAGTCACCAAAGGCTGGAGTAATTAAGACTGTTGCGGATAATTCTGCTAATTCCCTACCTGCTAAAGTAAGTAATTCTGCTGAGCCGTTACCCGGCAGAATCCACTCAGGCGGCAATTGATGGAAGTGACTGAGAGCTAGTCTCAGTTCACTGTAGTTTGGATCTGGATAGTGCCTAATATTACTTAGTTGGGACTGAATAGCAGCGATCGCGCTGTTTGGTGGCCCCAATGGGCTGATGCTAGCAGAAAAATCCAGAATAGCATCACGGGGACAGCCAGCCAGTGCTGCTGCCCAGGCTAAATTTCCCCCGTGTGCAGGTTGCCGCATCAAAATCAGATTCCCAAAAGAAGAATCTATGATTTTGGGGGTGCTACCTTTTCTCTAAACAGCTTTCCTGCCGAGAACGCGGGAACCTTCGTTGCTGGAATTTCCATTTTTTCATTGGTTTTAGGGTTACGACCTTCACGGGCTTTACGTTCCCGTGATTCAAACGAGCCAAATCCGACTAGCGTTACTTTATCGCCAGAAGAAACAGCTTCGATAATCGTCTCTAAAGCGGCAGTTAAAACTGCATCCGCTTGTTTTTTAGTAACGCTAGCCTTTTCAGCTACAGCATCAACCAATTCACCTTTGTTCATGTCAAACTCCTTAAGGTTTATTTGAGATTCTCTATAGATACACCCTGATGTACCTTTTACTGAAATCTCTGTTTAGAGATATACAAAAGTCATCCTTTGGGAGCATTTTTACTCAAAATGGCTGCAAATCCCATCGGCTCGACTTTTCAATGAATCATTCTAAGGTGTTGAAGCCTGTAGTGGATAGATGAAACCATTAATTTATATAGATTTCAGGATTTTTTGTGATTTTCGGCTGATTGTTTCACTAAAAACCACCAAAAAGTAGGAATAAATACTTAGTAAATACCCTTGTTATGAGGGGAACAGGAGGTGGCGAGTGAGAAAGTGGAAAAGATTTGTGTAGCTGTTCTCAACTGACACAGAGGGAAATGAGGAAACTTGTCAAAAATTATTCTTCCCATTCCCCAAGTTTTTTATAATCTGTTGTGGAGTAAAATCCTAGTTTCTGCGGATGTTGTTATCGCCGCCATAGTTTAGTTCTCCCTTGGTATACACCAAGATGTTATGCTTACGACTTTTAAACAAATCATACTAAGTTTAAGTGAGCGGAAGACAAAAACGAGAATTGATCAGTTAAAGCGATCGCATTTACAAGCCCCTTCAGGGCGGGAACAAGGAGGCGGGAACAGGGGACAGAAGAGACGGTGCAGCCCCGAAATAAGGCTTTAAGCCTCGCCCCTCGTAGGCGGCTTAGTTTGCCTTATTCCCTGTCCTTTTCATACCAGAGCGCTGCTAGCATTAGCACCCTGTCTTATGAGATATTCTCAGATGCCCCGAATTTCAGCTTTAAACACCTCTCGGTCAGTCTCAGCTTGTAAATGCATCACGATATCTGAGAGCCTACTGACACCCTCAGTTCAGCTATTAACTAGTTCAGTCGCCAAAAATGATTCGGGGCGCACAGCTGGCTAGCTATGCGCCCCTATGAATGTGTAAAGCAGTTTGCTCAAAGTAAATAACTTTGAGCCTCACCTGTTTATCATCTTGATTGTCCGCCAGGAACCTTTAACCCCCGACGCTCTAACATTTGCCGCACCTCTGGGCTAGGTGTGTAGTTATAGCCGTAGGATGAGTTCTCTGTATCATCCATAATCTGCGGTGTGAGCAGTACAATTACCTCTTGGCGCTGGTTACTTTTATTTGTTTGTCTAAACAATGCTCCAATTAGCGGAATATCACCCAAAATAGGAATCTTGGAGACAGTTGTCCGGTCTTGGTCTTGAATGATGCCTGAAAGAATTAGTGTCTGACCATCTCGTAAGCGAATCTGACCCGAAGTAAGAGAGCGTTCAGACACTAAAACAATTTGTCCATTTCCTGTATTCTCTGTGGCTGAAGGAGCGCTAACAGTTGGAGCAACTGACAGAGAAACGAAACCATTGTCGTCAATCCGCTCAACTCTCACATTTAAGGTTAAGCCAACTCTTTGTTTATCAATTCTTCTCTCTGTCCTAGAGCCAGCAGCAGTATCAGTTGTTTGGAGAGTTACATTGCCTACCACTTCTTGGGTCAAGTTAACAAGAGCTTGCTGACCTTCTTGCACAATTAAAGTGGGGTCAGTCAAAATCTTAGCGTTGCCATTTGTAACCTGAGCCTGCAAGCTAGCAAGCAAACGTCTGGG
This sequence comes from Nostoc sp. UHCC 0302, assembly GCF_038096175.1. NCBI lineage: Bacteria > Bacillati > Cyanobacteriota > Cyanophyceae > Nostocales > Nostocaceae > Nostoc > Nostoc sp. UHCC 0302. The sequence goes on from NZ_CP151099.1 coordinate 7,811,306, forward strand.
GAACTGATACAGAGATGGTAGAGCAGATGTTGCTGTTGCACGAGTGCCTGGAGCAAAGGTTGTAGTTTGTCTTCCTGTTACAGGGTCAGTGGTTGTCGTTACTGTATCTGGGGTTCCTGGAGTAAAAGTTGAAAGACCAGGACTAGTCGGGTTTGTACTTGTTGGAGAGATAGGTTGAAGGAAGGTGGCATTACCTGGAATATCTTGTACAACCTGACCGTCCTGTATCACTCTCAGACCCGAACCTCCATTTGGAACCGTAAACGTACTATTTGGGTTCAAGAAAGTCGTTCCTGTAATTGGATTCTGAATAGTAGGTGTACCAGTCACACTATTTCTTGCTTCAGAACTAGTAGCTGGTCTAGAACCGCCAAAATTCAGAGATGCTGCACCGCCATCATTGCTAAAGTAGTTATTGCCAATCCCAAAAGAAAAGCTAGTGTTGAAGTCTTGAGTATTATTCAGGTTAACGTCGATAATCTTGACATTGACTGCCACTTGACGACGACGGATATCAAGCTGAGTTAGTTGAGCGATCGCAATATCAATTAGTCTAGGAGAACCAATTAAGGTAATAGAATTTGTGCGCTCGTCTCCTAATGCTTGTAAACCTCTAAGTAATGGGTTAGAGTCTCTAAACTCAGCACGTTGAGTTTCTAGTCTAGTTTCCGTGGTTGTCTGAGTCTGAGTAACTGCGCTAGTAGCTCCAGTACCCACAGGTACAGCATTGACGCTAGTCACAAGTCTTTCACGGCTGACAGCACTTTCTGCTCCCAAGCCTACCAAAAAGTTTAGAGCAACTCCCACAGTTACTTGATTAAGTCGCAGATTACGCATAACGGTATCGCGGGTGGCATTGGGTAATTTAGGCCCTACGAAAACCGTGCGACCACTACGGTTAGCCTCTAAACCACTTAAGCGCAAAACGTAGTTGAATACATCTTGTACTGGCTCATTTTCAATATCTAGCGAGATTGTTTGAGAAGTTGCTTGTCCGGGAGCGGCAGCAGTACTTTGCTGACCTCCAGCAGCTTGCTCGCTGCCGATATAAGCTAGGTTCAGACCAGCAGCACGGGCAAGCAGTGATAAAACCTCACGTACTGGGGCATCTCGCAATACCAAACGGGGAACCCGTTCCTGAGTTGCCAAGTCTATTGTGCTGGGAGAAGCATCAGTGTTAGAGATGGCAATATCTCCCACTGGTGGCGCAACAGCTCTGGGTAAGAAAGGTGGAGCCTGATTCACTAGTTGACCATTGCCAGCAGGTTGTGCAGGTTGCCCATCAATTGTCACTTCGGGATTCGGAACGAGAACATTTGGTCTTTGACTTGATTGGGCTGGCGCAGGAGCAGGAGCAGGCGGTGCTGTGGGCGTTGCTGCTGGCGGTGGCGTTGGTGCTGATGCTGTAGCACCTGTGGATGGTGTAAAACTAAGAGTAATTCCGTTTTGATTTCGCCCTGCGGGTTGAGTGTTAGGGGCGTTATTACTTCCAGTTACCGTTACCCGAATGCTATTACTATCAAGTTGATTAATTTGGACTGAGGTAATTCCTGGTGCTGGGTTGTCTTTGCGAAAAGTATTACCTTGTGGTAAACGTAGTTGAGTATTAATAATATCTGTGACTAAAGCTGTACCTCTTTTTGTAGTGAAAACTTGTGGACGCGAGCCTGAAGAAGTTTTCAAAACAACATTAATTCCACCATTAGCGGGATTTAACTGTACATCAGTAACTTGCGTAGTCTGCGCCGACACTGGTTTAGCTGCTAAAAATACAAAAGTGGCAGCACCCAATATTAAACTATTACCGTGAAGCTGTTTCACAGTTCATTCCTCACCTTATAACACCTTGTTAACAAAAAAATTGAGTACTTCTACTCCTGTTAGTACTGAGTTTTAAAAGTTAGAAGTCAGGAATATAGCGTTTCTAACTCCAGTCAAATATAAAATAACCCCTCCTCAACTCTCCCCTTGGTAAGGGGCTACGGTGTACGCACAAGTCTGAAACAGTCTACTCATCTGGGTTTAAGCGTCGGTTTTACCCCACCCTAACCCTCCCCTTATAAAGGGGAGGGAACTAGATTTCTCATTTCCCCCCTTTATAAGGGGAGCCACTGCGTTGGGCGGCTCTGCCGACTTGTAGCAAGTGGCGTGGGATTAAGGGGGGTAATTCTACTTGTGTGTACACCGTAGTTGGTAAGGGGAGGGTGCGCGACAGCGCGGGTGGGGTGTATTTCATGTGGCTGGCAATTGCTATAACAACTCTCTAACTCCTAACTCTTCAGACTTAGCACTGCTTATTGTTATTTCTTGGGAGCAGTTTTAGCTGCTGCTGCGGCTATTTCTTCTGGAGTCAGTGGCATTAACGCCTGTAACTGGAAAGATGTATTAATTGTTGCTGGGCCTTGCCGTACAACTGTTTTATCTAAGGGGGATCTAGCTTCTGGTGGAGCTACAGTTGATTGATAATCTTTAACTATCAACAAAGGCTGTAACCGCTCAATGTTACGAACTATCGATTGCGTCTGTTCATAAGTCCCAAAAATTGCAACATTGATAATCCTGCGTTCCAGTTTGCCGTCGACCTGTGTCCCTAGAGTTCCATCAGTAATCGGTTCTGGTTTTGGTGAAGCTGGCACAAACTTTACCAATTTAGCTCTGACTCCACTAATAGGAGTTTGAGCATTGCCAGATTCAACTAAGCGATTCATATCTAACAGCAATGTATCCAAGGTTTTTTCATTAGCAAATAAATTTAAAACTTGGACTTTTTGCTGCTTAGCTTGGGCTAGATCCTCTTTAACTTTTGCAATTTCTTTAAGGCTGGCTTTCTTTTGCTCAATTTGTCCTTGTAGTTCTGAGCTTTTTGCTTGCTGCTGCTGATAGTTTTCCCAAGCTGGCATTACTAGGTTTAACAATATGTAAGCTGCACCTGCTAAACCAACTACCCCCACTAAGATACCAATGATTTTTGGTGTGAAAGTGATGCCAAATATAACCGGATAGCCAGGTGTTGGCGAATCAAATTCTCCGCCTTGTTCAGCAAAATTTAAATCATCACTCAGCGTCATTTTAGAATGGCTCCTGTTTGTTGGATACTACGAATCCGAGCCACTAGTCCCACTGTGCCTTTTTGTTCTAACTCCCTAACTAATTCAGAAGCTGGGACATCACTCATACTTGATTGAATAGTGTATTTGACTACTTGGGGTGGCTTAATTACTACAGTAGTAGATTGACGCGCACCTACCGAGACAGGAGCATCTACTAACTCTGCTGTAATAATTCTGCTTTCTGAAGACTTCAAGAACCGAGACTGTTGGAGACTCAACAAGAAATCATTGACATCGTTATACGAGCGAGCTAATCCAGTAATTTCTAATCCTCCAGCAGGATTGCTTGGTGGTTGCCCTTGCGCTGCTGCAACGGGTGGGAGTTGTTTGACGGTTTCAATTTGCACTGACGGTGGAATGCGATCGCGCAAATCCTGTAGCATGGCTGACCAAGGCCGAATCTGGTCAAAGACAGTCACTAAAGCTTGTGTTTCTGCCTTAACTGCGGTTATCTCTTGTTTGATTTTGTTAATGTTTCCTATTTCTGTATCTAATCTCTTGTTTTCCTGGTCTAATTGTGCTATCTGTGTCTCTAATTCACCGATTTTTCCTTGCAAAAATAACCAACCAATTCCTACCAAAACTGGAAGACCTACGCCTAGAGCAACTCCTATGTAAACTGGGGTTAAATTTCCCGCAGGAAGTGTTATTCCTGCCTTTCTGTCAGGCTTTTTCTGGTATGCTGGGCGGTCTTTAAGAAAGTTAACGTCTAGACTATACATTCTGTTACACCTCCCGCATTCCTAGACCGAGTACGATCGCTAAACCAGAGCGTTGCACTTGTGGAAATTTTTCGCTGTCAACTTCTAAAGACAAAGCTCCAATAGGATCTATTTGGGTGGTTGGTAAGCTCAGTCGCTGGCTAAAGAACTCATCTAGCTGTTGAAGTCCGCCTCCTGGCCCAGCAAGTAGAATCTGCGCTACTTCCAAATTTTCACTTTGATTGAGATAAAAATCGATAGAACGGCGTAGCTCATCTGTCAATTCTCCCAACACTCTCATAATTGCTGCCATACCAGGATTGATTCCTGTAACCCCTGTTTTTCCACCGTCTACGGGAGTTGGGGGAATAACCATTCCGTGCAACATTTCCATATCTCGTGACGTGGGTAAACTCATTGCCCTTGCTAAGGACGTTTGCAATTGATACGTACCAATAGGCACGGTACGCGAAAATTGTGGAACTCCGTTAACAATGATGGCTATTTCTGTGCTGTCAAACTCTATATCAACTAGCACTGCTGCTTCTTGCGGCCCTAATTCTCGCAAATGGCGATCGCGAATAGTCCGAATCAGAGCAAAACTGTTAATTTCTAAAACATCAATTTGCAATCCTGCCTGCTCGAATGTACTTATATATGTATCCGTCACCTCCTTGCGGGTGGCAACTAAGAGTACTTGTACTTTTTCAATGCCATCCTCATCTACGAAGTACCCAAGTTTCTGATAATCTACATCAGCTTCTTCGCGGGGATAGGGTAAATACAAACCTGCTTCATGGTTTAGCACCATCTCTCGCAGTTCTTTGTCATCTAACTCTGCTGGCACAGGTATCAAACGAACGATAGAATCCCGCCCTGGTAGAGCAGTAGCAACGCGAGAAGTTTTGATTTTACTTTGGGCTAGCGCCTGCTGGATTAACTCCGCCATTGCTGGCGGATCGGTAATTTGACCATCAGTAACTACACCTTCTGGAACTGCTACTGATGTGAAGGCTTCTATTTTTAAGCCTTGTCGCTGCTTGCGTAGCTGAACTAAATTCACCCTTTCTGGCGCAAGTTCAATGCCGACCCCTTTATTAGATTTGCCAAACAGACTATTGAAGCTTTTAACCACAGTTGTGCCTGCTAGACTGCTAAATTGAAAATTTAAATGATAGAGACGAATATATTACGTCTTTACTGGTAATTGATTTAGCCTATGATCTCGACAATTTTGCATAAGATTTTCACCCCGAACAAGCGTAAAAATACTGGGAAGATGACTCAATTACGAAAATTCCAACAAGTAGCTGCTTGGGCGCTGCTTGGCCTATTTACTAGTTGGATGATCAGTTGCAGCACAGGTAATGTTGGTACGAGTACTAAACAGGCCACTTCAGGAGCGGCAACTGTTGAGTTTTGGACAATGCAACTCCAACCACAATTTACCAATTACTTCCAAAGCCTAATTACGACTTTTGAATCGCAAAATTCTGGTATAAAGGTGAACTGGGTAGATGTACCCTGGGCTGCTATGGAGAACAAAATCTTAACAGCTGTCTCCGCAAATACGCCACCTGATGTTGTCAACCTCAACCCAGATTTTGCCTCTCAACTTGCTGGTCGTAATGCCTGGCTTGATTTGGATACAAAAGTCCCAAATGCCGTACGTTCCTCCTATCTGCCGAATATCTGGAAAGCCAGCATGCTCAATGGCAAGAGTTTTGGAATTCCTTGGTATCTCACCACGCGGCTAACCATTTATAACACTGATTTATTAAAACAGGCAGGTATCAATAAAGTACCTGCTACTTACGCAGAATTGGCACAAGCGGCACAACAGATTAAAGATAAAACAGGCAAATATGCTTTTTTTGTAACTTTCGTACCACAAGACTCCGGTGAAGTTTTGGAATCTTTTGTACAAATGGGAGTTACTTTAATAGATGCTGAGGGTAAAGCGGCATTTAACTCTCCACAAGGTAAAGCAGCATTTCAGTATTGGGTAGACTTGTACAAAAAAGGGCTGCTTCCGAAAGAGGCATTAACGCAAGGACATCGCCATGCGATCGATTTGTACCAAGCTGGAGAAACGGTATTTCTAGCTTCGGGGCCAGAGTTTCTCAAAACGATCGCCAATAATGCCCCAAAAATCGCTCAAGCCTCAGCAATAGCACCCCAACTAACAGGTGAAACAGGCAAGAAAAACGTAGCGGTGATGAATGTAGTTATTCCCCGTAGAACTAAAAACCCTGACGCTGCTGTTAAATTTGCCCTATTTCTCACCAATGACGACAACCAGTTAGCCTTTGCCAAAGCTGCAAACGTCCTACCTTCTACAGTTAAAGCACTTTCTGACAGCTACTTTAAAAATGTCCCAGCTAATGCTTCGACGGTGGAGAAGGCACGAGTTATCACTGCTAAACAATTGCAACAGGCAGAAATATTAACTCCGACTTTGAAGGATTTTAATAAACTGCAAAAAGCAGTTTACGAAAACTTACAAGCAGCAATGCTAGGCGAGAAGACGGTAGATAAAGCTGTAGAAGATGCAGCGCAAGAGTGGAATCAAAGATAGATTTTGTAATTCGTAATTCGTAATTCGTAATTCGTAATTCGTAATTATGATTTACGAATTATTTGGTTGTTTAAAAAATCTCCTACTAAATAAAGCGAACCACACAGGACAATTAAATCGTCATTTGTAGCGGTTGAGCTTGCAGCTTCTAGTGCTGTGAATAAGTCTGGATGTATTTGACAACCGCCTAAATCTGGACAGATATTATCAGCTAGGCTTGCTAAGTCTTGTAAATCAGCGGAAGTTCTACCAGGCCAAGGCTCTATTGGTATGGGGACTAAATAAAGGCGATCGCTTGGACGCAGTAAAGCTGCAAAAATATCTGCATGATCTTTGTCGGAAAACATTCCCATAACCCAATTCACAGGCTTTTGGTTTACTGTATCTAGGCTATCTATATAATCGCGCAGTGCTTTGGCGGCAGCTGTATTATGAGCGCCATCAACTAATAACTGATGGTTTTTCCAGCTAATCCATTGCATCCGCCCCGGCCATTTGGTCTTTGCCATGCCGTTAATTATTGCTGTTTCTGAAATCTGCCAACCTTGTGTTTGCAGAATTTTCAAAGCAGCTAAAGCCAAAGCTGAATTAGTTAACTGAATTTGCCCAGCTAACGGCAATGGGTATTTAATTGAGTGATATTCTTTTTGCGTCTCCCCCCCTCTCCCCCTCTTCCCCTCTCCCCCTCTTTTATACTCTGCCCATCCTGTACCTATTTGACGAGCAGGTTGAGGCGTATAAATCGGGCATTGTAATTCTAAGGCACGCGATCGCACAACTTTTAGAGCATCCTCTGGCAAGGGCCCAATCACAACAGGGCATCCAGGTTTAAGAATACCTGCTTTTTCTCTAGCAATGTCAGCGATCGTGGGGCCTAGTTGTTGCCAGTGTTCTCGACTGATAGAAGTAATAACAGTTACCAATGGCTCTGAACAGACATTGGTAGCATCTAAGCGTCCTCCTAGCCCGACTTCTACCACGGCTACATCGACTTGCTGTTGAGCAAAATACAACCAAGCAGCCGCCGTAATTACTTCAAATTGAGTTGCCGAGTCATCACTAGCACGAATAGCCGCTTGGACTTTTTCTATTAATTGGCTCAATTCCTCAGAGGAAATAGGCTGTTCATTAAGACAAATTCGTTCTGTCCAATCGACTAAATGGGGGGAAGTATAACGTCCTGTACGATAACCAGCCTCAGTAAGTACAGAGGAAAGATAGGCACATACTGAACCTTTGCCATTAGTGCCAGCAACGTGAATTACTGGGATTTGATTATGAGGGTTACCGAGATTTGCCAACAGTTTGACAATGCGCTCAAGTCCCAGATGGACACCAAAGCGGTGAAAGGGTTGTATTAGAGAATCGATATCCACAGCTTGGGGAGTGGGTGTAGAGACGCGATTATACTCTTACGAGAAGCCGCTCTTCGAGCGTCTACGCGTCTGGATGATTATGAATAAAACCGACTGTCTCCATAAAGAAAAACAGTCGGTTGAAGAGTGAAGAAGTGAAGTCTAATTTAGGCTTCTCTATCCAAAAAGCCTTGAACTTGTCTTAAAGCTGCTGCACCGATGTTAAACAATGCCCAACCAGCAGCAACGGCGATTGGTGCTAAAACGATCACTACCCGGAAATCAATATCCATATGTACAACCTCTCTGTTAAGTAGAAATTAAAGTTTTGTCAACTGTTCTCATTTTTATTTTTAGCTGAAGTGGGCTATTTTTCCCAAACGATATGTAAAGAATGTTTAAATTCTGGTTATTTGGCATTGGGCATTGATGAAAACTCAACATTGACATTTCGAAGCTCAAGTTCGATATTTCAAAAGGCTCTCTCACTCCCTGCACAAACGCGTAGACGCTCGAAGAGCGGATTCTCGTAAGAGTATAATTGCGTCTCTACTTAACTAAACCCGATATCAGTACCTTTCCCAGCATGAACCAAAGCTAACTTTTGGTAACGTTTGGCGTGTTCGATGAGTTCTGCGGCTTCAACATCTGTAACTTGACGCTGCACTTTGCCCGGAATGCCGACAACTAAGGACAAAGGGGGTATATCCTTAGTTACCACAGCACCAGCACCAATAATGCTACCAGCGCCTACCCGTACTCCGTCTAAAATCACTGCCCCAATGCCAATTAAACTTCCGCGTTCAATATAAGCGGAATGCACTACAGCACGATGCCCTACAGTTACATAATCTTCTAAGATAGTTGGAATACCAGGGTCACCATGTAGAATAGCTCCATCCTGAATATTCGTGTATTCGCCAATTTCTATGCGCTCTACATCTCCTCTGACTACAGCACCGTACCAAATGCTTGCTCCTGCTGCTATATTTACAGAACCCACAATAACGGCATTAGCTGCGACGAAGGCAGCTTGAGAAAAATCGGGAGATGTCCAGTAAGAAGCTGTAGACACGATAGAATATGAATATGGTACCCAGGAACACTGGAGAAACTCCAACCATTGAGGCTGGTTGTACAACCAGGATATCACAGCGTCAAGTCTCTCTTCTGAGGAAGACGTTAGTGGTAAATGTTCCTGCCGCAACTCCGTGTCCGTGCAGCAGCGAGCAAATAGCCCAAAGTGGCGGAGCCGAAGTGTAAAATTCAACCCACAGGTGCTGGTGAAGACGAAACTATGTTTGTACGCACTTCATGATGAATCCAGGCTTGCAGTACCCAATATTTGGCCCTGAAATACAGTGTCCCCACTGTCGCCAGACTATTCCGGCGTTGACACTAACAGATACCTATCTCTGTCCGCGTCATGGCGCATTTGAAGCTAATCCTAAAAATGGAGAATTAATCCATTTACAGTCAGGACGCCATTGGCGAAGGTGGAATAGTGAATGGTATAGGCAACATACCCATCCTGATGGTATTCGCTTTGAAATTCACGAAGCACTTGATAAGCTTTACACTCAAGGCTATCGAGCAACACGAGTAATTATTGCTCGGCGCTATCAGGAATTGATGGGTGGCTACTTAGAACGCAGTACACCTTGGCGTTCTGGACAGCCGGAAGCGACATCTGCGCGATTATACGGCTTACCTGTGGAGTTTAGCCCTGAATCGACAGAAGATCCGTGCTGGGAAGTGATTAATTTTGATTTGGAAAAAGAGCCTGGAGTTCCTGTACGCTATCCTTATTTCAGATTGTTTGAGTAATGGTCATTAGTCATTTGTCATTTGTCATTTGTCAGAAGACCAATAGACCTTTTGCATAAGTCGATATTTCTTAAATCGAACCACACAGAGAAATCTGAGCGCTGGAAGCCGACAATTATAACTTCGGAAGCACACAGATGCACACAGATATTTATTCTGTGTGCATCTGTAGTTATTTTTAGTATTATTCGGATTTTTGCTAGAACTCTAATGACAAATGACTACTGACGAAGGACAAAATTATGCACCACGCTTCTATTCGGACTGCGAATATTCATCGGGCGATCGCTTTTTACGAACAGTTAGGGTTTACAATTTCCGAACGCTTCACTACAGGTTACACCCTAGCTTGCTGGATGGAAGGATTAGGCGGCAGAATTGAACTCATCCAAATTCCCCAACCAAAACCAGCCCCCGATGCATTTGCAGACGAACATTATGTGGGATATTATCATCTGTCTTTTGATTTAACTGACATTACACCAGATTTACCCAGTTGGTTGACAAATTTAAAAGAACGCGTAGCACAGGTAACAGAGAGCCAAGCAGAACAATTATTACCTCTGAAGGTACTGTTAGAACCAACACAGCAACAGATAGGCGATCGCATTTACGAAGTTGCTTTCATTGCTGATACTGATGGTTTACCTCTAGAATTTATCCGAGTTTTATCCAAACTTGGCTAGTTAAGCTTTTTACCAAATAAATTTTGCTGATACAATGAGCATTTCCTATTGGTTTGGTGATGTGAGACACTTCAGTGAAAGATAGACTCTAGTCTTTTCACAAAAAATATGTAATATGAATTACATATATCTCAAAATCTATGTCAGTATTTTCTACTTTATATAAAAAATATCGCTTCCAGTTATTACTGTTAAGCTTTTGGCTAGTCGCAGTACTTTTATTCATTGGTAAACCAGCCCAAAGCCAACACGTAAGAGCATCTGGGCAAGAAAATCAGAGACAAAATTTAGTAGCAAAAATAACGATGCCCTTAACAGTGACAGAGAACGTCCGCAAGATAGTGCTGGAGAATGGTCTGACTGTCGTGACAAAAGAAGTGCATACTGCGCCAGTGGTAACGGTGCAGGTTTGGTACAAGATTGGTTCGCGTAACGAAGAATCGGGAGTGAATGGGATTGCTCACCAATTAGAACATATGTTGTTTAAAGGCACAAAAAATCGTCCGATTCAATTTGGACGTTTGTTTAGTGCTTTAGGCAGTGACTCAAATGCTTTCACTAGCTATGACCAAACTGCATATTACGGCACTGTAGAACGAAATAAACTCAAAGCGCTTTTGGTACTGGAAGCCGACAGGATGCAAAATTCCTTGATTGAGCCAGAACAGTTAGCTAGTGAAAAGCGGGTAGTAATTTCTGAGTTGCAGGGTTATGAAAATAGCCCAGAATACCGTCTCAACCGCGCCGTTATGCAAGCAGTGTTTCCTAATAATGCTTACGGGTTACCTGTGGGTGGGACTAAAGCTGATGTCGAGAAGCTTGACGTAGAACAAGTACAAAAGTATTACCGTAATTTCTACAGACCCGACAATGCCGTCTTAGTGATTGTTGGAGATTTCAAAACTGGAAAAACCCTCGAAATGGTCAAAGAGGTTTTTGGGCAACTGCCGAGGAGGGAGTGGGGGAGTGGGGGAGTGGGGGAGTGGGGGAGTGGGGGAGTGGGGGAAGAAATTACTTCCTCATCTCCTTCATCTCCGATAGTGTTGAGAGAACCGGGAGCTGGACACCTATTGCAAGTGGTATATCCGTTGCCAGATGTGAATCAGCCGGATGTGCCAGCGCTGGATGTGATGGATTACATTTTGACAGAGGGACGAAATTCTCGCCTTTATCAGGCATTGGTAGAAACAGGTTTAGCTAGTGACGTAACAGCATCTGTCACCAGTTTGCGCGAATCTGGTTGGTATGAGTTATTGGTGGTGGCTGCACTGAATCAAAAATTGAAAAAAATTGACTCAGTGGTAAGTAGTGCGATCGCTAATATTACTGAAAAAGGAGTAACACTAGAAGAAGTTGAACGAGCCAAAACACAATTAGTAGCAGATGTTATTTTGAGTAACCGTGATATCACTAGTCAAGCAATGCAATTGGGCAATGATGAGACAACTGCTGGTGATTACCAGTACACAGACCGCTATTTAGCTGCTGTCCGGCAAGTGAAGCAGGCGGATGTTGTAGCTGTGGTGAAAAAATACCTACGAACAGAAGCACGGACAGTAGGTTATTTTGAACCGACTCAGAAGCAGTCACAAGTGATGACTGAGAAACCACACACATCACAAACTACAGAAAATTTCTCTCCTGGCGCACCTGTAAATCCATCTGAAGTGGCGAAGTACTTACCGCCTGTAGATTCGACAAAAGAAGCGATCGCACGACTCCTACCAGAGCAATTCACATTTACTAACGGTTTACGAGTATTACTATTACCTGACAAAAGTACACCTACTGTTACCCTCAGCGGCTACATCAAAGCCGGAATGGAATTTGACCCAGAAGATAAAGCTGGACTAGCTTCTCTTGTGGCAGAGAATTTAATGAATGGTACTAAAACGAAGGATAACTTAAGTATCGCCAAAGCTTTAGAAGAACGGGGGGTAAGTCTGGACTTTGAAGCGTACCGTGAGGGTGTGCGTATGGAAGGTGATAGCCTAGCAAGAGATTTGCCCGTACTTATTAGAACTTTGGCTGATGTTATACAAAATAGTACATTTCCAACCAAGGAGTTGGAACTAAATCGTCAACAAGCCTTAACTTCTTTGGAAGTGGAATTAGATGATCCAACAGAAGTAGCAAGAAGAACATTTTTACAATCGGTTTATCCGAAAAAACATCCATTGCATACCTTTGCCACAGAAAAGAGTTTAGAGCAGATTAGCCGCAAGGATGTGATTAAGTTCAAGGAAAAACATTATCGCCCTGACACCATAGTGTTAGCACTGGTGGGAGATTTTGACCCGGAGTCAGTGCGATCGCTCATTAAAACTGAGTTTGGTAACTGGCAAGTTATTGGACAACCTCCAGCATTAAAGTATCCCACTGTGTCCTTGCCAGAAAACATAGTGCGTGTCAACCCAGTTTTACCAAGTAAAGCCCAAGCTGTTACTTATATGGGTTACGCAGGTATTAAACGTCAAGATCCTCGATTTTATACAGCCTCAGTATTGAATCAAATTTTGGGAGGCGATACCTTATCTAGTCGACTGGGAGTAGAAATACGCGATCGCCAAGGTCTAAGCTATGGAATTTATAGCTACTTCCAAGCTGGGAAAAATATTGGAACATTTTTAATTGAAATGCAAACCAGCCCAGAAGATACTAATAAAGCGATCGCTAGCACCCAAAAGCTGATACAGCAAATCCATCAACAAGGCGTTACTGCAACGGAAGTAGAGACAGCTAAGCACACCCTAATCAGCAACTATAATGTTTCTCTAGCAGATCCCGAGGACTTAACAGATAGAATTCTGATGAATGAGGTGTATGGATTGGATGCCATAGAATTACGCTCCTTTCCTCAAAAAATCCAGGAAGTAACTCTTGAGGAAGTCAATCAAGCAGCTCGTGAGTTACTCCACCCAGATAAAATCGTAGTTGTCACAGCAGGGCCAGCTGTATTTGCAAAGCAAAATAATAGGTAGAAACCGACATGGGGCATAGGTAATAGATAATGGAATATGAATAATATGCTTTTATTCAATTAACTATTACCTTTTGAGGACGAGTAATAGAAATGTTCAAATTATTTACGGTAATTTACAAACATTTATCCCAAGGTAAGATTACTGCTCGACTGCTCCAATTTGCCTTTGTTCACAGCCAAACAGGGGTGCGATCGCTACAAAAATTATGCTCAACGCTAACGTTATTATTGTGCTTTAATTTCATTCATACTACTCCAGCAATGGCGGCTAACTTCACTGGTGATTTGCTCAAGCAACCAGCTATAGAAATTACAGTTAGCTTGGGTAATTCAGCTAACGAACTCAAATTTGAGCCAAATCATCTAGAACTACTTGCTGGTAAACGCTATCAACTAAGTCTTACAAATCCCAGCCAACTAAAGCACTATTTTACTGCTAAGGATTTTGCCGATGGCATCTGGACACAAAAAGTCGAAGCAGGCAATGTGGAAATTAAGGGAGCCATCCACGAATTAGAACTTAAGCCTGGTGCTAAGGCAGAATGGGTGTTTATAGCTCTCAAATCTGGCAAGTATGGCCTGCGGTGTCCGATACCAGGACATACGGAAGCAGGTATGACTGGAGAAATTGTAATTAGCAATTAAAAGTTAAAAATAATTTGACCATTAATAGCAGTGTACTTAAGTTCTCAATTAACTAGAGTTTAGCCAAAAAGCAAAGTGCGTAGCGAAAAATAAGCTAAGTTAAGTATAGATATTATTTCTCAACTAGACAAGAAAAACTGACACTTAAGCAGCAAGACGCCATCAGTAATTATTAATTCGCCATGAACATTTTCAGTAACTTACTTTCTCAAGCAACTCAGCCTACAGTTTCTAAAAAACAACGCCGAGGAATTGAAATTAAATCGCCGCGTGAAATTGAAATTATGCGGCAGTCAGCAAAAATTGTAGCAACCGTGTTAAAAGAAATTTCTGAGCTAGTAAAGCCAGGAATGACTACAGCGGACTTGGATGCTTATGCAGAAAAGCGCATCCGCGAAATGGATGCAACACCAAGCTTTAAAGGATATCATGGTTTTCCCGGTTCTATTTGTTCCAGCATTAACAATGAAGTTGTGCATGGTATCCCTAGCTCTAAGAAAGTTATTAGGACAGGGGATGTATTAAAAGTAGATACAGGTGCTTATTTCCAAGGCTTTCATGGCGATTCTTGCATTACAATTGCTGTCGGTGAAGTGACTCCAGAAGCTGCTAAATTAATTCGCGTAGCCGAAGAAGCTCTTTATAAAGGTATTGAACAAGTTAAGGCGGGTGTATATCTACTTGACCTTGCTGGGCCGATTGAAGACCATGTGAAATCTAACGGCTTTAGTATAGTCGAAGAATTTACTGGACATGGTGTTGGTCGTAATCTACACGAAGAACCCTCAGTATTCAATTTCCGGACTCGCGAACTCCCGAATGTAAAACTGCGTGCGGGAATGACACTAGCAATTGAGCCAATTGTGAATGCGGGTTCTAGACACACACGGACATTATCTGATCGATGGACAGCCGTAACTGTGGATAATTCTTTGTCAGCTCAATTCGAGCATACAGTTTTAGTAACAGAAACTGGCTATGAAATTTTGAGCGATCGCACTAAACTTTAATTACAAAGTGTTTATTTATTATTCGAGGGGTGAAACGTCAAAAAAGACGATTTACCTCTTTATTTTTTGTAGTAAATTTAATATTTTATAATATTAATTCAATTAATAATTTCAACACATCCTTGGGTGAAGACGCGATGAATCGCGTCTCTACAGGTTGATCTATTTATTGCATTCTTGTTTCAAATTATAAACTACAGCCTGGCCCTTCAAGACCCTCTGGAAAGCTGATTAATTCTAAGCAATCTGGATTTGCTAGTAGCTGTTTTGCTGCCAGTAATCCGGCAATGCTCCAAGTTTGATAAATTCGGGCTTCTTTGCCAACGAGACGACCATTATTACCATCGTAGTATTCAGGAAATTTATCCTCAAATAAGCGGTTTTCGGCAATGGCGATCGCTTTTTGGGCAAGTTCTATACGACCTGTTTTCACTGCTGCTGCACTAAATAACCACAGTAAAACTGGCCAGTTCCCACCATTGTGGTAAGACCAAGCAATATTTTTAGGGTCACATCCTGTAACAATCTGCCATTCTAAACCTTCCACCGCCGGATAGCAGATTTTTAGGGGCATATAGCCAATCAAGTCTTTCCAGCGATTTGCAAATAAATTCATGATGCTTTGCGATTCTGATTCACTGGCTAAAGAAGCCAAGATAGCCATCAGATTTCCTAGAGTAAAAAACCGAAAATCCATGCGTCCTGGGCCTAAATTCCCTGCCAAATATCCGCCTGTTTCAGGTAACCATTCAGTTAGCCAACTAGGAATTGATTGTGAGTAGATATTAAATTTATTAGCAACTTCTTTACCAAATTCATCACCTTTATAACGGTATATTTCTCGCAATCGCTTGAGGTCTAGCCAGTAATAGTTACAAATATGATATTTTAAAGCTCCTAATCGTCCTGTGATGTTACGCAGATAGCGATCGCCATTTCCATCCGGTAAGAGTAATTCATTGGCAGCTCTGAGAGATGCGTAGAATAATACTTGAATTTCCAGAGGGTGTTCGTAGACTCCCATGCGACGGTCAATCATAAACGCGCCATCGGGAACTAACATTGTTGGGTACATAGCAAACCGATGTACCAAGCAAATATCTAAAATTAGCTTGATTCCTTCTTGAAATTTGGGCTGACGCGCCAAACTAACATCACCTGTCGCCTTTTCATATGCCCGCAACAGGATAATCCACCACATACAAGAATCAACTGGGGGAACGCGTGCGATCGCGTGTTCACCAAAATCACCAACTAAAAACTCATCAGTACCATTAGATATAACTTTGAAACTTGCAGGCATCAATCCTGCTGCTGGTTCAAAACAGTCCATCTGCTTTTGATGGCTTTGCAATGTTAGTGTTTCTATTAGGAAGTTACGAACAATGTCTGTTTTCCCATACATTAGAAACACTAAGGCAGAAGGAACAAAATCGCGGATGAAGCACTGATCATAGTTAAGTGCATTTGACTCTGGATCTTGAGCAGCTACAGTCCCAACAGGTTGTCCTTGGTAATAAATTATAGCCTTTTCCAGTAGTCTCCAAGCTTCTACTTCTAGCAGATTGTCCTTATTGATCGCGCGAGTCATAGATGTCTAATTCCACTAATACTCTCAGCGTCTAATTACTAAAAAATATCTTCCTAAACTAGCAGCAAATTTACACCACATCCAAGATGTAGGCAAACTTTTTGCATTGCCATTTCTTCTGTATTTAGCTGAAATTGGAGTTTTTTTCGGTAATGAAGAGCAATATTGCACCTTTATGGGCAATATCAAATATGTTCTTGTTTCACGCAGAGCCACAGAGGCGCAGAGAGGAGACTTAAGAGAAATCTTGAGTGTGTAGAAAGAATTTCAGATTACTCTATATTTGAGTTTACACCTGTAATTGAGATACTATTACTTTTTAATATTATCATATTTAATGGATAAGCTAATATGCTTTAATTCAGATTTAATCAATAGTAAAGAGGTTTATCAAAAACTTATTTCTTTATTTTAAATTGTTTAATACAAACGTATCCAAATTAATATAATGTTTAAAATAAACAATATTGTTATAGGTATGTAGTTTAAGCTTTTCGTTGGATTTAATACTAAGTTAAAATTTATGGCTCTCCCAGAGTAACTATGGTAAAATAATATAAATAATTAAATAAATCTTAGATAATTTAGATTTTTTAATAGAGCAAACCCAAGCTATAAATAGAATTCTAGACTAATTAAATAATATAAAAATTCAAAAATATTGATATTAAAACAAGGGTTTTAATAAATATGCCATCTAATCCCTTACTTCATTTCATTACTAAAGTTATTAATCTTGAAGATGTCAAGGTTATTAATTACCATTTTCTTACAGATGATGAAATAGTAATAGAAATTGAAAATAAGCTGAAAGTTGCTAAATGCCCTCACTGTGGAAATACCTCCGATAAAATCCATCAAAATCATTGGTATAGAGTCAGAGATATACCCCTAAGCGATTATCAAGTATTGTTAAAAGTAAATCGTCGTCAGTTGAAATGTCAAAAATGTCAGAAAGTATTCAGTGAAGAGTTAGATTTTATCAAAGCCAGAAGAACTTATACAAAAAGACTGGCGATGAAAGTAATTAAGGAAGTATTAGAAACTAATGTAAAGAGTGCAGCCATCAGAAATAGAATGACAACCTCTGAGGTGGAAACAGTATTAAAAGAACTGGAAGTTGATTTACTCACAGAAAAACCTAATAAGTTAAAAAAGTTGGGGATAGATGAAATCACCCAGTTAAAAGGAGGAAAAAATTATGCGGCAGTTCTGGTGGACTTAGAAACAAAAAAACCAATAGCATTATTGGAGAAAAGAAATAAAGCAGTAATAGCAGAATACTTATCTAGTCTAGGTTTAGAGATTTTAACCCAAATAGAAGAAGTTAGCATAGATTTATGGATACCATATAAAAGTTTAATCCAAGAAATGATGCCAAATGCTCAAATAGTAGCCGATAGATTCCATGTCATGAAACAAATAAACGAGGAGTTAGATCAAAAGAGAAAGAAAGCAAAAAGAGCAGCAGAAAAAATTAAAAATAAGAAAGAGAGAGAAAGTACATTAGCGGGGTTGACTCATAGTAAATACCCTTTATTAAAGAAAAAAAAACCTTAACTCCGAGGAAAAGGCGAAGATAGAATCAGTGGAGAAAGTTGCCCCTGAGCTAGGAAAAATGTATCGAATGAAAGAAGGACTTAGAGATATATTTGACAGTCAAATAACCAGTGATGAAGCCTTATATAAATTCCGAGAATGGACAGAAACAGCTTATAAATACTTCCCGAAAAGTTGTCGAACAATAAGTAGATGGATAGATGAGATTCTCGCTTATTTTGATAGCCGAACTACTCAAGGAGTTGTTGAAGGAATTAATCAAAAGATTAAGCTGATTAAAAGAAGAGCTTATGGTTTAACTAACTTTGATAATTTTAGAAGAAGAATTTTACTCAATTGGTATTTCTGCTACTAATTTATCATATCTAATCTGGGAGAGCCAAATTTATTAGCTATTAAATACTTTTACTGAAACTATACCTTTAGCTTCTAACAAAGCTGCTACTCGAAAAATTAAAGCTTCATTGTAGGGTGCTGCTATCAATTGCACACCCAAAGGTAGAGCATTTTGATGCTGAATCGGTACTGATAAAACTGGTAGGCCGATAAAAGATAAAGGTTGAGTGAATAGTCCTAAATGTGGACGAACAAGAATTTCTTGCCCATCCAAAATCATAGTTTGTTGACCAATTAACGGTGCTGAAATTGGTGTAGTTGGTGCAAGAATTACATCAACATTTTGAAAGATTTCTCGGACACGATCGCGATACCATTTTCTAAAGCGTTGCGCTTGTAAATACCAGCTACTTGGTATTAATGCTCCTGCTAAAAAGCGATCGCGTGTTGCTGGGTCAAAGGCTTGAGGACGCGATCTTAATTTATCTAAATGCAGATTTGCGCCCTCGCTAGCTGTAATCACAAAGGCAGCTGCCCTAGCGCGATGTGATTCTGGTATTGTGATGTACTCAGTCACATCCAATGCATCTGCTACTTTTTGCACTGCTGCTAAGGCTTCTGGTTCCGCACCTTTCATAAAATAATCGTCAGCAATGGCAATTCTTATACCAGAAATATCTTGATAGATTTGTGGTAAACACAATTCAGGAGGGCGTTTTGTACATATCGGATCGCGATCGTCTTCTCCTTGAAGGAGATCGAAAACAGTAGCAATATCCTGCACTGAACGCGTAAAAGGGCCAATGTGGTCAAAACTGCTAGAAAATAAAGCTACTCCAGCACGAGACAAACGTCCATAGGTTGGTTTTAAACCAAAAACACCGCACAAAGCCGCCGGAACGCGAATTGAACCATTAGTATCAGAACCCAGCGTTAACGGTATTAACCCAGCAGCAACCGCCGCCGCCGAACCACCTGATGAACCTCCAGCAACCCGCTGTAAATTATGAGGGTTGTGAGTAGCACCGTAATGAGAGTTTTCTGTGACAAAGCCGTAGGCGTACTCATCCATATTTAAAGCGCCAACCAATATAGCACCCGCTTTTTTCAGCTTGGCTATGGCTGTTGCATCTTGGCTAGCTGGCGGATTTTCTGCATTAATTTTTGACCCCGCTAGAGTTGTTAAACCAGCGATATCAAAGAGGTTTTTGACTGCAAAAGGCACACCAGTCAATGCACCAGGGTGATCACCATCAGCAATTTTCTGATCAATTTGTGCTGCATCTGCCAAAGCCGCCTCAGCAATCACAGTTGTAAAACAATTAAGTTCATTGTTTTGTGCTGTGATACGTGCTAACGCAGCTTTGGTAACTTCCACCGCGCTAACTTTGCCTGAACGAACATCAGCAGCTATTGATACAGCATCATTCATGGTTCAAACACTGGTGCAGCTTCAATTTCTTCTGGTAGAGAGAAAGAATTTACGAGATTAGCGATCGCTTTTATCCTCTCAAAATTTGTCACCACCCCATCTCGATACTCATCTCTTATTTGCAAATTCAATAACAACCCCATTTGCTCAACATATTTATCCACATCAAATTCCCGACTTTCCATCTTTCCTCCTCTGTATTCTCTGCGCCTCTGCGGTTCCTTATTCTAAATCTACAACTTCTTGCGGCAACTCAAAAAAGCCATCTTCACCAGCTTCAAAGTCAATAACCTGAAAAACTGCATCAATATTTAACTCACCATAAATGTGAGGAAATAATTCGCCTATCTCAGCAGCTTCATAAAGAATTTCCGCTTGCACTTTATCAGAATCAATAAAAAGCAGTACCAATTCTTTTTGATTAGAAAAAAATCTATTTGCAACTGTGACAATTTGCGTTGGCTTTGAACAGTGGATAAAGCCTTCATTATCCAGTGAATCAGCACTATAGCTGCCAATAAATTTAGCTTGTTCCCATTGTTGGCGTTGGGTAATGTGAAAGATAGAACTCATTTTAATTAATAGTTATTTGAAATCCAAGTTTTTTTAAGCTCACGCAGAGACGCAGAGACGCAGAGTTTTCTTAGCGCCTTTGCGCCTTGGCGTGAGCTAATCATTCTATAAATTAGGCGGAATACAAACATCCGGCGCACACAACTTTGAAAATTGCAACGTTGTCACCTCAAAAGTATTCAAATCTACACGGCGAATGACATGGTTATTAGTATCAGCAATATATAAATGTGAACCCATAACACTCAATCCCGAAGGTTCAAAAAATCGGCTATTCTTACCTTCACCATCTTGCAAACCAGCAGAACCATCTCCTAATACTGTTTGACAATTACCTGTACTAGGACTAACTAATTTAATTTTATGGTTGTAAGTATCTGCTACCCACAGATAATTCTGAGCATATTCCACTCCTAAACAGTGTTGCAACCTAACATTTTCACCCTGTCCATCAACATCACCAAAGCCAAATAAACTCCCACTACCGCAAACAGTTCGCACTTGATAAGGTTCTACCAGTCCTACACCACGAATTGAACTAACTTCGCTGTCAGCAACATATAGTTCTTGTCCATTAGTAGTTATGCCACTGGGTTGAGCAAAGACAGATTCAGTAAGTGAACCATCAACGCAAGCTTCAGCACCACTACCAGCGTAGGTTTTGATAATGCTGGTTTCTAAATCCATTTGCCAAATTTGATGTGGCCCCGCCATTGCAATGAACAGGCTATTTCCCACTTTCACTAAATCCCAAGGGGAATTCAATGCTGTTTCTAAAGCAAAACCGCCATGAGGCCGAATATTGCGACTTTGTTTACCTGTTCCCGCAATAGTTTCTACTACTTGGCGCTGCAAATCAACTCGCCGCAAAGCGTGGTTTTCTGTGTCAGCAACATAGAGAATCTGATTTTCTGCATCAAAAGCCATTCCCTGCGGTGCAAAAAACTGCGCTTCGCTAAAAGTACCATCGGTTAAACCAGCTTTTCCTATGCCAATCAAATGCAGAATTTCCCCCTCAAAGTTGCTCACAACTAGACGGTGATGTCCAGAGTCAGCGATGAAAAGACCTGCTGGAGTTGCTAGAACTTTACCAGGAAACGCCAGGGGTGTAATTAATGGTTGGCGCTGTTTCTCTAAAGTCAAGCTAAGTTCATGAAAATTAATCGTGCCTTTCTCTTGGTGTTGGCTAATTAACTGTTGAATTAATTCGTCTACAGCATCTCGATTACCTTCGCCAGAAACGTAACCAATTACGTAACTTTCTGGGTCGATAATCATTAACGTAGGCCAAGCACGTACAGCATACTCTTCCCAAACTCGAAAATCAGTGTCTACTAAAATAGGGTGTTCGATGTCGTAGCGCAGTATAGCTTGGCGAATATTTTCAGTTTCTTTTTCATTGTCAAACTTGGCAGAGTGAACGCCGATAACAGTAAGGCTATCTTTATATTTCTGTTCTAAATATTTCAGGTCTGGCAGAATGTGTAAACAGTTGATACAGCAGTATGTCCAAAAATCTAAAATGACGACTCTACCCTTGAGTTGCTTTAGAGACAAAGGTTTGTCGGTGTTGAGCCAAGAGTAATTTTGTGGTAGTTCTGGCGCTCTGACACGAGGAATCATACTAATTCGTAATTAAGAAATGCAAGCATTATGCTTGTTAACTATACGTAATTTAACGTGGCTATATCTCTTGTGAAAGGACTTGAAAGACTAACTAATACAGAGTTGATAGCTTTAATACAACTAGCCAAAACCCAGGCTGAAGAGGGGCAAGTTTGCGATCGCATTCTCCAATTAGCTTTGGCTAATCCTCATGGGTTTGCAGTTCACATCTGCTGTGAATCAGGACACACTGTCAGCCTTGGCGATACAGCTTGTATCTTTCCTTTAATGAGCGTCATTAAAACATTCTCTCTGCTTTATCTACTAGAACATTTCGGAGCAGAAACAGTTTTTCAATGGGTTGGAGTCCAACCATCAGATGCACCATTCAACTCTTTAGAGCAGCTGATTACTGATGCTGGACACCCCCGCAATCCGATGATTAATAGTGGAGCCATTACTCTTGCTGATAAGTTACCGGGAAACGATGCTAGTCAGCGAACTCTTTTATTTTGTCAATGGCTCAATAAGTTAGCAGGTTGTCACCTAACCTTAGATGAAGTAATGCTGGCTTCAGTGCGAGCGACACGCTCAAAAGCTAATCAAGCGATCGCAAATTATCTTGCCGAAACAGGACATCTACAAAATCCTGAAATAGCACTTGACATATACGAGCAGATATGCTGCCTATCTGGGAGAGTTGAAGATTTAGCCCAGTTAGGAAAACTTTTAGCTTGTGAAAACAATCTTTTATCAGCGCAACATCGCCAGATTGTTAACGCTGTGATGTTAACCTGTGGGCTGTATGAGGCTTCTGCCCAATATGCGGTTCAGATTGGTCTACCGATGAAATCAGGAATTGGCGGTGGACTGCTAGCAATAGTACCAGGTGAAGGAGCGATCGCTTGCTACAGTCCTGCCTTGGATAGTATAGGTAATCCAGTAGGAGCGATCGCCTTTATTGCTGCTTTATCGCAAAATTTAGAGTTGAGTATCTTCGGCTAAAACAGCCGAGGACTCACATTTTATCTAGGTTTTGCTGACTCAGGAGTAACTTTTTCAGGTAACAGTGTTGATTGAGGTGTTGGAGTTAAGTAGGTAGGCACCGAAATTTTCTACTATGTAACAAAATCTTAAGTTGATAATCTAGAGCTAAATTTTACACGATGTGTGTTGTGATTGTTTTTTTTTCCTCTAGCTTGAACACCATTGATGACGGCGTAAGCGAGATCTAGCTCATCATCAAATGCTTGCCCGGATAACTCATCTTTCTTGAGATGTTGCCATTCCAATTCAATTGGATTCATTTCTGAGCAATATTTCGGGAGAAAAAAGATGTACAAACCCTGACTTTCCCATTTTTTCCACAATTGTTGAACTTCTTGGCAGCGATGTATTGGCCCGTTATCTTGCACAATCACGCTGATACGTCCAGTTTCTTGGGCTTGTTTGGCTTCTTTCTCCATCATTTCTATATAAGATTTACGGTCAACACCACCGATAACTAAACCGTAAACAAAACTGATTAAAGGTTGGAGAAGCCCGATAATACTTAATCTGCGACCACGGCGTTTAGTCTGTTCTAACCGTTTTTGCTCACCTCTAAAGTAATATGTATAACTAGGTTCGCTCCACATACAGAACCCTGACTCGTCTAGGTATTTCAGGTCTATTTCACCAGTGGCAGCAGCTAATTCCAACATGTCTAGGTCTGCTTGCTTGTTTGCTCGTGCTACTGGGTCTTGTTTTCCTTTATGGCTTTTCCTTGTCCGTTTCCAATCGACCCCCTTTTTTTGAGTACCCGTCTTAATCTGTCGGCACTCATCTCAACGTTGCGTTCTGTTTTCAACTTCAAAGCTAACTGAGAACTATTGTATGTGCGTGGCTCGTTTCTGAGGCATTCTTCTAAAAATATCATGTCATCCTCAAGCCACTTTGGTTTCCCCCCTCGCCCAGGAGATTCCCAAAGCCCTTCTGTGCCCAGTTTTTGCCATTGATGCAAAACTTTTGTGACTGTTTTTTTGTGACAATCAAAGTGATCTGCTATCTTCTCTACATACCAACCATGTGCATTTAGCCTGATTATTTCCGCCCTGTCTTTGACTTTCTGTGGTACATCCTGTTTTCTCAGATTTAGTAAAGTTTGGTCTTGCTCAGGAGTCAGAAATACCCTTAAACGCGCACCCATACACCAACTACCTTGTAGATGCATTATCAGTCTTTACATATCTTAACATAGCTGACTTTTTTGGCACCTACCTACTTACCTCTGGCTGTAGTTCTGGCGTTAGCGTATTTGTCTCTGGTGCAGGAGACTCGATAATCTCTGGGATTGTCGGGGAAAAACTCGGAGATGGTACAGGTGTTTGACGTGATTTGCGGTTAAAAAATCCGCCAAATCTCGGTTTTGCTGGCTCAGGAATAACTTTTTCAGGTAAGGGTGTTGATTCAGGTATCGGGCTTACCTCTAGCTTTGGTTCTGGTGTTGGTGCAATTATCTCTGGTGCAGGAGACTCGATAATCTCTGGGATTGTCGGGGACAAACTCGGAGATGGTACAGGCGTTTGACGTGATTTGCGATTAAAAAATCCGCCAAATCTCGGTTTTGCTGGCTCAGGAGTAACTTTTTCCGGTAACAGTGTTGATTGAGGTGTTGGTGTTACCTCTAGCTTTGGTTCTGGTGTTGGCGCAATTGTTTCTGGTGCAGGAGACTCGATAATCTCTGGGATTGTCGGGGACAAACTTGGAGATGGTCTAGCCGTTGGCACTTCTAATTTAGGTTCTTCTGGCTGTTTTGGCTTAGCTAGCTCTGTTTTGGGTTCTTCTAGAACTTGAGTTTCAGGAATGGGTTGTTTTTCTACCTTCGGCTGTATTTGGGGTGTTTTTTCAACAGTAGGTGTAAGTCTAACAGGTATTTTGGCAGTATAATTCACGTCTACAATGCTACGTACCTGATCTGCTGTGAGTTCCCCTCGCACAATTCTCGATAAAGTATCTTTACCCTTTGGCTGGTAGGTAATTAGTCTCGTTGTAGTATTGAAAGCATTTTTTACAGGATTTCCTTGGTTATCAAGAAATTCTAGTTTTACCCAGTTTTGACCGGGCTTAAAGCCTTTAAGATAAACTGCTTGCCAGCGATCAAAAATAAAGCTTTCACCATTAATCGTGCAGCGGATGCGCCAATCACTAAATTCGTCTTTCGTGTTTTCTTGAGCAACAAGGTGCAGAGGAGCATTAGTTAGGTAAAAGTCAAGTAAAATTGGCTCTGCTCCGTAGCTGCTTTGAGGACGGCTGTAAGTTAGCAAAGGCAGGCTAGGATCGGGATTATTGTCGTCTGTCTTGGTGAAAATATGAAACGTTGTCTGTGCATAAGCACCTTCGTTTTTAAAGCTTTCATGCCAAGGACGCGAGGCAAAGACACGTAGAGTATGAGTACCTGGGGACAAATCTGGCAAAACTAAAGGCTGATTCAGGTCATAAACAGGTATATAAGGTTGGTTATCGAGAATTACGTGTAGATGAGGCCCAAGTTGTAATTCTGGCTCTTTGAAGATTGGTAGATCCTTAACTTGAAAGCTAGCTGTGACTTTGTTGTCTTGAAGAACTTCATTAGATTTTGGAGTAATTATTGTTACTTGTGGTTGATAAACTTCCAAAGTTTGACGCAGTTCTTGAATCACAACTGGTGGTGAAACTTCTGAAAATTGCTTTGAAATTTGAGAAATCTTTGGAGGATTTTCTCCAGAACTATCTCTATTAGATACTTCTTGGCTACCAGCTTTCTCGCCACAACTGGTTAAGCTCAAGACTAGCACCAACATCATTACCCATCTAAGAATTGGAAATCTCTTAGGGAGAAGTTTCTCCAATACCGCCTTTTGCCACGAGTTCATGCCTTTCACCAGTGATAGTCGTCAACCGCTGACAGATCATTTTGGCTCAAACTGTCCATAGGGAACTATAGCCCAAAAGGAGGGCAGGGAGCAGCACTTCTCTACGAGAGGCTGCGCCCTAAGCGCAGCTATGCCGCAGGCTTTACGGCTATGCTCAGTGACCGAGGAGCAGCGGAGCAAGGGAGCAGAAGAAATAATTAATGACTCCTAACTCCCAACTCTTATACAGACGCGATTAATCGCATCTCTACTGCCAATTCCCAATAAAACCATAAATTTTACGAATTGTTATCGTTTGTAAATTAAATAAAGAATCTATTGACTTTTTGGCAATTAGTTTGAAGGTAAAAAGCATATAAGACGCTATTTTCAGGGATTTTGAATTATTGTTAAAATATCTCCAACAATGTACAAGTGAAGACTCTATAATTCAACAGAAACAACTCTCCACACAGGGTCTTCATCGCGGCTTCAGAAAATTTCTGGAGTATGCGGCTAAGGTTTACTTTGTGGTATTTATGATCCTCATTCCTTATCAAGAGAGGAGGTCGAATGACAATTAGTCCTCCGGAGCGAGAGGAAAAAAAGGCAAGAATCATCGTCGATAACGATCCAGTTCCCACCTCATTTGAGAAATGGGCACAACCAGGACACTTTGACAGATCCTTAGCCAGAGGGCCCAAAACCACCACATGGATTTGGAACCTTCATGCACTCGCCCATGATTTTGATACACATACAAGCGATTTAGAAGAAATATCCCGCAAGATATTCGCAGCGCACTTCGGCCACCTAGCCGTAGTGACGATTTGGCTGAGCGGGATGATTTTCCACGGCGCGAAGTTCTCTAACTACGAAGCTTGGCTTAGCGACCCACTGAACGTTAAGCCTAGCGCCCAAGTCGTTTGGCCCATTGTGGGACAAGACATTTTAAATGGTGATGTCGGTGGTGGTTTCCACGGCATTCAAATCACCTCCGGTCTGTTCCAAGTATGGCGTGGCTGGGGTATTACCAACTCCTTCCAGCTTTATGTAACTGCGATTGGCGGCTTGGTATTAGCAGGCTTGTTCCTGTTTGCTGGCTGGTTCCACTACCACAAACGCGCTCCCAAACTGGAATGGTTCCAGAATGTTGAGTCGATGCTGAATCACCACTTGCAAGTATTGCTAGGTTGTGGTTCCTTGGGGTGGGCAGGTCACTTAATCCACGTATCCGCACCGACCAACAAGCTTTTGGACGCAGGCGTTGCCCTCAAAGACATACCCTTGCCCCACGAGTTCATTCTGAACAAAGACTTGTTGACCGATCTGTATCCTGGCTTTGCCAGTGGTTTAGCACCTTTCTTCACCTTGAACTGGGGTCAGTATGCTGACTTCCTGACATTCAAGGGCGGTCTAAACCCAGTAACAGGCGGTTTGTGGCTGACAGACATTTCCCATCACCACTTGGCGATCGCAGTATTGTTCATCATTGCTGGTCACCAATACCGCACCAATTGGGGTATCGGTCACAGCATCAGAGAAATCCTGGAAAACCATAAAGGCCCATTCACTGGTGAAGGTCACAAAGGTCTCTACGAAAACCTGACCACATCTTGGCATGCTCAGTTGGCAACTAACCTTGCCTTCTTGGGTTCATTGACAATCATCATCGCGCATCATATGTACGCGATGCCTCCCTATCCATATTTGGCAACTGACTACGCTACTCAGTTGTGCATATTCACTCACCATATTTGGATCGGTGGCTTCTTGATTGTTGGTGGAGCAGCTCACGCTGCCATCTTCATGGTGCGGGATTATGATCCGGTTGTGAATCAAAACAACTTGCTGGATCGGGTGATTCGTCACCGGGATGCAATTATCTCCCACCTGAACTGGGTATGTATTTTCCTTGGCTTCCATAGCTTTGGGCTGTACATCCACAACGACACCATGCGTGCCTTGGGTCGTCCCCAAGATATGTTCTCGGATACCGCAATTCAGCTGCAACCAGTATTTGCTCAGTGGATACAAAATATTCACGCTTTGGCTCCTGGTTCAACTGCACCAAATGCCCTAGAACCAGTTAGCTATGTATTCGGTGGCGGTATTTTGGCTGTTGGCGGCAAAGTGGCAGCTGCACCCATCGCTTTGGGTACAGCGGACTTCCTAATTCACCACATTCACGCCTTCACCATTCACGTCACAGTACTGATTCTGCTCAAAGGCGTACTGTTTGCCCGGAGTTCTCGTCTGATTCCAGACAAGGCAAACTTGGGCTTCCGTTTCCCTTGCGACGGCCCTGGTCGTGGCGGTACCTGTCAAGTGTCTGGCTGGGATCATGTATTCCTCGGACTTTTCTGGATGTACAACTCCCTATCAATTGTGATTTTCCACTTCAGCTGGAAGATGCAATCAGATGTTTGGGGAACCGTAGATGCAGATGGTGTTGTGACTCACATCACTGGTGATAACTTTGCCCAAAGTGCCATCACGATTAACGGCTGGTTGCGTGACTTCTTGTGGGCGCAAGCAACACAAGTCATCAACTCCTATGGCAGTGCGCTATCTGCTTATGGACTCATGTTCTTAGGCGCTCACTTTGTCTGGGCATTCAGCTTGATGTTCCTGTTCAGCGGTCGCGGCTACTGGCAAGAACTGATTGAGTCCATTGTTTGGGCGCATAATAAACTGAAAGTAGCACCATCAATTCAGCCTCGCGCTCTGAGCATTATTCAGGGTCGAGCTGTAGGTGTGGCTCACTACCTATTAGGAGGAATAGCCACAACCTGGGCTTTCTTCCATGCACATATCCTTTCAGTAGGGTAGCAATCAGTTATATAGAGTGCTGAGTGCTGAGGAGTTAAAACTCAGCACTTAGACTCAAAACTCCAAAAGCTGAAACCTGATGGCTAAAGGTCAGAGGAATTATCAAACCTATGGCAACAAAATTTCCAAAATTTAGCCAGGATCTTGCACAGGATCCGACTACACGTCGGATATGGTATGCGATCGCTACAGGTAACGACTTTGAAAGCCACGATGGCATAACAGAGGAAAATCTTTACCAAAAGATTTTCGCCACTCACTTCGGTCATTTGGCAATCATCTTCCTGTGGGCATCGAGCCTCCTGTTTCATGTAGCCTGGCAAGGTAACTTTGAACAGTGGATTAAAGATCCCATTCACATCCGCCCAATCGCCCATGCAATTTGGGATCCCCACTTTGGTAAACCAGCGATAGAAGCTTTTACCCAAGCTGGTGCTAGCAATCCCGTCAACATTGCCTACTCTGGTGTTTACCACTGGTGGTACACCATCGGCATGAGAACAAATTCTGAACTGTATACAGGTTCAGTATTCCTCCTGCTGTTGGCAGCATTGTTCTTGTTTGCTGGTTGGTTGCACTTACAGCCCAAGTTCCGTCCTAGCCTCTCTTGGTTCAAGAGTGCTGAACCCCGCCTGAACCATCACTTGGCAGGTCTGTTTGGTGTTAGCTCTTTGGCTTGGACTGGTCACTTGGTTCACGTTGCTATCCCCGAATCTCGCGGACAGCACGTGGGTTGGGATAACTTCCTGACCACCTTGCCCCACCCAGCAGGCTTGACACCCTTCTTTACTGGTAACTGGGGTGTTTACGCTCAAAACCCTGATACAGCGGGTCATGTGTTCAGCACATCCCAAGGTTCAGGGACTGCGATTCTGACTTTCTTGGGTGGTTTCCATCCTCAAACAGAATCCCTGTGGTTGACTGACATTGCTCACCACCACTTGGCGATCGCAGTGATATTTATCATTGCTGGTCATATGTACCGGACTAACTTCGGAATTGGTCACAGCATCAAAGAAATGCTGAACTCCAAGTCTGGTTTGGTACCTGGAACAAAGAGTGAAGGTCAGTTTAACTTGCCTCACCAAGGGTTGTACGATACCTACAACAACTCTCTGCACTTCCAGTTAGGTATTCACCTAGCTGCTTTGGGAACCGTTACGTCCCTAGTAGCGCAGCATATGTATGCTCTGCCTCCTTATGCATTTATTGCTAAGGACTACACAACACAGGCAGCGCTTTACACCCACCACCAGTACATCGCGATTTTCCTGCTGGTTGGTGCTTTTGCCCACGGTGCTATTTTCTGGGTTCGTGACTACGACCCCGAACAAAACAAAGGCAACGTACTTGAGCGCGTACTGAAGCACAAAGAAGCGATTATCTCCCACCTCAGTTGGGTATCCCTCTTCTTGGGCTTCCACACCCTCGGTTTGTACGTCCACAACGACGTAGTGGTTGCTTTCGGTACTCCTGAAAAGCAAATCTTGATTGAGCCAGTATTTGCTCAATTCATCCAAGCTTCTCACGGTAAAGTACTCTACGGCTTAGACACCTTGCTGTCTAACCCTGATAGCGTAGCTTACACAGCCTATCCCAACTACGGCAACGTTTGGTTGAGTGGTTGGCTGGATGCTATTAACTCTGGAACAAACTCCCTGTTCTTAACAATTGGCCCTGGCGACTTCCTGGTACACCATGCGATCGCTTTAGGTCTTCACACCACCACACTCATCCTAGTCAAAGGTGCTTTGGATGCTCGTGGTTCTAAGCTGATGCCCGATAAAAAGGACTTCGGCTATGCCTTCCCTTGCGACGGCCCCGGTCGTGGCGGTACTTGCGATATCTCCGGTTGGGATTCCTTCTACCTATCACTCTTTTGGGCATTAAATACAGTAGGTTGGGTTACCTTCTACTGGCACTGGAAGCATTTAGGTATTTGGCAAGGCAACGTTGCTCAGTTCAACGAAAATTCCACATACCTCATGGGCTGGTTCCGTGACTACCTCTGGGCTAACTCTGCTCAGTTGATTAACGGATACAACCCCTACGGCGTGAATAACCTGTCTGTCTGGGCTTGGATGTTCCTGTTTGGACACCTAGTTTGGGCTACTGGCTTCATGTTCTTAATCTCCTGGAGAGGTTACTGGCAAGAGTTAATTGAAACCCTTGTCTGGGCGCACGAGCGTACTCCTCTAGCTAACCTAGTTCGCTGGAAAGACAAGCCCGTTGCTCTATCTATCGTTCAAGGACGTTTGGTTGGTCTAGCTCACTTCACTGTTGGCTACGTCTTGACTTACGCCGCGTTCTTGATTGCCTCCACTGCTGGTAAGTTCGGTTAATTCCGCTACTAGTTTTGTAGGATAAGTAATAAAAATCCCCTGCCGTTAGGTAGGGGATTTTTATTGAGTAGATAAGATGCCTAAGCCGCAAATTAATACCAATTTGAAAAAAGAATATGACAAATAGCCCATTTGTAGAGACGCGATTCATCGCGTCTTCACCCAAGGATGTGTTGCAATCATTAATTTAAGTTGCAATCATTAATTTAATTGGTATAAGAAAAACCTAAAATTTTATCTTTGGTTGGAAAGCGGGAAAGATAAAGATAGGATGGTGTCCACCCCACAAGAGAAATTACAAATAGTTAGTTTTCTATTTCATACGCCATTTTTTTAAAGAATTGGCAAATTCAGCGAGAAGCAGCTATAGATATGCTTGAGAAGCATTTTAAAAGCAACCTTTCTAAGCAAACTGAAGTTTCGTCGGTGCTAAGTGTTGGCCCTGGAGAGTTTGATAGGCAACTTATCCAATTTTTACAGCAATATGTTCCTGAAGGACAAACTTTAAAATATGTGACAGTAGAGCCTAATCATGTTCATCGGCAGATATTTGAAGCAACAATGCAATCACCTGGTCTTAGTGAAGTGAACTTAGAAATGCATCCAGTGATGATTGTAGATTTTCAAACAGATGAGCAATTTGATTGTATTCATTACACGCATTCTCTTTACCACATGCCAGGTCAAGAAGAGCAATTAATCCTTAAGTCGCTTAATATGCTCAAAGACGGAGGAGTTCTAATCATCACGCTGGAAACAGAAGAAGCAGTGATATTCAAATTAATTAACCAATACTCAGAAATAGCTGGTAAGGAAGAATACTGGCAAGAGACTTCTCATGTAGAAGCAAATAAGTTACGTAAAATCATAGATAATATCGGTTTGTCGTATAAATTTGAAAGCTATCCTGAATATTTAGATGTCTCTGCTTGCTTTAATCACAATTCGGAAGAAGGTAGAGTGTTGATGGATTTCCTTTTCCAAGCTAACTTACGTAATGCTTCTTCGGAGTTGAATCAACGGCTACTTTCTTTGGTTGACGAAGTAGCATTTGAGGAAAATGGCCGTAAAATGCTATATTTGCCCTCTGGCACATTTTTAATTCCAAAGCAATAGTGCGAGTTAAGTAAAACTTATTGTCATAGACAATTTCTTGGCGGTAAAATTTGCAAGATTTATCTGAGAACTCAATCCAAAATCTTAAATCCAATATCTAAAATTTGATGACCTCCGTAAAGTAAAGCGATGTTATGAGGAGTTAATAGATGTCTATTCCCGATATTACACAAAAGCTATTAGCGGCGAAACAAAAGAAAGAACTAAGCTTCGCCGACTTAGAAAAAATTCTCGGACGCGATGAAGTATGGATTGCTGCTTTATTCTACCGTCAAGCTAGTGCTTCGGAAGAAGAGGCAAAGTTATTAGTTGAAGCATTAGAGTTAGACGCAAGTTATATTCAAGAATTGACTGAATATCCTGTGAAGGGATTAGGCCCAGTTGTACCTACTGACCCACTAATTTATCGCTTCTACGAGATTATGCAAGTGTATGGGTTGCCAATTAAAGCTGTGATTCACGATAAATTTGGCGACGGAATTATGAGCGCGATTGATTTTACTTTAGACGTGGAAAAAGAAGAAGACCCTAAAGGCGATCGCGTTAAAGTTATTATGTCTGGTAAATTTTTACCTTATAAAAAATGGTAGTTTTTTAATTCAGCATATGGTAAATTTTCAAGATCATTTATTTGCTATTGCAATAAGTTAAAAAAATTATAATTATTATATTGAAAATAAGTTATAACTGGTTGTAAATTCTTTCACAGCTACAACCAGTTATAACTCTTGAAAAAAGAACAAATCAAGCCAGATAAAGAAATTATTTTTAATCCCTATTATATCCACCATAGCGGAGCAGCATATTTGGGTGATAGCTTAGAGCTAATTAAATTTATTGATGATAATAGTATTAATTTAATTCTAACTTCACCTCCATTTGCTCTTACTAGAAAAAAAGAATACGGTAATGAAAGCGCTGAAAAATATATAGAGTGGTTTCTACCTTTTGCCTATGAATTTAAAAGGGTACTGGCAAATAATGGCTCCTTTGTGCTGGATTTAGGCGGTGCTTACCTTCCTGGTCATCCCGTGCGGAGTATCTATCAATATGAGCTTTTAGTTAAATTATGCAGAGAAGTAGGTTTTTTTCTGGCTCAAGAATTCTACCATTATAATCCGGCTCGGCTTCCTACCCCTGCTGAGTGGGTAACCATCAAACGCATTCGTGTAAAAGATTCAGTAAATGTAGTTTGGTGGTTGTCTAAAACACCAAACCCTAAAGCAGACAATAGAAAAATTCTAAAGCCATATAGCCAAAGTATGAAAAAATTACTTAAAAATGGCTATAAGTCCAAAATACGTCCTAGCGGACATGAGATTTCTGACAAGTTTCAAAAAGATAATCAAGGTGCAATTCCGCCAAACTTACTAGAAATTGCCAATACTGAATCAAATAGTGCTTATTTACGTCAGTGTAAAGCAGTGGGAATTAAACCCCATCCAGCACGTTTCCCTCAAGGGTTCGCCGAGTTTTTCATCAAGTTCTTAACTGATGAAGGTGATATAGTTTTAGACCCATTTGCAGGTTCTAACACAACTGGATTTGTTGCTGAGACTTTGCAACGCCGATGGATTTCTTTTGAAATTAATGAGGATTATGTTGTGGGAAGTCGTTATCGATTTAGCCAATAATCTAGATAAAGTTAAGAGTGATAAGTTAAAATTTATAGCTTATAACTCATAACTATTTACTTAAATCTCTCCATTTACTTGCATTTGATGAACTTGATCCGCTAGGTCTTGACGACCTTGCTCATCTAACTTATCAATGGCTAACATACCCATGAGAATAACTTCTTTCAATGTCAAACGTGTCGAATGTGCCTGTTTTTGCACAATCTCCTTAATAATTGGACTAACACCAATCGCTGTACTAGCTCTAGCCACAGAATAATAGGGAACCACTAATGACTTAGCCTAAATATTAGCATTTCTAAGAAGGTTCTTCTATATAATTAAAACTTAATTTAAATGGCTTTAAACTTATGTTAGATGTTCTTATAGTTACATATTCAAATATGAATTTGAATTTATATAAATAAAGGAAAAAGATAGATAGGCAAGGTCTTATGATACTCATGAACAATTTTTAGCAATTCCTCAATCATGGCATCAAAAATAAAACTCAGGATTTACACGGAACTTAAAGTCTATTCCTAATATCCCAGTACAACGAGTGTAGTGTATGATCATGCTGAAAACAAATCTAGAAGTTCGCTAATCTCTATTAAGGTTGAAATTCTCTATGTATCTGGTACTCAAACTCTCATATTAACTAAGCCTATGCTAGGTCATTAATAACACTTAGTCATACTATGTGAACGTTCTGAATAGCGAGCCTTTGAGATATTTCTAAGTTATTCAAAAATCGTTGATTATATACCACTGTAAAATTGATGAGCCAAAAGACAGTAGCAGTAATTTTTAATACTCTGGTATTTCGTCTGTAAAAATAAATATGCTTTGAAGAGATTGTAAATTGTCAAATTAATCTCCCTAACCCACTTTACAGAACTATACAGTGTAAATAAGAATAATAATCTAACCGAAGTAAAAATTTCCTGAATCCAGCCTGTAAATGCTGTCATAGGGAAAAGCAGTGAGTAGAGGAGAGATAAAAAGATGAGGGATCCCTATCTGTTGGCAGCAGGCTTGTTAACAGGATTGGCAATACCAGCATCGGCTCTTCCACATATGTCGATTATCCTGCAAGACAATTCTAGATTCCTGTGGGATTTAAAACAGGGTTCTCAGCCAATAGTAAATCAGAAAATCATCCCCAGTGTTAACAAGCTCTCCTCTCCAGAATTGAGTAACCAAGCTTTACAACTGCTAGGGAATGTACAGCCGACAGTAGGTGAAAAAGTCATCCCCAATGAAGATGTCTCGTTGCCGCAATTGAGCAGTCAAGAAGTTTCAGCACCAACTGAGTCATCACTTAACCCTAACCTGCCAACAGCTACCAGTACACTGATATCTGGAAGTCAACTTTACTATCAAAGATTGGCGGCTTTGAAAACAGGACAAGTCTATAAACGTGTGGATAGTGATAGCGTCCAGTCGATGTGGGACTCAGCCAAAAAGCATCAGTTAACTTATGAGGACTGGAAAATTTTATTAGCTTTGGAAGCCAAAGCGATCGCTCAAGGACAAGGTAGAAATCATCTCAGTATTTTATTGGGTGATTCTTTAAGTTTGTGGTTCCCCAACGAAAAACTGCCTACTGGTAAATTGTGGTTAAATCAAGGCATATCTGGAGATACTTCCAGTGGCATTTTAAGGAGATTAGGAGCATTTTCGGCAACGCGACCGGATGTAATTTACGTGATGGCGGGAATTAACGATATGCGAAAAGGCGCTAGCGATCAAGCAATTTTACGTAATTACCGCCGGATTATCCGCAGCTTAAGACAGGATCATCCAAAGACTCAGATAATTGTCCAATCAATTTTGCCTACTCGTCTATCAACAATTTCTAATAGCCGTATTCGTCGAGTCAACGCCCAACTGGCCTTGATTACTAAGCAAGAAGGAGCTAATTATTTAAATCTCTATAGTTGGTTTACAGATATGCAAGGTAATTTGCGTTCAGAGTTAACCACAGATGGCTTACATCTATCTAAAGATGGCTATGATGTGTGGGAATCAGTACTACAGCAGGTAGAATTAAAGCTCGTTCAGAGCAAGAATTGAGCCAGTGTAATTTTAAATTTATGGAAGTGACAGATCATGATGCCATTACTATACGTTCTGTAATAGAGTGCCAATTAGCAGCCTTTCAAAAGGATGATGCCCAAGGCGCTTTTGCCTTCGCTAGCCAAGGAATTCAAGCACAATTTGGCACTCCAGAAAACTTTATACAGATGGTGAGAACAAGCTACCCAGCTGTGTACCGTCCTCGTTCTATATTTTTTGAAAAAATAACAATTATCCAGAAGAACATAACTCAGCCAGTGCTACTGCTTGCACCTAACGGAGTTCCCGTAAGAGCATTATATTTTATGGAAAAGCAGCCTGATCATACTTGGAGGATTAACGGCTGCTTTCTTGTATCTATAGAAGCAAAAATTATTTAGTTTTGGGATGGGTCATAAGGTGAGACAAAGGAGACAAGAATAATTACTAACTGTTGACTAATTTATGGTTTAGCACTCAGGCTTTCCTTATTTGAAACCTGTAAAACTTGATTTAACTTCCCGCTACGATAACCTTCTAGATCCAGAGTTACGTAGATAAATCCAAAATCTTGAAATGCGGAAACTAATGATGGTAAATCCGTAGTCAACACAAACTCTTTGATTTGTTCTGCTGGTAATTCAATACGTGCGGTATCACCTTCAGAACGCACGCGCAAATTCTTCCAACCCAGCTTTCTCAAGAAAATTTCTGCTCTACCTACTCGTTGCAACTTGGCTACGGTAATCTCTTCACCGTAGGGAAAGCGAGAACTAAGACAAGGTTGAGCAGGTTTATCCCACCAAGGTAAACCGAGTTGTTGTGAAAGTTGACGGATTTCGACTTTAGTGACACCAACTTCTGCTAAAGGCGATCGCGCACCTCTTTCTTTAGCAGCCTGTATTCCTGGGCGATAATCATGCAAATCATCAGCATTCACTCCATCCACCACATAGGGATAACCCAACTCCCTAGCTAAAGGTTTGAGAGTGTCGTGCAATTCACTTTTGCAGAAATAACAGCGATTGACAGGGTTAGACGTGTAATTGGGATTTTCCATCTCGTGAGTCTGAACAATTTGATGACGAATCCCAATAGTTGCTGCTTGAATTTTGGCGTCTTCCAACTCTTCTGGTAATAGCGAAGGAGAAACAGCTGTGACAGCTAAAGCGCGATCGCCTAACACATCATAAGCAATCTTAGCAACTAAAGTGCTGTCAACGCCTCCAGAGTAGGCAATCAAGGCTTGCTCCATTTCTGCAAATAAGGCTTTGAGTCGCTCAAGCTTTTCTGTCACCATAACTTTCCAATCCTGCAAAAAATCAATAGCACCCAACATATTCCATTTTAGGCACCTATTCCCTAGATTGAGGATTTCGTGGAATGTTAATGATGTATGAGTATACTAGTAGAATTTTTAAATAACATTTACTGGTAGATAATTTGACATTCAAATATCATTTGTAAAGAAAATAGTCGATGGCTCAGATTTTAAAGCAAGTAGTTGTGGCGTATATTGCTCATCTAAGTTTTCCATATCTATTTGTAGACAACCTAAGTCAAAAGCTGTTTTGAGGTCGCGCCCATAGCCTAATGATTGATAAAATGCTGTAGCAAAACTAAGTGCTGATTCATCTGTAATTTCTGTAGACATCCCAACTACGCCATCAATGTGTTGGGCGATCGCTTTTGCTTGGGGTTCAGAGTAGCAGGCATTCAGAACAACGCAGCGAATATTATCTTTTAATATAGAAAATAATTGACTAAATGCTCTAACTGAAACAGGATGGTAGTTACCAAAGTTATCTTCTAAAATAATTTCACTGTCTTCACTTCCATGACCAGTAAAATGTACGATATCAGGTTTATGACGTAGCAGAAGACCCTGTAAATCGCTGACGCGCACAGCCCAATGTTGGATAACCTCAAATTTATCACCAAATTCTGCTTGACGCAGTGCTTGATCAATTGAGCGACTCTCTTGATCTAATCTCAGATGAGTAGTGTCTGAAGGATTGGCTGCCAAAAAAAGGATTTTAATTATTTTATTATTACTTTTGATATTATTTAAGTTTTGAATACTCTCTTTAACAAGAATATCTTGTTCAATTGCATTCGTTAAATCTAAAAGTGCAGAGATAATACGATTCTTTTCTCGTCTCATTTCTTCTGTACTTAAAATACCTTTGCGTTCATTTTCTTGTAATTGGTTTAAATTAGCTGCGTGTAAAATTACTTCATTATGATAGCGGGATGAGTATTCATTAGTAATTTCTGTTAGTTGCAAAATAGCATTTTGTAACTCACTCTGTTGAATTAGTTTTTTAATATTAATTAATCCCTTATTCATGTTTAATCTATAGGTAAAAATAATTGATTAATCAACTGGTTTTTTAGATAGGGTATCAACGGAATATATGCTAGGCTGGCGAGCATGTAGTATTTTATTACTGATCTAGAATCCTTTTCGATAAAATTGTAGTAACTTAAAAGAGTGACTATAGTAACAGCAAACATCACTGCTGCAAATGGAAGGGCTATTAGATTAAGTGTTTTAAAGTGTGAATATTTATTGATTCTTTTATTACTTAATGCATTGTATATAATAAACAAAGTAAATACGAAAAAGAAAATGCTTAGTATTATCTCCTGTTTCAGATCATGCAATGATGAGTAAGAGCTTAAAAAAGAAGCACTATATAAACAGAAACATCCAATAGTTCCAACATACAATAGACCCAACATACAGTCCGAAAAATAGATGTTATTAAATAAAAATATAAGGAGTACTACTAAATTACAAATAAAATAGATTGCGAAGCATAAAGTTAATAAATTTGAATAATAATAATCGTAAATTTGAGTCGCCTTATCTATGGACAAGTTTATTAGAAAGTTAATACTTTTTCTCGAGCTGTAATTCATTCCTAAATATCTGTTTATTATTGATTGAATAACTTTTTTTGCTTCTTGATCATTTTTTTGTAATGATTCTATCAACTTAGCCAAAGTGCTTATCTGTCTTATTACTGATTCATTACTTTTATAATCTATTAGTTTATGAAATATTTCTATGCTATCGACTAATCCCTCTTCTAAATCTAAAAAAATTATATTTTTACAACTAATTCTTTCTTTTAAAATATTTTTTACATTATTATTTGTGATTAATAACTTATCATATTCTTTATTGCAAATACTTTCCGGTGGTTCTTTGTCGGCTTTATACTTGAAAGCTTCTAAATATGTATTAATATCAGTTATTTCATCTTTATCTTTTTGAGAATTTATGTTTAATATGTCAATCGAATCTAGTATTAATAAATCAATATTTAGTTGATTTTGAGGAACAACATTGTGTGACATCTTTAATACTATTGAGTAATTAAAGACTATAACTATTGAAGCAATCAAAATGACACCAGCACCATACCCAAGTATCTCTAATAAACCAAAGTTTTTGGGAATTTTACCAGATTTTTCTGCGACATCAAATATGTCATCAAACAGATATTGCTTAGGCCACCAATAAATAAGCGCAAGTATTCCAACTATAGGAAGCACAAGAAAATTTATCTGCGATAAAACAGAGATATGATACGGTTTAATAGGATAAATAATAACCAAAATAATAATAAATATATTTATCAGCACTACATAATAAAAAACATAGTGTAATTTCAGCACCCATAGTCTTGGTTGGTAAAGTAAAAAATAACGGTCTTTTTTCTGCAAGCGTTCAGGAAACAAAATCTTATGCAAATATTTCTTTATACTTTCAATAAATTTTTGTCTCATGATTGATTTTCAAAAAGTTTACGTGTAGATTTGCTAATATCTCTAAAGTATTTCAATGAAATACCTTGTTCTAAAAAAACTTTTAATAAATAATTAGAACCAACATCTCTATGGGTATGAATAATAAACCCATTCCCAACTTTTTCAATTCTTTTATAGTTAACTTTCTCCAGTAAATCTTCTATTTCTTCTTTTGATTGGTTGCAGTTTATCTCATAAGAGTTTTCAGTTCTATCATCGCCAAAATTTTTAACTGAACCATTATATAGAGTTTGACCATCTTTAATAAAGATAATATTGTCAGCGATATTTTCAATTTCATATAAATTTTGTGAACTGACAATAATAGATTTGGGTTCACTAATAGAATTAGCCAAATCTCGTAAATCTTGTAAAAAAAGCAATTGAGTGTTGATATCCAAATTTGCTAATGGTTCATCTAATATCATCAATTTAGGCTTACTAATAAGCGCCTTTGCTAAGGCAAACCTCATCTTATAACCACCCGATATTTCAGTCCATTTTGCTTTTTTATATTGCTCTAATCCTAAACGAAGAGTAATAAATTCTACTTCATCTTCATTATCTTGGCCTGTAAAGCCATGAATAGCTGCTGCAAAATGTAAATTATCAAACAATAAGCCTTCCCATGGTAGTAGTTCTTGAGGTATGTAAGCTATTTGTTGCTTAATGGAGTACATATCAGTCTTTTTTTTGAGAGTTAAACATGGATAACGTAACTCTCCTGTACTTGGTGCTAGCTTTCCTGCTATTATTCTTAAAAGAGTTGTTTTGCCATTGCCATTTTCACCAACAATAGCTGTTATTTCACCTAGTTTGAGACTGACATTTATGTTAGATAACTGGAATTTAACAGAACGACTTTTATAAGTTTTATAAATTTGGTCACATTGAAATACAATTGAAGAATTGTAAATGCTTTTCTGTCTTCTGCTTTCTATGAATTGCTTTTTCTCTATTTCGAGTTGAGTTTCGTTAGAGCTTATCTCATTCAGAGCTTGTAAATGATAAAGGTCAGTTTGTAATTGTTCAGACTTAGGCTGTATTAAACTAATATTTTCGTGCTTAGGTATATCTTGACTTTCTAATTTATAGCTATCGCGAATGGATGCAGCAATTTCTACAATTTGCTTTCTTAATCTTCTTTTTTTATCATCTATCTTGTCTGTGTTACCAAAAACACGCTCATCCTCACTTAAATCTTTGTACGCTCCTCGAATATCGATAATTTCTGCTCTATAGTTTTTACTATTAGAAAAATCTCTTTCAAAATCCATTAATCGCTTTGTTGCTGCATTAAGATCATTTGAGGCAACTAGGCTTTCAATTTCAGAGTATCTGGCTTGAGGATCAGTGTTAGTCATGGCTTGCTATCTGGCGCTAGCTTACATGATTATACGTAAATGTGCTTATTAAGCAAAGTATTGCTCAAAAGCGTTAAAATTCCATTGAATATTGGTTTTATTTAATTGCTAGCAGATACGAATACAGTAAAATCCTTGCAAAACTATCAATCGGCTGAAGTTGGTGGTTTACTGTATTTAGCTATCAGACTTGCTAAAAGTGGTAAATCAAGTGGTTTAGAAGTATAGTCATTGACCCCAGCCGCCAGACATCTTTCGCGATCGCCTTTCATTGCCATTGCTGTTTGGACAATTACTGGAATGCTTTGATACTCTGGATTTCCTCGGAGTTGTTGCACCAAGCTAAGACCATTCCCATCTTGCAGGCAAACATCCATTAAAATTACTGCTGGTTTTATCTGTGTTAAAGCTTCCCACATCTTTGCACCACTCCTTACCCAAGTCACCTGATATCCCGATTTACGCAGATAAATTTGCATCAACTCAGCGTTGGGTAAGTCATCTTCTACCAGCAAAATCTCTTGAGAAGAACTAGGGGTAAAAGAGGAGGCGACAGGGAGATGGGACACCAAGGACAAAGAAGAATTAGTTACTTCTGCTCTCTCACTCTCTTCCTTTTCCCCTTCCATCTCTCGTATAAAGGGAAGTGCGATCGTAAAACGAGAGCCACAATTTACTTCAGACTCTACTTCCACAGAACCGCCGTGAATTTCTGCAAGTTTGCGAGTCACTGTTAAACCCAAACCAGTACCTTCAAAGCGATCTGCTACGGTATTGGTGATTTGGAAATAGGGTTGAAACAATTTAGCTTGGTCTTCTAGAGAGATACCAGTGCCAGTGTCCCAAACTGTAAAATGCACAAATTCGCCTTTGGGAACAACCTGTAAGCCAACGTTTCCTGTGCTGGTAAACTTTAAAGCATTGAAGAGTAAATTCAGCAGCATTTGCTTAAGTCGCAGTGGGTCGGCGGCTAGGGTTCCCGGATTTCTCACAAAGCCGGAGAAAAGAGGAGTCAAAAACTGCCAAAATATCTATTGCACATGAATTCCAGCAGTTTTAAGCATGACCCCTCAGAAAACAGATTGTATACCGGAACAGTTCAAATTTGAACAAGTTAAATCATGTCCAGTCGTAGTTAATTTCAAGGGTGAGAGGGTAACATCAGATGCAGGATTGACTTTAATTGCGGAGCTAGACCGAAAAAGAGAAATTACATCGCGAGTAGCAAGATGTTTTAAAGATTACCGAGATTCCAATAGAATTGACCATTCAGTAGAAAGCCTAATCACGCAGAGAATATATGGTTTGATAATGGGTTATGAAGACTTAAACGACCACGAGGAACTGCGTCACGATCCAATGTTTATCCTGGCGCTAGGGAAAATAATGGGTTCAGAAAAAGAACTACCAGTCCTAGCAGGTAAAAGCACTTTAAATCGTATCGAACACTGTCCAGAAACTGTTGAATCAAGAGCATCAAGTCGATATCATCGCATTGGACATGATGCAGAAGCTATAGAGAAATTATTAGTTGAAATATTTTTAGAATCCTACTCCAAAGCACCACGACAGATAATTTTAGACTTGGACGTGACTGATGATTTAGTGCATGGCAATCAAGAAGAAGTGTTTTTTAACCCTTATTATAGAGGATATTGTTATGCTCCACTTTATATTTTCTGCGGTAAACATTTAATTGCAGCAAAGCTTCGTGCTTCTAATGTAGATCCAGCGTCGGGTGCATTATCAGAATTGCAACGAGTAATAAAACTAATACGTTTACGTTGGGATAATGTGAAAATTATTGTACGTGGAGATAGTGCGTATTCGAGAGAAGATATTATGAGTTGGTGTGAATCTCAAGTTGGAGTAGATTATGTCTTTGGGTTAGCCCAGAATAGTCGGTTAATTCAACTATCCCAACCAACCCAATACCGGGCTTATCTTGAATATTCGCAAAAACTGGAAACTGTAGTAGAGTTTTTTGAAACTTTATTTACTCCGTCAGATGACTTGAAAAAACAAGCAGCAGCCTTTGTTGATAACTCAGTTTGGTATTGTTCGCTTGATTATAAAACTTTAAAATCTTGGAGCCGTAATCGCCGTGTTGTCTCAAAAATTGAGTATAGTAAGTCAGGGGTAAGTACTCGTTTTGTTGTCACTTCACTCCCTACTAAATTAGTGCCTCCAGGACGACTTTATACCCAGAAGTATTGCCCACGAGGTGATATGGAGAATCGTTTAAAAGAACAGAAGTTATCACTAAAAAGTGATAGAACTAGTACTCATACATTTGCTGGAAATCAACTACGTCTGTGGTTTTCTTCTGTTGCTTATATTTTGATAAACGCTCTCCGAGAGCAATGTTTAACAACAAGCGAACTCAAAAATGCTACTGTTGGAACTGTTCGTACAAAGTTACTGAAATTGGGAGCCGTTATTACTGTTAATAGCCGATATATTTTAATCGCTATTAGTAGAGATTGTCCATACAAGAATATTTTTGCAACAGCTTACAGCTATTTATCTCGGCTAAACTGTTCTGGTTGATTTTCAGCTAATTGGAATTATAGTTATTAGCTTTAACTTGGGTAGATTTCATTGATTTAACCCTAGCTTTAGGCTGTCTATTTATCATTTTCAATAATCTTTGCTTTAGTATTTATTGTTTAGAATGTATCATATTTGTCTTTGTAGTTTCGGTTTACACGTTGTCATAATCTGTTGTTGATTATAGTTTAGTGTTGTATAAAATAATTTACTTTAAGTTTTACTCATCTCAATGATTTTTTCTCACTTGTGAGAAATCCGGGGGTTGTGACATCGGGGTCTAGTTCTAGGCGCAGTTTCAAACCCTTATTAGCAGCTTTCTCTTTCACCATTGCTAAAACATTCTTGCACAGCACTGGCACATCTACTGTCTCCCACTGGACTTCTAATTGATTGGCTTCAATTTTAGAAAGATCCAAAATATCATTAATCAAAGCTAACAGGTGCTTACCGCTAGACTGAATGATATTTAAATACTCTTGGT
Source organism: Nostoc sp. UHCC 0302 (assembly GCF_038096175.1). Classification (NCBI taxonomy): domain Bacteria; kingdom Bacillati; phylum Cyanobacteriota; class Cyanophyceae; order Nostocales; family Nostocaceae; genus Nostoc; species Nostoc sp. UHCC 0302. The sequence goes on from NZ_CP151099.1 coordinate 7,855,354, forward strand.
GACGTTCTCTACTTGGATCGTAGCCTTGGGCTAAGAGCAGGTGAGTAAACCCAATAACAGAACTGAGCGGTGTGCGAATTTCGTGACTCGTGTTTGCCAGAAACTGATTTTTGAGTTGATTGGTGCGTTCCAGCTCAGCATTAGAGCTATCTAACTGTTGATATCGTTGCTGCCAAAATATTATTTTCCTAAGTTGTGCCAAAGCGGTAGTACACTGCTTGGCAGACCTGTCCATCAATTTTGCTATCAGTTGAGTTTTGGATGCTATTGGTGAGTCACAATCAGATTCTAGGAGTGGTGTAGTGAGAATTAACCAGCCCCTAACGCCACCAAAATCATCAACTAAGCGCCAAGCACTTGGTGGTTGTTGATTCTCAAGCTGCTGTAAATCTTCAAGTGTTATAAACTCTTGCAGTTTTAATAGCAGCTTTTTTCCTGTCAGAATTACTTCTAATTGCGGCAGTTGTGAACCTGGGGATAGAGAACAAGAAACATAGGAAATTTGGCCAAATGTTTCTTGTGGTTGAAACAAAGCGATACCTACGGCACAATGGGTGAACGCCACGCCGCTACTATCTATAGCACTGTTAAGTTCGTTAACGACAGTTTGAAAAATTTCTGCTTCTGCTGCTCTTACCTGTGGGACAGTGTTACAAGCAGAAAGCAGGCAATCATTAAGGCGACTTTGCAACTTATTCAAGCTGCTCTCCAGCCACAACTCGGCGCGAAGTTGCTGAATTTTTTTCAAAAGTGTTGCGGTTGCATCTATCTGTGAGTTCTGTTCTGGTAAGCTTGAATACTGCTGCATGGTCACCTAAACCGGTGAAAAAGTTTAGCTTCGCATAAAAATGCGAACAGGTTTCTATGTAAATAAGCGGACAATTCTTTTTTATTTATAAACCATAACTTAGTGTAGTAGCCACAGCAAAAATCAATCTATGAATCACTTACATACAATTTTTTCATAGCAACTTCAGACTATGGATGCACAATTTGCTCAACTAATTGTCAATGGAATTGCAGTAGGGAGTATTATTGCCCTAGCCGCAGTCGGACTCACGCTCACCTATGGGATTTTACGGTTATCTAATTTTGCCCACGGTGACTTTCTTACTTTAGGGGCTTATCTTACTTGGTTAGTGAATACTTTAGGAGTCAATATTTGGTTATCGATGATACTAGCGGCAGTAGGAACAGTAGCGGCGATGCTGTTATCCGAAAAGTTACTGTGGTCAAGGATGCGTTCTATCCGTGCTACTTCCACTACGTTGATTATTATCTCTATTGGACTTGCCTTATTTCTTCGCAACGGAATTATTTTTATTTGGGGCGGCAAGAACCAAAGTTATGATGTGCCTGTTACTCCTGCTTTAGATATTTTGGGCTTAAAGGTGCCACAAAATCAATTATTGGTATTAGGGTTGGCAGTCTTGGCAATTTTAGCGCTGCACTACCTCTTACAAAACACCAAAATTGGTAAGGCAATGCGAGCAGTAGCTGACGATCTGGACTTAGCTAGAGTATCTGGTATCAATGTTGATAGAGTAATCTTTTGGACTTGGTTAATTGCTGGCTCTCTGACATCTTTAGGCGGCAGTATGTATGGGTTGATTACAGCTGTGCGTCCAAATATGGGATGGTTTTTGATTTTGCCACTATTTGCCTCAGTAATTCTTGGTGGGATTGGTAACCCCTACGGTGCGATCGCCGCCGCCTTTATCATTGGTATCGTCCAGGAAGTCAGCACTAGTATCCCTTGGCTGGGTTCACAATATAAACCAGGTGTAGCACTGTTGATTATGATTTTGGTGCTGCTAATTCGTCCCAAAGGTTTATTCAAAGGCACGATTTGAGCAGCACCATTCCACTTCTAACTATTCAATAATGTGGAAATAATAGGCTGCTACCAAGAAATTGATAGCTAACAAGAACAGCGCCCAGCCTGTGCGAAAGGCGTAGGGCGGTTTAGCTCCAGTTTGGGCAACTGGTAAATCTTTGCTTTTAGCTGTCATAAGCGGTTCTCCAAATGTAATGACTTTTTAAGAAATACCAAATTAGGTGTACCAATCGTCCAGATTCTTTAGAAATATTTGTGTGAGCCTGGAGATTGGGAATTTAGGGACACTTAAGAGCGGCACGCTTTGCGTAGCTTGCTTCCCCGGAGGGGTACGACAAGCGGTAGTTGAATCTCGACTTCGCTCGATTTCCGCGCACTTGTGCTGAGCGTAGTCGAAGTAGCCGAAACTCAGTACATTGCTGGGGACTGGGGTTGAAAAGGCTCTAGGAGCAAAGGGGAAAGAACTTGCAATAAGATTCTCCTCTGCTCTCATTTCCCTATCTTTCCCTCTTCTTCCCCTGCATGGTATGAACTACGAACTAGAGGCCCAGAACGAACGTGACTGAAGCCCATTTCCCATGCTAATCTGCCCAGCTGATCAAATTCTTCGGGAGTCCAATATTTTTGGACTGGCAAATGTTCTAGGGAAGGACGCATATACTGACCGATAGTTAGGCGATCGCATCCTACAGTCCTCAAATCAGCCATTGTTTCCATGACTTCATTGAGTGTTTCTCCATGCCCCAACATCAAACCTGATTTAGTGGAAATCGTGGAATCAATTTCTTTGACTATAGCCAGCACCCGCAAAGAGCGATCGTACTTTGCTCCACGGCGCACTGGCCCAGTTAAGCGGCGAACTGTCTCAATATTGTGGTTGAAACAAGCTGGCTTGGTTTTGACAACGGTGGCTATCCGCTGGCGTTGACCTTCTTCTCCAACACCTGTACCACCCCAAAAATCTGGGGTCAGTACTTCAATTTGAGTTTCTGGGTTTAATTGACGGATAGTCGCGATCGTATTAACAAAATGCCCTGCACCCTGATCAGACAAGTCATCACGAGCAACAGAAGTCAGCACAACATAACGCAATCCCAAAAGTTGCACCGCCTCTGCCACCTTTTGCGGTTCCTCTAAGTCAATAGGCATCGGTGCATGACCTTTATCTACTTGACAAAAGGCACAAGAACGAGTGCAAGTAGGCCCCATAAGTAAGAAAGTCGCAGTTTTTTGGGCGTAGCATTCCCCCCTGTTGGGGCAGCGTCCTTCTTCGCAAATTGTGTGAATTTGGCGTTGCTTAATAATACGTTGTACAGTAGAAAGCTCACTGGCTTTGCCAATGGGGCGACGTAACCAGCTAGGCATTGCTGTAATTTCAGACTTTAGTGAGGCTGGTTGTGACGAAGTCATAGACATTTAAGCAAGATACAAAAATAGAGTACTCTTCTATCGCATTAATTTTGATAGCTAGAGACAGCAAAGACAAGTCAAAGGGGAGAGTAAATTCTTTCTTGTCCCTCCAAGGTTCTGACCAGCGTTGCTCCTTGTTGAATTCTCAGAATTAATTGAGATAGAGCAATAGAACAAGTTTGCTATGCTCTGGAGGCGGGTTAAAGCCTCAAATAGCACCATGGCACAGATTTAAAGCAACAGAAGCAAAAGTTTTACAAAATACCTCCAGCAATGTGATTTATACCGAAATATACTATCCCCCAATCAAGAAAAATTTTGGATATAGTGGGAGCATTCACGAGGTCAATCGGCAAAGCCGCTATTTACACTTAAAGTTTCTGTTAGAGCAATCAGCCGTGGCAAGTAACAAGATTCTAGTTATCGATGACACTACAGTTGTCAGGGTAAAAGTACGCGAAATGTTGCCTCCGGGTAATTTCGATGTACTGGAAGCAAAAGATGGTATGGAAGGACTAAATTTCATCCTTCAAGAAAAACTCAGTCTGATTATGTTGGATTTTCTGTTGCCTAAAATGAGTGGCTGGGAAGTTTTCCAGCAAATTCAAGCTCAACCAGAGTTAAGGAAAATTCCTTTAGTACTCATGTCTGGTCGTAAAGAAGAGGTGACGGAAAAAATTCCAGAACCTTTTGAATATTTTGAGTTTCTGGGAAAGCCTTTTGATCAAAAGCAACTAATTAATGCAATTAAGTTAGCCATGACAAAGGCTAAACTGCCACGTCCAGAACCAGTTGCAGTAGGAGCAGGTGTTGTCGCTAAAAATAGCACAGCAGTAACCTCTGGGGTTGCAAATGGCACATTAACAACGTCTGGTGTTGCAAATAGCACAGTACCAACCTCTAATGCTGCAAACGGTACAACAGTTGTAACCTCCGGTAGCGGAGCAACTTCCCAAGCAGAAATTAATGCGTTAAATGAGAAAATTGTCAAAATGCAAGCAGAAATTGATGGCTTGAAGAAACAGCTAACTCAGGTCGTAACCTTTATTAAACAGAAAATTAAGTAGGATTTGTGCTGACTATGTTCAATGCTCTCTTGAGCGGCTAAACTAAAAAGAAAAGTTTTTCCCATACTGGAAATCGACATCTAAGTCACCATTTTTTGGTGGACTTCAAAGCACAATCCTTGAGCCGTCTGGGTAGAGGTAATTAGTAACCTCAGTTATTAGTACACAACTGCGTAAGTAAAGCTACAATTCAATATTCAAAAAGCTTATGGTCTAACTTTTTGAATATTGAATTTCAAGGGAACAGTACTAATCTAAAAAAGTAGACCCATACTCATTAAACCTGCCACAGTTTACTCTTGAGTTAGAGAGTAAGGGCAGGCTTTTTTTGTTGTTTGGGCTGATTGTAAATTAATTTGCGTTTAAACGCGATCGCTACCATACACTCAAACAACCCAGAAAAACTATTTTCCAAAATCACTTGATAGCAGTTTTGTGTAGCTATTCTCTACTAGCAAGCAGTATTAATATTTTTACAATTATTTATATACTTTAATATCAAATACTTACTAAAAAAAATGTACCTATATAAATAAAAAAATAGATACTTTTCTTTGGTTTCATGATATCGGCAGCCTTCGCTTGGGAACACTAAGCGATATAAACATGAATTATGAGCATAGGCTGCAATGTCAGTAGGATTAGGTACAATATATACACTTCTTGGCTACCATATCACTGAGCAAATTTACTCAGGCAGCAAAACCATAGTTTATCGAGGCATTAGAGAACAAGACCAAAAATCGGTGATCATTAAACTGATCCGGAATGAATATCCAACCTTTGTAGAAATCGCTCAGTTCCGCAATCAATACACTATTACCAAAAATCTTGACATTCCTGGCATAGTTAAACCTTTGAGCTTAGAAAATTACCATAACGGCTATGCCTTGGTGATGGAAGACATTAGCGGGGTTTCTCTCAAAGACTGGCAATTAGGGGACAAAGGAAAGGAAGCAAACCCTATTTCTCTAAGTGAGTTTTTTCATATCGCCATTAAAATTGCTTCTACTCTTGAGGCAGTGCATAGCAATCGCATCATTCACAAAGATATCAAGCCTGCCAATATCCTAATTAACCCTTCTACAGGTGAGATAAGACTCATAGACTTCAGTATCGCCACTATCCTGCCGCGAGAAATTCAATTTCTCATTAATCCTAATGTTTTAGAAGGAACACTGGCTTACATTTCCCCTGAACAAACTGGGAGGATGAACCGAGGTATTGACTACCGGACTGATTTTTATTCTCTTGGTGTCACCTTCTTTGAACTTCTCACCGGACAGTTACCCTTTACCAGTAATGACCCGATGGAGTTAGTTTACTCTCACATTGCTAAACAACCACTAAAGGCAAGCCGTATTAACTCCAATATTCCCCCAGTGTTATCTGACATCATTAGCAAACTAATGGCAAAAAACGCTGAAGACCGCTATCAGAGCGCTTTAGGGTTAAGGCATGACTTGGAGGTGTGCCAAAATCATTGGCAAGAGGCTGGTAATATTCCTCCCTTTAGCTTGGGAAATCGGGACATCTCAGACTGCTTCGTCATCCCCGAAAAGCTCTATGGTCGTCAACGAGAAGTTGAAACCCTACTCGCTGCTTTTGGGCGCGTGACAACTGGAGCAACAGAAATGATATTAGTTGCAGGATTCTCTGGCATTGGTAAAACTGCGGTAGTCAACGAAATCCACAAACCCATAGTCCGGCAGCGTAGCTACTTTATTAAAGGGAAATTTGATCAGTTCCAACGTGACATTCCCTTGTCAGGATTAGTACAAGCTTGTCGTGACTTAATCGGACAAATTTTGAGTGAAACTGATGCCCAAATTGAACAGTGGAAAGCCAAAATTGTTTCAGCATTAGGTACACAAACTCAGGTGATTACTGATGTTATTCCTGAGCTGGAACAAATTATTGGTCAGCAACCCCCAGTTACAGAACTCTCTGGTAGTGCTGCTCAAAATCGGTTCAATATATTGTTTCAAAGATTTATTCAAGTTTTTACTACTAAAGAACAACCCTTAGTTATCTTTCTAGATGACTTGCAATGGGCTGATGCTACTTCTTTAAAATTAATTCAATTATTAATAGCTCAAACTGCATCGTCTTCTGTTTCAGATAACACTGAGATGATGAGTGAGTCTAAGGGAGGTTTACTGCTGGTTGGTGCTTATCGAGATAACGAAGTTTCAAAAGCACATCTCCTTTATTTAACACTACAAGAAATTGAAGAAGCGGGAAAAACTATTAATACAATTTTCCTAGCACCCTTAAACCAGGGGGATTTAAACCATCTAATTGCAGATAGTTTGCGTTGTCGAGAAGCCGTTGCTGTTCCTCTCACCCAAATGGTATTTGCAAAAACTAAAGGTAATCCCTTCTTTTCTCTACAATTTCTAAAAGCTTTGCACGGTGATGGTCTAATAATATTAAACTTTGATGTTGGTTATTGGCAGTATGATATTGCAAAGATCAAAGAATTAGCTCTCACAGATGATGTAGTAGAATTTATGGCGACTCAATTAGGGAAGTTGCCAATAAATACTCAAAATATTTTGCAGCTTGCTGCCTGTGTTGGCAACCAATTTGACTTAAAAACACTGGCTATTGTCAATGAAAAATCTGTAGTAGATACAGCATCTGATTTATGGCAAGCATTAATTGAGGGGCTGATTTTACCTCAAACTGAAGTTTATAGCTTCTTTCCGGAGGATAATAATAACCAACAAGTAGGTGTTAATAAAAAAGAATCCAATCAGTTACAAAATTATCATACACAGCTACCAAGATATAAATTTGTACATGATCGAGTACAGCAAGCTGCTTATTCTTTGATTCCTGAAGCTCAAAAAAAGCAAATCCACCTAAAAATTGGGTTGTTGCTGTTAAGCAATATTCCTCTTGCAGAACAACAAGAAAAGATTTTTGAGCTTGTGAATCAGTTCAATATCGCAGTCGAATTCATCAATCATCAGCATAAGCGAGATGAGTTGGCCCAAATGAATCTGATTGCTGGACTTAAGGCTCTGGCATCAACGGCTTATATCGCTTCCGTTAAGTATTTAACTACTGGAATCAAATTGCTAGCAGATGATAGCTGGGAGACAAAGTATGAGCTAACCCTAGCTTTGTATGAAACAGCAGTAGAAGCAACATACTTAAGCGGCGACTTTGAACAGATGCAGCAATTAGCAGAAGTAGTATTAGCACAAGCTAAAACCCTACTGGAGAAAGTGAAAGTTTATGAAGTTATAATTCAGGCTTATGGAGCGCAGAATCAAGCACTTGCAGCAGTTAATACAGCACTGAATATTCTGAATTTGTTAGGAGTGGAGTTTCCTAAACAACCTAACCAGTCTGATGTTCAATTAGCAATGGCAGAATTGACATCAAATCTAAACGGGAGGCGCATTAAAGACTTAATTGATCTGCCAGAGATGGGGGGAACCCAGCATAGGGCTGTTATGCGTATCCTATCGACTACAACTGCTGTTACTTATGTTGCTGCTCCTGAATTATTTCCGTTGATTGTTCTCAAACAAATAAACGTATCCCTTAAACATGGTAACGCTCCCTTATCTGCTTTTGCCTATTGCAATTATGGATTAATACTTACTGGTGTAGTAGGAGATATTGAGTCTGGCTATCAGTTTGGCAAATTAGCTGTAAATTTGGTGGATAAATTCAATGCTAAAGAAGTCAAAGTTAAGATTATGCTGGGATTTTGTACCACTATTTTGCATTGGAAGGAACATACTAGGGAAATATTAAAACCTTTACTGGAGAGTTACTATGCAGCATTAGAAACAGGAGATTTAGAATATGCAGCATACTATCTTAACGCTTACTGCTACTCTTCTTACTTTATCGGTCGAGAATTGACAGGATTGGAACGAGAGATGGCAACCTACGGTAATGCTATCAGTCAAATCAAGCAAGAAATAGTATTTAACTGGAGTACTATCTATAGGCAGAGTGTCTTTAACTTGCTAGTAAATGTAGCAAATCCTTGTTACTTAATGGGTGAAGTCTATAATGAGGAAAAAATGCTACCCCTTCATCTTGAAACAAATGATGTAATGGGAATTTTTTCTTTATATGTAAGCAAACTACATCTATGCTACCTATTTCATGAATATCCTTTAGCCATTAAAAATGCCACTCTAGCAGAAAAATATTTACAGGGTGGCACAGGACAGCTAATTACTCCTCTTTTCTATTTTTATGATTCATTAGCAAGACTAGCAGTATATCCTAATGCGTCCGATTCCGATAAAAACAACACTCTAAATAAAGTTAAAGCTAATCAGGAAAAAATTGAACATTGGGCGCATCATGCACCAATGAATTATTTACATAAATATTATCTTGTAGAAGCCGAGCGGTATCGCATTGCTGGTCAATATCTTGAAGCAATGGAATTATATGATCGCGCTATCTCCCTCGCTAAAGAACATGAATATATTCATGAAGAAGCTTTAGCTAGCGAACTTGCCGCTAAATTCTATCTAGAATTGGGCAAACAGAAAATTGCACAAATATATTTAACTGATGCCTACTATAGCTATGTTCGCTGGGGAGCTAAAGCCAAAATTGACGATTTGGCAAAACGCTATCCCAAATTACTAGCTCCCATACTTCACCAAGAAAAACTCAGCCTCCATCCTAGCGAAGAAAGTAGTACTTTCAATAACACGTCCCTCTTATCTACCTTGAGCAATCAACAAACTGTTATTGGCACTAAGACAAGCATTTCTGACTCTTTGGATTTAGGGACGTTCATCAAAGCATCTCAAGCACTTTCTGGGGAAATTGAACTTGAACGACTACTTTCTACCTTAATGGAAGTTGTAATGGAGAACGCCGGAGCCTCTAAGTGTGCTTTAATTTTGAGCGATAGTGATAACTTAGCATTAACTGTGACTGCGGTTTGTTCAAGTGCAATTTTTGAGCATACTTACACTGAGTTTCCATCAGTTTGCTTAGAGTCAAGCGATAATCTTCCTGTTACTTTAATTAACTACGTTAAACGTACCAGAGAAATATTCGTAGTAGATAACGCAATAGCTGTTTCTTCCCTAGCAGCTGATAGCTACATTCTCCGTGAGCAGCCTCAGAGCTTGTTGGCTATACCTATTATTAATCAAGGCAAATTGATTGGTATTCTTTATCTAGAAAATAATCTGATTACAGGAGCATTTACACGCGATCGCGTAGAAGTTATCAAACTCCTCACGACTCAAGCCGCAATATCTCTAGAGAATGCGATCCTCTACAAAAATTTAGCACAAGCTAAAGAACGGCTGGAAGAATACAACCATACGCTAGAGAAAAAAGTTGAAGATAGGACACAGGAACTAAACGATAAAAATCAACATTTACAACAAGCTCTACAGGAATTAAAACGCACCCAAGCACAATTAATTCAAAGTGAAAAAATGTCTTCTTTGGGGCAAATGGTGGCAGGAATTGCTCACGAAATTAATAACCCTATCAATTTCATTCATGGAAACATTGCCCACACTAGTGAGTATATCCAAGATTTGCTAGATTTGGTTAGTGTATATCAGCAAGAATACCCACGCCCTTCATCTCTAGTTGAGAATAAAACGGAGGAGATTGACCTAGATTTTATAGCACAAGACCTGCCAAAGATTCTCGATTCTATGAATGTTGGAAGTTCGCGCATCCGGAATATTGTTTTGGGCTTACGTAACTTCTCTCGCTTAGATGAATCAGAAATGAAACTTGTAGATATTCATGAGGGAATTGATAACACATTGATGATTTTACAGCACAGACTCAAAGGAAAGAGCGCTCACCCTGAGATTGAAGTCATCAAAGAATATGGAAATTTGCCAGAGGTATATTGTTATGCTGGGCAGCTCAATCAGGTGTTTATGAATCTTCTCAGTAATGCAATTGATGTTTTAGAAGAGACATTTGTCAGGAGTGATTTCTCATTAGTAGAAGACAAAATACAAATAATGGATGAAAAAGAGATAAATCTGAGAGTCGGTTTTTTACCATCACAACTTCAGGGAGAAATTCGCATTGTTACACAACTAACAGATTATTCTACAGTAATAGTTCGAATTGCTGATAACGGTTCTGGGATGACAGAAGCAGTGCAACAGAAAATATTTGACCCATTTTTTACTACCAAGTCGGTAGGAAGTGGCACAGGATTGGGTTTGTCAATTAGCTATCAGATTGTCGTGGACAAACACAAAGGTAGTTTAACTTGTCATTCCACGCCAGGAAAGGGTACTGAATTCGTCATTGAGATACCTATGTAATAGTGTCATGCCTCAACCTCAACAAAGAATTGATTTTAAAAAAGCGATAATCAACCCTGGAAATTATAGATAGGCAATCCAGTAATATCAGTCTGGAGGGCAAATAAATCACCAGAGTAGAAACTGTTTTCAATTTGTGCTTGGCTGAGTCCGACTGAGGCGGTGGTAATATAAAGTGTTTGCAAATCTTGCCCACCAAAGGTGCAGCTGGTTGGTAATTGTACAGGTAAATTTATCCGCAATATCTCCTCACCTTCGGGATTAAAACGAATTACACACCACCCATCCCACATAGCAGACCAGATATATCCTTCACTATCTATCGTCAATCCATCAGGATAGAAAGACTCACTAGTTAAATCAACAAAAATGCGGCGATTACTAATACTGCCAGTTACTGAATTAAAGTCATAGGCATATATTTTTTGTTGAGGAGAATCCGTCAGATAAAATGTGTTTTGATCAGGACTCCATCCCAAACCATTGGAGATAGTCAGTCCTGTTTCCATGAGATGCAATGAACCATCTGGATCATAGCGATAAAGACTAGCTTGCGGTTTTTCAGGAGACATTGAGCCGAACCAAAAGCGGCCTTGAGCATCGCATTTGCCATCATTGAAACGGTTATCTGGTAATTCTGCTTCAGTCTCTAGAATGGGGGTAAGTAAACCTGTCTGAGTATTGAGAAATGCTAAATGATGGCGCTGCGCTACAAGTAATCTATTTTCTCCGGCAAAGGCGATCGCTCCTACCACATCTCCCACATCAAAAAAGGAGTTATCTCCTGTGGCAGGATTGAACTGATGCACCCGATGGTTATAAATATCGACCCAGTAAAGTAGCTTTTGATTTGAGTTCCAAATAGGCCCTTCGCCTAAACGCGCACGCGCCTTTAAAACATTTTCGACTGGATATTTTAAAACTTCAGTCATTTGATTAGCCAATACATCAATTAATAATTTCAGTTGACTTTTGATTTTTGCCAAACCTTGCCTCGAATCAGTTAACTTACAGACAAACTGCAAGCTTTCCAACTAGTTGCAGACCGCTACAGCGGTTTACGGTTATGGATGCTTGGTTTACAACTGTCTTACCAAAGAAGTGAGCGATTGTGGCTGCGCTGGTACGACGCGACTGGGAATTGGATTCCCACGCCGCTAGAGAAACTACAACAAAAAAGTCAACGTGCTAACAAATTAGCAGCAAGATTACGAGAGTTGGGCATTAGCCCTAGTGAGTTATAAGGATTGTTTGCAAAGACGCCTTTGTTCAATTTTGCGCCTTTACGCGAGCTTTACAAAGCTTGCAAAATTTCCTCATCTACAGAAAAATCGACCTCAGCTTGATCTCGACCAGAAGCCAGATAATCGTTCTCCAAAGAATCTTGTAATCCAGAAATCAAATCATACTCAGGCTGCCAACTTAATTCTGTTTGAGCTTTATTTACTGAAGCAAAGAAATGCTGCACCCGGAATGGAAAAGCTTTGCGCTTGCCAAAATCAAACTTTTTGGGGTCGTAGTGAATAATTTTTACAGCATCGGGTGACTTGCCAGCCGCTACAGCACTAGCACGCGCCAAACCATCAAAAGTGATAAAGCGATCGCCGGAGACATTGTAAATCTGTCCAACTGCCTGTTTATTGCCCAAAACCTGCGTCATTGCCCTTGCTAAGTCTTTTACATGACCTAGCTGAGTAATATGTAATCCGTTACCTGGGATAGGAATTGGGCGATCGCGCACAATTCTGTCAAAAAACCAGCTTTCTAAGTCATTATAATTACGGGGGCCGTAAATGTAGGTGGGACGAATGGAGGTAAAAGGTAATCCCAGTTGTGTCAAGTAAGTTTCTGTTTCATGCTTACCCCGGTGGCGACTTTTCGGATCGATAGCATCACCTTCCACATGGGGTAACTGGTCGGATTTGAGATATACTCCGGCAGAACTCATATACACAAAATGTTGCACGCGATCTTGAAAAATTTCTGCCAGTGGTTGGGTATCAGTAAGTTCTCTGCCATTATTGTCAAAAATGACATCAAACTTTTCTTGTGATAACTTTTCCTTTAATTGGGTGGCATTAGTGCGATCGCCTGTAATTTGTCCGACTCCTGGCAAGGAAGGCGCTGGACGATTACCACGATTGAACAGTACCACCTCATGTCCCTGTTCCACCAGTAGTTGAGTCAGGTAGACACCAATGAACCGAGTCCCACCTATAATTAGAATTCGCATAAGTTCCCAATTCCACATCCGTTTTCCTTAAGGGAGTAGGGAATAGGGGGTAGGGAGTGGGAAACAAAGAATAATTAACACCTAATTCCCAATCCCCAATGCCCAATCACGCCACTTGCTTCAAGCCGGGAAACCCGTCCAACGCAGTGGCTCCCCAATGCCCCAATTTGAGGTTATCAGGTTGCAGCATCTCTCTGGAACCTCTCAAGGAAAGATTGCGTCTTCAAGTTGATCTGGGGCGTTTCCCATTCACTAAATACAAAGCGAAATTTTTTAGTTCACCTCGTAATTTGCTCAAGTGTTTTCCATCTATTCAAGTTAGCTGTGCCTTTGAAATATGCTCTGGTTCATGAGTGGCTGACACCCAAAGCTACCGGCGGTTCAGAACTCGTTGTACGGGAAATTTTGAATCATATTGATGCTGATTTGTATGCCCTTATCGACTTTGAATCTAGTAACCCTGAAAGTTATTTATACAAGCGTCAGATTGGCAAGACATTTCTCCAAGATTTTCCCTATGCTCGCAATGGTGTACAAAAATACCTACCTTTGTTGCCGTTGGCGATTGAACAACTAGATTTGCGGCAGTATGATGTAATTTTGTCTTCATCCCACGCTGTTGCTAAAGGAGTCCTTACTACTCCCGAACAGTTGCATATTTGCTACTGCCATAGCCCTATGCGTTATGCCTGGGATTTGACTTTTGATTATCTGCACTACAGCAAGTTGGGTAGTGGTTTAGCTGGGTGGGCAACACGATATTTATTACATCGTTTGCGCCAATGGGATGTTTTGAGTGCGAATCGTGTTGATTACTTTATTGCCAACTCACAGCATACAGCTCGTCGAATTTGGCGTTGTTATCGACGAGAGGCAACAGTCATTTACCCACCAGTGAACATCGAAGAATTTCCTTTTTTTCTTCAGAAAGAGGATTTTTACCTGACAGTTTCCCGACTAGTGAGTTACAAGCAAATCTCCTTGATTGTTAAAGCTTTTAATCAGCTCAAACGACCGTTGGTAGTAATTGGTACAGGAACAGAAATGAACAAAATTCGTGAGATAGCCAACCCGAATATACAAATACTGGGATGGCAACCAGATGATGTGGTAAAAAAATATATGGCTAGGGCTAAGGCATTTGTGTATGCTGCTTGTGAAGATTTTGGTATTGCCTTAGTAGAGGCGCAAGCCTGCGGTACTCCAGTGATAGCCTACGGTGCAGGAGGTGCTTTAGAGACAGTACGAGATATTCGATCTGATGTAGGTACAGGAACAGGTGTATTTTTCAAGACACAAACAGAGGCGGCTTTAGTGGAAGCAGTAGAAAAGTTTGAAATGTATCAAAATTCGTTCAGTGCCGAGTTTATCCGATCGCACGTCGCCCAGTTTTCGCCACAAATCTTTGCAGACCGCTATCTAAATTTTTTAGATAAATGTCACGGAAAAAGACCTTCTTGGGAGTGAAGCTCTTGATTTATTGATCTATTTTATAAGCTTTTGGCAATTTCCCCCAGAAGCACCTCCTTTTGGCTTTAAGATTGGGACTATGTGTGGTGTGGATTGTTAAGGAGTATGATGACTGCCCAGAGCTCACTCCTCTCCGGCAAGCGATCGCGTACTTTCTTAAAACGTGGTCAAAAAACCAAGACGCCTAAGGTTAAACCCAAAGGCTTGTCTTATCAAGGTTTAAACGGAGAGTTCGCCAAGCGACTGTTTGATATAGTGTTTTCGCTGTTGGTGTTGATTTTGTTCTTTCCCATTTATTTAATCTTGGCCTTGCTAATTGCATTCAGCTCAGAAGGCCCGATTTTTTATGTCCAAGAACGGGTCGGGAAGAACTATAAACGGTTTAATTGTATAAAATTCCGCACAATGGTGAGCAATGCCGATGAAGTTCTCATGCAAATGATGGAAACCTCCCCTCAACTGCGGCTAGAATTTGAAACCAGTTTTAAGCTCAAGCAAGATCCTCGAATTACAAAAATTGGTCGATTTTTGCGGATTACTAGCTTAGATGAGTTTCCCCAGTTTTGGAACGTTTTGAAAGGGGACATGAGTGTAGTTGGCCCACGACCCTTAGTCTCGGAAGAATTACCAAAATATGGTTGTCACATAGATGAGATTTTAACAATCCGTCCGGGAATCACCGGATTGTGGCAAGTATCTGGACGTAATGACATTCCCTACCCACGGCGAGTCCAAATAGACCTGCATTATGTCAAATTCAGGAACTTTTGGCTTGATTTATGGATCATATTGAAAACTATTGATGTGGTCGTTATACCCAAAAATAACGGAGCATATTGAGAAACGCTTAGGCTTAATTTTGTGGGGCAGTTAATGCCCCCATCAGCCAATTATTCTCTTTATTAAAGACTAAGCCGCTACATCAGAGCGCTTACTATTAGGTATCTGGATATTTCAATCCACATAACTCAATTCAATTTTCTTCTGGTAACAAAGTACTCTCTGGTCAATCTAAAATACTCAATTTATTTAAACTTTACAAAAACCAAAATCAGATAAAGTTTTAGCTAACTTTATCAAGACTATATACAATACTTCAGCAATCTAGATTTAACTTAGGTAAGACTTACTTGTTTAAATTACTTTTTATTAGGTATATTTATTGACGGTAAAATCCTGATATCAACTAGCACTCGTAGCTTTCCCATTAGTCAATTTAGCAATTAACTGCTAAGTTGTATCAGATTGCCTGTAACTTTTATATCAAAGACACAAGGGATAATTGAGCATGACCCAACAGAAGCGAGCGTTGATTACTGGTATCACTGGTCAAGATGGTTCATATCTGAGTGAGTTTTTACTAGAGCAAGGCTATGAAGTTCATGGTATTATTCGTCGGACTTCTACCTTCAATACAGACCGCATAGATCACATTTACGAAGACCCTCACAAAGAGGGAGTGCGGCTGTTTCTTCACTACGGGGACTTGACAGATGGTACCACACTGCGCCGTATTTTAGAAGAAGTGCAGCCAACAGAGATTTACAACCTCGGCGCTCAATCCCATGTCAGAGTAAGCTTTGATTCACCAGAATATACGGTGGATGCCGTAGGAATGGGAACACTACGTTTGTTAGAGGCAATTATTATTATCCACCTAGCTGCTCACGTTGGCGGTATTGGTCTTAACCGCGAGAAACCCGCAGAGTTGTTCTACGACAACTTGATCATGGGAACCCACCTAATTCACGCTGCTTATCAAGCCGGAGTAGAAAAATTTGTTTGTGTGGGTACTATTTGCGCTTATCCCAAATTTACCCCAGTGCCTTTTAAAGAAGATGACCTGTGGGATGGCTACCCAGAAGAAACTAACGCCCCCTATGGAATTGCCAAGAAAGCTCTATTAGTCCAATTGCAATCTTACCGCCAGCAATACAACTTTAATGGCATTTACCTACTGCCAGTGAATTTATACGGCCCGGAAGATAACTTCGACCCAGGAAGTTCTCACGTTATTCCAGCGTTAATTCGTAAAGTTCACGAAGCTCAAATCAACGGAGAAAAACAACTCCCAGTTTGGGGTGATGGCAGTCCGACTCGCGAGTTTCTGTATTCAGAAGATGCGGCGCGGGGAATTGTTATGGGTACTCAACTCTACAACGACTCGGAACCAGTTAACTTGGGAACGGGTTATGAAATCTCCATTCGTGATTTAGTAACTTTGATCAGCGAACTGATGGAGTTTAAGGGTGAAATCGTTTGGCAAACAGATCAGCCTAATGGTCAACCCCGCCGCTGTTTAGATACAGAACGGGCGAAGCAAGCCTTTAATTTTACTGCTCAGGTGAGTTTCCAGGAAGGACTAAAAAATACGATTGAGTGGTATCGTCAACACGCTGTATAGTTCAATACGTAGGGTGGGCAATGCTCACCCTATTTTTTTGGGCAAAGATTAGTGGGTGCTTTTTGCCCTTTCCACCAAAAATCCAATTTTAGAAAAATATCAGATTCGTGAGCTAAAGCTCATTTCATGAAACTTATTGTGCATGATATGACGTAAATATACTTTAGCCAAGCAAGCTAAATTACAATTAAAACGCATAATGCCGTTTAACAAGTTAGTTTTTCAAGGTGAGTAAAGTTGATAGTCAAGTAGATAAAGCGTTACTACGCCGTACTCTGCTCAAAACCCGTCAATCAATCCCTGTTTCAGAGTGGAGGGAAAGGAGCGATCGCATCTGTGATCATCTGCAAACTTCTGTTTTATTCACCCAAGCAAAAACAATACTCGGTTATTTCAGCTTTCGTCAAGAACCTGATCTGAGTCCATTATTTGCAGACACAAGATATCGCTGGGGTTTTCCTCGTTGCGTTGGTAAGTCTTTGTATTGGCATCTTTGGAAACCTAACGATTCTGTCCAAATTGGTGCTTACGGCATTACCGAACCCCATTCTGATGCACCAACTATAGAGCCGAATGACGTGGATTTAATTCTCGTCCCCAGCGTTGCTTGCGACTATCAAGGATATCGCTTAGGCTATGGCGGTGGATATTATGATCGCTTACTCAGTTCACCTAACTGGTTAGCAAAACCAACTATAGGAATTGTGTTTGATTTTGCCTATTTACCCCAAATACCTCTCGAACATTGGGATAAACCTTTGAAACTTGTGTGTACAGAAACTAAGTTTAAATAGCTTTAATATTATAGATTCATAGATATAAAGTTTATAGATTTCATCTAAAATTAAAATGAATAATCAATTTATTATACAAGGTTACCTATTTTTAAATGCTAATTCTGGTTAATGATATTGTGAATTTATGAATTTTTACTAATAGATTAGCATATCTTAAAAAGATACTTAATTAAATAAAAAACCAGAAAAATAAGAATAACTATAATTAGATTTTAAAATAGTAACTTTAGGTTAATTATGAATTTTTTAAAGCGGAATCAACAACTTAATACTATAGGAATGTATTTAATTTTAGGAGCGATCGCGCTAGTAACGCTCTTTCCTTTATTGTGGCTAATTAGTACAGCTTTAAAATCGCCAACAGAGAATATTTTGCAGTCACCGCCGCAGTTATTGCCAAGTCAACCTACACTGGATAACTTTTTTAGTGTCTGGCAGTCTCTACCTTTTGGACAGTATTTATATAACAGTACTTTGGTGGCGGTGCTAACTGTTGGCTTGAATTTGCTGTTTTGCGCTTTAGCCGCATACCCATTAGCAAGACTATCGTTTGTAGGACGAGACTGGATTTTTATTGCGATTGTCTCCACGATTATGATTCCTTTTCAAATCGTGATGATTCCCCTCTACATTTTGACAGTCCAGTTAGGTTTGAGAAATACTTATTTAGGAATGATTTTTCCTAGTTTAGCTTCTGCCTTTGGCATTTTTCTGTTGCGGCAAGCTTTCATGAGCGTTCCTAAAGAAATAGAAGAAGCTGCCCGTATGGATGGCAGCTCCGAGTTAGGCTTGTGGTGGTACATTATGTTGCCAGCAATTCGTCCAGCACTAGTGACTTTAGCTATTTTCGTCTTCATTGGTGCTTGGAGTGACTTTTTGTGGCCTTTAATTGTGATCCAAGACGAAAATTTATATACTCTCCCTTTGGGAGTAGCAAAGCTAGCAGGCACGTTTTCTCTTGACTGGCGATTAGTAGCTGCTGGCTCAATAATTTCGATTGCCCCAGTTCTTGCAATCTTTTTATTTTTACAACGTTACATTGTACCTACAGAAACTGGTAGCGGAGTTAAGGGTTAAACAATTTAATTCAGAGTTCAAGAAAATCGGGAATTTTGAATGAGCGTGAGAGCCGAAATTTAGTACTTAGAATTAATAAGCACCGCTCTTTTTTAAAACTACCCAAATAGTTTTAATAATCAAATTCAAGTCATAACCTATAGACCACTTGCGCTGATAATCTATATCCATGCTGACGATGGTTTCAAAGTCTTTAATGCTTGAACGTCCATGAGCCTGCCATTCTCCAGTCATCCCTGGTTTGACTCGCAACCTATCCCAGTGATGTGGTTCATAATGCATGACTTCATCACGAGTAGGTGGACGGGTACCAACTAAACTCATGTCTCCCACCAGTACGTTCCAAAATTGAGGTAATTCGTCCAAGCTTGTGCGCCGTAAGAATTTACCTACAGGAGTAATGCGAGGATCATCAACAGATTTAAAGATATGACCTTGGGCTTGGTTTTTGACCAGATGCTTTAACTTATCAGCACCAACAATCATGGAACGGAATTTCCACATCCGGAACTGTCTTCCATTTAGACCGCAACGAATTTGGGAATAAAATATTGGGCCTGGGTCATTAATAATGGTAACTATTGCTACAGGAATTGCTACAAGAGACGTAATAGTCAGCCCAACAATGGCTCCAAGAATATCAATTAATCGTTTTGTAGTGCTTACTGTTGAGGGGTGTAAAGGCTGTTGTAAGAAATTAACTGGATGAATTTGATTCACAAGGGTTAAATTATCCACAACAGGACTTTTTGGGTCAGTAGTAAAAGTAGACATGGACATACTTTATTATTTGATTTTTACTTATTTTGTCGTTTCTACTGAGTTTCTACTGAGTGTTAATATAGACAAATTTTTCCCTAGCGCAAAACGGAAAGTCCAAAGTTTACAGAATCTTTCAAGTAAAGTAGATATTGTAAAATTCCAGTATCATTTCTTAAAATAAAAACAACAAATGCTAAAATGACGCGCAGCTTACTCAGGAAACAGTAGTTTTACTGAGAAGACTGCGCGTCGCGGCTTGGGTATTTCTTTAAGTTCAAGCTATCTTGAGGCATTATTGCTACTAATGAACTTCTAAGACGAAATTCACAGTATGCGGCTCATCTAATGATTGCTGATTACTAGCTTTGATAGCATCTAGATATTTACGTAAAGCCAGGAGTTGTTGGGAATTGGGGCGATAGGTAAGACTTCCTTGTTTTTCAAAAAGTGGTGCAGTGGCGATCGCTTGATAGTCAGCATTTTCCTGTGAACTTTGCGTGAGCCAAGCTGAGTTTATAACCGAAGGTATCAGACCTGGGGGTAGCTCACCTTCCAAGAAAGCCAGTAGGCGTTGCTGGCAAGTGCGGGTATTGATGCCACGACTTTCAAACAATTGGATAACTTCATTAAAGGATAGCGATCGCTCTGGTAAAAGCCGCAATAATTCGCTGAACAAGAAATAATCAGTGTATTGTTGCCTGGGTATCTCTAAAACTTGGGGATGGAGAGGTAACAACGCTAAACCGTAAGCAACCCGACTACAATTAGGAGCGCCGTTTTCGCCGAGATATAAATCTTGAATAATCTTAGCGTTGGGAAGTTTTTGTCTTAGCCAACGGTTCACCGTTCCCACAGATGTTACTCCACCAGTTAGGATAGCTTGATTAATCGCTTCTGTAGGGATGCCACAAGCTACCAATAACTTGTTAAGTTCTCGGTTTAGGCGTCGCACAAATGGGATAAATACCTGGCTTTCTAAGTCTCGTCGCTGCAAAATCCACTGCTGATCGGCTAATTCCAGAGTAAAAGAATCTTGGTGTTGTAAAATCAGCTTCAGGGCAAGTGCTGCATCTAATACCGCTTGTCCTAGCAGGGAACTTTCTAAACGCTGCTGGAGGCGAATACGAGCGGTGATATCTGGTTCCCCAACTCTGGGTAATTCTAATTCTTCTAACCCCAAACTTTGCCAATGCATCTGGTCTAGACCAGCAATTGGTGATTGCCATTGCCAAGAGCTACTGTTAGAAGTTTGGCGATCGCCCTGTGTTTGAGTGCGTGATTGCCGAGATTTTGGTGGCAATAACAATTGGCAAATAATGTCCTGCTCAATTCCTTTGCCAGCATAGGCAAAATTGTGGAGCATGAAATCATTGTGTGTCAGTTGTTGGAGATTTTCTGGCACATCAACCAAGAGCATTTCTGTGGCAGTTGTGCCAATGTTAATTACCAGGGTGTTGCCAGCAAGAGAATGTTCACTGGTTTTTGCGGAACGCAAACCCTGCTGATGGCTTAGTCTAACTTGTTCGCCATTAGCACCATCGATTTCCGGAAGGAGACTAGCGATCGCTTCCTCAAGAAAAAAGACCTGCTGGGGATGTTGGATAATTTTACTAGTGAGTAAAGCTTCTCGCACGTTGAAGCGATATTGTTCCGACCAGCTAGATGGGCAAGTGCAGATTACACCAGCAATATTATTGATGATTTGGAGAAAACTTTGCTGATCTACTATCCCAACAGCAGCGGCAACTAAACCTGGGGTAGTACTAGTGCGATCGCATTTGAGAGTCAATAGTAGCTTAGAAAGCGATCGGACAACCCAAATCAAAGGCCCCGCAGAAAATTCATTTAATTGCAACACAGGTTCCCATTTTTGTTGTTCACTCTTGTAGGGAATGGCTATTTGTAAATAGGGTTTCAACTGTGCTGAGTAAAGATTATTCGTTGCACCTGGTGCAGACTTAGGCGCAGTAGTAGCTGCGTGGTCAGAAACTTTCTCTTTAGCAACAGCCGCAGGTGTTGTCTGCTCATGTGCTTCGATGCTTTCATTTTCTCCATGAGGAACAGAAGCCTTCGGCAGATAAACCTCTGCTGGTAAACGAAATGATTGCTGGAAGGAGTTTGTTCCTGGCTGATTTTCTGCTGACCAATAGATCGGGTAAACAACAAAAGTAGAGCTATTCAACAGTGATGCCGAAATTCCAGTTGTACCTAAATCAATTCCTAGATACCAGACAGAATCAAGAATATTGAGTGATTCTAGATTATTTATGGGTTTGGAAACTAAAGGTAGAGAAGTTTCTGGGGCAGGAGTTGTAACTTCCTTTTTTTTTTCAGTTTTTGGGCTAGAGTCTAAGTCAACTGCTGCCTGTGTAACTGCCAAATCAACTACATTTTCCGCTGGCTGTAGATTTTCTTGAGACAGTTGTGTAAAGGGAAATTCGACTTCCGGGATAGCTGTGGATAGCGTGTCTTGACTTTGAATAGTCAGTTCTTCAGAACTTTTCAAGTTTGCCACTGGCTGTGGCTCATAATTTAGCTGCCGATCAAAGTTAGCCAAATCCTGATTTAATTGCTGTAACTGTTCTTCGTCCAAAGAAATATTAGGCACAGCCAGAGCTTGATTTTCTTCTGTAACAAGCAAATTTTCTTGTGGCGAAGCAGGAATGTATTCATCTAGAGACTGTTCTGGCTGAGCGTAATTTAGTAATACTTCCGATGTTGCGATTGGCTTTGCCAGTGACTCTTCGGCGATCGCAATTTCTGCTTCTGAAGTAGTTGCTGCATTATTTACAGAGGCTGATACTTCCGGTAGCTGCTGGTTACTGTCTGCATCAGCAAATAAGTCAGTCAGATTTGCGATTGTATCAGTACTTTCTGGCTGAGTCGCGAGTTGCTCTAAGAAACTATCTATTGTGGCAACTTCTTCTTGCGGGAAGGTAAAGAAGCCTATCGGTGAGGTTAAGTCAATGTCCTCTTCTAAAAACAATGCTTCCGGTGTTGCTGATGATGAATCTGTAGATTCTACTGGAGCCTCTGGAGTTGCTTGGGGATGAGTATCACTCAAATTAAAAATATCTGTGTCTGGCTGCTCAGACCAAGGATCTGGCATTGCCACCTGAGAAATCACTTGTTCCTGTTGATTGCTTGGGGGTGCAGGTGTGTTTTCAGGAATATCTAACACTGATGGAGAGGCTGTGGCGATCGCAGCTACGTCATTTGTAGCAAACTTTGGAACCTTCTCAATACTTGGCTGGGCAACATCATTAGCAATACCAAACAAGCTGGCATAAAGTTGGTCTACTTCATCACCAATTACGTTAAAACTATCTTGTTGCAATTCCGTTGGAATTACGGAAGATTCCGGAGTATCTAAACCTAGCTGCAACAGCACTGCATCTAAATCCTCTGAACTAGTAGTATCCTGTTGTTCGGGATTAATTGCTAGAGAAGGAGTTTCTGACTGTCTCAAGTTAAACACTTGGGGCGCAACTTCAGCATTAGTGTTAGTTGGCTGTACCACTACTGAATTTGGCAATAATGGAGAGATAGGTGGTGTTTCAGGCTCTAACCTAAAAGAAGATGACTGAGAACTAGAGGATTGTTGCTGCAAATACTGAGTCAAATTGTTGAGAAAGCTGATAATCAATTGCTCACCTTCCACTCCCTTGCTATGCATTCTTGCCAGTGCTTGGGATAAGGACTCGTGATAGGTGTTAATATTGCGCTCTAGTGATTCAAAGACAACATTCACAGTCCCATCTAGTGATAATAAACGCTGATCTAACTCTCTGGACAGCTGTGTTAACCGCTCCACGCGGTCTGGTGATTCTAACAGGGGTTGAGTTGTAGAGGTGGCTGATTCAGAGTTAACGCTATTACCTGCTGTTGCCAAATTAGCAGAATTTGCTAGATTTCCCGCTATGTAAGGTGTTAAAGTTGGCACAAGGCGACTTATGAGTACTTGTAAAAACTCAGAAATCATCTGCTCTTGGTTTGCCAACTGCTGTGCTAAGGAGTAGTTTTGCAATCGCCGTTGCTCTAGCTGCCTAATTTCCTGTACAAGGGCTGCTCGCTCTTGTAAAAGCCCTGTTAATTCCGTTTGTAAGGGCTGTAACAATACTGAAAATTCATTTTTTAATTGTCCCTCAACAGTACTTTGTTCCTGCTTTGGTTCATTTTGTGCTGTCGAAAACTGATTTGCTTGATCGGCAAATTTCGTTAACAAAGGCGATAATAGCTGTTCAGAGGACTGGCTTTGAGTGCCGCTCTCTAATACTTCGCTTTCTTGTAGGCTAACCAAAAAGTTGCGAATTCGTTGTAAAACTTCTTTAGGCTCTTGCGCCTGACCAGACAGCAGCCTAGAGAGGCGCTTGCCACCGCTGGTAAGTAAGTTATCAATGTCTGCGATCAGTTTTTGAATTTCATCTGAGCGGGAAGTCACTTTCAATTACCTTAACTAGAACTTTACGTCAACCGGTCGGGGAATTATTTGACAATTACCGAAGTTTTGATTGGCAAAACCACTGCTTAGACTTGTGACTGTCATTATGTTAGGGATTGCGAAGAGTCGTAGCAATGTTAAGGGAGAGTCTGCATTAGCAGATTAGCTTGACAGGTAAATTGTAGTCTTAAGGATACACATAATATTCCGCAATATTTCGCAGTTTTGCGATCGCTAAGCTGAAGCAATGCTGTGCCGGGTTCCTACGGCAGTTCTTTCAAGTCGGGCATTGCCCGCCTAATAGGCTGCCTCGCCGTTGTAGCAAGTGGCGTGCCATTACCCCAGAAAAACTGCCACAGCTACCATGCCAAAAAGCGAGCAAGTGGGGTTTACATAGCGCTCTGTTATTTGACTAAACAGCCAATTTTGATGACAACCTCTAACATACATGAGCAAAAATTTACTAGCTTGAGTATCATTGATGTTGATTGCCTATGTTCTTAAGTAATCAAATTTGTACTGAGGCTAGCATCTCAGGTATCCTTTAGCAGGCTATAAAATACTTTTTGTAAAACTTTTACCCCCTTTAAACCCATAAAAGGTTTTTTAGAAAAACGCTGTTGTCGCTTTCTTATGTAGCATAGTTTAGTTTTTTCTTAGAAAAGGGCTTGCTTTGATAGCTTAGGCTTAGAATAGCGCTCTTGCTTGTTGTGAATATAGCAGCTTTGATAAAAATGTCGTAATGGAAGACCGATATACCTTGCAGACACCCATTAATCCCTGGATGATCACCTCGGCTCCCTTCTTTCAAGGGTTACCAGAAGCTGTTGTGGAACTAGCTGTTACTCATCTTGTCACTCGTACTCATCCAGCCAACCAAGTGATTCTACTGGAAAATGACTGGGGTGGTTCGGTGTATTTTATTGGAGATGGCTGGGTAAAAATTCGTACTTACAATCTAGAAGGCAAAGAGGTAACACTGAATATTCTTGGCAAGGGGGAATTATTTGGTGAAATGGCAGCACTAGATGAAGTACCTCGATCCACTGATGTAATTACCTTAACCCCTACAGTAATTGGCAGTATGCCTGCTCAAGATTTTGTCAAGTTACTACACACAGAACCTCTGGCAGGAGTCAGATTAGCACAACTGATGGCGCGGCGTTTGCGGCAAGTAAATCGGCGATTGCGGTTGCGGGAATCTGATAGCCAATCACGAGTAGCAGACACATTGCTGTTTTTGGCAGAAGGACAGGGAAAAAAAGCGCAGGCAGGAACTGAAATTCCTAATTTACCTCATCGGGAATTGAGTAGTTTGAGTGGACTGGCGCGGGAAACAGTGACACGAGTGTTAACAAGGCTAGAAAAAAAAGAGTTGATTAAACGCGATCAAGACATTATTTGTATTCCCGATTTGTCAGCCTTGGAAAGAATGATAGTTTAACAGGTCACGCCCAGAATTCCCCAACTTCAGCTAAGAAAAGTTGGCGAGGAATGGTTGCTTTGGGACTGGGTACTGGGTACTGGGTACTGGGGAAGAAATTCTTTTAAGATTTGGAAGGGGATTCATACCCCAACCAAATCTTCCCAATCCCTAGTCCCTAGTCCCCAATCCCCAGTTTAAAAACTTGTCAAATATGAGCATATTAGATTCTCTACCAGATGAGCCGGAGGAAGATCCAACCCCTGAATCTCAAACTCCTGTTAATCAGTGGTTAGATAAACAAGAGCAATTAACGCGACCTCCTCTGAAAGTTGGTGCGCCCTTGCGGCTGGTAGAAACAGCGTTTTTAGCCAGTACTGCTAGCTTAATTTGGTTTATTAATTACTATTTTCCGCTGGGGCCTTTGTTGCGGATATTTTTTCCAGTACCGATCGCTCTAGTTTATCTGCGTTGGGGCAAACGAGCGGCATGGATGGCGACAGTTACTTCTGGGTTGCTGCTGGCGGTACTCATGGGGCCAATCCGCAGTCTGCTATTTATTATGCCCTATGGATTTATGGGCGTGCTTTTGGGAGCATGTTGGAATCGCCGTGTTCCCTGGATTGTTTCCATCACGTTGGGGACGCTATTGGGTACTCTGGGATTCTTTTTTCGGCTGTGGTTGCTGTCTGTGTTATCGAGTGAAGACCTATGGATTTATCTGATTACCCAGGTAAGTGAGTTTGTCGAGTGGTTATTCCTAAAACTGGGTTTATTGGCGATTCCTAATGTCTTTTTAATTCAAGTGGGAGCGATCGCTTTAATTGCACTCAATAACTTTATCTATCTTTTTGTCGTACACGTAGCGGCATGGCTGCTTTTGGATCGTCTAGGAAATTCCATTTCTCGCCCGCCTCAGTGGGTACAAGTCCTAATGGATTATGAGGGATAGTTAAAAGTCAAAAGTCCAGAGTCAAAAGTCGAGAGAAACTTATCTTGACTCTTGACTCTTGACCCTCGACCCTTGACTTATGATTAATATTTATACTCAAAAAGAACAGAGCAAAGAATGGCTGCGACAATATCGCGGTCACATACCAGTATTTGCCTGCGTTTTAGGATTTACTGAAACTAGTTTGATTCCGGGGATTTCAGCTGCTGGTAAGACTCCAGAGGATCGGAAGTATACTGCTTGTGCCGATGCTGAGTTTTTGTACTACGGCCCGGAACGAAAGCCCCAATATCCCTTACCACCCCTGGCGGCTGGCGCTTCGCCTGTGTTGATTTCTCGCGCTGTGGTTGAAGCACTAAACATCCCAGTTTATTTATTTAATGCTGGTTTGCCACAGCCGCCGGCTGTGCCAGTAATTAATTTAGCTGGTACTCCAGCTAGATGTTTAAGTGAAGGTGTCGCTATGGAACTTTCCACTGTACATTACTTACTAGAGCAAGGGTTACTGTGGGGAGAACGCCTAGCTGCTAATATCCAACAGGGTTATTTGATTTTAGGTGAATGCGTTGTTGGAGGCACTACAACTGCTCTAGCAATTCTAACTGGCTTGGGTGTAGAAGCGGCAGGAAAAGTTAACAGTAGCCACCCTGTTTGTAACCACGCACAAAAGTGGGCGTTAGTGCAAGCGGGGCTGGAGAAGATGAGGGGGGGAGGAGGAGCAATATTATCCTCATCTGCCCTAGTTGATCCGCTAAAACTTGTTGCGGCGGTAGGCGATCCGATGCAAGTAGTGGTGGCAGGAATGGCGATCGCAGCTAGTCGCAGTTGTGGAGTTATGCTAGCTGGTGGAACGCAAATGCTGGCGGTTTATGCTTTGATGAGTGCGATCGCTCAAGCTTACGCTTTATCATGGCAACCAACACAAGTAGTCGTAGGTACAACTCGTTGGGTAGCAGAAGACTCCACTGGTGGTACAGTTGATTTAGCTCTCAGTTTAGGTAAAAGTAGCCTAACTCAAAGTGGGGAAACTCCTGCCCTATTAGCAACGGGGCTGAGTTTTGTTGATTCTCGTTATCCCCAACTACGAGCTTATGAACAAGGTTTTGTCAAAGAAGGCATGGGCGCTGGAGCTGCTTGCATAGCTGCCCATCTTAGCCAAGATTGGCAGCAACATCAACTTTTAGCTGCGATTGAAGACCAACTCCAGCGGCTATACCAAATCAATAGTCAATAATAAAATAGCCGGACTCAAACAGCTTCCGGTAAATCTTTAGAATATTGACTATTGATTAATTAGTGAATTCTCTCCCTAAGTAATTGTTCTTCTAGAGCAGCAATGCGATTGTACGCTGCTGTTAATTGTGCTGTCAGTCGTTGTATTTGAATTTCTGGTGTTAAGTTTTTATCTCCAGCTTGACGGCTCATATCTAGGTAAACGCCGTCTGTCAATACATCTTTGTGTTCTAGTTCTTCTTGCTTAAAACCGACATATCCTTTTAAATAGTAGCCCCCAGCTTCACTATTTTCTAAATAATTATCCCTTGCCTGTGTTTTTGCTAAAGAACAGTCTGATAAAGCTTGAGCAACTTTTGTATCAAGTTGCTCAATCACCTGGCAGAGGGCATCCAGTTTATGGCTCAACGTCAGGATTTGCTTCTCTAATGGCTCCATTTAACACCCTTGTCCGCATATTTTCTCTATGTTATTCAATTTACTGTTAATCTTAACTATACTTATGATTTATTTAAGTATTCATATTTTTTATCGTAATCTGATACTCAAGTTTTTAAATTTAGACATAACTAAATAATTCCTACAAGTAATGCTACACAGCATTATTGAGGAAAGTTAACTTAACACAGTTATTGTGAGGAAAAATCGCTAAATATCATCATTTATTGAGATTTATCAGCCTAAATTAGAAAATAAAACTCAGCGAATCCCAAATTTATTGCTCTTACTAAGATTTGTCTAAGAACAAATTTGGAGCTAGTAAAGTGCGTTAACGCAGTGTATAGAAGATTAATGGCGGTATGTTACGGCGAAAATATTCGTAAATTTCTATAGAAATTACACTTGAAATTGCGCCTCACCCACTACTAAAAATTTAATGTTTACTTAATAAATGAGTTCTAGAATATGAACAAGAGAAGTAATCTATAAGTCGATGACCGAGGTAATAAGTAACACTATTAGGGAGAATTTGTTAACTCAGGAATTAAAACAGCCCAAAACCACAAAATATCATTACTAACTACCTAAAAAAGCTTAAATATTAAATATGTATTTGAGAAACTTACTGGTTTTTAAGGAGATTAGGTAAAGAGCCAGGAGCAATTTGTACTCATAGTTTTCGCAATTACTTAGACTCTGCTGCACTTCTGCTTAATATAGATTAGGTATTATCTAAAATCTCAAATCCCAAATCGATGGATCGACGGTCTTTTTTGGTAGGGACAAGTACACTGGCACTTTCGCAACTGCTTTTTGGCTGTAGTGGAAACAACCAGACGAATCTAAAAGTACAGTTATTAAAAGGTTCTATACCAGGTCAAATAGTTAATCAATTTAAAAAAAGTTTGCAGCAGCGGGTTGAAGTGAAGTTTACGCCCGTCGCACAGATACAGGATTTATTTAAAGAACTGCAAAACTGGCAGCAGAAACCAGGAACTGCTGAAGAAGGATGGAGTCGGTTTATACCATTTAGACAAGGACAAAAAGTAGCTTTAGCTGACCTAGTGACATTGGGAGATTACTGGCTAAAAGCCGCGATTGAGCAGAAACTGATTCAACCACTCCAAGAGGTGCAAGGAAACCAATTAAAGCAGTGGGCTACTTTGGATGAAAAGTGGAAGACGTTGGTAACACGCGATGAACAAGGCAACTTGAATCCTCAAGGAAAAGTTTGGGCTGCCCCCTACCGCTGGGGTAGTACAGTGATTGTTTATAATCGTGACAAATTTCGAGACTTGGGTTGGACACCTAAAGATTGGAGTGATTTGTGGCGAGAGGAATTGCGATCGCGTATTTCTTTACTAGACCAGCCCAGAGAAGTGATTGGTTTAGCCTTAAAAAAACTAGGCAAATCGTACAACACAGAGAATATTGATCAAGTCCCAAACTTGGAAAAGGAATTACAGACATTAAACCAACAGGTAAAATTCTACAGTTCCAATAACTACCTAGAACCTCTAATTATGGGAGATACTTGGCTAGCAGTTGGTTGGTCAAGCGATGTATTGCCAGCACTAGGGCGTTATCCACAACTGAGGGTAGTTGTCCCCCAATCAGGAACAGCAATTTGGGCAGACTTATGGGTGCGCCCTGCAAGTGTTGCTCAGAATGCTTTATCATCCCAGTGGATTGATTTTTGTTGGCAGCCAAACACCGCTAAACAAATTTCTCTGTTAACCAAAAGTAATTCACCAATTTCTACAGATATTGTTGCTTCCAATTTAGAAGAACCGTTTCGCAGTCTGTTACAGAGCGATCGCGAAGTTTTCGACAAAAGTGAATTTCTGCTTCCCCTACCTGCATCGGCAGCGAAACAGTATCAGACTTTATTCGCCAAAATTAAAGGTTGATTGGGCATTGGGCATTAATCATCAGTTATTCTTCTCCCCCAGTCCCCATTACCCCTTATCCCCAGAGGGGGCCCCACCTTCCCCAGTCCCCAATTTATCAAGAACGCGGTAATTTTAACCTATTCTGGATATTCATGCGGATATTACATAATGCTGGGCTTGTATCAAAGTTACAAGTGTAAGTTGCCAAAAGTTCTTTTTGGTAATTAAACACCCGAACGTTATAACTGTTCTTTCGGGCAACGCTACCCAAGAGATTCACAAAGGCGTAGCGTTCCAGATACTCTAGCAAGCCCCAATATTGCTGATTTACTATTAGGTCTACTCGCGCGGGTTCTTTCTCGGAAACCGGATATGCTATCCAGTTATCTAACAGTTTGTTCTGTGAGTTTTCTTTCGCCCACCATAAACTCGGAGTAGTTAATCCTTGTGGATTAATGGTGTTAGCTGTAATTACAGCGCCCCTCGGCTTCGTCAATAACTCTAGTTCTAAAGGCGCATTAGAAGGCGGCGGTACTGAGGTCGTTTGTGCTAGTGAGGGTAGAACTGGTAAGGTGCTGAGGCTAATAGTTAGTAGTAGTGGCAGCGATTTCTGGCAGCCAAGCAATTTATGTTTAAGCATAAGCTAGTGGGGCTTCGCGCAGTACCGGGAATTTCGAGTGGGCAAGCACAACAATAAGTCTTTGATACTCATGAATGAGGCTCAGAACTCCATTAATGAGCCTCTGAACCTCGTGAATGAAGCTCGGAACTTCATTAATGAGCCTCTGAGCCTCGTGAATGAAGCTCAGAACTCCACACCCAATTTTCAATCTTAGTTATGAGTAATAGATTTTACCGATTACTCATAATCTATCTAAAAATAACTAACATTGTTGTTTAACCACACTCCAGACAATCTAAACTTTGATGGCAACAATGCGGATTCGCCGATAGTCTACTGTCCAACTTCCTCGTTCATACAGTGTCGGCTTGAGTTGCTCCTCAACAGCCGGAATTATTTGTTTTTGTTGCTCAACAGACAGTCCACCTATAAAATTACTGGCAAACATCTCAATCCAGTTGGCAATACCTACTTCCCCATCTGCTAGGGTGGTTGGACGAGTAAACAAATTGGCATAAATGACATCAAAGCCTTGCTGTTCTAGTAAAGTGGCGTATTCGCCAATACTAGGAAAATACCAAGGATTCAGTGCTGGTGCGTTGATATTAATTGCTTCTAAAGCACTGTACAAAGCTTGAACGATCGCCTGTACATTGCCTTTACCACCAAACTCTGCGACAAAACGCCCCCCTGTTTTTAAGGCTTGATGTATGGAAGCGATCGCTGCATCTGCTTCTTTCACCCAATGCAATGCAGCATTAGAAAATACAGCATCTAATAGCTGATCTACTTGAAATTCCCTTGCATCAGCAACATCAAAGCGTAAATCTGGATAGTTTTGTCTTGCCTTCTCAATCATCTCAGGTGCATAGTCAATTCCGATAACCTTCGCCCCTGTCAGAGCAATTTTTTCTGTGAGTTGTCCAGTCCCACAGCCGAGATCCAAAATAGATTCTCCTGGCTTGGGGTTGAGCAATTGCAGTAAGTCCTCGCCATATTGCCAGACAAAGGCGTGCTTATCTTCATAAAGGGAAGCGTCCCAATAAGGAGTGGGTATTGAAAGATTATTCATAAGTAGTGAAAGTATGGTGTATTGGTTTGCCAATCCTCAACTATGCGCTCTAGATTGATGACGGCTTAATTATCAAAATAAAAAAAGTTTTCAATAATGTCCAATATATATTTGTCCTTTAATTAATACTTAAAAGATATGAGTTCAGGTAAAAGATGGAACTACGGCATCTGCGCTATTTTGTGACTGTGGCAGAAGAACTACACTTTGGGAAGGCAGCAGAACGATTGCATATTGCTCAACCTCCCCTCAGTCAACAAATTCGCCAGCTAGAGAAGGAATTGGGTTTTGAATTGTTTCACCGGACGAAACGAAATGTGCAGTTAACAGAAGCAGGGCAAGTGTTTCTGGGTGAAGTCCAGCAAATTTTTAAGCAATTACAGCAAGCGGTGCAAATTGGGCAACAAACCAGCAGGGGCGAAATCGGACAATTGGTCGTCGGCTTTGTCAGTTCAGCAGCGTATAATATTTTGCCTACAATTCTGCGAACCTTTCGTAGTTGCGTCCCTGGTGTAAGACTAGAGTTGCATGAATTGACTACAGATCAGCAGTTGGAGTGGTTGCAGTCAGGACGGATGGATGTGGGGTTTGTGCGTCCACCTGTGGAGGATAATAGAGTTAGCTGGGAGACAATTTTTGAAGAACCGCTGATGGTAGCGCTTCCTGAGACACATTCGCTAGCGAATCAAGGGTATATTTGTTTGACATCCCTTGCTAATGAACCGTTCATATTATTTCCCAGGCTATTAGCGCCCGGACTCTATGATTTAATTATTAGTCTTTGCCAGCAAGCAGGTTTTAGTCCTAGTGTTGCTCAAGAAGCTATCCAAATGCAGACGATTGTGAGCTTAGTAGCAGCCGAAATGGGTGTGGCGATCGTCCCGGCATCATTGCAAAATCTCCAACGCACTGGAGTAGTTTATAGACATATTCGAGACATTCCAGATAGCAGTTTAAAAGTGCTTATAGCAATGATTTGGCGAAGCAACGATACATCGCCAATAGTGCAGAAATTTATAGAAACTATCGCCATTCACCTTGAAGAGTAAAAGCTGCCCAAAAATATGGCGCTGTATATTTGGGATTTTGCCACATCTCCAACTGTGCAGCCCTGAGTGCCGCCGCAGGTCTTAAATTTTCTTTGAGCATTTTGGTATAAAATTTCGCCATTAATTCAGATGTCGCGACATCGCCTACACTCCATAAACTAACTGCGACTCGTGGACTACCTGCATACATAAAACCTCTTGTCAACCCTACTAAGCCTTCTCCCTTAACTTCCTCTCCCAACCCGGTTTGACAAGCGCTTAAGACTACTAATTCTGCTGGAAGGTTGAGATTAAAGATGTCTTGGAGTTGCAAAAAGCCATTCTGGGGATTTCCGGCTGAATCTACTAGAGACAGCACTATGCCAGAAAACTCTGGATGTTTAGTATTGAAAATGCCATGTGTCGCCAGATGTATGATTTGATATTGGCTCATTTGAGAACTAGTTATCGTTGCGCGATTCGCAGCAAAATCAAAAGCTGATTGGCTTAATGATTCTGGAACTAAACTCAAGATTTTTTCGGCTTCTGTGCGCGTACCTTTGAGGCGATTAAAAGTAAGATTTAAATCACTACTAGAACGCTTGAATGCTAAGGCATCTAAATCAGTGAAATTAGAATTTTTACCTGTAGTTTGACTGCCACGAGCAATATTTGATTTAAATCGCTCATCATTTTTATTAAATACTGGATCTGCTAATACAGCTAACTTCTTCACAGCAACTTTGCGATTTTTAATTTCATTTCTAATTACAGCAATAGTTGACGCTGAAGGCGCGTTGACAATTTCGTGTTCTACTAATAAAGGTTGGAATTTTGTTTGTTTTGGATTTGGTAATGCGGCAAAGGGAATATATTGTAAAATGCCATCAGCAACAATTAGCAAACGTTTATTACCTAATTCTCTGGCTACGGGTTGCAGTAATATTTGACTTAATTTCGTGGCGACTGTAATCTGAGTTTTAGAATTGCCAGGATTGAGTAAAATTCCTCCGCCACGCGAGTCTAATTTCTCTTGGGTAATATTTTGATAGAATTGTTTGGCTAAGGTTGCAATATCTGCTTCTTTGGGCAATTCGTAACTTTTCATTCCGGTTTTTGTGACTAGCCAAAGATAGCTGTGTTCTTCTCCCAGGGAATATTGCAAAAGAATCGTATTGTCATCGAGAACTGAAGACTGAATTTGTTCGAGGTTGAGGGGTTGAGGTTGAGTAAGTGCAGCATAACGGGGACTCTTGGCACGGATATCTGCTAAAACTTGATTATATTTATCTAAAAGTTCGGTAATTTCTTGATTTAGTTTCTCGACTTGTTCAGAAGTGTTCTTCTCAGAAAGTAATTTGATGCGGCTTTCTTTTCTGGCATCAATTTGTTGCTGTAAACTGCGTTCTTCTGCTAAAAGTTGTGGTTCTACCCCTTGGCGAATATCTGCACGGGCTTCGGTGAGGAGTTCTAGTAGACTACGGGCGCGAGATCGCTCGCTGGCGTTGAGTGCCAGAGCATCGTATCCTTTTGATGGGTCTTTTTTGTGCAGTTGCATTAACAAGTCGATGTAGAACTTGTAATAACCCTGTACACTGGCAAAGTAAGAAGTACGCAGTTGTTGGTTAATAATTTTAGTGCGTAAATCTTCAATGATTTTGATTGCTGCTTCAATTTGAGTCAAGGCTTGTGGTAGGTTGCCGCGATCGCGTTCTAGGCCAGCAATGTTAGAGAGGGTGGTGGCTTCCTCTGTTCTATCCCCCACCGCACGGCTTATGGGTAAAGCTTGGTTGTAGTATTTGAGCGCTTGTTGCTTTTCTCCTAGTGAAAAGTAGACACTGCCAATATTGTTGAGGGTGATGGCTTCCCCTGTTCTGTCGCCCACTGCACGGCTTATGGGTAAAGCTTGGTTGTAGTATTTGAGCGCTTGTTGCTTTTCTCCTAGTGAGCCGTAGACAAAGCCAATATTACTGAGGGTGGGGGCTTCCCGTGTTCTATCCCCCACCGCACGGCTTATGGGTAAAGCTTGGTTGTAGTATTTGAGCGCTTGTTGCTTTTCTCCTAGTGAAGAGTAGACAAAGCCAATATTACTGAGGGTGGGGGCTTCCCGTGTTCTATCCCCCACCGCACGGCTTATGGGTAAAGCTTGGTTGTAGTATTTGAGCGCTTGTTGCTTTTCTCCTAGTGAGTCGTAGACAAAGCCAATATTGTTGAGGGCGGTGGCTTCCCCTGTTCTGTCCCCCACTGCACGGCTTATGGATAAAGCTTGGTTGTAGTATTTGAGCGCTTGTTGCTGTTCTCCTAGTGAGCCGTAGACAAAGCCAATATTGTTGAGGGTGGTGGCTTCCCCTGTTCTATCCCCCACTGCACGCCTTATGGGTAAAACTTGGTTGTAGTATTTGAGTGCTTGTTGCTTTTCTCCTAGTGAGTCGTAGACAAAGCCAATATTGTTGAGGGTGGTGGCTTCCACTGTTCTGTCGCCCACTGCACGGAGTATGGGTAAAGCTTGGTTGTAGTATTTGAGCGCTTCTTGCTGTTCTCCTAGTGAGTCGTAGACACTGCCAATATTGTTGAGGGTGGTGGCTTCCCCTGTTCTGTCCCCCACTGCACGCTTTATGGGTAAAGCTTGGTTGTAGTATTTGAGCGCTTCTTGCTTTTCTCCTAGTGAAAAGTAGACAAAGCCAATATTGTTGAGGGTGGTGGCTTCCTCTGTTCTATCCCCCACTGCACGGCTTATGGGTAAAGCTTGGTTGTAGTATTTGAGCGCTTGTTGCTGTTCTCCTAGTGAGCCGTAGACAAAGCCAATATTGTTGAGGGTGGTGGCTTCCCCTGTTCTGTCCCCCACTGCACGGCTTATGGATAAAGCTTGGTTGTAGTATTTGAGCGCTTGTTGCTGTTCTCCTAGTGAGCCGTAGACAAAGCCAATATTGTTGAGGGTGGTGGCTTCCCGTGTTCTGTCCTCCACTGCACGGAGTATGGGTAAAGCTTGGTTGTAGTATTTGAGCGCTTCTTGCTTTTCTCCTAATGAGTCGTAGACAAAGCCAATATTGTTGAGGGTGGTGGCTTCCCCTGTTCTATCCCCCACTGCATGGAGTATGGGTAAAGCTTGGTTGTAGTATTTGAGCGCTTGTTGCTTTTTTCCTAGTGAAGAGTAGATTCTGCCAATACTGTTGAGGGTGGTGGCTTCCCCTGTTCTGTCCCCCACTGCATGGAGTATGGGTAAAGCTTGGTTGTAGTATTTGAGCGCTTGTTGCTTTTCTCCTAGTGAAGAGTAGATTCTGCCAATATTGTTGAGGGTAGTGGCTTCCCCTGTTCTGTCCCCCACTGCACGGAGTACGGGTAAAGCTTGGTTGTAGTATTTGAGCGCTTCTTGCTTTTTTCCTAGTGAAGAGTAGATTCTGCCAATGCCAATGAAGGTAAGGGCTTCCCAGCGTTTATCATCAACTTGTTGCCAAAGCTTCAGCGCTTCTTGCCATTTCCCAATCGCTTGTTGCAGTGATTCTGCCGTACCTTGTTTATAAAGCTCCAACCCTTCATTCGTGGCTTTTTCAGCAGCAGCGCGAATTGCATCTTGTTGAGTTGTACTTGGCTGTTGTGCTATCTGCAACTGTGCGCTACTCAGTTTTGCCCCCACTGTATCAGCGAGCATTACCATACTCAGCAGTAGTATTAAACTGTAACGGCTAATATTCGGTAGCAAATACCAGAATGTCCACTTAACGCAAGGCTGTCTTGATTTTTTAACTCGCTTGGTCATAAATCCTGGTAATTTGCTGATTTATACCTACGAGTTACTATATCTCTAGTGCTTGTGCAGTTATGCAGTTTTTGGAAAGTTTTGAACTTCGTAAATGAGTCTTTGATACTCGGCGATGAGTCTTTTATACTCGTGGACGAGTCTTTGATACTCGTGGAGGAGCCTTTGCACGAAACAAAATTCACTTCATTAAGCAAAGCGTGAAGTATTCTCAAATTAGAAGCTCCGCGATCGCAATTCGTCATTTGTTAAACTCTGAATCATCATAAGGAGCAAGTGTGATGTTTCAAGCTTTACCAAAAACAATCACTTTTGAAGAATTCCTGAATTTGAAACCAGACAGCGGATGCTACGAACTACATGATGGGGTAATTGTTGAAATGCAGCCAGTGGGGGATCATGAAGAGATTAATGGTTTTTTAGCTGGTGAAATAACTTTAGAGTTCAAACGATTAAAACTCCCATACATCATACCCAAGCAAGCACTGGTCAAAGTTCCTGATAGAGAATCTGGTTATTCCCCTGATGTAATAGTCATAAATCAAAAGAATCTTTCATCAGAACCGATGTGGAAAAAGTCCTCAACGGTTACTCAAGCTGCGTCTGTTCCCCTAGTTATTGAAGTCGTCAGCACTAACTGGAAAGACGATTATGCACACAAACTTGTTGATTACGAAACTTTCGGGGTTCCTGAATACTGGATTGTTGATTATTTAGCTTTAGGTGGGAGAAGGTACATTGGGAACCCTAAACAACCGACAATTTCCATTTACTACTTAGTGGATGATGAGTATCAGGTTAACCAATTTCGAGCTACTGAGCGCATCATATCCCCTACATTCCCAGAATTAAACTTGACAGCCGAACAAATTTTTCAAGCTGGGCGATTAGAAAATGAGTTATGACCGCTGTGCAGATACTCCCATAGGGCCACGAGTCACGCCTAACTGATTTTGCAGCTTTAACTCTCGCCAAAGTTGGGAACCTGTAATCTCGCCTTGCAGTAGTTGCTGGTAGCAATGTATCGTTTTAGTCACTTGCTCTGGTGTTTCATTCACAAATTCGATACGGAAGTGCCGCAAGCCCATCTCTATCAGACGCTGTACATACTCGGCTCCAGTTTGGGCAGTGCCATTAAACACAGTATTACGACAACCTGCATCCGCTCGAAGAACGTGTTCGCTGCCAACGCGGTCTCTTAATTTCACTTCCTGCTTCTCGCAAGGGCGTCCACAGTTAGTGTAGTCTGTTCCCGTTGAAAGAAAAGCACAAAAGACACAATGCTCCATGTGGAACATTGGCATATGCTGATGAATTGTCACTTCAAACGATTGGGGCGAGTAATTGGTGAGCAGGTCTTGCAGTTGTGTGATATTCAGGTCATAGGATGCCGTCAACCGTTCTAAACCAAAACGATTCTGAAAATAGTCTGCGGTTAAAGGGTTGGTAACATTGAGTGAAAAATCTCCGATACAACGGTCTGCTGCAAAGAATTGTAATTGGTCATAGTTTCGTACCAAATAACCATCTGCTTCTGAAGCACGTACTTGCTGCAAAATCCAGTTTTCCCCAGGTTTGGTAATTCGAGGTGGTGCAACCCAGATGGTAGGGAGTGGAGACGCGATTAATCGCGTCTCTACATTTTTGACTAATTGCACTGCCTCACGGTAGGCACGGGGGTCTTCAAATTCACAGTACAGTGTTTGGATTCCGGCTTTGAGTGCGGCTTTGAGTTGCTTGAGAGTTCTTACGAGAACAATAAGTGAGGGGGATGAAGAAGATAGAGAAGATGAAGGAGGAAGCAAGTCTTGAAAAGAGACATCAGAACGTAACTCCCAGCGTTTGGGTTGACTCCGTAACTCTTCTAATTGAACTACTATTTCTCGGCGCATTCGGTTTAACTCACTCACGGGTAGCATGACTGCACCGTTGAGATGATTGGTGAGTGTCCCCAGAGAAAAAGGAGTGTTACCAAGACGACCTAATTGTTCTTGCAAACGTTCTGTGGTGAGGGGTTTGGTGTGAGCTTCAACTAGTAATATTTCTGATTCCACCTGTACGATATTACCGAGTTGATCACGGGCGATCGCAATTAGTGGTTGACCAACTTCTCCATAAACTTCTAGGTGAATCGGGCGTTGAAACTGAGGATTTTCTCCAGCAAAACTTTGACGCAGTTGTTTATCAAGTTCTGGGTCACTGGTTTTCCATACTTTATCGCCCAAATGCACCCGGTGCAGATTCAGATCACGTTGACCGAAAGTCAGTACCGCTTCTTTACCCTTCTGCACCACTGCATAAACCCGACCTCCTTCTTCTTTAGCTTCAGGATGTCCGCAGTCAAAAACAATTCCATCCCCAGGTTTAACAGGCGCTTCCAGTTTCAGCGTTACCTGTTCATTGCGAATGCGGGTGACTTCACCCAGGTAAACCCCGCGCTTTTTACCAAAACGGGCATGAACCAATTCTTGATTATTAATCCCGCTAAACCAACCTGTGTAGAGTCCGCGAGAAAATGCCATCTCCAGATTGTAGCGCTCTGGATCTGTTTGACCTCTCCCCCTCTCCCTTTCCGAAGGCAAGAGTGGAGCCTTTTTTCCCCCTTCCCTGGTAGGGAAGGGGGCTAGGGGGTTAGGTCTTTCCAATTCCGCCATCACCCGATCCAAGGCTTCCCGATAAACACGGGTGACATTGGCAACATATTCTGGTGCTTTCAAACGACCTTCAATCTTGAGAGAAGTTACGCCTGACTTAACTAAATCTGGCAGCACCTCTAACCCTGCAAGGTCTTGAGGACTGAGTAAATATTTGCGTTCCTCTAAATTAACAACTTCCCCATCTGCGATTAAATCGTAAGGCATCCGGCAAGCTTGAGCGCATTCGCCCCGGTTAGCAGAACGTCCACCTAAAGCTTCACTAGTCAAACACTGACCGGAATAAGCTACGCATAAAGCACCGTGAACGAAGACTTCCAGAAGTAGTGAAGTATTTTGCTGGGCAATTTGTTGCTGAATTTTATTAATTTCTTTAAGAGAACATTCACGGGCAAGCACTACCAACTGACAGCCGAGGGATTTAGCAAATTCCACTCCCGCTGCGCTGGTGATAGTCATCTGAGTTGAGGCATGAATAGGAAAGTCTGGCGACAGGTGACGGATGAGACGACAGATACCCACATCTTGGACAATCACCGCATCCACACCCGCAGCAATAATTGTGCGGAGATATTGTTGGGCTTCTCTGAGTTCTTGAGGAAAAATTAGTGTATTGACAGTGACATAACCCTTAACACCGCGACGGTGTAGAAATGCCATCAAGCTAGGCAAGTCCGCCTCAGTAAAATTTTGCGCCCGCATTCGTGCATTGAATCGATCCAAACCGAAGTAAATCGCATCTGCCCCATTTTCCACAGCGGCTTTGGCACAGTCCCAATTCCCCGCTGGCGCAAGTAATTCTGGACGTTGAAGAGAGGTTTGGGAAGGGAGGCGTAGCCCGTTGTTCGCGTAGCGTCTCGCAGAGAAGATATCGCTTTCCATCAGATTTGGGAAGGGTTAAGTAGCACCATAGTGATTCTATCTAATAAGTTGCCGCGAGAAGGCAGGCGAATCGACTATGACACCACTGAAGATGAAAGGAAATTAGCTAATTTCTTTACTGTCTGAATTAAGTATTATCTCTGAGCTATTAAGTATTTATTTTTTATTTATTACATATTTTCAGAGTTTACACGGTAATTATAAGATATTAAGCCAAACTACTATAGATTAAGCTTTACAGCAATTCTATTTGCTTTATCTATTTAGATTTGCGAGCTAAATAAATTTGAAAATATATACAACATATACAGACAAGAGGAAATGGAACAGCCACTTATATCTATAGTAATAGCAACCTATAATAGAGCTTCAAGTTTACGTACCTATAGTTTGCCAGCGATCGCTAAACTCAACTATCCAAACTATGAGGTAGTAATAGTTGATGATGCCTCAACAGATGATACACAAAGCTTTCTTAATACTTCTAACAATAATATAAAAAATCTGCTCGTTCTACGAAACAATAGAAACCAAGGAGCTTGCTTTTCCAGAAATCTCGGTGTTGCTCATACTAAAGGTAAGATTGTTGTCCTTATGGATGACGATGTAAGCCCGTTCCCTGATTGCCTTGATGAAATAATCAAAGTTTATACAGAAGACCCAGATGTCATGGTTATTTGGGGATGTATTTACGAACAGGGTGGTTCTTTGGCTAAAGGAACAGCAACATTTGGCACTGGTAGCCTCTGGTCATTGCGACGAGAAGTCTTTGAGCATTTTCGCTTCGACACCAATCTTCGATATTTCCGCAGCACTGCTTGCGACGAACACGATTTAGCACGACGAATTCAGAAGCATAATTTCAAAATTATTAAAGCTAAAACAGTCAAGGCAGATCATTACCATGCACCTGCTGAAAACAGAATCTGGAGAGGGATAGGCGGAGACCTCAATTACCTTTATGAAAAATTGAAATATGGCTCTATTTTTCAGTATTATGGCTTGTTCATTCTTGGGATTTTATTGCTACCAAAACGACTGCTAAGAAAAGGTGAAGTGAATAAAAATTTGCAAAATCACCCTTATTATCAAGTGTTTGAAACACCTAATCGTTTACTTGTATTTATAAAACAGCGCCAATTATTTATGGCTGCAAAGTGGTTGTTTTATATTCTAATAGATATTCCCTTCCGGGCTAAGACAAAAGGAATTTTCGAGTCCCTTACTAAAGCTTACAGCACTAAATGGCCTGCATAAATAAATTTCAAATGGTACTGCAACAAGAGCGTAGACACAAAGCGGCTTGTCGTCAGACATCGCTTTTCATCAGTCTAAGGGTTAAGTAGCACCATAGCAATTTTATCTAAGTTACTTGGGGATGGCGGAGAGTAGGGGTAATAGCTATCACTTTATCCCAAGGAAATACCGCTAAATTGTTGGAATAAACTGGTAGCGTAAGAATCAGTCATGCCAGAAATATAGTCTGTAACTCTTAGGATTTTGCTATAGGTATCTTCGTCCGAATTCGGGTAATATTCCCTGGGAAGCATATGATAGATTAACTTTGCTTTTTTGCTGTCATTTAGAATAGCATTAATAAACTCAGAAAATAGTTTTCCTAAAACTTCATAACCAGCTATTTGGATATTAACGACATTACGATGCTCGAAAACAGATGATCGGGTTACCTTCCCAATTTCCTCTAAGTCATTTTCATAACGACTTCGGGATAATAAATCTTCGTCAAACTCTCCAGAAAGTATTTCTTGCTCGTTTCCTAAGAAAATGTCAGTTGCCTGTCCTATGAGATTATGGATAGCTTTGGCACGCAAGCGCTTAACTTTTTCTACATCGCTTTCATCATGTTTGTTAATATCAATTTCTGCAATTTTATTAAGCAAGCACGTGGTTTTTTCAAATGAGATGTAACCCATGCGATGGGCGTCTTCTACATCAACGATTGAATAACAAATGTCATCAGCTGCTTCAACAAGAAAAGCAAGCGGGTGTCGAGACCACCATGCTGCATTGTCATGACGGCGAATTAGCCCAACTGTTTCTGCTACTTCAGCAAATAAATCTTTTTCTGCCTGAAAGAAACCATGTTTATTAACACTTCTACCTGAGTAACCGTTTAAGGTAGATTCTGATAGTAATGATTCTCTAGGGTACTTTGTGAAAGCAGCTAAAGTTGGGCAGGTGAGTTGCATTCCCCCTTTTTGAGGACGCATTTCAAGCTTAGTTAGAATACGAAAACCCTGTGCATTGCCCTCAAATGAATCAAAGTCAGTTTTTTGAGACTTGCTGAGAAGTTCTTCTCCTACATGGTTAACAGTGTTGTACCAGGATTCAAATCCTGTACGGATAGCATCTTCTCCAGAATGACCGAAAGGAGGATTACCGATATCATGAGCTAGACAAGCAGCAGAGATAATATCACCAAAGTCTGAAGCACTGAACCCATAGTCATTAAGCTTGTGTGTGTCTACAATTTTCTCACCCACCATCCTACCCAGGGATCGACCGACACAGGAAACTTCGAGGCTGTGAATCAGACGAGTACGAATGTAATCATTTGTAGACAACGAAAAAACCTGGGTTTTATCTTTGAGGCGACGAAAAGGTGAGGAAAATACTAGGCGATCATAGTCTCTCAGAAAAGGAGTACGATCAAACTGAGGATTTTCTAGTTCAGTCTTGCCAAGTCTTTTTGGTGTCAGAAGTTTCTTCCAATCCATCATGGCTGTGTGATCTGCAAGTAGGTTAGACAATGCCCCCTAGCTATAAGCAATGGGCAATGCCACATTGTAACTATACTTATCATCGAACAAAAAATTTATCCTCTTGCATAAAGGAGTCTAAGTAATAACCACAATCTCTATTACTCAACTTCAACTGTGAAGGGCAAGTCAGGAGTTAAGATACTACAGCAAGTTGATGCTCAACTGATCGCCTTTACTAGTAGAGATAAATTAGGCAATCACTCCTTTCACCTCAATTCTTCATTACTTTCGGTTGTTGGCTCAACAAGCTCAAACTTCACTTTGTTGTATAAATCCTGTAAGGAAATTTCAAAGGGTACAGTTGCAAGAGCGATCGCTCTTGCAACTCTATAGGCAAAAATCAGTATAGTGATTTAAATTCAAGGTAGATGCCCAAGAAAATCAGAGAGTTAAAGGCAATTTTGTTGAAAGCTGGGTTTTTCTACCGTCCTGCTAAAGGTAGTCATACTTTTTGGACTCATCCACTGATACCTGATGAACCAGTTACTATTGCAGGAAATGATGGAGATGATGCACCTCGATATCTTGAAAAGCAAGTCAATAGTGTTTTGAAGAAGCTAGGGGAAATAGAGGAAGAATGAACGATCGCTACAGTATGGTCATCCAATGGTCGGATGAGGATAACTGCTACTTGGTACACTTACCAGAATTTTCGTGGCAGCAATTCCACACTCATGGCAAGACTTATGAAGAAGCCGCCAAACATGGACAAGAAGTGATTGAATCATTGATTGAATGGTATGAAGACCAAGGAAAATCTCTGCCAGAGCCAATTACTTTTCCTCAGAAGCCGTTAAAAGTGGCGTAAAAGTTATTGTTGCAATCGGGATAATAGCTGTTTTACAAAGTTAGGCGATCACTTAACTTACCCTAATTCCTCAGTATCAGCAATTTCCCTTTCAGATTCAACAACTTCAAACTTAACCTTGTTGTATAAATCCTGCAAAGCAATTTCAAAAGGTACAGTTGCAAGAGCGATCGCTTCATCTTCTTCATCGTACTCACGCAGCGTCCATTGCTTTTTCCCAGTTTTATAGAATTGCTCTACATGAATTCGATTTTGATCAACTAAGATATATTCTTGGAAAGTGGAAATTGTTCGGTAAGCTTCAAATTTATCATTACGGTCATAGCCTTTAGTCGATTTCGATAAAACCTTCACAATAACCTGTGGATTTGTAATGATATCTGTGCGATTGTTGAAAAATTCTGGTTCACCCGCTATTACTGTCACATCTGGATATGTGTATATATGCTTTTGAGTTATCCATAGGCGCATATCGCTATTAAACACTTCGTACTCTTGTTGTCTGAAAGCAAAGTTCAATACAGCATAAAAGTTACCTGCAATTCGATTATGATTGGCTGTTCCACCTGGCATAGGAATTATTTCCCCATCAATGTATTCACTTTTGTAGTCAGCAGTTTCTTCTAGCTCTAAATATTCTTCTGGAGTGTAGTATCGCTGTTGTGTTACTTGCATAGTTTTATCACTCTTCCATGAGCTTAACTTTTAATTATCCCCACAATCTTCTACCTGCTTTCCCGTTTAATCTCTTGTGAGTATCTTCTAATAAAGTTGGAATATCTAAATCTTCTGGACAACGAGGCAAACAGTCGCCGCATTCTGTGCAGCGGCTGGCTTTCATTCCTGGGAACCAATGACCAGCATTTTCAAACATCCCGTAACGATATTGTCCGTAGTCTGTCATATCGTATGCCGCTGCGAGATTGCGTAACCTTAATACTTCTGGAATATTGATGTTTTCTGGACAGGGTAAACAAGCATAGCACTGACTACAAGTATCACTTCCTAAAGCAATTTTTTGCTGATTTTCTAAGCGTTGAAAAGCATAAATTTCTTCTGATGTAAGTT
Organism: Nostoc sp. UHCC 0302; assembly: GCF_038096175.1. Classification (NCBI taxonomy): domain Bacteria; kingdom Bacillati; phylum Cyanobacteriota; class Cyanophyceae; order Nostocales; family Nostocaceae; genus Nostoc; species Nostoc sp. UHCC 0302. The sequence goes on from NZ_CP151099.1 coordinate 7,899,769, forward strand.
TATTATCTTGGTCAGCTACTTGCAAAGGTTCTATTAATTCATCTGGATTTGCTGGGCCAATACTCAGAGTTGAAATCCGGTTATCATTCAGTAAAAATCGATAGTTTAGTTCTAAAGGTGAATAAGGCTTACATAAGTCTTTTAGCTTTTGGGGAGGCGTGTAGAGGCGTCCCCCCTTATCAGCTGGGGAAATTATAAAAACGCCCATATCCTTCTGTGCTGCAAGCTGAATCGCTGGTGCATGGCGTTGAAAGAAATAGTAATAGTGCAGATTGACAAATTCAAATAAATCTGTATTGATTGCTGCCTGAATTAGCTCTAATGAACCGTGGGTGGAAAAACCAACGTGTCGCACACGACCATCAGCAACAGCTTCCTGCACTGCTTGCATACAGCCGCTTTTGGCTTGCACCCATTCTAAATGTTGCGAAGTGTTTAAACCATGAATTCCCAAACAATCTAGATAATCTAGTTGCAATCGTTCTAAGGATTCATCAATGTACTGACGCATGGTGTCAGCATCCGCTGTGGGTGGAATTTTGGTTGTGATGTGAAGTTGGGAACGCGGTATTGACAATCCAGCTTTTAGCGCCCTGCCAAAGTATTCTTCACTTTTACCGTAACCTCTGGCAGTTTCTACATGATTAATTCCTAACGCTAAGGCTTGTTTAATGGTTTGCTGGGCATTTTCAAAACAAGCCAAGTAGCGCATTGTTCCTAAGGAAAACACAGAGAGGCGCAGATTGGTTTTGCCAAAGCGTCGGTATTGCATCTTTAACAGAGTTAGGAGTTAACAATTAGGAGTTAGGAGTTTAAGCAAACAACTCCTAACTTCTAACTTCTAACTCATAACTTTCCTAGCTGTCGCCATCACCAAAGCGCTTGATCAAATCTTCAGGGCGGAGATTGGAAATAAATTCCCGGAAGGCTTGCTGTTCGGCTTCATCTGCATCGCGATCAACAGGGATAGAAGCATCGGCTATGACTTCTTCCATTACCCAAATGGGTGTATTTGTACGGAGGGCAACTGCGATCGCATCGCTAGGACGCGCATCAATTTCTTTTTTAACTTCGCCTTGTTGGACAATTAAAGCTGCATAAAACGTATCCTTTTGTAGAGAATGAATAATGACCTTTTCTAGAGTCATGTTCCATGTTTCTAGAATATTCACAATTAGGTCATGGGTTAAGGGTCTGGGAGGCTTTTGATTCTCCAATGCACCCATAATTGCCCTAGCTTGTTCTTGACCAATATAAATTGGTAAAGCACGTCGATCTGAAGCATCTTTTAAAAGTACAATCGGGCTGCGGGTTATGGCATCTAATGCTATGCCAGCGACTCTCATTTCAATCATTGGCTAAGCCTCTACAATCCTTTATGCGCTTGGGTGCTACGTGACAAAAAATACCCATTTGGGGTTAACTTAGTGACAGAAATAAACATAGGCATCGTTCTCTATAGTTGCTTATATTAAACTCCGAACTTGTTGTGAACACCAGAGTAAGCCAAATTGGTCTACATAGACAATAACCTTCTTACCCAAGTATGACTTGTGAAGGATGCCAATGTGTTAATATTCTTGTAGTAAATGAAGTCAGAAATTTTACTTAAATCCTCCTACTTTTTTGTGAGAATTACCAGTTAATTTCAGGCAAAAATAGGTAATAAATAGAGTTAGTTTGGCAAAAAAGCCGTGTTTACAGGATTAATCCAGGCCTTGGGAACGATGAACCCTCTAGGGGGGGATTCTTGGCAAATTACTTGTGTTAGCCAGTCATGTGAATTAATTATGCAGGATTTGGCTTATGGTGACAGTGTTGCAGTTGATGGCGTGTGCTTGACAGTAGAAGAAGTTTTAAAAGATGGATTTATCGCCACTGCTTCACCAGAAACACTACGTCGCACCACCTTGGGGAGTGAGTCCACAGCACAGACTTATGTTAATTTAGAAGCGTCGCTACGGGTGGGAAGTAAAATCGGCGGTCATTTTGTGATGGGTCATGTAGACGGCATAGGCCGATTAGTAGCAGTGGAACAAACTGCTAGTTCTTGGGAAATGACCTTTGTTGCATCCGAAGCGATCGCGCGGTACATTGTCCCTAAAGGTAGCATTGCCGTTAATGGCATCAGCCTCACAGTAGCCGCATATGAAGCAGAACTTTCTCAATTCACAGTAGCAGTAATTCCCCTCACCTATGCTGAGACAAATCTCCGTTATTTAATTCCTGGCAGTTTAGTAAATCTAGAAGGGGATATTCTCGGCAAATATGTGGAAAAATTACTTTATTCTGGCAACCGACACACCACAGAGCCAGAGGACAACAGTTTAGATGAAATTACACCCGCATTCTTAGCAGAACACGGGTATTTGTAATTAGCATGGGGCATGGGGCATGGGGCATGGGGCATGGGGTCAACAATTATTCTCCCTCATCTCCCACTCCCCCACTCCCCCACTCCTCTTCTAGCTACCTGGTCGCTGACTTACCTGAGTGGTCTGTGAGCCTTGTAGCATCTGGCTTAAACCGTTTTGTAATTCCACACCTGGGTTAGTAGCTACCCAGCCTTGTGGTGTCAAATGGCGGACTTCAAAGTGCAAGTGAGGGCCTGTGGAAGCTCCTGTGCTGCCAACTCGTCCAATCATAGTTCCTGCTTCAACCCACTGACCGGGTTGAACAAAGATTTCGGACATATGACCGTAGAGAGTTTGTTCAGCAGATTGGTGATTCAAAATTACGGCTAAACCATAACCACCCAACCAGTTAGCAGTTTCCACTTGACCTCTTGCGGCTGCCAAAACTGGTGTTCCCATCGGCGCACCCAAGTCAGTACCTGCGTGGAAGCGTTGATTACCTGTAATTGGATGAGTTCGCCAACCAAACAAAGAAGTAATGGGAGCCGGAATAGACAGTGGATACATCATTCCCGTTCCACGGTAGGCGACTGTCCCAGTGTAGGGAATTTGTGGCAATACTGATGCCAAGGAGAAGTCGTAAGCTACAGTGCTAGGGCGGGGTGCAACGTTACCATCTGCCATTGGTGGAGGCAAAGCACCGCCACTTGGCGCGATAGGAGTTGCACTCACTGTCGTGGTGCTGAAATTACCAGGGTTAGGAATAAATCGATTAGGACGAAATGCAGTTTTGGTGACACCAGTAGAACCAATCCGAGTAGCATTCCACCCGTTATTGTTACTGCCAGTACTTGCAACCTCTCTTACTGGTGGAACAATAGGTAATTGGGCATTTTCACTTTTTCTTAGCCAGCTTGGTGCTGGTTTGCCAGTAGAACCAGCTACACGTTGATTGCGCGAAGGTACTTTAGCACAAGCTCCGCCCAATAAACTTTGCCCTGATGGTAAAACAGCTTGACAACCACTAGAGCGTTCTGTGATGATCACAGAATTCGGTGCTTGATAAGTACCTGTAGCACTAGCATCGTAACTATTAGGGTCAATATAGGCGTTATTATAGTCCCTGGTTTTCCCTGTCGTCGTGCCGACAGGGCTGTTTGAGTTATTTGGTGGTTGGGCAACTTGCGGGAGTTTCTCCGGTGAACGAAGAGGGGTATTTGGTTTTTCCTCTCTTACTCTTATAGGAACAACTGGTGAAGCTTCAACCTGGCGAGTAGCGCGTCTGACAGTGGTAGTAGGCTTGGAAGCCTCAAATTTTGGTGTAGACTGTCTAACTGGCTCTTTTGATTGAGAAACTTGTTGCTGGCGTAGTCTCTGTTTGAGTTTGGCTCGCCGTTGAGAAAAGCTTGGTTGCGCTTGAACTGTTTCTGGTGCAGTAATATCTTTTTTAACTGGATTTGTAACGGCTGTTGGCTGGGAATTTTCAATAGTGGGAACAATATTGTCTATTGATGTTTCCGTTTGGGCTATTACGAAGCCGCCGCTGAGGAGGCTGATGCTGCCCAGCAAACAAAGGCTCTGTGCTGGTAATGTAGACGCGAAACGTCTAGTTTTTAAATTTGCCGGCCAAGAGTGTTGCAAACGATTCTGGGCAGATTTATTGCGCTGCGTCATTTGTTCTCTCAGTTGTGTGTAATTAGCCTAAAGAGATGATGCTAGTGGTTTGTCTTGCCCAAAGAGCGAAATTGTGAACAAACCTAAAAGTTAAACAGAAGATTTATGATAACCCAAACTGATTGTACCGGGTTCAATGTAAATTTCTGGTGTTATGAGTGTCTTTGTATCATCTGTTTGTAAATTTACTTTTAAATTTCCCTGAGAATTTACTCCAACTACAGTGCCTAAAAGATTATTGAAGTACACCTGGTCACCAATGTTCGTAAGCAAATCTAGATAGCGAGACAAGAGTATGCTTATCCCTTCTTGAAAAAGGCACTGAACACCGGATTCTATTCCTAGTAAAACGGTTGAGGTGAGCATTTCTAGACAAGAAATTGGTTTGGAATGCTGGGAAGTTTGCCAAGATTCCAGATTAATTCCAGTCTCTGGTACTGGGTTTGCCCAATTAATGCCTACACCTATGACTGCTTGGGTGATTTTTCCTTTGTTTATTTTGGTTTCTGTCAATATGCCGCCTAATTTACGATCATTTAAGACTAAATCATTCGGCCATTTAATTCCGACACTTACGCCACACTGGCGCAGTTGAAAACTAATTCCCCAAGCAGTTGCCAAAGTTAACTGATAGCTATCAATAGCATCTATTTTAGGAGCGATCGCTACCGAAAGGTATATGCCTCCAGCTGGAGAAATCCATTGGCGACCCCATTGTCCTCGTCCTGCTGTCTGCTGAGTGGCAATTACTACAGTTCCTGGCGTAGCGCCTTGGTTGAGTAATTCCCAAAGAGTTTGGTTAGTTGAAGGGACACTTTCAAAAATGTGTAGGGAAAATGGTAAATATCTAGATTCTTGCCCAGTTTCCAGGGCTGCTTCCAACTTTTGCCGATTAAATTCCACAGCAGTTAACCCAAATCCCGTTGTTCAAGTTAGCATGAATTGGCTGATGAGTGATTCCGTTTAGGTTTGGTTTAAGATGCACACTTGGCACTGGCGTAATTGGGAAGGACTGCCTTATCTGACTTGTAGTATCTTAGAAGTTTGGCATCACGGCTTTTTTACCCAACAGTTTTGGCCGCGATCACCACAAGACCTGACAGCAGTGCTACAACCAGAGGCATCAGTCTATCGCTTAAAACAGGTACATGGCAATACTGTTCTCACCCCACAAGAAGTTGAGAGCAATGGAGATGATTTAGCATCAGCAGATGCTTTAATTAGTCAACAGTCTCTGCAAGCGGTATGGGTAGCTAGTGCAGATTGTACACCCGTATTGATTGGAGATGTGAGAACTGGACAAGTATCGGCAATTCATGCAGGTTGGCGAGGTACAGCAAAGAAGATTGTGCCGCAAGCGATCGCCCGACTTCAAACCCAAGGCAGCAAACTTGATGATTTACGGATTGCGATGGGGCCGGCGATCACTGGTGAAGTTTATCAAGTCTCTCTTGATGTAGCTGCTGAAATCGGGGCTAGTATTATACCACACGAAGACGAACAAAAAATTGTGGAGGCATTGCATGAATTACCAAATTCGCCCCTGCTAGAAGATCCTAATCCCGGAAAGATAAGGTTGGATGTTCGGCGGATAAATGCCATACAGTTGGAAAACATGGGATTTAGTGCCGAACAAGTTGCGATCGCACCTTATTGTACTTACCAAACTCCAGAGCATTTCTTTTCTTACCGCCGTGAGCAAGAGAAAAAAGTGCAGTGGTCAGGGATTGTCAGTGGCAAAGTATAGTTACTAGCATTCATTTTATATCCTGAACACGGGATAGTTAGGATGCTCAGGATTCGGGATAAGTCGCTGATTTCTACAGTCCACTAGGAAATCCAGGGTCTCAAGCACTGTTTGTCCAATCAAGACTGTATAGCCTGTAACTAATGTGGCTTCGGTCGTTTCTCGTCCTGCCAATTCAATAATTACGGGTTCAGTTAGGCCAATAGATTCTTCGCTGCCATTTGCATATTGAGCAATTTGCTGTCCCCGAATTCTCAAACCAAGTTGCTGCACAATAGACACTGGTAGTACAGTACGTACTGCCCCAGTGTCTATGAGTGCTTCGGTTTCACACACCCGTAACATATTTGGATTAAGCATTCCTCTGCTTACAAGCGCTTCATCAATAGCATTAGTGAGCTTGACCTTGACTCGAACTTCACCCATATTACGTTGATTGTTAGCAGAATTGTAAGGATTGAGGTTTATCATAATCCGTGTTTTTGGAAAATTCTTTAATCTGCTTCTAAAGTATCTTGTGCTATCAGTAAAATGTACAAGCTTGTGTGGTTTTATTATGGCGTGATTTCGAGTCTAAACAAAAACTAACTTAAGGCTTCACTCAACAACTCACGGTGCAACAAAGCACGATCCACTAAAGACTGGATTTGCTCAGACGAAAGTGGATCACCATTAGCATAATGCTCCATCCAAGTTTTACCAATCAAATTAGTATCATCTGGTAAAGTCGCTAAATCCCATCCAGGTATTGCTAACTCTTCCATGAGGCGATTTACCTTGGGGTCATAACTCAGAGCAAAACAACGACAACCTTCAGCTGCTGCCATAATCAAGCTGTGCAGACGCATTCCAATTGCCATCTCGACACCACGAAACACGCCTTTCAAAAGCTGCGGATCTTCGAGAGACAAAATCTTGCTGACATCTTTAAGATGCGGTTGAATAGCTTCGGCAATAATTAAATCTTCACTTTTTTGAAATGGCAGAAGTAGAATAAAAGCTTGCGTGGCTTTTTGAAAATCCACCAATGCGCGAGTCAGATTTGCTAAACGTGCTTCTGTGAGTTGGGGATGCGATCGCAAAGTTACAGCAACTCTCGGCGCAGGTAAATCCCAAAGTCCTGGTACTGGTTTAGATTCCAACGCCCAAACTGGGTCAGGAGCAAGGATACAAGGAATTTGCCAATCAGATAATAAACTAGCACTGGCGCGATCGCGTACACTGACTTTGGTACAATTGCCAAAGGTTTGCCGTGCTAAGTAGCGAGTTTGCGGACGCAGCAACGGGCCAATACCCTGCGCCCAAGCAACAGTTTTCAAACCTAATTTCTGTGCTAATACCATCAGTCCGCCATAATAAAATGGGCTGATAGTACTAGTAACATCTTGAATTAAACTCCCACCGCCCCAAATCAAGGCATCACAGGAGCGCAAAGCTTGCAGTACAGGTAAAACAGCCATGCGATTGTAGGTTTCTACATTGTAGCGATCGCGAGTTTCCTCTGGATTACCAGAAAGTACCACAGGCGTTACATCAGGTGGTAACATTTGCAAAAGTGTCGCTAACAAAGCTTCATCACCACCATTACCTTTACCGTAATACCCAGACAATAACGCTCGCATCTTAACCATTTTGTATTTTAGATTTTAAATTATTAATTAGTCTCTAGATAGTTGACAAAATATCCACTGTTTACCTTAAAGCTTATTAAATTTTCTTATAAAAAGATAAGAACATAGAAAAATAGGAAACTATTTTCTATTGAAACCTGACTTAAAAATGCTGAGCTATGAATTTTCTTAACTTCTAACTTTTGTACAGACGCGATTAATCGCGTCTCTCCCCTAACTCCTGTACAGACGCGTAGACGCTCGAAGAGCGGCTTCTCGTAAGAGTATAATCGCGTCTCCACTTCCAACTCCCAACTTACTTATTTATGCACGCCCTTTCGATTCCCACCTGGATTATTCATGTTTCTAGCGTTATTGAGTGGATTGCCGCTATTTGGTTAATCTGGACTTACGGCGAACTCACAGGTAACCGCAATTGGTGGGGATTATCCCTGGCCATGTTACCAGCTTTGGTCAGCGCCATGTGTGCTTGTACTTGGCATTATTTCGATAATGCCGAATCTCTAGAATGGCTGGTAACGCTGCAAGCTACTATGACATTAGTTGGTAATTTTACGCTTTGGGCAGCGGCGTTTTTGATTTGGCGTTCCACCAATGCCAACACTGTAACTGATGCTGTTGAGCCAAAATCTATCAAATCAGAGTGATCATGTCTAAAGAAACCCTATTTGCGCTTTCACTGTTTCCCTACTTGGGTTTCTTGTGGTTTATCAGCCGCAGTCAGCAAATGCCGCGTTTGGCGCTATATGGATTTTACGGTACTCTCGTGTTTGTCGCCGTCACTATCCCCGCAGGAATTTACGCTGTATTACATTATGGCAAATCTTTAGCAGATGTGGATTGGTTGCACGGAGGTGCAGAAGTATTTTTGACGCTTTCTAATATCTTGATTGTGGTGGGTTTCGCGCAAGCAGTAAAACAATTAAAAATGAAGGATGCAAAATAACAAGTCCAGCTATAGCAAGCGTCTTCAATGGTATTGAGTTATGAGGAAGAGGTAAATGGACGTAATTCCAGCGATTGATTTACTAGAAGGTCGTTGTGTGCGACTGTATCAGGGAGACTATGAGCGATCGCAAGTTTTTAGCGAAAACCCTGTAGATGTTGCAAAACAGTGGGTTGAGCAGGGTGCAACTAGATTGCACATAGTTGATTTAGATGGTGCGAAAGCAGGTAAAGTAGTAAACTTAGGGGCAATTGAAGCGATCGCTCAAGCGGTATCAGTACCAATTGAAATTGGTGGAGGATTGCGCGATCAGGCTAGCGTTCAACAGGTTTTCAATTTAGGTGTACAGTGGGCAATTCTTGGAACCATTGCCGTAGAACAACCCCAACTAGTGCAAGAACTCTGTCAAGAATTTCCCGAAAAGATTATTATTGGTATTGATGCCCGTAACGGTCGAGTAGCAACTCGCGGTTGGTTAGAAACCTCGGAAGTTTTAGCAACCCAACTGGCTGTACAAATGCAAGAATTAGGCGCAGCCGCCATAATTTACACCGATATTCACCGAGATGGTACACTCGAAGGCCCGAATTTAGAAGCCTTGCGAGAACTAGCTGCGGCAATTTCTATTCCTGTAATAGCCTCTGGTGGAGTGAGTTCTGTTACCGATTTGTTGAGTCTGCTGGCGTTAGAACCACAAGGCGTAACTGGTGTAATTGTTGGACGTGCCTTGTATACTGGTGATATTTTACTTAAAGAAGCATTGCGAGCGATCGGGCCAGGGCGAATTCAAGATATTCCACCCAATCTAGATTTTTCTACCTTCGCTTAATATTTTCTATCTTTGTAAAACAGTCTTGCGTTTTTAATTCACAGATGTGTCTTTATATTCAGAGATGCATCTGTGCCAGTTCCGTTCTAACGCTTTGTAACTCCCTCACAGATAAAGTAGGATTTTTTTTCATTTTCCGGATTGGGAGTTTATACTCTTGTATCCCCATATGTAAAGAGTTCACAACTATTAAATCTGCTCCTGTAAAACATTTATAACGTCAAGCTGAGCTTGGTATCATTAGCTTAAATAGTAAAAATAACTTGATGTCAAGAACTGACTAATAAATTTAAACCACTAACTACAAAGTTTATGTTCTAAATTTTCATCTAAAAACATTAAAAATAATGGGTTTCCTCTGTTCTAGAGACGTAAAAATCACAACGTCTCTATTTTTTTATTTTATTTAAAAGCAAATTTTTTGTGATATATTTCTGGAATCCAGAATACCAACTATGTAGTAAAAATTGTAGTTAATTTAAAAATTTAATTTTATGTCTAACCAAGAATCCAATCAACAACCAACAGGAGAAAAACCACAACCTCCTAACAATTTAGGAAAACCACGTAAAACAGAGTTCAAAAAACCGCCTAAAAACCCTCAAGTATAAGATTGTATTTATTGTTAGAGATTAGAGACGTAACTCTAATTACGTCTCTATAACTTAACAGGCTTATTTATTTTTAACTTGACTTTTTGCTTGCTCTAAAGCTATTTCTTTGATTGCTTGATATGAATTCACATTTGCAGTTCCTTCAATAGCTTTAACAGCCAAATCTTGAACTTGTTTTAGGGCAGATTCAAGTTGTTTAGAAAGGTTTTGAATGCGTGTTTCTTGATTAGTAATAGTTTGTTCTAAAGAGTGTAGTCTCTGTTCATAGAAACGCTTTTGCCCATCCACTTCTTTAGCATATAAATCTGCTTTTACCTTAGCTTGATAGTGGGCAATGCCTTTTCCTTCTTCTGTAGCTTTTTTGATAGCGGCTTCTTTATCTTTAGGAAATGCCTCTACTTTAGCTTTATATTCATCAAATTGTTTTTCTCTCTCAGAAATTACCTTCTCTCGTTCAGCCTGCTGTTTTTCTGTTTCTTCTAGTAATTCTTCTAGCTCTTTATATAACGCTTTTTGTCGTTGTTCGTATTCATCAGCCTCAAGTTTGCGCCTGAGTTCTAAATCATACTTATACTCTGCTGTATCTCGTTGCCGAGTTTTATTGAGATTTTCATTCCTTTCTTTTATCGCTTGTTGATGTTCGTCTTGCTCTTTACCCCAAGCGTTCCTTTGATCTAGTATTTCTTGTGATAATACCTCATAGCGCTGGCTAAACTCTTCCTGATAAGCTTTGGAATTATCTTCGTAAGATTGGATGAGAGTATCTAAGATATCTTCAGAAATTTCTAAATTATGTAATTGTGTTAATTGCTCAACTTCCTGCTCTACAAATTCTCTAATTTCTTCTAGCTTAGAAGCTCTTGTAGTTAGTTGTTCTGATAATTCATTAGCAGCACTACCAAAGCCTAACTGAATCTTTACTAAGCTTTCAATTGTAGAATTCATCTTTTGCTGGACAGTAGAAGGCTGATTCATAGCTGTTTTCTCTACTCTAGGTTTTTCTGGAGCTACAGGTTGGTTTTGTTTTCCTGCTTGGTCAAGTTGCGATTTAAGCGCCGCTTTTTCTTTAGCTAGCTCCTCATATGCTTGCAGAATCTCAACTTTAGTATTTTTGTCCGTTAGTTTTTTTACTACCACAATCAACCTCCTACTTCAAAAATGAAAAATAATTAGGGGAATTCAAAATAATTTCTATTTAGTAGCAGAACTACCAAAAGCCTTCATAGCTAAATCTTGTGCTTGTTTCAATGCAGTTTGTAGTTGAGCAGATATACCTTCTATTTGTTCAGTTTGTTTCTTAATCGTTTCTTCTAAAGATTGAATTCTTAATTCATAGCTCTGTTTATTAGCTTCCCATTCTTTATCAAATAAATCAGCTTCAACTTTAGTCTTTTGATTTGTTTCTTTGATTGCTTCTTCTCTAGCTTTTTTAACTGCTTCTTCGAGTTCGTTAGGAAATGCAGCTACTTTTTGTTGATATTCTGTAAATAGGGGCTGACGTTCTGTAAGTACTTTTTCTCTTTCTGCCCAGTCTTTATCTTTTTGTTGGTTGCTTTCTCGTATTTCCCTTTCCTGTTGTCGCTTTTTCTCGTCGTAGGCGTCTGTATTCAGTTTATGAGTAGTTCCTAATTTATACTGATATTCTTCTTGCTCTTGTTGGCGTTGTTTTGCTGATAAATCATTGTATGCTTGCAGCTTTTCTTCATACTCTGCTTGCTCTTTTTGCCATTCTTTACGCCTAGTTGTAACTTCTTTTTCTAATGCTTCTTTCTTACTAGTAATATCTTGTTCTAAAGTTTTTAGCTTTTCTTGATGTTCTTGATTTAAAATATCTAAAACATCTGCGACTATTCTAATTTGTTGAAGTTCTTGCAGACGTTGAGTTTCAATTTCTATAGCTTGGTTCAATTCATCTAATCTGGAGTTTTCTTTAGCTAATTTTTCAGATAGTGCATTTACAACACTGCCAAATTCTAATTGCAAATCAGCTAAACCTTTAACAATGCTATCGACGGTGTATGTCAAAGCTGCTTCGAGAATTTCTTGGTTTTTTGCTTTTTCTGCTTCTTCTTGTTTAGTTGCTATCTTTGATTCCAGCTTTTTCTTTTCTATAAGAATTTGTTGAAATGCTTGCATTAGTTGTTGTTTGCTGTCTTTGACTGCAACTATAGTCATATTTCAACTCCCTTGAATAGACAATGATGAATGAGGTAGCAAGGTATACCAAATACTACCCGATGCAGACATCAGGGTAGCTTTTAAATCAGTATTTAAAGCACAGTGCAAATACTGAATTTAAGAAACATATGACACTTAACTGTGGCGTGAATTCTCCACAGCAATGTCCTCTTATTTCTTAAGTATGGTTGATTATTTGAAGCTTGATAGTAATTTTGTACTATTGATTGTACTTAACTTGATCTGCTGTTGTCAAGACAGAATCGATGTTATTCAGGAATTTTGGGAATTAAAGATGCAAAATTGCTCAAAAGACTATTAGCAGCTTGTATCTCGAATCATTTACAATATAGAGGGGTCTGTTGCAGATGTTACTATTTGTAAAGGAATTTCTCCCAGTATGAAGCGTAGGCGCACTGAGATTAGATAATTGTCTCAATCATCATATTGATACAGCCGCAGTCCCAGACTTTTGTGATATCAATGTACACCAGTGAATCAACTAAGTATTCTGCAAGAGCGGATATCGGACAAACCAGCCGTATCCTAGTAGTAGAAGATGAAGAACTGATCCAGGAAATGCTAGCTGTAGCATTAGAAGAGGAAGGTTATGGGGTGATAACTGCCCCCGATGGGCGATCTGCTATAGAGTATCTTAAAAGCTTTGAACCTAGCTCAGGAGAACTTCCCTTTGACTTGGTAATTCTTGATTTGATGCTGCCTCAGATCAATGGGTTAGATATTTGCCGCTTGCTGCGTCATCAAGGCAACCCAGTACCGATTTTAATGCTCAGTGCTAAGGGTAGTGAAACTGACCGCGTTTTGGGGCTAGAAGTGGGAGCAGATGACTACCTGACTAAACCCTTTAGTATGCGCGAATTAGTAGCGCGTTGTCGCGCTCTACTCCGCCGTCAACGCTTAAGTAGTTTGCCTCAACTGCCAGTATTAAAATATAAGGATGTGATCTTGAATCCTCAAGAGTGCCGCGTGGTGGTTCGTGGTCAAGAGGTGAATCTTTCTCCCAAAGAGTTCCGCTTGCTGGAACTGTTTATGAGTTATGCCCGCCGGGTATGGTCACGCGAGCAATTGCTAGATCAAGTTTGGGGGCCAGATTTCGTTGGGGATAGTAAAACTGTAGACGTTCATATCCGTTGGTTACGCGAAAAATTAGAGCAAGACCCCAGTCGCCCCGAATATATTGTGACTGTGCGAGGTTTTGGCTATAGATTTGGATAATTAGTTGAGATAGTTGCTAGTTTTTAGTAGTCACCAAGAAACTAACAACTCAAATGCTCTTATTGGGATTTCTTCTGGGTTTAGCGGTAGGCATTGGGTTTTGGGTTTGGCAACAGGTTCAACTTAACCGCTACCTGGGGCGTGGACTCCATCAACCGTTAAACTCCCATGCTTACAAGGTAGCACTGCCGCTGATTCCTCGTCTGCGGCGGGAAATATTCATGGTGAAGCAGCAACGGCAAGATTTGCAGCAGTCGTTGCAAACTTACCAAGATTTGCTGGATTTTGCTCCAGTAGGATATTTGCAGGTGGATGAAGAAAATCAGCTACTTTGGTGCAATCAGCAAGCGCGGGAAGTATTGTATCTGCAAAGATGGCAACCGGGACAGGTGCGCTTGTTATTGGAGTTGGTTCGGTCTTATGAACTTGACCAGTTAATTGAGCAAACTCGTGATTGGCAAAAACCACAGACAAAGGAGTGGCTTTTTCACCCTTCTTGTGACAATGCGGCAGAAATGCCAACAATCAAATCTTTAACTTTACGGGCGTCCAGCTTACCCTTACCTAATGGACAAGTAGGAGTATTTTTAGAAAATCGTCAACCTCTATTAGATATAAATCAAGCACGCGATCGCTCTTTTTCTGATTTAGCTCATGAACTCAGAACACCGCTGACTTCAATTCGGCTGGTTGCAGAAACGTTACAAAACCGCTTGGAACCACCTTTAGATCGCTGGGTTAAGCGCCTGATGCAGGAAGTTGATCGGCTGATTAGCTTGGTGCAAAGCTGGTTAGAACTAACGCAAATGGAAACCAATCCCACCATTCAATTGCAGCCTGAAGCAGTGGAAGTGCGATCGCTCATTACCTCTGTCTGGGAAACGCTAGAACCATTGGCACAGAAACAAAATTTGTCTCTTAACTATTCTGGCCCAGAAAATCTTTGGATAAAAGTAGATAAAAGCCGTATTCACCAAGTTTTTCTGAATTTGTTAGACAACAGCATCAAGTACAGTCTTCCGCAGACAACCATTTACGTCCAGGCTAAAATCTTATCGACAAAGGAGACTGATAAAAGCGCTCCTGCTTCCCCAGTTTTAGAAATAAATCTTATTGATTCTGGAGTTGGTTTTTCTCAAGCAGATTTGCCCCATGTTTTTGAGCGATTTTATCGCGGGGATCAAGCACGGACTCACTCACCATTAAAAGATAGTAATTCGATAAGAGCGATTGTTGGTAATGGTTTGGGTTTGGCGATCGTCCGACAAATTGTTCTCGCTCACCGTGGTTCAATTAAAGCTATGAACCATCCAGAAACTGGTGGTGCATGGATGCAAATTCAACTTCCTGAAGCTGTGGCAAACTCCCTTGGCCAAGACTATAGTTAAAAATATCTTCACGTTTGAGACTACAAGTGTGAAAGCTGTCCGTTTTATTCCCCATCCTCAAAGACCTCAGCTAGCACGCGCCATTAGGCGCTTAGAACGGGATGTATTACGCATGGGAGCTTTGGTAGAACAATCATTTCGCCTTAGCCACCAAGCGTTATTTTCCCGCGATTTAACAGCAGCAGAGGAACTTCCTCGATTAGATAAAAAAATTGATCGCTTTTATAGACAAATAGAATCAGACTGTACGGCAATAATGACGCTGCAAGCACCTACAGCTCAAGATTTGCGTTGCTTGAGTGCTTTTATGCAGCTAGTGCGAGACTTAGAGCGCATTGGCGATTACGCCAAGGATCTCGCTAAGATTGCGATTAAAATCTTTCCTTATCCACCTCATGCGTCTTTACCAGAGATTGCAGTCATGTCTCACCACGCACAGGCGATGTTAGCAACCAGCTTAGTGGCTTTGGCAGATTTGGATGAAGCCGGTGGGCGAAACATAAAGCATCTGGATGACACTGTAGACGATGCCTACGATCGCCTTTATCATACTTTAGCCCACCAGCGAGATGTTCAAGGCGTGGTCGAGCCAATTGTACTGCTGGCGCTAGCGATTCGTTGTCTGGAACGTATGGCAGATCATGCCACAAATATCGGTCAAAGAGTGGCATATATTGTCACCGGCCAACGCTCTTAGTTAGACGTAGAGAATAGAAAATTACAAGCTAGTTGTATGCAAAAAGAACTTTGAGCGGAGGAGGCCATTGCTCTAAGCTTCGGGATAATCACGGCAGTTGCTACAACTACAGAAACTAAACCAATGGACTACTTACCTATTGGAGGAACTGGCGTAATCAGTAATTTACGCATTGTGCCAGCCCCTTGCTTTCGCTAGCTCACTCTTCTGGAATGATAATACAGTTTTTTCTACAAATACCACTATAGATAGATGTTAAATTAAAATCAAGTTTGATTAATGTTGAGCTATATATAATACTTGTTTCAGTATTATTACTTAATTATCTTATTTTTTTGTTATTTATATTACATTTAAAATAAAAATTAACTAACTAATATACATTTCACGAAAAGCTTACCTGTTCTTAAACTTACAGGATTAGAGTAACCAGATATAACCTCAAGGCTGTTTTATATCTGACTAAGTGATAAAGCTGGGTAATTTATAAAATTCAATTTCAATTATTTAATATAAAATTTTATAATTTTTTAATAATTAAAAACATCTCTAACAGTTGTTTTTCATGATGTTTTTATGCAGAAAACTTTTCTGAAAGCTGTGTTTTAGCCTTGATTTATAGCAATAATTAAACTAAAAGAGTTTTTGCAAATTATGATTAAGTAATTAAACAATTAAGATAAAATTTTTTGATAAATTCATTCTTCAATTGTCCACTGTATCAGTAAGCTGGCTTAAGCCTATTAACGTTAACTATGCCATAGCATTTATATATCTAATTTAGCTTTGATAATTATCAGCTTCGGCATTAAATCATTTGGAATAGATCGGCTTATTAAAATTTGCCAGAATACCTTGGATTAAATTTCAACCAATCAAAATTTCTAATCTAGAAAACCCTTTAATGATGCATTTTACAAGTCTTATCCCACACTCTCCTGTCGTCTCAAATACCACTGCTTTAAGTGGAATAACTTCCCAACGGCTATTTACCCGTCGGGAAGTTATTCCACCTCGCAATGATATACTCTGGCGCATTGAGCGCGGAGCCGTTCGTACCTTAACTTGGGGTGAAGATGGAACATTCGTCACTCTGGGATACTGGGGGTCTGGGGATCTAATAGGCTATCCCTTTTCTAGAGTCAAGCCTTACCAAATTGAATGTCTGACAAGTGTGGAAGTGAGCATTGTGCCACCTCATCTTTTGCATGAAGATGTTAATGCCTTGTTATCTCATATTCAACAGCTAGAAGAGCTACTGAGCATAGTACATCGTAAACCAATGTCATTACGTTTATGGCAATTTTTAATGTGGCTAAGTGAAAAATTTGGTCGTGATGTAGAACAAGGCAAGCTAATCGATTTAAATGTTACACATCAAGAAATGTCTGAAGTCTTAAACACCACACGAGTAACAGTGACGCGGCTTTTACAGGAGTTTGAGGAAGAAGGGGCAATTTTACGCCACAAACGTCGTATTGTTCTACGAATAGGAAATAAGATTAGCAAATAAATGAACAAAGCAATACTTTAAAAATCTGATGATTGACTTGTGATAATTACTGCAAATCAGGTATATTTAACATTGGAGTTATGAGTAAAATCCCTGTACAAAATGTCAGGTAATCTTACCATAATATTGACGGCTTAGGTGTGAGTGAGAGTGAAAAAATGACAAAATCCTTCTGGAATGTTCTTAAGATCAGTCCAGTTGTTGCAGCTACATTTATTGCTGTTAACAGCGCTCTAGTGGCTGAGGCTAATGACCAAGTGACAACTGTTGCCCAACAGTCTCAACAAGAGTCTGATAGTTTTGGTCAGGTAACATCTGTTTCTCAGTTTTCTGATGTACAGCCTACAGACTGGGCATTCCAAGCTTTGCAATCTTTAGTTGAGCGTTACGGCTGTATTGCAGGTTATCCCAATGGTACTTATCGTGGTAACCGTGCTTTAACCCGTTATGAGTTTGCTGCTGGTTTGAATGCCTGTTTAGACCGGGTTAACGAGCTAATTGCCACAGCTACAGCTGATATTGTAAACAAGCAAGACTTAGCTACCCTACAGCGTTTACAAGAAGAATTTTCCGCCGAACTAGCAACCCTGCGCGGTCGTGTAGATTCTCTAGAAGCCCGCACTTCTGAACTAGAGGCTAATCAGTTCTCCACAACTACCAAGTTGGTTGGAGAAGCAATTTTCAACGTATCTGATGCTTTCGGCGACAATGCAGTTGGTGGTGCTGATTTAAATTCAAACACGACTTTCTCTGACCGGGTTCGTTTGAACTTGTACAGCAGCTTCACTGGTAAAGACCAATTGCAAATCCGCTTACAAGCTGCCAACATTGTTCCAAATAACACTGTAACCGGTACTAACATGACCCGCTTGGGTTTTGATGGTGATAACGGTAACAGTGTTGCAGTTGATAAAGTTAACTACGCTTTTAACTTCAATGATGCAGTACGTATCAAGGTTGACGCTACTGGTGCTGAGTTATGGGAAAACACCAACAACTTTAGCCCTGACTTTTCCAGTTCTGGTAGGGGTGCTATCTCTCGTTACGGACGTTTTAGCCCCATTTATCGCCAAGGTTCTGGTGGTGCTGGTGTAACTGTCACATTCAATCCTAGTGGTGCTCTCAGCTTAACAGGTGCTTATCTGGCTCCTAAAGCTAACAATGCTAACGATGGTTTTGGAGTTGCCGATGGCGACTATGCAGCCTTTGGACAGATAGCATTCCAACCTAGTAAAGCTTTCAATCTAGGTCTGACATATGTCCATGCTTATGATGGTGCAAAAGATCCTGATGCTACTGTAGCTGGAAACCCCAATGGTATAAATCTTTTTGGTGCCACAGGTAGTGTCTTGGCCAATAACCCCTTTGCTGGTGCTGCAACCACATCTAACCACTATGGGGTAGAAGCGACTTTCCAGCCCAACGAAAAAGTGACCATCGGTGGTTGGGCAGGTTACACCACCGCAGTCGCTGAATCAGGTGTAAATAGAGGTAGTGATGCAAGCTTCTTGTACTGGGCTGCAAGCCTTGGTCTAAAAGACTTTGGTAGAGAAGGTAATTTACTCGGTGTGATATTCGGCCAATCTCCCAGAGTCACCGATAACGATGTTGCGGGTAGAGAAGATCCAGACACGTCTTATCATTTGGAGGGTCTCTATCGTTTGAAACTTACCGATAATATAGCTGTCACCCCTGGCGTGTTGGTGATTTTCAATCCTGAACATAACAGCGACAATGACAACATCTACGTAGGTACTCTCCGGACTACCTTCACTTTCTAAAATTTGTATGGCTTAGTAGTTAGCACTTAATTGCTGACTACACAAAACCTGGTTATGAGAAAGCCCGCTTTTAGGCGGGCTTTTACTTAAGAACAATTTACTGCGTAGAATTATAATCTTGCTGATTAGATAAATCAGTTGGGGGGCGATCGCTACTCCAAGCCCACCAGACACTACCACAA
This sequence comes from Nostoc sp. UHCC 0302, assembly GCF_038096175.1. NCBI lineage: Bacteria > Bacillati > Cyanobacteriota > Cyanophyceae > Nostocales > Nostocaceae > Nostoc > Nostoc sp. UHCC 0302. Next base: position 7,918,539 of record NZ_CP151099.1, read on the forward strand.
TGACAGTAGTAGAACTCCTGCCATTTCCGGCGACGGTCTTCTGTAAATACAGGCGATCGCCTATTTAGCCAAACTTTTGCAGCTTCTAGGCTACTTGAGCGACAGTTAGGGCAGCAAAATTCATAAGCGTGTATTGCCTTATTCGTCCATTCAGGCGAGATGGGAGCAAAAGCGTCCATGTAGTTAAAAATCTAGTCTTAATGCTGAGCCAAAACTTTCAAGTTTGGAACTGGTTAGCAAACTGTTACGAAAAAATCCCGCCATACTATAAAACTACTTAACCAGTATTTTGATGGCTTTGTTTGTTCTATTTGCAATTTGCAAAGGTTTTCACCAATAGAATATCTATTGTAAAAAAGTGTAAGAACATCTCACAAATCAAAGGTTAACATGAAAAGTTTATCTTTTGTAGCATTACTGACAATGCACATTATGGCTAATAATTAAAGCTATGGAGCCAAATGTTGAAATTCGCCGCTTGTTAGATGTGATGCCTGCTTCAGGTCGGATGACAACGAAAATCGTCAGCAAGCCGGAGCAAACAAAGGTGATTGAAGCCTCCTTTCCCCTACCTTGGAATCAGGAGCGACCCATATATATTAATTTCGATTTATGGCGTCGGTTACCGAAGCCGCAACGAGACTTGCTATTGTTGCAGATGGTTAGTTGGTTAACGGGAGTGAGGTGGTTTAAACCTGACATTTATCAAGGTGTAGTTTTGGCTGGGCTGTTGGGCGGAGTCATAGAAACAGCACAGTCAGATATAGTGGGTGTAGTTGCAGCTGGAGGATTAAGTGCGATCGCCGCTTTTCGGATCTGGCGCACTAATAAATCGCAAGAGGCAGAGTTAAATGCTGATGCAGCTGCAATTCGCATAGCACAGCGGCGCGGTTATTCTGAAACAGAAGCAGCACAGCATTTGTTAACTGCAATTGAAACAGTAGCAAAGATTGAAGGGCGTTCTGGTTTAAATTTTACCGAATTGATTCGTTGCCAAAACTTAAAAGCGATCGCGGGTTTATCAAACGTGGGTGTGCCAAAAAGTTATGAGTAGGGCAGGGGATAAGTAAATTCTAAATTCAAGCAGGAAGATTCATTCTGCCTCCTGCCTCTTGATAGAAGCTTCAAACAGCGCGTTTCTACTCTTGACTCTTTCGTTATGCAATTTAAATGGATAACAGCTTAGAAACTCAGTTATAACTGAAACTTTCAAACCATGATTATAAGCCGAAAATAGCCGTAATCCCTTATGGTATCCTCCTTGGAGAGTTAGACGAACTATTTTTATACTTTACAGAGTCCAAGGTTACAAGCGATTTTATTGTTGATGTCTTAATAGATTGTTGGAAAAATGAAAGTTAGCGATTTCTCAAAAGAAAAACTTTCTCGAAGTCGCCTGATCGCTGAGGGGAATAATTGATGAAAGCTCCAGTAGATTTTGCCGACATTACAGCGGAAACTCCAACGCTCTTAACCGTGAGCGCCGAATACCAAGCCATCCAAACGCTGTTGAATCAAGCTCAAACCTCTGAGCAACGAAAAGCTGTCATAGAGCAGTGGGATGCCTTACGACGCAGACTCAGTACGTGGAGAGAACTTACGCAACTGCACTTTCATCAAGACACGCAAAACCCAGAGTATAAAACTGCCCTAGACTATTGCAACGAACTTTCGCCATCTCTAATCGCCCTTGAAGTAGACCTCAAACGGCAACTGATCCACAGTCCCGATCGCGCCGAGCTAGAACAAAGTTTGGGACGACAAGCCTTTTTGCTGTGGGAAGCAGACATCACGACTTTTGAAAGAGCGATCGCGACAGATTTAGTTGAAGAATCCAAACTCACCAATGAGTACACTGAACTGATCGCTTCGGCAAAGCTAGACTTCCAGGGTGAGCAGGTAAATTTATCGGGCTTGCAACCCTATCTGCAAAGTAAATATCGAGACATTCGTTACCAAGCAGAACAGTGTCGCTGGCAGTTTTTTGAGCAGAATCAAGACCGCTTTGATCAACTCTTTGAGCAGTTGGTGAAATTGCGCGATCGCATGGCAAAAAAATTGGGCTATGAGAACTACATTGCACTAGGATATCGTCGAGTACGACGGGTAGATTACGATCAAACCGATGTCGAACGCTATCGAGATCAAGTCGTTCAAGAGGTCGTTCCATTAGCGATCGAGCTAATTCAGCAACAGGCGAAACGGCTCAATCTAGAAACCGTATATTTCTGGGATGAGTCAGTCTTTGATGCCCAAGGCAGTCCTGCTCCAATTGGCGATCATGATTGGATGCTGGAACGGGCGCAAGAAATGTTTGATGCCATGAATCCATCGCTGGGTGACTTTTTTAGGATGATGGTTGAGCGGCATTTACTAGATTTGCAAAACCGTCCTGGAAAGGCAGGAGGTGGATTCTGCACAAGCTTTCCAACCTATGACGCTCCCTATGTGTTTGCAAATTTCAATGGTACAAAAAACGACGTCCAGGTGTTCGCTCATGAAATTGGTCACGCCTTCCAAATGTGGCGAAGTCGCCATTTGCCAGTTTTCGATTACCTGTGGCCTACCCTAGAATCGTGTGAAATTCACTCTATGAGCTTAGAGTTTCTCACCAGATCACAGATGGAAAAGTTTTTCGGTGATCAAGCTGATCGATTTCGTAGGCAGCATCTAGCTGGGTTGATTACGTTTTTGCCTTATGGCGTGGCAGTAGATCATTTTCAGCATTTAGTCTATGCCAACCCAGAAGCAACTGAGCAAGAACGACATCAAATGTGGCAACAGATGGAAGCTCGTTATCTGCCTTGGCGTCAATATGGAGATTTGAACTACCTCAACAAAGGTGGACTCTGGCAAGACAAACAGCACATATACTGTTCGCCGTTCTACTACATTGATTACACCTTGGCAGGGTGTTGCGCGTTGCAGTTTTGGGTCAAAGCAGAAGAAGATTATTCGCAGGCATTGGCGGAGTATATTGCATTATGCGATCGCGGGGGTTCTGCGTCCTTTCGAGAATTAGTGCGATCGGCGAATCTCATTTCTCCGTTTGAACCTGGCGCACTTACTCAAGTTGTTGAAAAAGTGCGTCAGGCTTTGAAGATTGGCTAATTTAAAAATCAGAATGTCGCTTTCGCCAACAGTATCCGAAGGGAAGCTCACCGTTGGCGTTCGCGCAGCGTGTCGCAGACAAGCCTCTCGTTCGCGTTAGCGTCTCCGAAGGATCATCCGCGCTAAAACGTTGCGCGTAATCGCCTGAGCATCAGCGCTCAAAAGAGAGGGACGTAATTGCGGTGCATTATAATCATCCAGTCCCCAACTCCACTGCATAGAACCAGTAGCAAATACTATTGCATCTGAATCTGTGGTGTAAATGGTCATATCTGAATATCTTGTACCACCGTTATATGAATAGGGTGAATGAGCAATACGAACGGTATTAGTTGGTGCATTACCAAACATCCGATCAACTTCGTAACCTAGCAATCCCTCAAGATGCATTTCTTTTGAAAGCGCTTTGCTATTCGCTCGCACAGATACTGTAGTATCATCTTGGCTTAATTGCGTACCAGCAAGTAACCAATCTGGAGCTGCGTCAGTCACAATAATATCGGCATTAACTTGAAATGTTTCGTACATCACACCAATCAGAGCATCTTCTGGACGCTTTACAGGCTTATTTCGCCAAATAGTCGTCACTAGATAATCATTCGCCACATTACTATCTCTAGCAAACGGATCTAAAACAGCACTTTCTTTATAAGCAACAATAGTACGATCCATTTCTTGGGTAATGAGGCTAGGCTCAAAGCGAATTTGCCAATAACAGGTATTAGAAGAAAAGAAACCAAGACTGACGCCACGCTCTCTTGCTGCTTGCACATTTTGCCGCATTTGCCATGACCAATATTCATCATGACCCACCGAAAGAAATGCTTTGTGCAAAAAGAGTATCGGTTTAGTAGAACGTATGTCCAAAGGATTATTGTGTGTATCAATGTCAGTGGCGTAGGTGACATCGTAGCCTTCACGTTCTAGCCACCTTACCATGTTGTATTCCCATCCAGCATTAGATGTCCTCCTCTTTGGCTGGAAATTGGTCAAAAATTCTCCTGCTCCAACTCCATAACCTCCTGCTCGATCTGGACTTGCAGCATAAGGACGATTAAAGGATACTTTGTATGCTTGTTTACCACGGCTATTCCAGCGATAAAGGGACATACTGCCCCAGTTGTTATAAGCTTGATAGGTGGTAACACTTGATTGAAAAAGGATATCAGAAGGGCGGCTATCATCACGCACCACAAAAATGATGTAGCTTTGCTTATAACTTTTACTGCCAGTTAATTTAGCTAAATAAACACCACTCGTCCACTCTGTTGAATCTCCTGAGTTGTCTGAAATTTTTAAAATGTATGGATCTTGCCAATTACATTCGATTAGACCACTTGCTTGATTAACAATTGGCGGTGGTTGCTTGCTTGCATTTCTTGTAATTGTAGGGATTATTTGTCGTCCACCTGCGCCGCCATACCAACCCATACGAAAGATTTCAATAGTGTAACTAGGGTCTTTTGTATTGACAAAAAGCTTGATCTCATTACCACGATTTACGCTAGTAAGTGAAGCATAACCTTCGATTTCATGTCTAATAGCAGGATTGGTTAATTGCCAATCAAAGGTGCCAGTTTTTTGATTTTCAATGCTTATCGGATTATTTCTTAGCCTTGGTGTTGGCACATCAATAGGCTTAGCAGATTGCTGTGGAATATTTAGAACAGCAATTAAAATTAACAGTGCTGGCAAGATTACCCTAATCAAAAACTTTAGTTTTTTGCTCAAAAACATTCCAGTATTAGTTATTTTTAATTAATTTATGATTAAACTTTATTGTGCCATGTTGATTGTTATTAATAACGTATAGCGATAAATGAATATAACTTTGAGCAAAATAGAAGTGTTTTTTAATTTAACTGTAATTAACTTTTGCCACAATGATAAACTTTATACTCGTAACCATTAACTGCTGGTAAGGATGGGTCATGAGCAACACATTTTTTAACTTCTTCTGTTATGGGAGCATGAAAATTTACGAGCCATAAGTCAAAAGGTTGTGATAAAGTCTTTAAATTATTTTCTAAGATTTTGGTAGCAGTATTAGGATTTTTATCTTGATGTGCAAGAAGAAACAACGGATTTAAAGAGTTAGAATTTTGCATTTTAAATTCTCTTGCTACCCCTAGCATCTCGCCAATTTGTACATGAGTGATCTGGGTTGTGGCAATGAGTATTGGAACTTTAGATGTTTGTTGAATCAGTTGCACGAAAAGGTCAGGACGATAGTATTTTTGATAGCCAAAATTACAGATGACTGTGACGGCACTGATAAATCCCATTAGCCAAATTAAGATCACGGCTTTTTTACCAGTTATTCCTTTTAATAGTTTAGGAGAATCCCAACAAACTGCAAGACTTGCCCCTACTAAAACTATGACAGCAGGAAAGTAAACAAAGTTATAACGAGCGCCTCGGGTTAAGTCTATACCAAAAAAATAGGTAAAAATAAAGAATAAAGCGATCGCCCCCAAAACGACCCCAATCAACATCTGAGTCAGCAAGCGATTATTTGGTTGCTGTAGCTGAACTTTAATCCCACGTACCAAAATGGGTGCTGCCCAAATTAAAAACATCAGCATCACCAGCCCAGAGGCAATCACAATTGCTAACTGTGGTGCTTCAACTGGAAGCAAGTAAATCATCGTTAGCCATGCCGCAAAAGCTTGAAAAATTGGGCTTAACCAAGCAAATCCGACGCGTGGCTGCTGTATCCATTCGGTTAATTGATCACCATAGTTATTTTGTAAAAATACTGGTAGCCAAACTATACCTGCTACAAAAGTGCCGCCAGCGGCAGCATAGATACGCACCCAAGGAGGAGAAAGAGGGAGAAAAATTTTGCCACTCTTATGCTGTTGCCAAGCTAGAAAAATTAAAGCTACAGTTTCAGCGCAAAGGGTAAGGGTAAAGAAATAATGGGTAGCAATGCCCAAAGCATTAATTCCCACCCAAGATAAGGCTATCGAAATAGGTAATTGTGTGCGGTTTTTGATATGACGTGTAGCAATTACCAAGCAGGCTAGGGAAGCAATCACCCACAAAATTGCCAAAGTGTAATGACGTGCTTCTTGTGCCAGAAAGATACCGTAAGGAGATACTGCCATCATCGCAGCTGCTAAGTGTCCAACCAAGCGGGAGCGAAAGGTAAGCCAGCCCAAGGCGTAGATAGCGGGGATGGATACAGCACCGAAAAAAACAGCAAGCGATCGCGCCCCCCACAAAGAAACTAAACCTGCTTGTGTGGGAAATAACTGCATCCACCAGTGAGCTAAGACAAAGTAAAGTGGGGGATGGTTAGTTTCATGGCTCAAGTGCGTCCAGACATCTTGGATGCTTGCGCCAGGTTGCGGTTGTAGTGGTTGCAATAGAATATCAGGTGCGATCGCTTGATCTAGGGGTACTCCTAAAAAACTATTTCCCAAACTAAACACCAAGGTAGAAAATTCATCAGTCCAAGGTGGCTTTGCAGTCAAGTTGGTTAAGCGCAAGCCCAATCCGATCATTAACCACAATAAGCACAGCAAGAAATGTAGCCAGCCAGAAGGGAGGCGAGCCAGCCAAGTATACAAATACATCTGTTGCGATGCAGAGGGTTCATCTGCCAGAGGTACACGACGGTTGGCGAAGCTAGGCAGCAACGAGATCATCTTTGTGCAAAAGTAGAATACACCCCAAACAGTAGATTTCATAACCGTCTCATCAACAGATTAGTTTATACTGAGATTCAAAATTTTAGATTTAAGTTCGATGCAAAACTTCCAATTTCTGATTATTTAATATCGGTTTCAGCCAGAAATTTTAGAGAGTAATAAATGCATTTATTATCAATTTAATTGAATACTTGTTTATTCTAAAGGCATTATAAGATAAAAGAAGTATCAAAATATGTAATCTCACTATAGGCTATTGTCGTTTTTTAAATTGTGCCTATTTATTTTTTCAATATCAATAATATCACACAAATCATGACCATTTTACTACCTATAAATTTTTTAATTATAACTTTTATTCTGATTAATAGAAACCCTAATTATTGGCGTGAATCTCTGATATTAGCATCTGTTATTTGGGGAATTTTACTCGTTGTAATCACAGAATTTTTGAGCTTTTTAAAATTAATTAATTTTAACTGGTTATTATCGTCTTGGTTGGTTATATGTATGATTTTAACTTATATATATTTTTGTTTAAATTATAAGTTAAAAATCAACACATCTTCTATTCTCAAGAGAAATAACCCAATCCAACCATCAACAATAATATTATTATCTGGCGTAAGTTTAATTGTATTAATAGTTGGATTAATTGCCATCATAGCACCACCCAATAATTGGGATTCTATGGATTATCACATGAGCCGTGTTGCTTATTGGATACAAAATCATAGCGTTGCTCATTATCCAACAAGTTACACGCCACAACTCTACCAAAACCCTTGGTCAGAGTTTGCAATTTTGCATTTTCAAATTTTGAGCGGTAGTGACTTCTTTGCTAACTTAGTTCAATGGTTGAGTATGGTTGGCTGCATTATTGCAGCCTCATTAATTGCAAAACAACTGGGAGCGAATTTAAAAGGTCAGGTTTTTTCTGCTGTTGTGACTGCAACAATTCCTATGGGTATTTTGCAAGCATCAAGCACTCAAAATGATTATGTGCTAGCGTTCTGGGTACTTTGCCTTGCTTACTATGTACTCCTAACTGTACAGGTAGAAAAAAAAGAAATTTGGACTAATTCATTCAAAATTGGTAGTAGTGTAGGACTAGCTATTTTGACCAAAGGAACTGCTTATTTTTATGTGTTTCCCTTTTTAGTTTGGTTAAGTTTAATCCTGCTGAAACGCTTACGTTGGCAAATATGGAAGCCTGCATTCATAATAGGAAGTATCTCTTTATTACTTAATATTAGTCACTATTTACGTAATTATAATTTATTCGCTTCCCCATTAGGGGAACCAAATAGCTATAGAAATGAAGTGCTTGGTATTAATATACTTTGTTCAAATATCCTGAGAAATCTTGCTTTGCATATAGGAACACCGATTGGGTTATGGAATGGGATAGTCAATAAACTAATTCAAATTATACACACTTTCATTGGTCTAGATGTTGCTGACCCTCGGATAACTTTTTCTAAAACGTTCTTTGTGCCAGGAGGTTGGTCAACACTTGGAATACCAGGTAATGAAAACAGTGCTGGTAATTTAGTACATTTAGCACTAATAATTTTATGTATTGGTATTTTTATTTTAAAAAAAAATCTTCGTAAGCAAAACTATCTATCTGCCTACCTAATAACTGTGATTTCTACATTTTTGTTATTTTGCTTTCTAGTCAAATGGCAAGCATGGAATAGTCGTCTTCATTTACCTTTTTTCGTATTGATGTCTCCTTTTTTAGGTGTTGTCCTATCTAAAATCAAGAAGCAAAAAATAGCATTTATCATAGCGATAATTTTATTAATTTCATCAACTTCTTGGGTATTATCTAACAGATATAGACCTATAATTGGTAGCAATAATATATTCCAAACTAATAGAATTGAGCAGTATTTTAGCAATAGACCGTATCTTCAGAGAACTTACACAAGAGCAGTTGAGTTTTTAAATGCAAAAAAATGCTCAAATATTGGGCTATCAATGGGAAATGACCCTTGGGACTACCCTTTGTGGGTAATGTGGCAGCATAAGAAGCAAGAAATGGTAAAAATTCAACATATCAATGTCACAAATGTCTCGGCAGTTTTAGAAAAAGAGTATCCATATCAAGAATTTGAACCTTGTGGAATTATTGCAATGGAAACGAAGAGAAGCAAACAAGAGAAACGGCAAGAAATAAATTTTAAAAATAAAGCTTATATTCGAGAATTGGATTCTCCTGAGCTTGGTGTATTTATCAAAAAATAGAATTTTATTAGCTAAAACGTCACAAATTTAAAATTTACTGAGAAAATAAAGAGAGTAATGCTTTTTTGAGATGTAATGTGACGAAAAGTGCTGTTGAAACAATTCTAGAGCGTGCCTTAGTGGGCTGTGATTTATCCCTAGAAGAGGGAGCGGTATTGTTAAAACAAACTGAGCCAGAGGCGATCGCAGCTATTTGCGCCACAGCTGACAAACTCCGCTACAGTCAAGTAGGTGATACAGTTACCTACATAATTAACCGTAATATCAACTTTACTAATATCTGTGAGCAGCACTGTAGTTTTTGTGCTTTCCGTAGAGATGACGGTGATAATGGTGCGTACTGGTTAGATTCGGCACAAATTTTGGAAAAGGCTACAGATGCAGTGCAGCGGGGTGCTACAGAAATCTGTATGCAAGGAGGATTAAACCCACAAGCGCAGATAAACGGCAAATCTTTGCCTTATTACCTGAAATTAGTGGAAACCATCAAACAGGAATTTCCCCAAATTCATCTCCATGCTTTCTCACCCCAAGAAGTGCAGTTTATAGCTAGACTTGATGGACTTAAGTATGCTGATGTAATTATTGCTTTACGAGATGCTGGTGTTGGCTCAATGCCAGGAACAGCAGCTGAGGTATTGGATGATGAAGTCAGGCGAATACTGTGTCCAGAGAAGATTGACACAGCCACTTGGCTAGAAATAGTCAGTACGGCTCACAAATTAGGCTTAAACACCACAAGTACTATGCTGTCTGGGCATATTGAAACCCACGAACAGCAAATTGGGCATTTAGAAAAATTGCGATCGCTCCAAAAAACTGCGATCAATCAGGGATACCCAGCCAGAATTACTGAGTTTATTTTATTGCCATTCGTTGGACAAGAAGCACCCAAACCCTTACGTCGCCGTGTCGGACGCGATCAACCAGTTTTAGCTGATGCCCTATTATTGGGGGCTGTAGCACGGATTTTCTTGGGAAATTGGATTCCTAACCATCAACAGAGTTGGGTAAAACTAGGGCTTGCAGGTGCGACAGAAGCCTTAAACTGGGGTTGCAACGATATCGGCGGCACATTGATGGAAGAACACATTACCACAATGGCAGGAGCCTTGGGCGGCACTTGTATGGAAGTAGAAAGCCTACAAACCGCGATCGCTTCTCTAGGGAGACCTTTTCAACAACGAGATACTCTATATCAGAAAGTTAAAAGTGAGGAAATAGGAGTTAGGAGTTAATAGTCAAAAGTGGTTGCTCTGTATTTATTCTTGTCCCCTTGCCCCCTGCACCCCTGCACCACTCCCCTATTCAACACTCAGCACTGAATTGATCCCCAAGATACCAATCCAGGATAGGATGGACGTTGATTTGCGTAGTATTTCACTGAATGCATATGAAGCGCTATTGGTCGCGTCTGCTTGCGCTAGTTTTGGTTCTAGCCATTGGCTTAATGGGCTGTTCTGGTAGTCCAGATAGTTTGACAGGGGATTATCGGCAAGACACTTTGACTGTAGTTAATGCCATGAGACAAGCCCTGGATTTATCAGAGGATTCACCAAATAAAACAGAAATTCAAGCAGAAGCGCGTCAAAAAATTAATGACTTTTCAGCTCGCTACCAACGGGCAAACTCAGTTTCTGGTCTTAGCTCCTTTACAACCGTCCGAACAGCCCTCAACTCCCTAGCTGGACATTACAGTTCTTATCCAAATCGTCCCGTACCGCAAAAGCTCAAAAATCGTTTAGAAAAAGAGTTACAGCAGGTAGAATCAGCGCTTAAGCGTGGTGGTTAATTATCCGCTAACCTATGTCCTCAGTCACGAGGAGCCAGCGCTGTGCTAAGGTTCCAAAAATTGAGCGAACTTGCTCTCAAGAGTCCAAACTTAAAACTTTGGATTCTTGACTAGTTTGTTAAATTTAGCTAAATCTGGTTTTGAAACTTTGAATTAATTGTCATTGGCGATAAAGTCAACAAACTGTAGATGAGAACTTAGGCGAAACATCTCATGTGAATTAATTGATTAATACTCCCCTGGCAAGAAGCTAGGGGATTCTTACTTTGGCAAAATTTTACTAATCAAAGCAAAGATAAAATCTTCTAAAAAGCAGGCTAAGCCTGCTTTTTGTTCAGGCTTTTTGCATATACTATTATCTATTTATACAAAAATCTGGCAACAGAAACAGAAGTTTGGCAGTCTTAGAAAAGTAGGCTTAAAAATCCTGATTATTGAAATATCAAATTCGATAAAAGTCGCCCGAAGTCAAATAATTTGGGGTCGATAATCGTTTTGCCCATCTACCTGTACGTATGTCTAACCGTCCCTTGAACGTTGCAAGACCGATATTATTTTGGCGACGCCTTTTCGCTGTTATTGTCACTAGTAGCTTGTTAACCCCCAACTTTGGGAGCCAACCAGTAGGGGCGCAAGTCACGCAATATTGTCAGTTATCATCTACAGCGGCACAAAAGAAAGAAAACTTACGCCTGTCAGCTTTTAAAGGTAATCAAGATGCTCAGGCTCGTTACCAAAAGCTGGTGCGGCAACAGGCAAAAGAATTACAAGAGTGCCGCCGTCGTACTTGGCCCCAAACCCAAGCTCTTTGGTTGCGTTTGTATCCTTGCGACATTCGTCCAGGTGCAATCGAGCAAATTATGGATCGGATTGCTAACCGCGGTTATAACCAAGTTTATGTGGAAGTGTTTTACGACGGGCAAGTACTATTGCCAGCAACAGCTAACCCCACAGTTTGGCCTTCTGTAATTCGCACTTCAGGTGCAGAAAACGCCGATCTGCTCTCCACAGCAATTCAAAAAGGTCGGCAACGCGGTTTGAAAGTTTACGCCTGGATGTTTACAACAAATTTCGGCTATACTTACGCCCAGCGTCGAGATCGGGAAGGAGCGATCGCTCGCAATGGCAAGGGTCAAACTAGTCTATACGTTGTCAATGATAGCTCGCAAGTATTTATCGATCCCTACAACCCACAAGCTAAACGCGACTACTACAACTTAGTACAGCAAGTACTGCGCCGTCGCCCGGATGGCTTGCTATTGGACTACATACGCTATCCGCGACAAACAGGAAGTGATTCTATTGCCACCAAAGTCACAGATTTGTGGCTATTTAGTCCAGCAACCCAAGAAGCTTTATTTAGACGCGCCCTGAATTACAAAGGGCTGGACTTGATTCGGCGGTTTTTGAGTAAGGGTTACGTCACCGCCGGAGACATCACTCAAGTTGATAAACTTTATCCGCAGGAAGGTGAACCGATGTGGCAAGGGCGCATTCGGCCAGCCCAAAAGTCAATTCTGCCTGCAAGCAACAGACAACCACTTTTACAATGGGAGTTGTGGCAGCTTTGTGTTGCCCATGCCATGCAAGGAATCATAGATTTTATCAGCATGGCCAGTTATCCAGCAAAGCAACAAGGCATTCCTACAGGGGCGGTGTTTTTTCCTGAAGGCAACCAAATGTTAGGACAAGGCTATGATTCCCGCTTGCAACCTTGGGACAGATTCCCCAGCACTTTAGAATGGCATCCCATGTCTTATATGACTTGCGGTAATGCCAGTTGTATCGCGGCGCAAGTAAAAAGGGTTTTGAGTATGGCAAAACCAGGAACACAGGTGATTCCAGCTTTAGCTGGTAAATGGGGACAATCAGTCAGTAATCGTCCACCACTGGAAGCGCAAATGCAGGCACTTCGGCAATTTGCCCCTCGGTTGCGAGGAGTTAGCCATTTTGCTTATTCTTGGCAATACCCTCAAAATGATAGCGATCGCAAATTCTGCCGCATTCGGTAAGCAGTAAATCCCAGATTAGAGAAGCTACAGGAGTCTCCCTGCTTATCTTCCCCTTTCTGGTTTTTTGCTTAATAAAGCAATTGGGCATGATTAATTTCGCCAATCGCTCAACTGCACTTTTAAAAAATAACGCACATGGTCAGAGTATATTATTTTACTTTGTCTCCATCCAATTCTCACCTGCACGCACATCTACGATTAACGGTACGCTTAATTGCACCGCATCTTCCATCACCGACTTAATTTGTGGTTGTAATTCTTCCCACTCTTGGGGGGAAACTTCAAACACTAATTCATCATGAACTTGTAACAATAAACGTGCTTGATATCCTTTTAAAATTTCATGCAGTTTTACCATCGCAATTTTGATAATATCAGCACTTGAACCTTGAATTGGTGCATTAGCAGCGGAGCGTAGTAATCCGGCATCGTAAGGGCCCAAATTCTTTAATTTACTCAAGTCAATATCTTCTGGGTTGCGATCTTTTAACTTGCGTAGACTGTTGTTGGTAAACTCAACATAACGACGACGACCGAGAATAGTTTCTACATAACCTTGAGCGATCGCTTGCTTTTTCACTCCCTCTAAATATGCGAAAACTTTAGGATAGCGTTCGTTAAATCGCTTGATAAACTCATTAGCAACAGCTTTATCTATACCTGTTGAGCGCGAAAATCTTAGAGAACCCATTCCATAAATTACACCAAAATTAATAGTTTTGGCCAACCTTCGTTCATCTGATGTTATGTCTTCTTTTTCAAATACCAAACGCGCCGTAACGGTATGAATATCTTCATTTTGCTGATATGCTTGCACCAATATTGGCTCTTGACTTAAATGAGCCAATATTCGTAACTCAATTTGTGAGTAATCAGCAGCCACCATTAACCAACCAGGTTCTGGTAAAAATGCCTTACGAATTTGACGACTAAAAGCAGTCCGAATGGGGATATTTTGTAAATTTGGATTGGAAGAAGATAATCTACCAGTTGATGTTGCTACTTGGTTGAAATCAGTATGTAATCGTTGGGTATCTGGACGTACTAGGGCTGGAAGTGCATCAACATAAGTAGACTTTAATTTCGACAAAGTGCGATACTGAATAATCGCCTCAACAAACCCAGTATCATCAACTTCTTGGAGTTTTTCTAGTGTTGCTGCGTCTGTAGAGTATCCCGTCTGAATTTTACGGGAATGCTTGGTGCTTAATCCTAATTTTTCAAATAATATCTGGCTCAATTGTTTGGGAGAACCCAAGTTAAAATTTTCCCCAGCTATTTCAATAGCTTGTTCCTGCAACCTTGCTAAATCTATTTCTAACTGCTGCGAAAGTTCTTTTAAATAAGCTGAATTAATGCGGACACCTGTATATTCCATTTCCGCTAAAACTGCTTCTAGAGGCTGCTCTACTTCTACTAACAACTTGTACAGAGCTGGAATTTTCTCCAGTTCCTCACGCAGTTTCGGCACTAATCCAAATGTAGAATAAACATCCATACCGCAGTAATCTGCAACAGCAGGAATATCTATGTCAGCGATACTTTTGCCTTTAGGAACTAAATCCACATAACTTTTTGCTATCAATCCCAAATATCGCTGAGCCAAGTCGCTCAAATTATGGCTAGTATCTGCATTTAGAAGATAACTTGCTAGCATTGGATCAAACACCACTCCCGCCAAGTTAATTCCTTGACAGCGGAAAACTAAGCGGTCAAATTTGGCATTCTGTAAACTCTTAGGATATTCTGCACTTTCTAAAATTGGACGTAGTGCTGTTAGTGCTACATCTAGATTCAAATTTTCCCCAGTTTTATGCCCAAGGGGAATATAGGCAACTTCATCTGGTTTTGTTCCCCAACAGCAACCAATTCCTACTAATTCAGCGTCTCTTGGTTCTAAGTCTGTGGTTTCAGTATCCCAAGCAACAGGTGTTTGTGGATTAGTAAATTTTTGCAAAAGCTTCACTAACTCAGTTAGTTTGGCTTCTGTATCGATGATGTTTGGTTGAATTAGTGTTTGGGAACCGTCGCCTAATAAAGCAGATTGCTCTTGTGCAGCTTGTGTTTCAGCAAAACTGAAAAATGCCAGATCCCCGCTTTCAAATTCTGGTTCTGTGTCTGCTGTATCTGTTGCCTCAGCTGTTTGTACTTCTTCAACTAAACCACCAAAACGTTGCTGAAGTTCGTTGATTTGTCCTAAAAATTTCTTAAATTCTAACTTTTCTAAAATTGGTGTAAGGACGTTTGTATCAAATCCTTTTAATTTACACTTTTCTAAATCAACTTCTATAGGAACATCAATAACTATTTGTGCTAAATAGCGAGATTTCTCAGCATCTTCTTTACCTGTTGCCAGTTTTTTCTGAGTAGCACCTTTAATTTCATCTAAAGCAGCATAAATTTGCTCAAGAGAACCATAAGTATTAAGCAGCTGTACTGCGGTCTTTTCTCCTATTCCTTTAACCCCAGGAATATTATCTGATTTATCACCACAAAGAGCTTTAAAATCAACAATTTGTGTAGGTAAAACGCCAAGCTTTTCTTTAACTTGTTCTGCTTCAAATTCAGTGATGCTATTTGTAGAACGCTTTAGGGCATCTGGACTGAAATTTAGCACAGTGATTTCTTTATCAGGGTCAATCAATTGAAATAAATCGCGATCGCCAGTCAGAATCTTCACTTTATACTCAGCAGCAGTTGCTCTCTGTGCTAAAGTTCCCAAAACATCGTCTGCCTCGTAACCAGGGGCAGTGAAAATCGGCAGATTAAAGCCATTGAGCAACTCTTGGAGATTTTCTAAGTCAGGAATAAAATCTTCTGGCGTTTCAGGACGACCAGCTTTATAAGTATCATCGGCTTCATGCCGGAAGGTTGTCTCAGCCAAATCAAAGGCAACAGCCATTGCTTGTGGCTGTTGTGTTGCCATTACCTCTAGTAAGCACTTAATAAAGCCAAAACAGATACTGGTTGGAATTCCCGCTTTGGTACGCAGTCCGCCATCTCGTCCTTTAGCAAAGGCGAAGTATGAACGATAAGCGAGGGAGTGTCCATCCACTAGGATAAACGTGGGGCGTGTTGCGGTAGTAGAATCGGAAGTCAACTGGTTAAAGGAAGTTTGGGACATAGCCTTATTTTAGCCAGTGGCTTACGTTGCGTGAACAAATGGTGTAATTTAAGCTGATTTTTTCATGATTTTTCAGCTTTTGTAGGTGAAGAAGACGCGATTCATCGCGTCTTCTTCACCCAAGGATATGTTGCAATCATTAATTGAATTGGTATTAACATTTCCAGTCAATCCAATTTTTTCTACCACTCCCAACTGTCTATATAGAGCCTGTTAACCTTACAAATCTAGAAAATTTATGCAGAAAGCATCTGCCACACACTTGGCATCAACTGGAAATCAGGCTATTGCTGCCAAAGACATCAAACTGCTGGTTGTAGATGTAGATGGCACGATCGCCGGAAAATCTAACACGTTGAGTAAAGCTGTCAAACAAGCGATCGCAGCAGTGCAAGCACGAGGAATTCAAGTGGCGATCGCTACAGGGCGGATGTACTGCTCAGCCTTACGTTTCCATCAAGAAATTAGCTCGAATCTACCACTGTTAGCCTATCAAGGAGCCTGGATTCAAGACCCAGCCAATCAAAAAATTCATCGCAATTTGGTTGTTTCCAGAAAAATCGCTCACCAACTACTCGACTATTTTGAACAGCCACAGTTGCGAAGTCTTCTCTCAGTTCACTTTTACGTCAATGACCAGCTTTATGTGCGGGAGTTAACTAGAGAAACCCAAATTTATGCAGAACGTTCTGGCATTTCCCCGATTGCTGTGGGTGATTTGCGCGAAGCTTTAACCGATGAACCAACAAAAGTCTTAGCTTTGTCTGATGACATAGATGTCATAAATAAACTATTAGGAAATTTGCGCCGCCAATATACTCCAGCGGAACTTTATCTCACAACATCTGTTGCTACCTTCTTTGAAGCAACTAACGCTACTGCCAACAAAGGTGCAGCTGTGCGTTATCTAGCTGAAGAGTTGCTGGGATTACAAACAGCGAATGTGATGACTATTGGTGATAACTTCAATGATGTTGAAATGCTAGAGTACGCTGGGATTGGTGTGGCTATGGGCAATGCACCAGCAGAGGTTCAAGCGATCGCTAAGTGGGTAGCTCCTAGTGTAGAGGAAGAGGGAGCGGCTGTAGCAATTGAAAAATTTTTGCTGTAGAAAGGGTAATTTTTTAAACTTGCTCCATTTAAAATTTACCTAAAAATCAGAAAGGACACCGACGACTGGCCGTGTTTCGTCTCGGTGCCCCTACTGGTTCGCTCCTCACACACCTGATAATATAGCTAAGGTGATTGATTGAGTCAATAGATGTATATAAAAGTTTTTATTTTTTCTTAAGAATAAGAAATAGGGCGTTGCTGAATTTAGATATGAAATGCAAAAATCGGGTACTCTCAACTCTTACTCTCCGCGTCTTAGCGCCTCTGTGTGAAACAAATTCATATTCTCACTCAGCAACGCCAGAAAT
This sequence comes from Nostoc sp. UHCC 0302, assembly GCF_038096175.1. Lineage (NCBI taxonomy): Bacteria > Bacillati > Cyanobacteriota > Cyanophyceae > Nostocales > Nostocaceae > Nostoc > Nostoc sp. UHCC 0302. The sequence goes on from NZ_CP151099.1 coordinate 7,935,908, forward strand.
AGATTACTAATTTATAGCTCCAAAGGTGCAAAAATTCCCAGTTTTTCTTCTAGCAACAACCTTAATACAGACTGAGTAGCCATGACTAATCCCAGTCTGGCTTGAGCTAGTTCTGATGAAGTAATTTTCATCTCACCCCAAATGCGGCAATTGCGCCAAAAGTTTTCAAAAGCTTGGCTCAACTTCAATGCTGCTTTTTCCCAGTTCCATGATCCGCTAACAGCAAAGTAGTCTAAATTATCTACCACTTGAACTAGCTCAGCAATTAGAAAATGCTCATCTGGGTGATTGAAGCGCAGTTTACCATCACAGTTGAGCCAAGGAAGGGAGTTGCAAGAGAGAACACTCCAAAAAACTGGACTAGTATCGGGAACTGGTTCCCTAAGTTCAATTAATCCCTCACGGTGCGCCAGTAACACTAGCGAGCAGCAGCGTGCGTGGGCATACTGTACAGCAAACAACGAATTGGGTACTAGGGATTGGGGAAGGTGGGCCCCCCTCTGGGGATAAGGGGCAATGGGGATTGGGTACTGGGGATTGGGTATCAATTGCCCCTTTTCCTCCCTGATCTCCTGCCCCAGACTACCCACAGCGAGGCTTTGCAGCCAAGCAGCTAAGGCAGAGTCAGTCAATTGTAAATATATCCAACCTGGGGGAACTATTTGAACCTTGAATATGTCACCACAAATCCCTAATAAATGTGAAGCGATCGCATTGGCTATCTCTATAGATTTTTGATTCTGAGATTTTGATAGCCTCATGGCCACACCTGAGACATAGAAAATTTGATTACCATTTCTACCTTTAGATAGAGGAATATTTCTAGCTTCTATGAGTACAGATTTTTCATTTTTAGTATAAATACTTAGTACATCAGCTAAATAACTGTGTATCGAGCGCTTAATTGCTGTGTATTTGCTAACTAGTAGCCTATGATGCACGTAGATTTGTTTAAATAACTGTGTACCATATATTTCTTCATTTTCTGACATCTATCTCCAGATATAAGTTTAATCTAGATAAAGAAAAATGAGAGTAGGATAAAATTTGATGAATATTCGATGAATAGTAAGTAAACTTTACTACCATCATTGTACAGTAAGAAGTATAACAAAATAGTGGATAGCAAATTTTGCTTTCTGCTCTTTGTATGGCTGGCGCTGTTAGGCGTTAAGCCGACCTCGCCAACACAAAGACACTCCTTGCACCTTTTTATGACGTCTTTGTCTTCAGCCGAACGCTCTTTGTTACCTATGCAATCTCCATCTTCTTTTTCTGAGGCTTCACGGCCTTTTTTAACTTGGCAACGGATTCTTGATTGGGCTCAAGAACACTACCGCTGCCGCACCTTCAGCAAAGATGAGCGCATTCCAGCCCGCCCTGGATTGCTATATTTGGTGCAAAGGGGTGCGATCCGTATGGTAGGAACCGCCCAGGTTAGTGCTACAGCAAGTCAGCTCACGTCTCGACGAATCAACAGAACCCCCGAAGAAGCTTTCTTGGGTTTTGTTGGAGCGGGACAACCATTTGAAATTGTTGCTCAGTCTCCATTCACGCTCCAAGCTTATGCTCATGTAGACCAGACAGCGGTGTTGTGGATGTACTGGCATGACTTAGACAACTGGCCTCACTTCCGTCGCGAAGTTATGGATGCCTTTAGGTATCAGCACCAGCGCAAGTTGCTGTGGCTAAGTGCTTTGGGGCAACGCCGCACAATTGACCGACTCTTAGGATTTCTCACATTGTTGATTGAGGAATATGGAGAGCCAGCAATGAGCGACACCGATCCCGATGTAATTCGTGGCTATTGTCTGCCTTTCCCCCTTACTCATGCCCAAATTGGTAGTGCGATCGGTTCGACTCGTGTCACCGTCACCCGCTTAATGGGCAAGTTGCGTCAACGTGGCTTAATTCTCACCCAAGGGGATAATCTTATTTGCTTACCAGCAGAATCGATTAATAGAGCCAACTAAAGCGCAGTTCAGAATTACAAGAAGCCACTCTATAGGCTTCTATAGCAGGAAGAAGCGCTGCTCTGTCTGCCAGCGACAGATGTTAGCGGATTTTGACAAACCCAGCTCGGTTAATCAGTTCCTGCCCCTGCTCAATTCGCAGTAAGTTGGCATAAGCAACACCCGCTTGCTGCTCAGTTTGACTATTCTGTTTGACCACCACAAACAGATTGCGGGTAATTGGGTATTTTCCTGATTGGAAAACCTCAATGTTCAATTTGTTCCGTTTACTAGGACATTCAGACGGGAGGACAAATGGTTCCTGGTAAGGAGCAATATACTGCCCTTGCGTCCGCCCCAACGGCAAGGGCTTGATTGAACATTGAGGAACCACCTCTGGGGCAGAAGCGTAGTAAATGCTACCAGGACTACCAGCCAATTTTTGCAAGGCCTGGGTGGTCGTGGAAATAAACTCCACATTAGAGCCAAAAGCTTGACCGCCCAAGATGTCTTGGACAAAAATTTCAACTGTGCCGCCATCAGCAAGACGCCGATAATAAAGTTTGATCGAGATATTAGAGCCGCCCACTTGCTTCCAATGGCTGAACTTGCCTGCATAAATCGACTTCAATTAATCTATCGTCAGCCCTGGAATGTTGAGATTAGGGTTAACTACTATTTCCAAACCGTCAACTGCCACAGGAATTTGGTACTACCTCCATAGCTGAATAATCCTCTAAACACATTTTATACAGTGGTAAAAGTCTTGCCGCTAGCTTGTCCTGATGAAGATTGGGCTGTGTTGGTGCTGTCAAAACTAATTTGATTTTTTAGGTTAAGACTAAATTTTTTAGTAAAATACCAAAAGCCACCTGCTATTAACGCAACCGTAATTAAAAGGGATACGACAAGAATGAGTATCTCGTTATTTCGGGACATAGCAATTTACACCAATTCACTATAAGTGATTGTGATTTGAAATTTTATTATAAGAGTAGGTTTTTATCCGGTACTAGACTAGTACCGCTGCATTAAACTATTAAGTAATTTGAATGGCTCGTCTATCTATGCCACGTTGCACTAATAATCGGATATATGATTAGCGCACTGGCTGGAAGTCATACCCAGTACGAGAGCGAGAACCTGGAACAATTTTAACTAGTTGCACTGGGGCATTGCGATCGCCTGATGGTAAAAACCGAATTGCCCCAGAAGCACCACTAGCAGAAAAGTCAGAGGAGGCAAGTACTTGTTGTACTCCAACTCGTGTAGGATTACGTTCTAATGCGGCAATTATTGCGATAGTGGCATCGTAGGCTAGAGCAGTTCGCCAGCTCACATCAGCACCCCATAACTGCCGGGATTTCTGGGGAAAATCTGAGTTAGGATTGCTATCAATATGCCAGGGAACTGCTAACACCATCCCCACAGCTTGCTCTCGACCAATTTCTAAAGTTTTGGCACTGTAAACATCATCTCCCGCTAGCAGAGTTAACTTTTTCTGGTTAATCTGAACTACTTGCAAAGCTTTATCTAGAGTCTCAGTGTTAGCAGCTAACATTAATACTTCTGCGCCTTGCTTAGTTGCTTGTTCTAGACTTTTAGCTGCACTAAAATCTGCTGTAGACAAGTCAAATTCGCTTGATATCTGTCCACCCTCTAGCAATACAGATGAAACAAATTCAGTCTTTAAAGATTGGCTATATTTACTTTGAGAATTAAAGAAAACCACTGCATTTTTTTTCTGCAACGTTCTCACCATGTAATTAGCTAAGCTTCTGGCAGCCATGAAATCACTAGGAACCGTGCGAAAAACGTAGCGGCTAAAGTTAGAAATTTTTACGGAAGTACTAGTAGGAGAAATGGCTACAAGTTGCCCAGAGGTATACATAGTCCCTGCTGCTAAGGTAGCATCGCTGGTAATCGGGCCGACTACACCCAATACTTCAGGCTTTTTGACTAAGCTGGCAGCGATTTGCTTAGAGATTTCTGGATTGTCGTCATCATTGGCTATTCCTACCTTCAAAGGCACTCCCTTGATTCCCCCAGAGTTATTAATCTGATTTTGGGCTTGGGCAATGCCACGTAAAATTTCTAAAGATTCATTTGGGTCAGTACCTATTGGTACAGATGTAACAATGCTATAGCTCTTTGCAGAGCCGATGCGGGCATTATTGAGAAATATCAGCGCTTCTGGATCATTACGCTTGAGTTTGAGAGCATTTGTCAAATTAGCGATCGCTTTGTCATAACTTTTAGCAGCGAACGCTTGCACACCCTCTTTTTTAACTTGAGAAATTTCACCTGGAGTAAAAGGTTTTTCTCCAAAAGTAATGCGGTCTTTATTACCATTTTCGGAGGGGTTTGCAGTGGTAATTTTGACTCCAGAGTTATTGAACCACCACACTCCACCGCCAACTATTCCAACTGTCAGGAGCAAAGCCAAGACTAAAACAGCAGTTTCATTCTTTTGTGACATGAACAAATTTTATTAAATTAAAATACGCTTATTATTTGATTATTCTGCCAAATTCAACCGATTCGATCAGTTTTTGGCTAGCTTGAACAAAATTTATTCGTTAAGTTGCAATTGAGTAAAAACTTTAATCACTTGATTCTGACGAATCCAGCTTGTTCAACTAGTTCTTGACCTTGAGACGATAACAACCAGTCTGCATAAGCTTGCCCTGCTTGCTGGTCTGTTTGCCCATTTTGTTTAACAATTACAAATAAATTGCGAGTAATTGGGTATTCTCCACTGCGAAACGCTTGAGTATTCAACTGATTACGCTGAGTGGGACATAGAGATGGAGGTATGTAGGGTTCTCGGTAAGGAGCTACTAGTTGTCTGGACGTGCGTCCCAGTGGCAGGGGCTTAATGACGCATTGGGGTACAACTTCTGGGGCAGAAGCATAGTAGATGCTGCCAGGAGTCGAAGCCAATTTTCGTAGGGCTTCAGTAGTGGTGTCAATATAACGAACGTTGTTACCAAAATTTACTTTTCCTAAAACATTTTCCACAAAGAATTCCACTGTACCTCCAGACTCTTTCTTGCGAGAGAATGGGGTGATGGGTAGATTGGGGCCGCCTACTTCTTGCCATTTTGTAATCTTGCCAGTGTAAATATCTTTGAGTTGGGCAACAGTTAAACCAGGAATATTAAGATTAGGGTTGACTGCGATCGCTATCCCATCAATCCCTACTGGAATTTCTTTGAGGCTAAATCCTTTTTTTTGAGCTTGTACATTTTCTTCAGCTTTGATTGAGCGAGAAGACTGGGCAAAAGCCAGTTGATTTTCTATCAACATCCGTATCCCAGTACCAGATCCTGGCTTGTCAAATGCAGGTTGAGTGTAACGTAAAATAAATTGAGGGCAGAGGCTTTGCAGTGCAGGATCTGCTTCTTTACGGATGGTTGCCCAAGTTGTGCTACCACCATAATTAAATGTCCCTGTTGGAAGCTTTGGCTCGTTACATTTGTTGAACAACAGGTTTCCAAAAGCCAAAGGATTTGTTGGCTTGCTATTCCCCGATTGGTTAGGAACAATTCTATTTAATTGCGCCCACCGTTCCATCAGAAACCATAAACCACCAAAGATTAAACCAATGGTAATGACAGCGGCTAAGAAAAGGCTAAGTGTTTCGTTTTTCTGAGACATAGGTGGCTGTTAGCACCAGAAGTTTTTTAAAGTATCAAAGATAATAATTTATAAATAAGGCGAAATAGAGATGTCAGGGCAATAGCCACTAATGCAGCGCCCAAGGCTAAAATAACTATTTGTTGAATACCAAGGCCACCTTGCAACAAGGGTAAAAAAAAGATAATTGCAAAGCTAATCCCCGGAATAATTAATAAATCGAATTTTTCAATCCACCGTCTAGTTTGGGCAAAAATCAGTATACCTAAAATAGTGGCAGCAGTAGCCAGGGTAATTATTGGTGATTTTAATAAACTCAAGAGGGCGATCGCTATCAATGCACCTTCAAATCCACTAAACCCTGCTCCAATTAACAATTCGATTGTAGAAAATGCTGGTTGTGATTGTATTGGTCGTGGTCGTTGCTGTGGCTGCTGTGGCTGCTGTGGCTGTGTTGATGGTAATATTGTCGGCGGTATTACGTGCTGGGTAAGTGCTGACAAAACCTCATCAGCTGAGTGAAAGCGTTGATTGGCAGCAGCCAGCAGCATTTTATCTAAAATATCAGCCAACTGAGGGCTAACACTTGCTTGTGTTCGCCATTGCCATTGGTTACTATACGCATCAAATAGTTTAGTGGCTTCTTGGTCTGTCAACAAGGTAAGAATAGTTACAGCCAAAGCATATAAATCTGTAGATGGGAATACTTGACCCCCAGCCATTTGTTCAGGTGGTGCAAATCCTAGAGAATAAATTCCTGTGGAATAAGCAGAACCAGATGGGACATTTGTTACTTGCTTAACTGCGCCAAAATCTAGCAGGAAGAGTTTACCATCACGACGACGCATGATGTTAGATGGTTTAATGTCTCTGTGGATAATGCCTCGATCATGCACAAACTTTAGTACCTTAAGAATTTCTTGTAGTAATTCTAAAATTTGCTGCTCAGAGAATTTACCTTTGTGAGCTAATTCTTCCTGGAGGTTTTGCCCATCAATGTATTCTTGCACTAAGTAAAAAAACTGGTCTTGCTGTCCTGATTGCAAACTATTAACTATAACTGGAAAGAAGGCAAACAAGTCAGGTATATGATCGTGTTGATTACCTATTTCGGCTAAAACTTCTGCCTCTCTCTCAAACATCTGCTGTGCTTGTTGCAGTTGAGCTGAGGTTAAATTTCCTGCTGGTTGGAATTGTTTAACCACGCATTGACGCATTCCTGGAATTCGGCGATCGCGTGCCAAAAAAGCTGCTCCAAATCCTCCCCTTCCTAGCAGCTTAATTGGTACGTAACGACCATCTAACATCAGGGGCATCCCACAGGTAATACAGTATTTTTGCTGCGCTGTTTTCAGCGTCGTAATATCATCTAAATCCGCAAAATAGTTTTGTGGGCGTGGGCAGCGTGGACGAGTGCAGTAAACTTCCATTTTCGTGATTAGTCATTAGTCATTAGTCATTAGTCATTAGTCATTAGTAATTTACAAAAAACAAAGGACAAATGACAAAGTGAAGGAGCGCCCGTCGGCTTCCGAGAACTCTAAGCGGAGGCTTCCTCCGTTCGCGTAGCGTGTCCGCAGGACTTAGGAGACTCAGAAGTTCAGTGGGCGATCTGAACTTCGGGGACTAATGACCAGATTTTAGCCTTCTCCGGAGGAGGTAGGCGTCGCTGCATCCAGTGTAGTTACTACTATGTTTTTTTGTGCTAATTTTAACACATTTTGATTCCATTCTGGGTTAGCAAACTGAGGCAAAATTTCCTGACTAAAGGCTTCTGCGGCTTTAGATCTATAACGGTTGGGATTAAAGATCAGCCACAGATTCCGTTTGACAACAACGCCTTCAATAGGGGTGCAGTGCAGAACGCCCATTTGTAACTCTTTGGCGATCGCGCTGGTGGATACAAAAGCAGCCCCTAGACCAGATTGCACAGCATTTTTAATTGCTTCTATGGAATTCAATTCCATTTCCACTTTAAAACGTCTTGTATCAATCTCGCAGCGTGCTAGTACTTGGTCAATTACTTTGCGGATAGTTGATTGGGAATCTAGAGCTATGAATTGTAATTTATATAGGTCTTCTTTTTGGATTGTTTCAAGTTTGGCAAAGGGATGAAAGACGGGTAGAATCAGGGCTAATTCATCTTCAGCGTAAGAAATAATTTCCAAAGATTCTGCCAGTTCACCAGGAATTTCACCGCCGATGATTGCTAAATCAACTTGCCCGTTAGCTACACTCCAAGACGTTCGCCGAGTAGAGTGGACGTGCAATTGCACTGCCACATCTGGATACTTTTGTCGGAACATCCCGATCATTCTCGGCAAAAGATAAGTACCAGTGGTTTGAGAAGCGCCAACAATCAAAGTACCGCCTTGGAGATTTTGTAAATCTTCGATGGCGCGGCAGGTTTCTTGACACAGACTCAGAATTTTTTCTCCGTAGCTTAAGAGTAAATGCCCTGCTTCTGTAAGTTGGGCGCGACGTCCTCCACGGTCGAATAAGGGGACATCCAGTTGTCGTTCTAGATTTTGGACTTGTAAACTAACGGCTGGTTGGGAGACGTAAAGACTATCAGCGGCGCGTTTGAAGCTCCCTTCTACGGCGATCGCTTTCAGGATACGTAACTGATCTAAAGTGAAAGGAAGGTCAGACATAAGGCTCAACCCACAAACTTTGAAAGGAGTGGCTTTGGCAACAAATAAAATTTCACAGCTTTCTAGCTGGGCATGATTTGTTGCATCTTAAACTTGAAGGCTTGACTCGAAAAAGACAGTAGCACAACATCTTGACTAAAGTCCCCTTTTGAATACTTTGTGGTATTGGTTGTACTGAATTAGGTTTTCTTTAAATTACTTCACCTGTGTATTATGATGCTCTTGCTTTAATTTATCTCTCCTCAATACCCAGAATCCTCGCGCTGATTGAATTTCTTCATTGTTAAATTTTAAATTGCTTATGATGCTGACTCCTTGGTTGACTCCTAGCCATTTTGTGATGCTGGGGTTATTATTAACTTTTGCGATCGCTCACAGTGGAGGTGCTGCTTTGCGCCCTTGGGCAGAAAAATACATTGGAGCAAGGCTGTATCGCATTTTCTTTGCATTAATCAGCTTACCGTTAGCTGTGATTTTAATTATTTACTTTATTAACCACCGATATGATGGTTTAGTACTTTGGCAAGTGCAAGGGGTGTCGGGAGTACGGGAAGTTGTTTGGTTGCTATCAGCGATTTCGTTTTTGTTTTTATATCCTGCTACCTTCAATCTACTAGAAATTGCTGCCATTCAAAAGCCCCAAGTTTATCTCTTCGAGACAGGAATAATTCGTATTACCCGCCATCCTCAAATGGTGGGGCAAATAATTTGGTGTGTTGCTCATACTCTTTGGCTAGGTACTAGTTTTACCCTTGTGACCTCAATTGGGTTAGTGTTACACCACGGGTTTGGAGTTTGGCATGGGGATCGTCGTCTCTTGCATCGCTATGGCGAAGCCTTTGAAATTGTGAAGCAGCGGACTTCAATTATTCCTTTTCAAGCAATTCTTGACGGTCGTCAATCTCTCAAATGGCAAGAATATCTTCGCCCTGCCTATTTGGGAGTCGCCATTTTTGTGGTCTTGCTTTGGTTATCCCACCCCCTGTTGTTGGAAGCAACTAGTACAATAAAATGGTAATTTTAGCTGATCCCCAAGTACAGCATAAAATACAAAGTAGATGAAACTTTCAGCTTATCAATTGCTACCGAATCAATGTAGGATGAATTCAAACATCTATTCAGTGGGGGTGCGCTCAGTCGGTTTAAGATTTTATATTGGTATTTGTTAGTCAACTGCCTTTCCTTGGGAGTAAATGGCAAATGCATTCAAAATTCCTAGTTAGCTACGGCAATCAGAAGTTAAACATCCAAAAAAGCCACCGTGAAAGTCGCGCTGGCTTTTTTGCCAGAGACACATCAACACACTCAATTTTTGCTTAATTATTTTGTGTCCTGATTTTTTTGTCCTGATAGCATCTATTGGTAGTTGCTTGCCCGTCCTTTAGTGCTGATAGCTAGTTTGATATAAAAACCTTATAATCCAAGAGGCGTCATGGTGTTGTCGGTTAGTGAGCGGACATTTACTCAAGAAGTTTTAGAATCTCCAATTCCTGTTTTAGTTAATTTTGAAGCACCCTGGTGTGGTTTGTGTCGAATTATTCATCCACTTTTATTGCAATTTAAAGCCCAATGTGGGGAGGAAATTAAATTGGTCGGGGTTAACGCCGATCAAAATTTCAAATTGTCTACTACTTATAAACTAAAGTCACTACCAACTCTACTATTGATTGAAAACGGAATTGTCCGGCATCGCTTGGAAAGTTTTCGTGGTAGAGAAGATTTACGTCTAGCCTTAGAAGAAATTAAAGTCAGCTATAGCAGCCGCCCTAAAAGCTACAGTAGCTCAAAAACAGCAGACTTGGAGTGTCGTTCAGCCTGAAGGGAGCGCTTAGTTTCGAGTCACGGAAGTTAGGAGCAGAGACTTACTCCGCGCCAAACTTCTCCCTGAGTTATGAGTAATAATTAGACTCAGCGTTCAGGAATCAGCACTCCGGACTATTCTCAGCAAATATAAAACCATGCTTAACACCCCACCCAATGACCTTTGGGTGGGTTATTTTATCCAAAGGGTGTGTGTCACAATTATTAACAGTTTCGATACGCTAATCAAGAATTCTAAAAGTAGGCGTCAGTGATGGAAGTAATCTATCAGTATGCCTGGCTGATTCCAGTATTACCTCTTTTAGGGGCAATGCTGGTCGGTCTAGGGTTAATCTCGTTGAATCAAGTGACAAATCGCCTGCGGCGGCTGAACGCTGTAGTGATCATTTCCCTGATGGGGGCGGCTATGGGGTTGTCGCTTGCCTTGCTATGGAGCCAAATTCAAGGACACCCGACTTATATCCGCACCTTGGAATGGGCGGCGGCAGGCAATTTTCACCTGAGCATGGGCTACACTATTGACCACCTGACAGCCCTGATGCTGGTGATTGTGACAACGGTAGCCTTCCTCGTCATGGTCTACACCGATGGCTACATGGCTCACGACCCAGGTTACGTAAGGTTTTACGCCTATCTCAGTTTGTTTGGTTCCTCAATGTTGGGTTTAGTTGTAAGCCCCAACTTAGTACAGGTTTATATCTTCTGGGAACTGGTCGGGATGTGTTCCTACTTGCTGGTCGGCTTTTGGTACGATCGCAAGTCAGCAGCAGATGCTGCCCAAAAAGCATTTGTGACCAACCGCGTAGGTGACTTTGGTCTGTTGCTGGGCATTATCGGGCTGTTCTGGGCAACAGGAAGCTTTGATTTTGGTGTGATGGGCGATCGCCTCACACAACTCGTAGAATCAGGTTCTGTGAGCAATTTCCTCGCAATCCTGTTGGCAATTTTAGTTTTCTTAGGCCCAGTTGCCAAATCTGCTCAATTCCCCCTGCACGTCTGGCTCCCGGACGCAATGGAAGGCCCCACCCCCATTTCTGCTTTAATCCACGCAGCAACAATGGTGGCAGCGGGTGTTTTCCTAATTGCTCGGATGTACCCAGTATTTGAACACATCCCAGCAGCAATGAACGTAATTGCCTTTACAGGGGCATTTACGGCGTTTTTGGGCGCAACCATTGCGATTACCCAAAATGACATCAAAAAGGGCTTAGCTTACTCAACCATCTCCCAGTTAGGTTACATGGTGATGGCGATGGGAATAGGCTCTTACAGTGCTGGACTATTCCACTTGATGACTCACGCCTATTTCAAGGCAATGCTGTTCTTGGATTCTGGTTCTGTGATTCACGGCATGGAAGGAGTCGTCGGTCACGATCCCGCGTTAGCGCAGGATATGCGCTTGATGGGAGGATTGCGGAAGTATATGCCAGTTACCGGAACCACCTTTTTGATTGGTTGCTTGGCAATTTCCGGTATCCCACCCTTTGCGGGATTCTGGTCAAAAGATGAAATTCTTGGTGCTGCTTTTGAAGCTAACCCGCTTTTGTGGCTGGTTGGCTGGTTAACTGCTGGGATCACTGCTTTCTATATGTTTAGAATGTATTTCTTAACATTTGAAGGCAAATTCCGGGGTACTGACGAAACAATCAAGGAAAAGCTGAAGAAGGCAGCGACAATTGTTCTGGAATCAGAGTCAGAAGAATTAGCTCCGGCTTTTGGCCCTGGAGCAATGAAACACGGTGAATTGTCAGCAACTGATGACCATCATGATTCTCACGACGGTCATCACAGCGATACTCCCCACGAATCACCGTGGACAATGACCCTACCGTTGGCACTTTTAGCTGTGCCTTCAATTTTGATTGGTTTGACAGGTACACCTTATGCCAATTACTTTGAGGAGTTCATTTTTCCTCCCAGCGAAACCCTTACTGAAGTTATAGAAAAAGCCGCCGAGTTCAACCCGACGGAATTTTACGTAATGGCAGGGGCTTCAGTGGGAATTTCCTTAATTGGGATTACATTGGCTTCGCTGATGTATTTGCAAAAGAAAATTGACCCAGCAGCGATCGCTGCTAAAATCAAACCACTTTACGAGTTATCCCTCAACAAGTGGTACTTTGATGACATTTACCACCGTGTTTTTGTCCTTGGCTTACGCCGCCTAGCCAGACAAGTCATGGAAGTGGATTTCCGCGTTGTCGATGGTGCTGTTAACCTCACAGGCTTTTTTACCCTTGTGAGTGGTGAAGGTCTGAAATACCTAGAAAACGGCCGCGCTCAATTCTATGCCTTGATTGTGTTTGGGGCTGTTTTGGGCTTAGTGATTGTCTTTGGTGTTACCTAATTTTAATCGGGGTGGGCGATCGTCCGCCCCTAAGTTTTTTAAGAGTCTAATTTAGACTCCTTTTTTTAGCTTGAATTCCTCAGCAGTATTAACTGTTGAGGTTTTATACTTTGTACTTCCAGTAAAATAAGAGGTACTCTACTAGAGAGTTTAGGTACTCACTATGACCCTTGAACAGCTGGAAGCCGAAGTTCTTGCACTTCCAAAAGATTCTCAAGTGATTTTATTAGCAAGATTATTGGAAAGATTGGGTCAAGAAAGTGGAATAGATCAAGAAATTGCGGCTAGTTGGGCTGAAGAAGCCCAGAAGCGTGATGAAGATATGAACACCAATCAAATTACTGGTATTCCGGCTGAAGAAGTGTTTCGACGAGTTTGTGCATCTTAACAATGACAAGAATTGTATTTCATTCATTGGCAGAGCAAGAGTGGCAAAATTAACCTTGTTCTTGGTAATAACGATCTAAAAAACTTTGGATGAGGGCAGAAGATGCACGAAAAGTGGTTAATTGCAATTTAGAAATGGCGTTAGGAAAATCAATTATCTCTTGGGTTCCTGCTCGATAAAGAACACCGAGTAAGCCTGTGACATTAAGACCTTGTGCGATCGCTGCTTGTCGAGCATCCATATCATCTAAGATAATTAGGGCGGCGTTGAGTTGGACAGCCAGAGAAATGGTTTCTTGCTCACCTATACCAAGTTTGTTAGATAAGTTGGGTAATAGAGATGTGGTAGTTTGAATCTCTAACCAGCTTGGAGGTTGGGCTATCCAGTTTTGAACTTGGATGTAAGAACCTTCGGCAAGAAGTTCTGTGCAGACGGCATTGGGGATGGTGATGCGACCGAAAAGTTGAGGCAGAATTTCAACACAATCAATCAAGATGAGATAGCACAAAGGTGAAGTATCGCATACAACTATCATTGCTGGGTAATAGCTTGGTCAATAGCTTGTAAGTCTTGCTCTAAGTCAGCTACGGTGTAGGGTAGGTAAGCTTCATAGGTTTTAAGAAAAGCATCGGTAGCTAGTCGAGAAGAAAGATTTAACAGACGTTGAACTTGAGCAGTAGAAATTTGTTGATGGCGATAAGCTTCAACCACTAGAGATTCTAAGGCGCGGCGAGAAAGTTGGTCAGGGGTATTAGCGAGTTGATGGGCAATGTCATCGGGTATTTCGATGGTAATTTGCATTTGCAGTGTACTTTAACGAATGTATGATGCTTATTTTTAAGAATAACTGAGCAGCATCATACATTTTTAGCAATGCTCCGGTTGGGCTAGGCGATCGCTGCTAAAATCAAACCACTTTACGAGTTATCCCTCAACAAGTGGTACTTTGATGACATTTACCACCGTGTTTTTGTCCTTGGCTTACGCCGCCTAGCCAGACAAGTCATGGAAGTGGATTTCCGCGTTGTCGATGGTGCTGTTAACCTCACAGGCTTTTTTACCCTTGTTAGTGGTGAAGGTCTGAAATACCTAGAAAACGGTCGCGCTCAATTCTATGCCTTGATAGTGTTTGGCGCTGTTTTGGGTTTAGTGATTGTCTTTGGTGTTACTTGATTTATGTAGAACCAGGGCGAATAGAATTCGCGGCTACACAAACGAAGTCCGCCTGCGCGGACTAAGGAAAAATTAAATTTTTGAAACCCACCTTCGTGGGTTTTGCCTGTGTAGACGCGGTTTCTAACCGCCCTTTTACTCAAGTTTTTTAGGAGCCTAATTTAGACTCCTTTTTTTTTGCTGATAGTCAGCAATTTAAAGATTAAAGCCTTCTTTTACATCATTTGGTGGTTCAAACATAATCTCAAAACCTCCGTTGGGAATAGTTCGACGCAAAAATCTTAAATGGTCGTCTGCATCTTGGCGGTTAGCAAAACGGGCGACGGTGTGAGATTGGGTAATCACTACAGTTTTTACTATCACCCAAGGATGATTTTGGGCAATAACTGGTTTTATCATGGTGAATGTCTCCTTTTGTTAGGGAGCCAAGAGCCAGCAGGAAGCCTCGGAAACTTATTTGCTGGCTTTTGACAAGATTTGTAATTTTGTTGCTGGGTTGCTGTAAGTGTGAGTGTGTTTTCATCGCTTCTAAACACTCTCATCTCATAGATTTTGTGGTAAAAGCTGGGTTGCATCATGGTCGTGAAGTCCTGGGACAACTAGCCATAGCCACATCCGGCATTTGAACAAGCGCAATGATAGAAGTTCTTCAGGGAATTTTTGATTTCTGTGACCTTGCCAGTGTCCAAGGTGTGCAAGTTGTTGTTTGGCGCAGGTTGGGCAGAGGTCGCCTGGTTTTCCTTTGTCGATGGTGTAGTTTGAGTCTTCAGGATTGAGAGGTTTAATTCCAGGAAAGCGCCCTGCTTGGGAATGGGGGCAGGGTTTGCCGTCAAGTTCTGCGGGGATGATGCCAGTACAAATTAGGCTGTCGGGGTATACGTTGCCGTCCGGGGAGAGGAAGAGGGCTTTGGGTTCGGTGTTTTGAATATTCATGCTTGACTACTGCCAGAAGCAAATGCTATCCTGACAATATAGTAAATTAATTACTAAAATGTCAATCAACTAATCTGAATTTTCTGGCTTTTTCTCATATCTAAATCCAGCTGTTTCAGCCACCAATTCCAAATGTTTGGAGGTAGAGCGAGGTATTACATAAAGACTGTTTTCCCAATTACTGACTGTTTTCTGACGCACCCCAAGCCTTTCTGCAAACTCTGCCTGTGTTAAACCCATGTGAAGACGCAGTGCTTTGATTAATTCGCCATTCCACACTACAGTGTCACCTTTAACCTGAACTTGAAAGTTATTAGGAGGTTTATAAAATTTTATTTGCTGCTTATCAAAATCAACTTCCTCAACACGATATCCTGCTTCTATCCAGGCTGAAGCTTGTAATGCGCCTTTGCTCCGATTACTCCACCAAGCCCGTTTACTTTTTGCTGAATTGGGCAAAGTATCTTTTATTAAAGTCTCAATTTCAGCAAATGATAAAGTTATTTCATTTTGAGCGCTGCCACGTAAAAATTCAAGGAGTGGCTGATATTTACTGCCCTCCTTCATGTCACTTCTTCTTCTCCTAATATCATGCGTTCAACACGAGCTTTTGCTTCAGTCAGCAAGTATTCAGCTTCGGTATACAGATGATTTGCTTCATTACGTCGTCTGTTTAATTCATCTACGATTACTTGCTGAATTTCCATAGACGGTAAGGGAACGCGTAGATGTTGCAAGTCTTCTGCATAAAGGTGAGCAGTTTGACCTCTAGACATTCGGTTGATAAGCTCTTGAATAGGTTTAGTGATAAAACAAGTAAGTAAGTATTCTGGAAGTACAATTTTATGATTAACTCGAACAATAATTAACTCACCAACTGCCATACATTGATCAACATATTCAATAGGAATATCTCTTACCAAACCAAAACTTCCACCAATATAATCCAACTGATGAGAGGCTGAAAGTAAAAGTAAATCTCCATCTTTTACGTATGCTTTTTTAGATTTTTGAAAAAATGTTCTTGATGTAAAAGCTACTTTATTCCATTCAATTTGCCAATTTTTTGTAAGACTGGAAACTTTTATTACTACACAGCCATTTTCCGTATAACTGTCTTTAGCAGGAGTTAATCCATTTACTATGTTTATGCAAATCTCAGACAAGTTTTTTGTTGGATATATTGAATTTTCTATTATCTGCTCTAACTGAGTATAGAATGGTAAAAAATAACGGACATCAAAGCGATTTAATTGTGCTCGCCTAATGATAAATCTATTTTGACTTCCTGGTAAAACATTTTTAATTCCAATTACTTTAATTACATACTCTTGGATTCCTAAAATTAAGTTCTGTGCTGCTACTAACTTTTCTTGATGTGTAGAATAAGCACTCTGTATTATTTGAGCAATAAGGTCTTGAACAGGTTTAGGGGGAACAGGAATTATAAACTCTCCAACTTCAGATAAATTTAATTCTGGTCTTGTTGTTCTATGCCCTAATCTAATAGCTTGAAATTCACCTAATTGAGAATTAATAAATGTTGCAACATAATGAGGATTTATTTCTTTTGAAAGTTCTAAACCAACAATATGACCTGTAATATTACCTTCTTTTAGACTTTCAGGAAATACAGCAGCAGTCCCAAGTCTACCCGCTATTGTTATCAAAAGATTTCCTGGAACTACACGGCTACGAATCAATTCATTGTGTTTTTCTTGAGATATGTATTTAAGTTCATCTAAAAAAATTCCTGAAGGTAGAACATCCTTAACTCTAATGTAAGGTATTATTCCATTATCCTGATACATATCAACTTTACGATTACTACCAAAAGGCCCGTCAAACATCCGGTTACTTAATTCCTTTAATGAATGAAGAGGATATGGACATTCATGCAACTTTTTAAATAGAAATTGAAACTTAGGTTGATAAAATTCAACAAAAAGTTTCTTTCTAGTCAAATCACTTGATTTAACTAGAAATCGCTTTATATCATATTTATTAATATCCATTACCATCCTGCTAGATTTTCAAAATCTGTAACTGTTTCTACTACTTCAATAGGGAAATGTGCCTTTTCTTCAGGTACAGTAAAACGACCTGTTGCATCATAACCAATGTCATCAATTCGAGCCATGTAAACGTTGTAATCTTCACCTGTTTCGACAAGTACTTGTCCTATTTCTAACTGTCCTTCAGCTAATAAAGGTATTTTCCGTTTTTCTAAAATAACTATGCTAGTTTTAACGCCTGCACCATAAGGCGCAAATGTTTCTTGTGGTAAACTAATAACTGCTTTTAATCTTGCCCAACGTAAAACCCAATCTCTAATATCCTGCATTGAACTATTAGCCAATACTCCATCAGGTAAAACAATGGCTAGCTTTCCATTGGGTGCAAGATATTCCAAACAACGATTAAGAAAAGCTACTTCTTGGGGAATACTTTTAACAACCTTGCCCTTTTTCTTACTCACCCCATCTCGTCCAGCAAAATCCTTTAGAACACTTTCATTCGTTAATTTAGAACCAAATGGAGGATTAGTTAAAATCATCGTCAACCCTCCCAGATAAAACCCAGGACGTTCTGGAAGCCCCTCTGTAATTCCTCCTGTAATGCTACCCAATCGCTCCAGCGAATCCATTACCTTTAAATCGGCATATTGTGCGCCATTCATTAAAGTATTAACTCGCGCTACGTGCATCACATTTCGAGAATATTCAGCACCAAATAAATGATTATCTCGAAACTTGATAAACTCTTCCGTTGGTTCTTCAGGATTAATCCCTTCAGCACTACCACCATTATTTGCTATTGCTTTTACATACTCCTGCTTACGCACATAATCTAAAACGTGTGTTAACATCCGCGCTGAACCGCAAGCAGGATCGCCAACATAATCATTTACTGTAGGTTGCAAAATTCCCACCATTAAATTAATTACAGGTGTAGGTGTGAAATATTGCCCTAAATCATCGCGGAAAGTCTTACTCAGAAAATCCTCAAACACCCCACCTTTGACATCTGCTGAAGATTTTCGCAAACTCCAAGGCTGTAAACGCTTGACGATTTCCATTGTGGTGTGAGGCTTGAATTGCAACACATCAGCCTCATTAAATGCTAATCGTGCCGAAAGATCGTCACCAAATTTTTTTGCTAAAGTTTCACGTTCCCACTGCTTCGCTTTCTCAAAAGTTTCTCTGACTTGAATTAATAGACGTTCTGGGTCAGTTTCATTACTTACACTAAACACATAAGCTCGTTGTTCACCTGTTTGCTTTACCAAGTCTACTGTTGCTTGCTCGTCGTACCACTTAGCAAACAAGAATTTAACCATTGCATCAACGGCTTCTTGTGGCTGCAAACCCTCGTTATCTCTCAGAATAGAGTGACAACCAGAACGCGTATCTCCCAAAACCTCCCGAAACCTATCACGGGTTAGGGGCGTGAGTCCTGTTTGAATCCCATCTGGTTCACTGGGATTAAGAATTACAGTATAAAAACTGTGCTTTGCGGCTTCACGGGCGCTTTCATACTTCTGTAAATCACCAATTATTTCTAACTTTCTTGGATATTCAAGGTCACGACGATAAATTACTGTATGTTTACCACTGGTTAAAATCGCATAACGGGCAGATGGTGAAGCACTCATGTAAGCATTGAGTCGATTAAGATGATCGACCCAACCTTCGCCCTCAGTCCCGCCAACTTTTTTACTTGGTTCCATAGCCTCCACCATAATGAAGGCTACATCCAAATTACCTATAGAATCAGCATAACGGTCATCGTAAACTACAAGGTCTGCCCGTCCTTGATAGCGTCGCCCACCTTGATGAGTTCCCTCGGCAAAATCTGAATTTAGTTCTAGTTCCATTGCCTCTAGTGGAACACCGTACTTTTCTACTAAAATCTGAAGCGCCCACATCGTCACAGGGTCTTCTGCTGGACGCACATAAGAACCATCAGCTTTAAATAACTTCTGTAGATTTATATGCTGGCGATAGTCCTGTGGTATGTTAGCCGGATTTTGGTAAGGATTAGTGAAATCGGAGAAAGGCATGAAGTTATTGCTATAGGAGACAGACTACACAGTAGATAAATGATATGGTATTGTGGGCGATCGCGCTTTATCTATGTACAGCTATGTCTTTTTAATTGCATCTTCAATTTCTTCTAAGCTCACATCTGTCTGATCCGATTTTGCATAAATGAGTAGAAGTAAGACACATTCAGGTGAGACAACCTGATAAATCACCCGATATCCACCACTTTTGCCCGTCGGGATATCACTGTTTTTTGCTCTAACTTTAAAAACGGTCAAGTCTATCCCAGAAATTTGATCGCCGATAAAATTCCCAACCTGTAGCTGATCAATAATGGGTTGAATGTCAATTTGAATTTGGCGATAACGTTTAGTCAGAGTTTTGAGACGGCGCTTGAAGGGAGGTGTAAAGCGGACTTCTGCCATAAATCTAGGCTTCGATATCGTCCCAAAGCTCTGAAACTGGGAAAGTTTGTCCTCCTGCTGCTTGTCTTACGGACTCTTGCAAGTCGGCTAATATTTGTGCTTTTGGCTCTTGTTCATCAATCCAAGCTAAACCACTGACGTTATCAGAATTTATGGAACTTATAAGCTGTTGCCAAAGTTCTATAGGGACGAGTACATCTGTTGTTTGTCCCTCTATGTTGGTGACATAACGAATCTGGCTTTCAATTTGTGCGATTATCATAGGGTTATTTCTCCTGTCATGCTTTTTTGCACCAAATTGCTTTTTTCAACAACCACCAAACAGCATCGTGTATTTTTAGCAATAGGTTGGGCTATGCGTAGACGCAGAGTGGCTTGTCGTAGACATCGCACCACTAAAGTATGATTTTAGCGGCTTTTTTAGGGTAAATTTTTGACTTTACTGGGAGTATCACAACACACATTTCGCACCCCCAAATGTCAAAAAAAGACTCCCAAAATAAAAAATAGGGAATTGCCAATTTAATTAAATCAACCTAACGTTGAAGGTCAAACTCCCGAAAAGCTGCTACTTAATAGCTAGTGAGTTCTTGCCAAACATGATTTTGATAGCAGAAGAATTGCGATGAATACAGCTCATTTCCCGTGGCTGACGACGATTATTCTGTTTCCGATCGCCGCGTCACTACTTACACCCATCATCCCAGATAAAGACGGCAAAACAGTACGCTGGTATGCCTTAATTGTCGGATTGATTGATTTTGCACTGATTGTTTATGCTTTTTATACCCAGTACGACTTTGCCAATCCAGATTTACAGTTGGTAGAAAGTTACTCTTGGGTTCCGCAACTAGATTTGAAATGGTCGGTAGGGGCAGATGGCTTGTCTATGCCCCTAATTATTTTGACAGGATTCATTACCACCCTGGCAACTCTAGCAGCTTGGCCAGTGACACTCAAGCCTAGGCTATTCTACTTTTTGCTTTTGGCGATGTATGGCGGTCAAATTGCCGTGTTCGCCGTCCAGGATATGTTGTTGTTTTTCCTGGTGTGGGAACTAGAATTGATTCCGGTTTACCTGCTGCTAGCAATTTGGGGAGGGAAAAAGCGGCAATATGCAGCTACCAAGTTTATTTTGTATACTGCTGGTGGTTCGCTGTTTATTTTGATAGGCGCTTTGACAATGGCGTTTTATGGCGATACAGTCACTTTTGATATGCGATCGCTTGGCCTCAAAGACTACGCCCTAAATTTCCAACTTTTAATTTATGGTGGCTTCCTGATTGCCTACGCCGTCAAGTTGCCGATCATTCCCTTGCATACTTGGCTACCAGATGCCCACGGCGAAGCTACAGCCCCTGTGCATATGTTACTTGCAGGCATTTTGCTGAAAATGGGCGGTTACGCCTTAATTCGGATGAATGCCCAAATGCTACCCGATGCTCACGCTTATTTTGCGCCAGCCTTGGTAATTTTGGGGGTAGTTAACATTATCTACGCCGCTTTGACATCCTTTGCCCAGCGCAACCTCAAACGAAAAATTGCCTACTCCTCTATTTCTCACATGGGCTTTGTACTCATTGGTATTGCCACCTTCACTGATTTAGGATTGAGTGGGGCAGTGTTACAAATGGTTTCTCATGGGTTAATTGGGGCGAGTTTGTTCTTCCTTGTAGGTGCGACTTACGACCGGACACACACCCTGATGTTGGATGAAATGGGCGGTGTCGGCAAGAGGATGCAGAAGATTTTTGCCATGTTCACCACCTGTTCTATGGCTTCTCTAGCTTTACCAGGGATGAGTGGTTTCGTAGCAGAGTTAATGGTATTTGTTGGCTTTGCTACTAGCGATGCTTATAGCTCCACATTCAAAGTTATTGTGGTCTTCTTGATGGCAGTTGGAGTAATTTTAACTCCGATTTATCTGCTCTCGATGTTGCGAGAAATTTTCTATGGGCAAGAGAACGAGGAATTAGTTGCTCATCAAGCTTTGATAGATGCTGAACCCAGAGAAGTATTTATCATCGCCTGTTTGTTAGTGCCAATTATTGGCATTGGTTTTTATCCAAAATTGCTGACTCAGATGTACGACTCTACAACTGTACAATTGACGGAAAGATTGCGTAATTCCGTGCCGACATTGGCACAGCAAAAAGAGGAAGCTCCTAAAGTTTCTTTGAATGCGCCGCTAATTGGTAATTAGCCAGCAATTCATTTTTGAAATTTACCGGGCTTCAAGAGCAGGTTTTCTACCTGCTCTTTTTTGTATTTATTCTTTAAATCTTTAAAATACTCTTATCTTGCCCTACTGCCAAGAATATTTCTTGACCTTGATAAACAATATTAATTTGTCCTTCATACACATCATAAATAGCCAAAAACTTTTTTCCGTCTAATTCTACAATTTCGCTACTAGTTATTGCTCGACAAACATATTCAATATCAATATAATTAGCCGTACTTACCTGTTCAATACCAGTCAATCTGATAAAAAAATAAAGCAAGTTATCTATTATAGTAGTGTTTTTTTTTAATTGCTTTAAGCAACCAAAAAACATCCCACACAATAGCTGATGTTACGGCTTGTTAAAATGCAACGTTATAAAAGACGCCTATCCAGTGGGAATCATGTAGTGTATATTGTTCATGGAACTCGCTAAAGCTCATTCTCTTACCTTCTTGCCAAGGTAAGGAATTATCAATTAACTCTTGATAGAGCCAACTAGGGTAATAAAACTCTGTCAAAGCTTTAACCTGAATTTCTGAAAATACTTAGAATTTGCCAAACGAATAAAGCTAACCATAAAGACTAAAATCTATCAAGAAATTATTTCAAATGACTTTCCTAACAAAAACATTGACTACTATCTGTTAACTTGGAGTAAATAAAATTAAAAAATCTGCATTATCCAAAGTTTGTGTAATTCAAAAAACTAAATTACTTTTCTCCAATCTCTTAGACTTAGCATCTACCAATACCACTCATGTTAAACTACAACCCATTACACTGTTTGCCATCTTCCGAAGAGCTACCTGACTCAGAGGATACACCTGTGGATAATGAACTACAAGATTTAATTCCCGGCTTGTTGAAAGCGGTGCTGGCTTTGTTTTGGTCAGAACGTTGGGATTGGTTTTTTGGCGTTGGGATGGGCATTTATTACGACCCAAATAAATCGGCTATTGTCCCTGATGGGTTTCTCAGCGTGGGAGTTAAGCGTTTTATTGATGAGAATTTACGCTTTAGTTATGTATTGTGGGAAGAAAACAAACTGCCAATTTTAGCAATAGAGGTTGTTTCCCAAACATATCAGGGAGAATATAGTAGCAAGAAAGAATTCTATGCTAAAGAATTAGGAATTTTGTACTACGTTGTATATAGCCCTTTACGTCGTAAAAAGCCACCTTTGGAAGTGTATTGCTTAGTGGATGGCGAATATATCCTAATGTCAGGAAATCCGGTTTGGCTACCAGAAATTGGTTTAGGAATTGGGCGAGAACGCGGAATTTATCAAGGTATAGTGCGGGAATGGTTGTACTGGTATGACGAGCAAGGGCAAAGAGTGCCAACCCCAGAAGAACGCATCAGGGAAGCCGAAGAACGCGCAAATTTTGAGCAACATTTGCGCGTGCAAGCAGAACAACGGCGTGCAGAAGCGGAACAACGAGCGCAAATACTAGTGGAAAAGTTAAAAGCACTTGGTGTCGATCCAGAGACTTTAGCTTAAAATTTCTTATTGTCTAAACCAAATTCACATACATATAGATACAGCAAACTTTAGGTAGAGTGGGCAATTAGCCCACCCTTGTATCTTAGAAGCCCTAACTAAGCTTTAAAATTTTCGCTGTTTGAATGTTAATTGGTTTGCTATTTAGGGAATTATATCTATAAAGTAACTCATCGCTTGACGGTAAAATCCGTAAAAGCTTGTTGCTAAATAAATCTATTTAAAAAAACTTTCAGATAAAATATGCAAGTTAAATTAGGATTTGGTGCTATCCCAAAACCTCAATATGTCTTTGTCAAAAAAGATAATGATTGCTGTTGGTATATGCTTGCTGAAGATAACAGACGTATTCCAATTTACGAGAGAGCGTTAACTGGAGTGATAACAGGAATAGAAGTTGATAGAGAAGTTGAAAATACATTTGGTCTAGACAAAAAAACAAATTTGTATATTTTGGCAGACAAACCTTATATCATTCAATCAGGAAATGATACTTACTTTTCCAAAAGTCTATTGTTGTCTTTAGATACCCTTACTTCTCAACAAGTGAGTAATCCACTTACTATCAGCGTGAAACCTGGAGATAAAACAGTAGTCTTTTGCAATATTTACGATCCAGTTACTTATCAATCTATAGGTGTAAGTTGGGACGGACATAAAGAAATTGACTGGCAGGCTTTAGGGCAGAAAGTAAGTTTAAAAATTAACGGTAATCAAAATTTAAATCAAGGTCAAAGAAAAATATTCACGAATGCAATAACGGCTGAACTACGTGAGGCTTTTATAGTTCAGAGTGATACATATTTAGCACAATTAAATTGGACTCCAGATCAGGGAAGAGAGTTTTTACAACAACAATATGGCAAGCGATCGCGTTTACAACTTTCTGATACAGAACTTATAGACTTCATTGATTACCTGAAGCTGCAACTAACACAAAGCTATCAAACTTAGCTGCTTTACTCTGGTAACCAGTCTTCATCCAAAATTAACTCTAAAGAATAAGTACACTCTTCTGGAAACACGGAAATTAGCATACCTGTTTGCTTGACTGCTTGACGACGCGCTCTTTGATAGCTCTCCTCAAGTTGCTCTATAGGATAACCCTTGAGACTAGGACTATCTTTAAGGGCTAAATCAATCTGGGTACGAGCATCAGTGATGGAATCCAGCCAACTATCTGAGCGGCGTTGAGGTTGATACTGCCACTTGAGCAGATGTAGTAACAGGCGAGTTAGTTGACTGGTAATACCTCGCCGTTCGCTCTTGCCCAAGTCTTCAACCTCTGCAATCAGATGTTCCACATCAATTTCATGCCAGCGATGCGATCGCAATAACTGGGCTGTTTGTTGAATCCACAAATTAAAATCTGCTCTATAAATTGCGCTCACGACTCGCCTATTACCTGATTGAACATTGTCACTAGCTGAGCTTTACAGTGTTTCGATACTAACGTGATCGCTCCTTATATCCATTGAGTTGAGGTGTTAGCTTTTGAGCAATGTGATTGCACAAGTTATGTAGTTGCTATAGTTACATCAACTCAAGCTAAGGAAGGGAGCCATTTACTACACTTTAACTAAACTGATACCAGTAATGTTGTGAAAACAAAATATTATAACAGTCAAAATTAGGCTAGTTAAGAACGCAACAATTGCATCATTTAAAGCTTTTTCAATCCATTGAGGTGAGTTTTCCGCTAGATAGTGACGTACAATTAACAAAATTGGAATAAGTGAGATACTTGTCCAACCAACTATACTACCCATTAGAGCAGTCAGAAGGTTTAGAACACTTCCTGCTAAAACAGCAAATACCCAATGTACAACCTTTAGAGTGCGTATCACACTAACAACAAATAGAGCAACTGTACCGCCTAATGCATAGCCAAAAATGCCAAAAATAATTATATAAAAAATACCTGTTTGTATCTGTGCTAGGTCTGTGACATCAGCAGAGTTAAAGTCAATAAGCCCAGATACTAGAATTGCTAGGCTACCCAAGCCCATACCCAAGCAAAGTCCCCAAGTTGTTCCTTTTTTTAAGTTATCCGAAAAATTCATAGCGTCGGTCTTTGAAATCAGTAAGCTGCTTAAATTATTCCCAGTTACAACACGGAATTAACGAATTAACTAAAATCATACTTAGTTTCCATTTTTCGCCTCAGACGTTGGATAAGCTTTGTGTGCTTCTGCATAAATCTTTAATGCGAAAGCCATCTGTTGTTCAGCAGTATCTCCCTGTGATTGGAACCAAGCAAAAGTTTCAGGATCTAACTGAACTGTAATTTTTACAGTTGACTTAGGCATTCGCAATTGTGCTTTAGCAAAAAACTCATCTGATAAGGGTGGGATATCTGAGGTGTCGATATCTTCGTCGCTCATGGCATCGATTCTATCCCAATCGGTTCTTGAGGTGTTGTTCATAGCGTTTTCGTTCGTGAGATTGTGCTTTTCGTAATGAGATGATCCGAACTTTTCCTTCATCAGGCTCGGTGTAAACAACTACTACGACTCGTCCATCAAGTAATCCAATAGCAATATACCTATCTTCACCATAATCCTCTCGCTGATCAAGGTATGTAAGCATCGGTAGATTAAAAATACGAAAAGCATCAGCAAAGTCAAAACCATGCTTTGTTATATTGCTTTGGTTTTTACGCTCATCCCACTCAAATTGCATGAATACAATAGTAAATCAATTCATCTGGTATTTGAAATTCACCTTGTGCGGTACATTGCGTTATCTTGCAATGCTATACGATGCAATATAACTGGAACTGATGGGACAATGAGCAAAGAAAACATTACGTTTCGGATAGATAGCGATAAGAAGGCTGCACTAGATGCGATCGCCGCAGGAATGAATCGCGATCGGAGCTATGTGTTGAATGAGGCGGTAGCCGCTTATCTAAAGACGTATCAATGACAAATTGAGGAAATTCAAAAGGGGATTGCTAAAGCAGACACTGGAGACTTTGCAAGTGATGAGGAAGTAAAAGCGGCTTTTGCAAGGCTAACCAATGCAGGTTAAGTGGCTACGTCGTGCGCTTCGTAATCTGGAACAAACTCATAGTTATATCCTCAAAGAAAATCCAGAAGCAGCACAGGGAGTAATCTTGAAGATTCAAAGTGCTGTGACTCAACTTGAGAATTATCCTTTTATGGGGCGACCTGGACGGATAGAAACTACAAGAGAGCTTGTCATATCTAGCACACCTTATATTATTTACCGTGTCAAAGAAGAGTCTGTAGAAATTCTTCGGGTTCTCCACACATCAAAGCGCTATCCAGATTGAAGTTTTTTTAACCCTCAAAAATCTTCATCATCGACAAAAAATTCAGCGTCGTCTTCCAATCTAGAATTACCTTGTCCAGAACCAGCAAGACCCCAGAGTGGTTGTAAAACTGCCATAACAATTAACCCCAAAGCAGCGCTGAAAGCTAGGAATAAACCCACTGGTATCTGAACCGATTGGAATGTTAAGAATTTTAACGATACTGGGGTAGCATTTTGGACTGAAATAATCGCGATCGCTACTACCCAAATAGCTATAACCAGAGATGTTAAAAAAGGAGCCAGAGTTTTCATCTTTTGTATACAAATTAGAAGTTAAGAATTGCTAAGTTATAAATCTTAACTCTTACTGATTAAACTGCTACTTACTGCCTCTAGCTTAGCAATTACGCTCTCCAACTCTTGAGCAATTTGGGTAAGTTTTTCAGGAGAGTTAGTTTCTAGGTAGACGCGCACCAATGGTTCTGTACCGGAAGGACGCAATAAAACCCAACTTCCATCTTCTAAATACAGCTTAATACCGTCTTTATGCCCAACTTCTTTGACTATAATCCCTGCAACTACTGTAGGTGGGTTTTTGGTAAAGGAGTCGATAACAGCGACTTTGTGGGATTCAGTAAGGTGCAAGTCAAGGCGTGTGTTGTAAAGCGAGCCACCAGCTTCGGTGATTGCTTCTTTTACCAATTGACTCAAAGGTTTACCTTCATAAGCGATCGCTTCTGCCACTAGCATATCGGCTAAAATCCCATCTTTCTCAGGAATATGGCCAAGTATGCTTAAACCGCCTGATTCTTCCCCACCAATCAGCACGGTAGTTTCTCGCATCTTTTCACCAATGTATTTAAAGCCTACTGCTGTTTCATAAATTGGCAACCCATATTTAGCCGCGAGATTGTCCAGCAGATGGGTTGTAGCCACAGTGCGGACGATCGCGCCGCTTTTACCTTTATTTTTGATTAGATGACGTGCTAGCACCAGCAGCACAGTGTTGGGGGTGAGGACGGTTCCTTGTTCATCGACAATGCCAAAGCGATCGCTATCTCCATCTGTCGCCAAACCCAAATCTGCTTGATCACGGCGTACTGCTTCTATTAACCCAACTAATTGTTCTCCTTTGGGTTCTGGCATCCCGCCACCAAATAATACATCTCTCCAAGTGTGGAAACTTTCTAACTGCGTGCCACTGTGTTGTAAAACTTCATCTAAATAGCCGCGAGAAGTAGAATATAAGGCATCGTACTTTACTTTTAAATGAGCGCTCTTGATCCGCTCAACATCAAGTAGCGTATAGATAAATTGCAGATAATCCGGTTTCGGATCGAAAATAGAAATAGAACCCAACGGGCTGCTACTAGGCAGTTCATCCGATGCACTTTTTATATTTGCCACAATAGTATCAGTAATTTCTGGAGTGGCAGGCCCGGCATAATCGGGTATATATTTAATTCCACAGTAGGGTGCTGGATTATGACTAGCGGTAAACATTAATGCCCCGGCCGAATTGAGGTGACGGGCGTTGTAGGCAATTACTGGCGTGGGGCAATCTCGATCAGTAATTTTCACAGTCCAACCCAAATCTGCCAAGACTTGGGCGGCTGTGTGGGCAAACCGGTCAGCTAAAAAGCGAGTATCGTAGGCAATAAGTACTGTTCGATCTTTGCTATAGGCTGTTTCCAAGTAACTGGCGATCGCCCTTGTTACTTTCCGTACATTCGCGAAAGTAAAGTCATCGGCAATAATTCCTCGCCATCCATCAGTGCCAAATTTTATCTTGCTGCAATTGCCACTGGCGCTCATTTTTGCCACTCTCTCCCGTTTCTCATTACTTCTATTAGGAAGCTTTTCGCAAAGCGTATGTAGCAGCAAGTATCTCCCGAAGTTCAGCAGCCTGGACTTGGTGAAGAGCTAGCCCTAACAGCCCAAGCCACGCAAGAGACTTCTCCACTCGTATTTTCTCTCACTCTCTCTGAGCAATGTCAACCCCTGATCGACCTTTTGCCAGCTACCACCTTTGGTCTTTAGTTGCCCCAGCGACAGGGCAAGAACGCTGGCATTGCCAGATGAGACGGGGGTTTATCAAAGCGCGGCAACACGAACCACAAGTCAAAGCCTTGTTAGCAAAAGCTACTGCACCCCAGCGGATTGGGATACTTGCCCAAAAAGGCGTTTATGAGTTTCATCATCACAGGCATCTTCTAAATCAATCTGATGGTGTAGAAAAAGTTGCGCAGCTACTGAAATTAGCCAACTCAAGCGATCAAGTCCAGCAACGCGTGCTGCAAATTTTGCAAAAATATCATGATGCTCCGTTGCTTTTAGATAAAAACATCATCCAATTAACTCCGGGCGATGAAGGTTTTCCCAAACCGATAGTAATTGAACAAGAAGATTATTGTTTTCGCTTATATGCGGCTATGGACTGCGTTTTCATTGAGTCTGATAGCACTTTACATATTTTAGATTTCAAAACTGGGAAATCTGCTTTTGATAAACGACAAGCTCTAGTTTACTTATTAGCAGCTCGTTATCTTTATCCGGGAAGACAAGCTGTCGCATCATTTTATAATCTAGAAATATCTAAGAAATCTGAGTTAATTAGCATCAACAATAGCGAATTTAAATCCTTAGAATTTGAGTTAGCTAATATTGCCCATAAGCATCAGCATGATTTGCACAAATATCAGAAAGAGACTAGTAACTTTAGTAAAGTTTTCCCACCGAATCCAGGTTCTCACTGCCGCTTTTGCCCATTTAACTCTATCTGCGAGTTTGCTAATTTAAAGCAGTCTCAATCATATCCACTGCCAAGCTTGAGAGTTAATAGTTGAATGCAAGTGTAGGTATTGTGGTTAACCAAAGAGTATTAAGGTGCGTTAGCCTACGGCATAACACACCCTAACTGCTTCATTTCCAATGCCCCATGCCCTGTGCCCTAATTCAAAATGGTGGTAATTCTTTAAGAATTGTAAAGCGAATATGATTAATTGCTAAATCACCAATGGGGATATCTTCTTTAGTTAGCCGTTTACCTTGACTAGTTACAACCTCAAAAGTAATACCTTTGCCAATTTCAATGTGATACCAGCATAAGCCCATAAAAAAGCGTGTGGGATAAGGGCCACCATAACCAATATCATCAGGATTCGATTCCATTGGCAACCAGCCATAATTCGGTACGTAGAACTCTAGCCAAACATGATTAAAGTCAGGCTGTAGAGGTACACCCTGGTGTTCGCTATTAGGAGGACACTTATATCTACCGACAGTCCGGCAAGGGATACCATTCAAACGGCATAGGGCGAGTAAGACACCCACATATTCGCCACAGGAACCAACACCGCGTTCTAAAACCACATCTGGTGTATCAATATATGGCTTAATACCATAAGATAATTCGTCATATACATAGTTACGGATGTTATACATTTTCCGTAACAGATTGGTTTCAGAACCAATTGCTTCTTTGGCAGAACGGCGAACAATGGTACTATCCATTGCTAAATCGTCATCATCCACCAAATAACGAGCTTGCACCTCTGGTGAAAGGTCAGGAATATCTTCAACATCTCTAGGTGTAATTCGATACTTAATTCCTCTGACTTCTAAAAGAGCTTTCCAGCCAAATATATGCCGTTCGCCAGGGCTAAGGGAATCAAATTTAAACACTGCCACACGCTGCCCGTCTACTACTTCTTCAGTGAAGGGTATACCAATGGGTTCAACGTGTTTCACTTTTTGACGGTCAGTTTCCGATGGTAGAGCGATGCGCCATTCAACATCAGGTAAATACACCTCATCTAATGGGGCTATTTCCTCAGCATAGGACATTTCAATGAGATAGCCATTAGAGAGGGCGTAGTGTTTATCTGGCTCGTAATGATAATGCAGAGGATGTATAAAAGTCCGATCGCGGTATGTTAGCTCATGATTTGGGTCAGCATTTGGGTTATCCCGAATATAAGGCTCCTCAGAGGCGTAAGCAACGAAGAGACTTTCCTTACCTGTATCGCCATCTTGATGTATCGCTATGCCAGTGGGAGAGTCAAACGGCGTTAAGACACTAAATATAAGTTCTCCAGTCGCCCTGTCCATTGCGTAAACTGTTTGTTCAGTGCGATCGCAAATCCAAAGCCTTTCCTGGCTGACTACTAAATTTTCCACCCCCACACCAGGAGCGTAAAACCTGGCAATTTCTTTGCGTGTCTCGCTGTCATAAATCAGAATATAGCCAAGTTTTTGGCAACTGACGTAAACTGTCGATTCCCAAACTGCAATGCCATTAGCGGGATAAGGCAATGTGACAAAATGCTCTAAAGCCAAATCAGTAAAGTTGGATATATAAACACTGTTATCACGGGTCACCCACAGAGTATCTTCCCACACCGCTAAACCAGTGACATCGCAAAATTCTTTAACTTGATGTGGATTGAGAATTTTGCTGTTGTCAGAAATAGGGTCAATTTCTAGTAAATGCCCTTTAACACTGTCAATAGCGATGAGTTTATCTTTAATAAAAGCAATGCCACATAGGGTAGCAGCCGTAAGTGGTCGAATTATCCTTTGCCCAAACATCTGGCTAACGGTCAAACTGGGGAGTGCAAAACTCATATTAAGCATATTTCTTTAACGGTTTAGCACGCCTAGAATAAATTATGGTATATCCTCTGTAACCAAACCTACATACATTACTCACAATTATCACAATTATCAGTAATATATGTTCCAAAAAACTCTTTCGTTAGAAATAACACTTACTATGTCAACAGAGGAGAAATTGGCAAATGTCAAAAACTACATTTGCGCTCCTAAAGCTTGGAGACAAGCTTAATGTAACTTTAGTTGATGGAATTCCTGCCATCACTAAATTATGATCGAATTTTGTAACCATTTCCTGTGACCTACACGATGTCTGCTAATTCTTTGCCTGAAGGTGCCGCCGTTTGGCATAGTTTAGAAGTTGATAAAGCGCTAGACCTGCTTGATAGTAACGCAGACAGTGGCTTAACATCCCAAGAAGTTCAACAGAGGTTGCAAGAATACGGGCCTAATGAACTAGAAGAAACTGCTGGCCGTAGTGCTTGGGAAATTTTACTTGATCAGTTCAAGAACATCATGTTATTGATGCTGATTGGTGTAGCCCTAATTTCTGGTTTTTTAGACTTGATGGCTTGGCGATCTGGCAGCTTGAAACCTGGGGAAGTGCCATTTAAAGATACGATCGCTATTTTGGCGATTGTCATCCTCAATGGCGTACTCGGTTATGTCCAAGAAAGCCGTGCTGAAAAAGCCTTAGCAGCCCTGAAAAAACTCTCATCTCCTTTAGTGCGAATCATCCGTGATCGTAAACTGCTGGATGTCGCCGCCAAAGAACTAGTACCAGGGGATGTGATGCTGCTGGAAGCTGGGGTGCAGATAGCCGCAGATGGACGTTTGATAGAACAGTCTAATTTACAGGTACGTGAGTCGGCACTAACAGGTGAAGCCGAAGCTGTAAATAAACAAGCAGTATTACAACTGCCTGAAGAAACAGATTTAGGCGATCGCATTAATTTGGTATTCCAAGGAACCGAAGTAGTCCAAGGACGAGGTAAGGTTCTAGTAACCAAGACTGGAATGCGAACGGAACTCGGTAAAATTGCCGCCATGTTGCAGGCAGTGGACAGTGAACCCACCCCTTTGCAGCAGCGGATGACGCAATTAGGCAACGTTCTAGTTACGGGTTCTTTGATTCTTGTGGCGATCGTCGTCATCGGCGGTGTTATCCAGGCAAGAGGTTTTAGCAACATCCAAGAACTGCTGGAAGTTTCTTTAAGTATGGCTGTTGCTGTAGTTCCAGAAGGTTTACCTGCTGTCATCACCGTCACCCTGGCACTGGGAACTCAGCGGATGGTACGTCAGAAAGCTTTAATCCGCAAACTGCCGGCAGTAGAAACTTTGGGTTCTGTCACAACCATCTGTTCTGATAAAACCGGTACGCTGACACAGAACAAAATGGTGGTGCAATCAATTTACACGAATAACAAAACCTTTCGTGTCACCGGACAAGGTTATGCGCCTACAGGGGATTTTCAGTTAGATAGTCAAACAATTCCTGTAGATGAGTATCCAGAAATCCCAGCTTTGCTAGTCGCCTGTGCTGTTTGTAATGACTCAGTGCTGCAAAAAGAAAACGGCGAATGGGCGATTTTAGGAGATCCTACAGAGGGCGCATTGATTACACTGGCGGGCAAAGCCGGAATTGAAAAAGACCAGTGGAATAGTAAATTACCCCGTGTTGCGGAATTTCCCTTTTCCTCAGAACGCAAGCGGATGAGTGTAATTTCTCAGGTGGAGCAAGTAGCAACAGGTGAAGCCTCCTTGAGCGCAGTAGACCCAGCGATCGCGGGTCTTTTACAATCTGAAGGCTACTTAATGTTTACCAAAGGCTCACCAGAGTTAATCTTGGCACGTTGCGCTCAGCTTCATTTGGGTAATCACTCAGCCCCCTTAACCGATGAGCAACGCCAGCAAATTCTGGCAGCCAATGACGAAATGGCAAGTAAAGGTTTGCGGGTGCTAGGTTTTTCCTACAAACCACTTGTAGAAGTACCACCAGAAGGTTCAGACGAAACATCCGAGCAGGGGTTGGTGTGGCTGGGATTAGTCGGTATGCTAGATGCACCGCGCCCAGAGGTGAGGGCAGCTGTGCAAGAATGTCGAGATGCAGGCATTCGCCCAGTAATGATCACTGGCGACCACCAGTTGACAGCCAGAGCGATCGCTGCTGATTTAGGAATTGCCCAAGAAGGCGATCGTGTTCTCACAGGTCAAGAATTGCAACGGATGAGCGACCAAGAACTAGAGGACAATGTTGACTTGGTGAGCATTTATGCTAGGGTCGCCCCAGAACACAAACTGCGAATTGTCCAAGCACTACAACGTCGGGGCCGATTTGTGGCAATGACAGGCGATGGTGTCAACGATGCCCCAGCTATCAAACAAGCTGATATCGGGATTGCAATGGGCATCACTGGTACTGATGTGAGTAAAGAAGCCAGTGACATGGTGCTACTAGATGACAACTTCGCTACCATCGTCGCCGCTACTAAGGAAGGCAGAGTTGTTTACACTAACATCCGCCGTTTTATTAAGTACATTCTGGGTAGTAACATTGGCGAAGTCCTGACAATTGCCGCTGCACCTTTAATTGGTTTGGGAGGCGTTCCCCTGACCCCCTTGCAAATTCTGTGGATGAACTTGGTCACAGATGGTTTACCAGCCCTCGCATTGGCTGTGGAACCGCCAGAACCAGACGTAATGAAACGTCCGCCCTTCAGCCCCAGAGAAAGTATTTTTGCTAGGGGCTTGGGTTCTTATATGATTCGCATTGGTATCATCTTTGCCATTATCTCCATTGCCTTGATGTGGTGGGCTTATAACCATACCCATGCAGAGGGTTATCAAGGCGATCGCGATGCTTGGAAAACAATGGTCTTTACCACGCTCTGTATCGCCCAAATGGGTCATGCGATCGCGATTCGTTCCAATAATCGACTGACTATCGAGATGAATCCCTTCTCCAATATTTTTGTGTTAGCGGCAGTTGTCGTCACAACGATTTTGCAATTGATGCTAATTTATGTCCCGCCTCTGCGAAATTTCTTTGGTACTCATTGGCTAAGTCCAACGGAGTTGTGGATTTGTATTGGCTTCAGTGCGCTGATGTTTGTCTGGATTGAATTGGAGAAGCTTTTCTTGCGGCTTATGGGTAAGAGGAGTGTGTGAAAAAGTTATGAGTGAGGAGTTAAGAGTTATTAATTATAAGTTTTTAACTCATAACTCCTCACTTCTGTAGAGACCCCATTCATCGCGTCTCTACTCATAACTTCTGTACAGACGCCATTCATCGCGTCTCTACTCATAACTCCAGACTCCTCACTTTTGACTATGTACCTCAAAACTCTACACCTCCGACAATTTCGCAATTACCAAGACCAGAAGGTTGAGTTTTGTGCTGCCAAAACAATTTTGGTCGGTAATAATGCTCAGGGAAAGTCGAATTTGTTGGAGGCGGTAGAGTTGCTAGCGACATTGCGATCGCATCGGATGGCACGCGATCGCGATTTAGTCCGAGAAGGAGAAACTGCCGCTCAAATTAATGCTAACCTTGAGCGCCAAACAGGTACGAGTGAACTGACTTTAACCCTACGGCGTAATGGTCGCCGTAGCGTTGCTCTCAATGGCGAATCTGTGCGCCGTCAAATGGATTTTCTCGGTGTCATCAATGCAGTGCAGTTTTCTAGCCTTGATTTAGAACTGGTACGCGGCGGCCCAGAAGGTCGCCGCGATTGGTTAGATACACTTTTAATCCAACTTGAACCAGTTTATGCTCACATTTTGCACCAATACAATCAGGTGTTGCGGCAGCGCAATGCTTTTTTAAAAAAAACTCAAAGCTCAACACTCAACAACGCCAGTCCACTCAAGTTAGAAGATTCGCCCACCCGTTTAGCGACTCAGCACTCAACAGAATTAGCTTTGTGGGATGCACAGTTAGCTACCACAGGAACAAGAGTCATTAGACGACGCGATCGCGCTATACAGCGATTAGCTCCTATCGCCACAGCTTGGCACGCCAGCATCAGTGGTAGCACAGAAATTTTGCAAATTAAGTATGCGCCTAACGTTCCTTTGGAAGATAGCCATCCCGAAGAAGTACAACAAGCTTTTTTAGCAAAAATTCAGCAACGAGCCATTGCTGAAATCCATCAAGGCACTACCCTTGTCGGCCCCCATCGTGACGAAGTAGAATTAACTATTAACCAGACACCTGCCCGTCAATACGGTTCTCAAGGTCAGCAACGAACCTTAGTTCTAGCTTTAAAATTAGCAGAATTACAACTAATAGAAGAAGTAGTTAAAGAACCACCACTGTTATTGCTTGATGATGTTCTTGCCGAACTAGATCCATCTCGGCAAAATCAATTGCTTGATGCGATTCAAGACCGCTTTCAAACCCTGATTACTACTACTCACTTGGGTTCTTTTGATTCCCAGTGGTTGAATTCCTCGCAAATTCTATTTGTGAAGGCAGGAGAAATATCACCAAAGTAGTACTTTGTCGCCAGTTGTTAGTCTTTAGCTAATGACAAATGCCCAATAACAAATGACCAATGACAAATGACGTAGTTAATGAAAATGAAATTGCATCATTAGGTGCATCTTTACGCCCGATTGAGCAAAAGCTATTAAAACAAGGTAATAAACCAGGTTTGAGCAGAATTTGGTTTCAAGGAGAGGAACCTTATTTTGATGTTTTTTTGGAATTGGATAATGATGAAATAATATGGTTTCAATTTACCTTACGGGGTAAAACGCTTTCTTGGGATAGAAAAAAACCAGGATGGCAAACAGGCATCACAAATGAATTCAATATTAATGATGTGAGTTTTTACGCAGCTAGTAAAACAATTGACAATGACCATAAAATTGATGGAGAATTCATCAATTTAGTTAAATTAATTCTCCAAACTAGGACAGAGGAAACTATATTCGCTAAGGCTTTAGAACTGTTTAATTAATACTTTATCAGTTATAATTTGCTTATAAAATCACCATTAATCCCGTTTTTCGAATTTCTTAAAAACATTCAGAACTAGATAAGTTAGTACAGCACCAATTAATCCTAACTGCCACAAACCACATCCAGCAGCAATTCCTAAAGCAGCCGAAACCCAAATAGCAGCTGCTGATGTGAGTCCGCGAATTTCCATTTGCTGTGATTGTTGAGAAGATTGACGCACAATTTCCCCAGCACCAAGAAATCCTACGCCTGCTGCAATACCCTGTATCACACGGCTAAGAGCATCAGAGCTAGGTTGCATTCCAGCTATTTGCAGAGGTATGAGAGTAAATATAGCTGAACCAAGAGTTACCAGCATATGAGTTCTTAAACCAGCAGGTTTATGCCTAATTTGGCGTTCTAAGCCGATAATTGCTCCAATAAGTAATGCAGTGCATAACCTGAAGCTTAGATTCAACCAGTCGGAAGATGAGAGATAGGAAGTACTTGACAATGTTTGGTTTGGTGTAGGAACTTTATATACTTAGTTAATAGGTATTATATTTCTAAAAATACTCAAAAAATATTTTAAACTATTTGTTTACAAACTTTATCCTAATTAGGATGCAACAACAGCCTAGAACAATCCTATTTGATTTGTGAGAGTTGAGAACACATATCCCCGGTTTATTTTAGAAGTCGGGGATTTTCTTTCTTACGAGTGATTTATAATTACTATATATCTTGTTTGCATTTTATCTATTAGGAAATAGTTTTTTAAATGTAAGGGAATTTATTTTGTTTTTGATAATTTTCCTAATTAGGTATTATTCTCACCAAGAAGACCAAATTTTAATGATGGGTTATGGTAAATGCCATATATTGAGCAAATGGCATGACTTGTAACTTGATTAAATAATTGTTTGATTATTTTAACTCATTAGGTCATAACACATTACCTCTAATTGCTCGATTTAACCATACACTCAATAATTGAATACGATAACGCTATGTATATCTTGAGCGAACAACTAAACCTGCTGGTTCATGAAAGGGATGACTTGTAAGTGGGGAGTAAGGAAGCTACTTTCATAATTTGTAGTTTAGGAAGAGTATAGGGGCTGCCTCTTATATAGTTAGCTCCTTCTTGCACTACCAATTAACCACTAACTAGATCGGCAGAATTAAACGTAAGTGCTGGAAACTAGTTCTAGTAGGCGGTCAGTGGATTAGCAACTGACAACTTACTAGGAGGATACTGCTGTAATAAAAAACTGACAACTCATAACTAACAAATTGGGTGGACAAACTCTACTGGCTTGACAAAATTAAACTACAAGACCGTGCCAAAGTAGGTGACAAAGCATTTTACTTGAGCAGAATCATGCAACGTGGCTATCCTGTAGTGCCTGGTTTTGTAGTTTCGGCAGAAATTTTACGACAATTTCTGGAAACTCTGAACAGTTCAGAGTCCTTAGTTGCTGATTTACCCTATTCTTCATTGCACTTAGATGTCAATAATTGGCGACAACTTCAACAGGTAGCAGGTCGCTTGCGTCAGGAGATTATCACTGCGACTGTGCCACCGCAGTGGGTAAATACAATTTTTCAAGCAGCTAGAGAGTGGCAAACTCAATGTTTAATTTTTCGACCTACCTTGTCAGTATCAGGGGTTACCCAAGGAAAGGCGAATATGTCCGGGTTATTGGAGTCAGTGTTTTGTCAGTACGATGAAGAAGCGATCGCTACAGCTTTAAAACGTACTTGGAGCCAGATGTTTCGTGCCAGAAGTTTACTATATTGGCAGCGGACAGGAATTAATCTCCAACAAATTAATTTAGCAGTGTTGGTGCAACCTGTTGAGAATGCGATCGCCAGCGGCTTACTTCATGCCAAATCTCCTGGCTGGGAAATCGAAGCCAGTTGGGGATTAGGAGTGGCGATCGCCAATGGCGAAGTACTTCCAGATGTCTACTACATTCAAAACGAAACTGGGGTTGTGCTAGAGCAACAGCTGGGTAATAAAATGCTGGCTTATCGTGTTGATAATGCAGCAACTTTAGCTTCTTCGCAACCCGTGCCAAAATCATTGCTAACAGTAGATAACAATTGTTTAGTTGCCTACTTACTTGAGCAAGCCCAACAAAAACAGTATGCTTTGCAAGAACAATACCTACAACAAGTTATTGCTCTAGGAAATCAACTGGTAAGTGAATTTGGTAAAACCTTTACCATCAAATGGACACTTGCTCAGGAAAGCCCAGATCCAAAGCTTTACCTAACACAAGTTAGCACTCCCCAATCTGTAATTCCTAATGTCCACTTTCTTAAAGGACTAGGAGCAGCAAGTGGACGTGTTATGGCGACTGCTCATGTAATCACTAATTCTCAACAGAAACCAGAACAACTACCTGAAGGAATAATTTTAGTAATACCAGCAATTACACCTGATTGGTTACCACTATTACAAGATGTAGCGGGAATTATCACTGAGCAAGGTGGGTTAACTAGCCACGCTGCGATTCTTGCTAGAGAAATGGGTCTTGTAGCAGTAGTGAGCGCCACATCTGCCACAACCCTTATTCATACTGGCGAACGATTGCTGCTTGATGGCGATAGGGGAGAAGTGTATCGGCTTAGAGGAGATGGGAAGGAAGGGGAGATAAGAGCAGGAGGAGAGGGGGAACCCCTGGTCTCCTCTGGAGATAAGGGGGTAAGGGGGCAAGGGGGAGAAAATCTTCTTTACTCACATGAATCTCTCATCGCATCAACACCTTCTCTTACCCCTAACTTGCCGATGATTGCTACCCAATTGCTGGTTAATCTCAGTCAATCCAGCTTGATAGAGCAAGCACAAAGCTTATCAGTTGATGGGGTGGGATTATTGCGTTCCGAGCTGATGGTACTCAATATATTAGAGGGGCAGCATCCGAATAGTTGGTTATTGGGCGGGCGTCAGCCAGAATTGTTAGAACGCTGGTCACAACAGATTATGCAGTTTGCCCGTGGCTTCGCACCAAGACCTGTTTTTTATCGTTCTTTAGATTGGCGATCGCAAGATTTACCATCATTGAGGGATAGTTTAGAATCTTCGCCACAGTCGATGTTGGGTGAGCGGGGAACCTTCAGTTATTTACGGAATCCCGCCGTGTTTGAGTTGGAATTAAAAGCTTTGGCTACAGTACAGCAAGCTGGCTACAGTAACATTCACCTAATTTTGCCTTTTGTTCGGACTGTAGAAGAATTCGCCTTTTGCCGCCGCAAAGTTGAGCAAG
Source organism: Nostoc sp. UHCC 0302 (assembly GCF_038096175.1). Lineage (NCBI taxonomy): Bacteria > Bacillati > Cyanobacteriota > Cyanophyceae > Nostocales > Nostocaceae > Nostoc > Nostoc sp. UHCC 0302. The sequence continues at coordinate 7,975,127 of NZ_CP151099.1, forward strand.
CAGGATTAACCGATGTATCCCAGTTTCAATTGTGGATCATGGCAGAAGTGCCAAGTGTATTGTTTCTTCTGCCAGAATATGTCAAAGCAGGTGTAGCTGGGATTTCGATTGGGACAAATGACTTAACGCAACTACTATTAGGAGTTGATCGCGAACAAGGACAATTTGCCAGAGTATTTGATGAACGTCATCCAGCGGTAATGCGTGCGATCGCCCAACTCATCGAAATGGCTAAAAATGCGGGGATTCCCTGTTCAATCTGCGGACAAGCACCAGCGCTCTATCCTGAAATCATTGATAAATTGGTGGAATGGGGGATTACTTCTATTTCCGTGGAACAGGAAGCAGTCAAGCGAACATATCAAGCGATCGCTCGTGCCGAACAACGCCTAATTTTAGCAGCTGCGCGACGTGAGTTGAGATAGAGAGTCAACCTACATTTAAATTTCATAATATAGCTTGAAATATTAGCGCCGATTTAGTTAAGTGTTATTTACTTGAGGTAGCCAGTTTCCCGCAAAAATTTACGTAAATCGGCGAAGTATTGAGTCCGATCGCTTTTTTTGTAAGCTTGTTGTACTCGTTGCCAACCATCCTGCTCTTGACCCAACAGATACTTATCTGCTAGGTAAGCTGATAAAAACCCTTTACCATCATCACCTTGTCGCCGTGCTTCAGTGTAAGTTTGCCATAACTCAGAGGCATGATTAAAGATTAATTTGGGATAGCGGCGGGTAATATCTATCATTTCGCCTTGGCGATATTGCCAAATTTGTAAAGGGTAGCCAGAAGCAGCATAAGCAGTAAAAGCATAGGCAAAGCGATCGTCCCGACTCTCAAACTCAAAGAGTCCGTCTTTATCTAAATCTTTAAGTACATAGCCACCATTACCCCATTCATGGCGAATCTTAGTATACTTTTGGGTTTGGCGATCATAGCGGTAAATCAATGAATAAGTACAACAGTGCGCTCCACCTGTAAAGAAATCAGCAATTACTTCCGGTTCTTTGTTACCGTCTAAGTCTCGCACTGGCAACTGCTCCTGATTATCTCCCAATAAATCCGCTATGGGTCTGTCATATTCACTTTCTTGTGGCAGCTTTTGATCTAAAGTAGTTTTACCTGCTCGGATAATTTTTAGTCGTACATTTTTATACTGATATTCTTCTGGCTTATCATAAGATATTTCTGCTTGCACATTCCCCAATTGTCCGGTTACTGTTTTTGCTGTAGCAGGCTGGGCAAATGTAGTAGCTGCGTTTAAGAGTGCTAGAGCGATGATAGATTGCTTAATTAAAAAACGAATATTATCCATTGTTGGTGTTGTATAAAGCACAGACAACTATATACAACACCAAAATATTTAATATCGGAAAATTGCTGCAATGGGTGTGCTATATGGTACTTGTTCTGGCGGAACGGCGTAGACTGTACCACCGTTTAATAAGGTATGAGCAGCAGCAAAATCTAACAAATCCTCATCGCCAGTTTCTTTTTCTTCATGCAAATAAACCGTTTCGGAACTGGGATCGAACAAACCCCATTGCTGTTGACCAACTGTAACCAGCAATGAATCAACTCGTTGGTAATAAGCTGCTGGAATAATTTCTTGGAGATTGTTGGTAGCTTTACCAGTGTCACCGCCAAACAGTTCGTGAAAACGTTCTAAAACATCTTGCTGTGACTTCTGAAAATCAGCCTCGACAATCGGCCAAGCTTGGTCATGTAATTCTTTTGCACTGAGAATTTCTGGATTCCCAGTGATACCTTCTTCCATCAAATGCTGGTAAGTATTTGCTTGTCTATACAAGGGTAAAAGATAGTCTACCCCAGCTATTACCAAAGGTGCTTTTTGCGATCGCAGTTTCTCGTGCAATGCGCCATCTATGATGTAAAAGAATTGGAGAATATCTTCTTGGTGCTTATCTCTATCAGGGCTGCCTTGCCCGTGAAACGAACCTGGTTGTACAAAAGAATTTGCGGTTCCCCCTTTCGGTGTTGCGATTCGGAACTGGCCTTCTTTAGCAGTCTCATCTCTTTGCAGCGCTTCATCCAGACTTTTAGGCAGATTTTCTACTTCTACTTCATCAATGCTGTAGCGGGTTCCCTCGAAGAATCTGACATCTTTTTGACTCAAAGCCAACACGTAAAAACGGCCATTACCATTTAAAATCGGCAGTAGCGGCTTGACATGAAATCTATCTGTAACCACAACTAACTCTTGAAAATTAAAGGGTAAGTTGTAGTACTGAAAAATATCTTCAGATATAAAAATTGCCAGTCCTTGCTCTCCCCACTGCTCCCAAAAATCTGGGGTATCAAGTTTGGTAGCTTTTTGCAGCAATTCTGTGGCTTGTTTTTCTTCAAGACCTGCATCAATCAAGCGAGCTTCCGCCTCTCTAATTAAATTCTTAAATCGAATTGGGTCTTGTCGCACTTCTGGCCCGGCTGGGTGCGTTGGCATATAAATTGAAACACAATTTCCTTTTGGCTGTTCTAGTAATTTCTTTATTTCCTCTTTAGAGATTAATTGCATTTTATAACCCTCCTGTCCAAATAATTAGAGCCATCAAACCAGACCATTGATATTTAATCTTTTGCTCTTTATTTATTTGACTTCACGGAGAGTTAACTTTCATCTTTCTTTTGACAGGCAATAGCCGTCAAAAGTATTAACAATCGTAAATTTTAACCCAAAAATCACAGTAGTTATAAGTGACGAAATCTTGGCAATAGACTTATCTCAAAATTCACAATTAGCACGTTGCTCAAATGTTTGGGGTGTTAGAGTTCGCTTTTTTTGAGTTAATATCTATTGCAGTTTGCGATCGCCCCAGGCTTAAAGTTACTCTTTGCATAATCCAGTACAAGCCTGCAAGTACCACAAAGGTGATAGCAATAATTACCAAGGGCTGTTTTCCAAGAATTTCCTCGACACCTCTGGTTAACACAGCATCGGGTTGAGTAATAAAATCCCAACTGTTAAAACGCAAAAACCGCCCCCAATAAATACCAACAGCACATAGAGCATGAGTAATCAACTCAGCCCTTAGAATCCATTGGCTCTTACCGATGCGGTGTAAGTAGTAACCCCAGTTAATTAAGGATATTACGTAAGCTTCAAATCCAGCCAGAATTGCTAGTAGGTAAACAGGAATTAACACCAAAGTAATTATCCAGACAGATTGAACTGTGCGGATATCGTCTATGAGGTGAATTACATCAGTCAATAAATACGGAGCATTGGGTAAGAAAGCATAAAATACTACGAATCCTAGCCACCAAAGCCAAGAACGCCCGCGCTTGAAACGAAACAGCCAAACACTTAAAGCTAAAGGTATAAAAGCCAGAAATAAATTCCAAGTCATCCAATTCATATTAATTTTCAATACCTGTAAGACTCTGGTTATTAATTCTTCTTTCATAGGTGCTAACTCGTAACAGGTGTTATATGTTTGAATTCGCTCTTTAGTGTTAGTTTTAACCTTCGTGATTAACTGATACTGTCAAATTGCTCAATCAATCGACTTAAGCCACTAGTATAGCCAGAAAATCATTAACGTAAAATCAACCATAAAAAGGAAGTCTGAACAGCAATTTTGCTGCTCAGAATTCCTGTACAGTTTTCTCGCTACAATGTTACCCTTGTGCTAACTATGATATTTATTTCATACTGGCGTGCTTAATTTCCAGAAGCATAGTAAAGCTTTTTACCAAAAATGCCAATGATCTACTCTAGAAATAAAGCATGAAACTGGAGTCTCAAGAGAGGTTGAAAATAATTTTGCAACCTCTTAAGACTTAACATACTAGCACTCGACTGCGTGAGGCGATCGTTGGCTTGGATGTATCGTTTCTGGTATTTATTCTGACTCGCGCCAATACTTCTGTTGACAGTCAAAATAGATGCGTCTCAGAAATTTTCCTATAAAATAAGTGATAACAATTACTAATATATTATATGTAATAGAATATATTAGCCAAGTTTGAATGGCTAGGACTGTACGCGATCGCATTTGTATTACTGCTTAATGCGTTAGCTTAACATTTACATAACTTATGGCAGAGCGAAAATTTTTATACCCTCAAAAACTTTTGATGACAAAAGCCTTGAAATTTTTTCCTATAAAGGATTACAGGTTGAAAAATTTTAAGTTGCTGAAATCATTTCAGTTAAAACTTTTAGGTCTGCTTGCCATGATCACTGCTTTCAATACCTATTGAGCCTATTTTTGAGGAAAAATAAGGCTCAAATATTACGTCTTTTGCAGATCCGATTTCCCAAGTGGATTATTCAGGCCGGCTACAGTAGTTATTCAAATCCTTCACTAACGCATCTGATTTTTTGCCAACAGTTGTAGCTGCTGTCGTTAGTGCTGAATCGATTTCTGCTCTAGCCTTTTGTATTTGTTCTCTACCAGATGTTGAGGCTTGTGCGTTCTTGGCTGCACCAAGAGCCTTAGCGGCTTTAGCGATCGCTTTACTAAGATTATCAAAAACGTTCACAAAACCGCTTTGAAATTCTTTCAGCTTGGGATCTGTTAAATTCAGCTCCCGAATGGATTTAGTTACAAATTCCAAATCCTTTGACAGTTGCAAGCTGGTGATCACTTGCCTCCCTTTATTTTGATCAATGAGAGAAGTCCCTTCATTCACAACCTTAGTCAGTCGCTGACACTGGGAGATTTTATTCTGGTTGCAACTAGTAGCTAACAAAGCAATGCTCAGGCTAACAGGAGCAATAAAGGTATATTTACGCAAAACAGACATTGATACCACAACAGCATTAAAAACCAGACTATAGTACCCAATATTATGAGCCAAGTTTGGGGAAGATTAGGGGCAGGGGAGCAGAGGGCAGGGAGATATATTTTAGAATGTAACAATCAGTTCTTGATACTCGTGAACAAGCATAAAAACTCCACTTTTTTGCTCCTCAGCCTCTCTGCCAGGATTACCAATCTACTGGCAAACCCAACTGGTCTAATCTATCTCCGTCTTTTAAAAGTGGCTGAATGTCACTGTCTATCTGAATACGACCATCAGCAAGTACTAAAGCACGTTGGGTAACTCTGCCTAACCAATGTAGGTCATGGGAAGCAATTAACATTACTTGCACAGGTAAATTTAACAACACTTGTGCCAAGTGTCGCCGCCATGCTGGATCTAGTCCGTTAGTTGGCTCATCCAAAATCAAAATTGTCGGTTCTAATGCCAAAATCGTGGCTAGGGCAGCAAGGCGTCTTTGTCCACCAGATAGTTCGTGGGCGGAACGGTGGGCGTAAGCTTCTAGCTCAAAATCAGCTAATAATTGCCTGGCCTGATCGCTTGCCTCTGCTGGTGGTACACCATAGTTGCGTGGCCCAAAGGTAACGTCTTCTAAAATGGTCGGCATAAATAATTGGTCGTTGGCATCTTGGAAGCTAAAGCCAATTTGACGACGGACTTGGGGCAGAGTTCTAGGTTCTACTAAGATGCCATTAATCCAAATTTTTCCGGTTTGCGGTTGTTTTAAGCCAATCAGGTTCTCTAGTAATGTGCTTTTTCCAGAACCAGTGGCTCCCATCAATGCCACGCGATCGCCTTTGTTCAAAGTAAAAGAGATTTCTTGTAATACTGGTTCTTGCTGGGAATAGGCATATCCCAAATTCTGAACCTCGACCACAGCACTGTGGGAGTTACCGATTGGAGGTTTGGTTTTAGATGTCAAAGATTTCAAGATTCACAACTGCGTTAAATTCGGTAAGAAGTTAGAGTCAAACAAGCAGCGATCGTCCAAGCTGTTAATAGGACAAAACGCTCTTTTGGTCTAAAAGCGGAATCTATGGGCAATTGCCCGTTGTAACCACGCGTAACCATTGCCGCGTAGACTCGCTCTGCCCTATCTAAACTGCGGAGATACAAAGCTCCGATCATGGAAGCACTAGCATAGCGCAGCCATCCCGCAGTACCATTCAAACCGCGTAATTGAGCGCTGCGCTGCATACGCGTAACTTCTGATAGCAAAATTTCCATGTATTGCCCAGCTAATAGTAAATTTTCCTTTAAAGGTGCTGGTACAGGTAAGCTTTTCAGGGCGATGCCGAAACTGTGAGGCGGTAAGGTCAACAAAAAACTATTCATAGCTATCAGACAAATCAACGAACGAACCAGCAAAAAGCTAGCTCGCTCCCATCCCAAGGGCAATGCAAGTAATGATAAGAAAATCAATTCAGTACCAAGTAATCCTCCTAGTTTGAGAATTGGGACGCGTAACAGTCCAGCCCACAAAAGTGCGATCGCGCCATACGCAGCCAAACAATACCAAGCATGATGCTTTAATAAAGCTGCCCCGACCACAATCACCAAAGACAATTGCAAGCGTAACGGCAAGGAAAGTTTAAGCATCCTTTGGTTTCACCACCTTAGCAATCCCAAAGGCTACAGCAAAGCAAACCGCAGCTCCTATAAGTCCAGCAATACTAGTGCCAATAGTCCCTAAACCTTCAATACCGTAGTTAGCCAAGGGTGTTGGTACAATTACTCGCACTCTATCGGCTAAATTAATAAAACCTGCGTTTTGTGCCACTTTTTCTAAACCATCAGGCCAGGCTGAGGCAAACAGTGACAGCACACCTGCAATCAGGAAAATACTGACAACTGGTATCGACCACCCACGAAACTCATGCTGTTCTCCTGGTAACAAATCTGGTCGTGCAGTGGACAGGTAATTCAGCACACCGCCAGTAATTAACCCTTCGCCAATAGCAATCAGAATATGCACACCACTCATAGCTGGTAAAACTATTGCTACGGGTGCAGTTCCAGAAAGGGCTAACTCAATGGCACAAGCGATCGCGGCTACGACTACACTGACACCAGCTGCTATGCCAGCAGCAAAAGGTAAGCGTCCTTTAGAACCGCCGAACAGCCGCTGCAAGGTTTGGGTTAAACCCCAGCCAACCCAGACACCAATCACTGCCATGTTTAAAATATTCGCTCCCAAGGCTGTGATGCCACCATCAGCGAACAGTACAGCTTGAATTATTAATACCGTGGCGATAGACAACGTTCCCGCCCAAGGACTCCCCAAAACGATCGCTGCTAAGGTTCCCCCTAACAAGTGACCGCTTGTACCTCCTGCTACAGGAAAATTGATCATTTGGGCAGCAAAAATAAAGGCAGTGGTTAAGCCTAAGATGGGAGCGCGACGGATACCAAAAGCTTCTTGCGATCGCCTAAAGGCTACAAACAGCGCTGCCGCACTGACTAAACCAGCAGCTGCCGCCACCGGTGGAGAAACAAATCCATCAGGAATATGCATTATTAACCCTGTATTTCTTGTTGTTTATCTACACAAATTAACTAATATAACTACAGCATCAAATTAATAACAAACAAGATTTTTACTACTTTTGCAATGCCCTGTTGGGGGATTTTCTAGTATTACTTAAGAGATATAGCCAATAAAATATAGATATAATAATATACTTTTCTTTTTTTAAATAAATTTTTGTTAATTATATTTTTATTATTAATCACGAAGGTAGGGAAGGTACAGAAAAAGAGAGGCTCCCTCAGAGCCAAATTTCGGAGCTTCCTCGATTAGCTCTAGCTCATCCCTTTGCGTGGACTGCGAAGCTTCCAAAGAGCAAGCAGAAAAACAAATGACAAATATCAAAAGTAGCGAAATAAGTTTAATATCCTTGATCGCAAGCGTTCTAAAACTGGCCCTTCTTCAGCTACCCCCTCAGCAAATAACATCTCATCACCGGGAATTCTAGCTGTCAATCTTCGTTGCTATTAAAATCCCACGCGATGCAAAATTTGTAAAAGTTCAGCAGAGGAGATAGTTAACATGACGAAGTATAAACATGAAAAAGAAGCGATCGCTTGCCTCAAAATCATTAATTCCCGTTCAATACCATGAACGCTAATGTTACTAATTTATCCTTACTTGTGGTTTTCGCCATTGCTGTATTAGCAAGCCAATTACCATACCAATGCCGACAATAGCAGTAAAGTAAAATAAACCAATCAAGCGGATATAAATTGGTGGTGCGATACCCTCAACTTCTATTTCCTGTGCCACTTTCACCGATGGAAATTGACGGTTAGAACCAGGCTTAGGAGTTACTTCCACTTCGATTTTATGAGGTGAGCCATCAAAAAATTGTTCAAGCCATGTTAACTTGCCTTCTTGGTCAGAAACTCCTTTGTAGCTAAAGACTGTTAAATTATGTTCTAGAGCGATCGCCTTTACCTGCAATACCGCATTCTTAACGGATTGTCCTGTTGTAGCATCTTTCACCTGTATCGCTAAATTTGCAACTTTTCCTACAGTCGCGGTTTTATCTCCCTCAAGTTTGACTTCCAATCCCTGAGATTTTTGGACTGATGGTGCAATGGCTTCACTACTGCTTGAGTGTCCACTGCCATGAGCTTCTGCAACTTCTGCACTAATATTGATAAATAATAAAGTTACTATAGCTATCACTGTTAACGCACTTAATAACAGACGCACTGATTGCGGCGCAATTTCTCCTTCTCGCAGTTTTTCTTGTCCACCAATAACCCAACCACCTAATAATCCAACTGATAATAAAATAGCGGCAACAACAACAAAATATTTATATTTAACTGGATTTTCTCGGACTTTCAGATTTAAAGTTTGCTGATAGGGAGTAAACGTATTTGCTATCAAGGGAGAAACATTTACCCGGAGTTGATAATTTCCACGGATGGGTAATATCTGTTGAATTTCTAGCTTTCCATCAGGTGCAACCGCATCCATTTGTAGTAATTTTGTTCCCTCGACAATAGGAAAATCTGTTGTCAACCAAGGGTTCGGCGGCGATGTGAAAATTTGTAAGCCAATTAAAGCATTTTCTAATGGTTTACCCGCAGCATTAACAGCTTGTAGTGTAATGGTAACAGGATTTTGTGGTTTTTTCGCTTCTGCTTCAAAAGGAAGAATACGTTCTATAGGTGGGTTTGTGGAGAGTATCACTCTGGAAACAGGAGTTTGGGAAACCCCCACAAAGGAATAAACAATTGACAATAAAATGCAAAAAGTGGCAAGAACCCCAAATATTCGATATTTTTTCATAAAACTTGATGACAGTGTAGCAATAGTGTACCTTCTGCGACTAATAGATTGATAAAAGTGGGTGAAATTAACCCATACTTATTAGCTTTTATTTAGTAAAAAATCGAAGAATCAGCTCTTAAATAACTAGTAGTCAATCAGAATTTTATCCCAAATCAAGAGAAGGCTATGTAGAGATGGGAAATACAGCAGTTTGCAAGTAAATGAAGTACAGCGTCTAAGTTTAAAAGCTATATATAAAAACTCTTTTACTTCTGACTACTGACTTCTGGCTCACCTCGGCTACGCTCGGTGGCTACCGAGCGCAGTCGAGGTGCGGCCACCTGATTTCTGCTGTAAATATCTCTACATAGCCTAAAATATTTCTAAGTAAAAACAATAGCCCTAATTTCGCAGCCTTTTAGCGCTATTATTTTCTCGACATTTTGTCAAAGCCTAATGCAGATTAAAAATCTTGGAATTATGATAACTTAGTGACACCCAACGCCCAGAGTGTGGTGACGCACTGCGTGTGCTGTGTTGTGAGCCGCAGGATAAGTAGAGAACAAAACAGTCCAGATAACCAAAGAAGATAGCAGCATATAAAGTGTTACCTGCACAGGCTTGGACAGGGTAATACCTGCGGTTTTCTGCAATACTGAATTAGAAGAAAAAGTAGTCATTTTTGACCTCGCATAATTAATTTGGGTAATTTATCAATCAAAAAGCATTTTGCCGCTTGATTGCAAAAAGATATACGATAAACTTTGTGTTTGACAAGTGTGTATAAAATATATTGTGTGTTTTCTTTTAATATAAGAATATTAAAAGAAATTTACGTACTAAAAGTAACGGAATAGATTCAGTATTCTCTGTCGTAATCTTTCTAAAACTGGCCCTTCTTCGGCTACTCCCTCAGCAAATAACATCTCATATATTAACGGAACTCCTAGCTGTAAATCTTCGAGAACTCCACGTTGGGTAAACACATCCTGTGGTTTTCCCTCCATCACAAGCCTTCCCCTATCCATGACAAAAATCCAGTCTGCCCAACGATAAACTAAATCTAGGTCATGGGTTGCCATTAGTATAGTTGTCCCAGATGCATGAATCTTTTTCAGGGTTGCCATTAAGTTACGGGTATGCAGCCTATCCAAATATGCTGTTGGTTCATCTAATAATAGCAATTCTGGTTTTAGCACCATGACATCAGCTATAGAAACTCGCTTTTTTTGCCCTAAACTAAGATGATGCACGGGCCTTTGGGCTAATTCAGTCAGCCCAAATTCTATTAAAGCTTGCTCGACCCGCTGTTGAATTTCTCCTATTGGTAACCCTAAATTGCACAATCCATAAGAAATGTCTTCTTCAACGGTAGAAGCTACCAGTTGTTGCTCTGGATCTTGAAATATTAGACCAACTTGTTGCCGTAATTTCATCAAGGATTGACGGTCATATTGCAGAAGTTTGCCTTGCCAATGCACATTTCCTTTATTAGGTTTATATAAACCATTAGCTAAGAGAAACAGTGTAGTTTTACCGCAACCATTTTGACCGATTAATGCACATCTTTTATTAGCAGGAATCTTGAGAGTTAACCCATTTAAAGCTGATTGTTTTGCGCCTGGATAGGTGTAATGTACCTGCTCAAATTCGAGTAAAAATTGTTGCATTATTATACCAATCCAATCCAATTAATATTGCACATCCTAGAATCGCTTCTATGGCATAACGCTTAGATATACGATAGCGGTGGGGATGCCAAACCTGAAATTCTCCATTAAAACCCCTTGATGCCAAACTCAAGGAGATTTGACGATAGTTCTCTAAGGTACGCTTGAGTAATTGTCCAATCAAGAGAGATAAACTTTTCATCCCAATTTTAAAAGTGCGGTAACCACTGCGAGATTGTTGAGCAGTTAATAATTCCGCGGCTGTATTTAATAAAACGAAAATAAAACGGTACATCAGTAATAATAAATCTGTTAAAAGTACCGGAAAACCCACACGACGCATGATTTGTAAAAGTTCAGTAAAAGGGATAGTTAACATAATGAAGTATAAGCAAGAAAGAGAAGCGATCGCTCGCGTTAAAATTGTCAATCCCTGGTGAATACCTTGAAGACTAATATACAAATAATAATGGCCAATATCTAACCCTGTTACTGAGTCTTTTTGCACAAAATTTAAGTGAGAAATATCTACACCACTGATGACTAAGGCTGGTAAACTTGTTAACCAGAAAAGGGCAGCAATATAAACTAATTTTAAATATATTTTGGCAGGAATTCTTGCATAAATAACTGTCCAAGCACTAACCCAAATTGCAATCATTACTTGAACTAGGGGATGGGCAAAGGCACTAATAATTAGCAGTGCGATCGCAAACAGCAATTTCTGCTCTGGTGCTAACCACCGCAAGCGATTAGTGTAAGCAAGTGTATCAATCTGAATGTTCATTATTACTCTTTCGCTGTTCGGAGCGTCCCTTAGACAAACCAATCAAGTAACCAAGTGTCCCAGCACCTAAAGCAGCTTGAGACGCAAATAGAAAAGTTTGTACTTCGCAACTTTGCAGATTCATTAATGGTTTAAACCAGGGTTTATATCCAGGCTGTACTTCAGTAACAGCTTTTGCTGCTCTGTCATCTGCGCCCGCAAACTGAGCATTACGGACAAATATTAACGGCGCAGCTGCCAAAATCACTACCCCTCCTATTAACAACCAGTTACTCAATCCCTTGTTAGACTGTTTCATTTTGTTGAGGTTCCCGTCTGATTAATTTCAAGAGTTCTAGTTCTTGAGGTGTGTATGATTGTAACCAGTTCCACACCAGCACTGTCAGCAATCCTTCACTTATTGCCAAAGGAATTTGAGTAATTGCAAAAATTCCCGCAAACTTGATGAATGACCCAATAAACCCACCAACTGGAGCTGGAAAAGCTAAGGCGAGTTGGATAGATGTAATGATGTAAGTGAGTAAATCTGCCAAGGCGGCGGCTAAAAAAATTGCAATTCTTTGTTTATTAGTTAGCCGCATTGTCAGATGATAGATCCAGTAAGCGGCAAATGGGCCAGCGATCGCCATTGAAAAAGCATTTGCACCCAGTGTTGTCAAACCGCCATGCGCTAACAGCAATGCTTGAAATAGTAGGACAAGGCTACCCAGCACCGACATTGCCAAAGGGCCAAACAGTACTGCTCCTAACCCTGTTCCTGTAGGATGAGCGCAACTACCTGTAACTGAAGGCATTTTCAACGCCGATAATACAAAAGTAAAAGCTCCCGACAAAGCCAAGAGTAGCTTAAGTTCAGGGTTTGCTTGGGTGATGCGAGTCAGCGATCGCAACCCTAAAATAAAAAATGGTAAGGCCACTACCCACCAAAAAAGCGCCCAACTCCCTGGTAGATAGCCCTCCATAATATGCATTGCATAGGCTGGTGCAGATGCGCTAACAACTAGATAAAAGCTCAAAACTCCCATCAGAATTAGGGATAGACGTTTTGGCTTGAGAAGAATTCTTGACACGCTCCATACCTCGCGGATACATTTTAACGACTTAGTTTAAATCGGCAGACATCCTGACAAGCAATTCAACATTAAATATTCAAGATTAAGAATATAGCAAGCACCTAAAATAATGTGAGTTCGAGGGGTCATATGCTGTCTCCTAATTAGCGTAATAATAATTAGCGTAATAAAGAAACCTCTCCCTGGTTTTACTACGCAAAACCGTCCCTCTCCGAGTCGGAGAGGGACAGACTTGAACTTTAGTTCAAGGCAGGGAGAGGTTTGTCGAACTCACGTTAAAATACTTTAGAAATGCGATTGATATTATGCCATCTCTAAGCAAATTACGCTGAGTGGGTGACTTGTGGCATTTGGAAATAGTTGAGAATTATTGACAACAATTCTTGCAACCTATAATATACACAGAGGTAATTGCAAATCTTTTGCAACTTGTAGGCGCTAGCCGTAATTGAATGTTATGCCCAAAAACTTCGCTCTGGGTAACGAAAAACTTTGGAGCCGCCGTCAACTACTGAAACTGGGCTTAACAGGTGCGGGATTGACTGGTGCGGCAGCTATTTGGCAAATAATGAATGCCCAAAGTAAGTCAATCGTCAGAGTGCCACCTATTGAGATGGGTGTAGCTGAAGGTGCTGCGAACCCGATGCAGATGCTACGAAATTTTGATTATGGGACAGTAAAGAAAGAAAATGGACGTATCATCAGAGAGTTTCAGTTAACTGCGGGTACTTCTGTAATTCAGCTAAATAGTGCTGTCTCTTACAATATTTGGGATTTAAACGGTAGAATACCAGGGCCGACGCTACGGGCAAAAGAAGGCGAGCGCGTCCGAGTATTATTTCTCAACCAAGCGGGGCATTCTCATTCTCTACATTTTCATGGGGTTCATCCAGCAGAAATGGATGGCGTTCGCCCAATCAGCAACGGCAAAGCGACAATTTATGAATTTGATGCAGAACCTTATGGCGTTCACTTGTACCACTGCCATATTGAACCAGTCACTCGTCATATTGCCAAAGGGCTATATGGGATGTTTATCATCGATCCACCCAATCCCCGCCCCCCGGCTGATGAAATAGTACTCGTGATGGCTGGGTATGATGTGGATGACGATAGCCATAATGACTATTACGCCTTTAATGGTCTGCCTCATCACTATATGCATAATCCTATCCGGATTTATCAAGATCAGTTGATTCGGCTATATGTCCTCAACATCATTGAATACGATCCGGCTGTAACGTTTCATCTCCACGCCAACTTCTTTGATGTTTATCGCTATGGCATGAGTATGACTGCTAGCGAGAAAGCTGATGTTATTACGATGGGTATAGCTGAAAGGCACATTTTAGAATTTGCGTTTCGCTATCCAGGTAAGTATATGTTTCATCCTCATCAGGATGCGATCGCTGAAAATGGTTGTATGGGCCAATTTGAAGTACTGGCTAAAGATAAAGGCGTAGGAGTGTAACATAATTATGCGGTTACTACATGAGCCGTCGAACTTACATTAACGAGAGTTAGCTTCAGTAGCTTCATATGCTTGTAGGAGCCTAGCATGATCGAGAGTAAATCCTACTTGTATGGCTATTTGGGCAAATAAATCAATCTCAGGCTGTTGCCAATCACGAGGCCCAGAACACTGATGTGCAATTAACAAGCCAAATAGCTGCTCATTTTTGATAATAGGTGCTACTAAATTTGCTTTGACAGTAAAAGATTCGAGCAGGCTAATGTGGCAATCAGCCAAACCGGACTCATGAATGTTGTTTATTGCGACAACGCGACCAGACTGATACTTTTCTAGATAATTTTGAGTGAAACAGGGGTCGTGGATTTTAGACTGCAAAACTTTGGGATAACCTGAAACCACTGATTCGGCAATTATAACTCCGAACCAATTAACGTAAAAGCTATAAACCAGTACTCGGTCAGTATTCAGTGCTTTGCGAACCTTTTCCACAGTCGTTTTCAGAACATCCTCTTCGTTGAGCGATTGGCGAATGCTGCGGGTAATATCTAGCAGTGACTGACTTCGCATATTTTCAGCATTAATTCGTTGCAGCAGCCTGGCATGGTCAAGAGCAAATCCGACTTGCATGGCTATCTGGGCAAATAAATCAATCTCAGACTGTTGCCAATCACGAGGTCTGGAACATTGATGTGCAATTAACAAGCCAAATAGCTGCTCATCTTTAATAATGGGTGCTACTAAATTTGCTTTGACAGCAAAGGATTCGAGCAGGCTAATATGACAATCAGCTAAACCAGCTTCATAAATATTGTTTACTGCAACAACGCGACCAGACTGATATTTTTCTACATAGCCTTGACCAAAACATGGGTCTTGGATTTCAGCTCGCAAAACTTTGGGATAGGTGAGAACAACTGATTCAGCAATCACAGTTCCAGACCAATCACCATTAAAGCTATAAACCAGTACTCGGTCTGTACTCAGTACTTTCCTAACCTCTTCTACAGTGGTTTTGAGGACATCCTCTTCGTTGAGCGATTGGCGAATGCTGCGGATAGTATCCGCCAGTAACTGGCTTTGCACACCTTCGGCTTCGATTCGTTGCAGTAGCCTAGCATGGTCGAGAGCAAACCCTACTTGTATGGCAATCTGGGCAAATAAATCAATCTCAGGCTGTTGCCAATCACGGGGTCTGGAGCATTGGTGTGCAATTAATAAGCCAAATAGTTGCTCATCTTTGATAATGGGTGCTACTAAATTTGCTTTAACAGCAAAGGATTCGAGCAGGCTAATATGACAATCAGCCAAACCAGCTTCATAAATGTTGTTTGTGGCTAAAACGCGACCAGACTGATATTTTTCTACATAATCCTGACCAAAACATAGGTCTTGAATTTCAGACCGCAAAACTTTGGGATAACCTGGAACCACTGATTCGGCAATTATAATTCCAGACCAATGAGCGTAAAAGCTATAAACCAGTACTCGGTCTGCACTCAATGCTTTGCGAACCTCTTCCACAGTGGTTTTGAGGACATCTTCTTCGTTGAGCGATTGGCGAATGCTGCGGGTAATTTCTATAAATACTTGAGCTTTATCTGCTTTGGTATCTACCTCTTCTAAAAGCTTGGTGTAGTCAAGAGCAAATTCAACTTGCATGGCTATCTGAGTAAACAAATCAATCTCAGACTGTTGCCAAAAGCGAATTCTGGAACACTGATGTGCAATTAATAAACCGAATAGCTGTTTGCCTTTAAAAATGGGTGCTACTAAACTAGATTTGACAGCAAATTGCTCCAGCAATTCAATATCAGCATCAGTGAGATCGGCTTGATAGATATCATCAATAGCACGGTTACAACCATTCTGGTATTTTTCTATATACCCTGCCTCGAACCCAGAGTCAGAGACTGTAAACCCTAATATTTTTGGTAACCCAGGTGCTACTGATTCTGCGATAAACGTTCCATTAAAGTTGGAATTGAAGCAAAAAACGGTTACGCGATCAATGTTTAAAGCTCTGCGAATTTCTTCTGAGGTAATTTTGAGAACATCTTCTTCATTCAATGATTCTCTAACCCAGCGAGTAATTTTCATCAATAGTTGAGAGTAATCAGCTTCAGCTTCTTTCTCCTGTATCAAAACCGAAAGCAGTTCTGTGAATAAGCTGATGTTTCTCTCTAACATCACTAATTCATCATTACTAGCGATGAAAACTTGAGTAAACTCACTGTCTGGACGTAGCCTATTTTTGATAATATTAGAAGTCATAGCAGCTTTGCTGACTCGACTAATAGCTCGATTAATCACAAAAGTTGCGATCGCACCTGCCAAAATTGCTGTCACACCCATACCAGTTAACAAGAGTGACAGTTGTCTTTGTAGAGCAAGTTCAGTTTTTGTTAAACTTTTGCCATTTTCTTGGCTGATTGACGAAATTTTTTTGGTGATTAAATCATTGCCATAGTAGTAAGTAGCTGTTCCAATTGCAACAATAGGAAGAATACTAATACTTAATACCCAAACTATCGCTTTAGTCTTTAAACTCCATTTTCTTTGCCACAGCCTTTGTCGACGGTTTCGTCTTGCTTGGTTTTGAGAAAAAGACTGACTCATAAATGAAACCTGGATGCACTGTAATTGAGAGTTAAGCAAATAACCTCACCACCAAATTTTACACAAAGCTTATTAAATATGCCTGGCTCTCAGAAGTATTTTGAGACGCTAATCTTCTCCGTTATGCCCCATAAAGCTTTTGTGATCTCTGATATTAAAAAAATCAGTTTTGATTAATGAGTTTGTTAACAATAAAATGGTGATCGCTTTGTTTGAATTCTAGGTAGGCGAACATAATTAAATGTAAAATGTTCCCTAAAGAAACCTTTTGCTGTTGAGGATTTTACCTTCTACCTCCTGCTTCCTACTCACATATAACATTATTTAGACTGTGCAGTTGTGACTTTGCCCTGCTGTGCCTGAGAACATTGCTTCAACTTTGATTCCAAGACTTCAATCTTTTGTAAAAGTGATATTCCCCAACCTAAAGAAATGACAAGCTTGATAGTCATACCTAAGAGCAAAAGTGCAACTATTTTGGTATATTTTCTCTGTTGAGCCAGCCTTTTTTGCTCTTCTGCAAGTCTAGCTTCAATTTCTTTAGCACGTTCCGACTCTAATGCCTGCTGTACTTCTCGCCGATCTAATTCTTCACTAGCAGCTAAAAACCGATAATCTAAATTACTTAAGCTTTTACCATTTGCCCAAGTTTGGGCATCAATTAAAGCTTGCCCACGTAATAAACGAGATTCATCCTTTTCTTTTAAGTCTACCCATGCATTAAAAGCTTGGTAGTAAGGACGTAAGTCAGCTAATTGTTTTCCTACCCATTCTCGGTTGAAAACTTCTTGATATATTTTATTTTTGACTTTTATCAAACCTAGCTTTTTAACTACTAAACCAGATAGCAACAGTTCTACTTGTTCTCGACTATCGTCGGCTGGCACTTCAACTCCTTGGAGGATTTGCTGATAAATTCCCAGCATTCTAGCGGTTGAATGTTCATTTCTAATGATGCGATCGCGAATTGTCCGTAAATGTTCTGGCTCATCTTGTGATTCCCAGTTATCGATGATGCGCGATCGCACTACACTTTCTATCCAAAATTCTTCTGTGCCAGGGGGAATTTGTAACTTTCTACCTGCTTCATCTTCAGACAAACTTACCAACAAGCGACACAGCTTTTGAGTCAGAAATGGTTGTCCTTGTGTCCAGAATAATACTTCTTTCAAAACTTTGTGAGGATGATTGCCATCTATCTCCAATCCTTTCGCTAGTGGTTTAGCTTCCTCAAATTTGAAACCACTTACTTCTATAGCTTTACCAATATTAAACGGAGTAGTATTATTTCGATGTAAAATTAAATCTGAGGGTGTAGCAACGCCAAAAATTGCAAACGTAATTCTTTGATATTCTGGAGCTACTGCTCGTTGGTTGTAGCAAAACCTAATCAAACTAAAAAAGTCATCTACAGAAAAATCAAGGCTGAGAATACTATCAATTTCGTCAATAAAAATAAACAGTCTTTCTTCCGGAAATTGAGTTAATAGTATTTCAGAAATAAATCGACTGACTTTTTGAACTAAAGATATATCGCTCTGTTCTTGCCACCAGGATTTTAAATTTACTTTTCCTAGTAGTTTAAAACCCAACCATAAATCGCCGACAATTCCTTTATACCACTGCTCTGGAGTTATATTGTCACAACCAATATTGGTCATATCAACAGTGGCACATTTAAAGCCCTCTTGTTGCAAGCGATGCTTTGTTTTTACCATCAGCGAGGATTTACCCATCTGTCGACAGCTGAGGATATAGCAAAATTCACCCTGCTTTAAGGCTTCATAGAGTTCCACATCTGCGCTTCGCTCAACATAGCTAGGAGCATCAGTAGTTAGTGTGCCACCAACTTGGTATTGATAATTGTTCATTTTTTGAGAATTTTTAAATTGATAAGTTTTTCTCTATATGAATAAAGGAGTTTGCTTAAAAGTAGAAAAAATTAGTAGAAATAAACGTTTATCAACAGACTTTAATTTTTCTCAGTGAAAACTGAGTTTAATGTAAAGCAGTTGTAGCCTCTTCTCTTCGATTGAAAGAGCGCTTCTTCCGCAGCAGCAATCAATATTGTTGGGGATGTCTGATACTTATAAGTAGTATTTGTCGTTGCAAGTCCTACACTAACAGTTAGGCAGGGCGCAAGCAATTTTTTAAATTTAGGAGCGTGAGCGATCGCTAATGCGTTAACTTTTTCTCGAATGTTTTCTGCAAGCCCAACGGCAGTATCAGCATTAGTTTGCGGGAAGATAGCTGCAAACTTTGTCCCTTCATAATGCGCTATCAGAGCAGTTTTATTTTTCAAACAGTTCTCAATCGTACTAGCAATTTTTTGTAGGCTGCTATTTCCTGCAATTTCTCCATAAGTTTCATAATAAATTTTTAAATGGTCAATTTCACATACTATCAAAGATAGGATTGAAGTTGATGTTTGCCATTCCTGCCACTGTGTTTCTAGATATTGCTTAAAATTCTGTAAATTGACAAACTGACTCATGATATCAGCTTCAGATTCGAGCAAATATTTTTGTTGTTTGTTTTCCAACAGCTTACCATTCGTATTAGCATCATTTTGCTTTCCCAACTGTTGGCTAAAATAAAAGCGATATAACTCACAGCTGACACGAGCTTGATTACCATTTAGTTGAACCAAACCCATGCTTTCTAACTTGTAAGCGGCGATCGCGTCTAGCTCTACTGTCACATCTGCTGCAATCACCTGCTGCATAGCTGAAACTAGCTGTGGATCTTGTTGTAGTAGAGTTAACAGTTCTCTAAGATGTGGACTGTAAATTCCGGTTGGTGTGGATGCTGTTTGTAATAATACCTCTAGAGTCATTTCCCCCTGATATAAATAATAAAGTGCAAGGTTTACCAGATAGGGATGTCCTCCGATCATTTCTTGTAGGGGTGCAAGGCGTTTTGCTCCTGCTTCGTCTGCTGCCCAATCGAGTCCGTAACTCAATGCTAAATCTTGTACTTGCCGTAGCGTAAACGGTGGTAACGGTACTGTTATACCTACATTGAAAGGGGATTGATTGAGCTTCAACGGTATGTAAATTTCTGTTGTGTGAACGACTACTAACCGCAGTTTTTGCCAAGTCTGATCCTGCTTTGCTTGTTCGTGCCAAAATCGCAGCATTGGCAAGAAGTCCTGGGCAATATTAGGATGCTCAAAAACCCGATTGACTTCATTTAAAGCCAAAACTACAGGGCTATTATTAATGTACTGTAGCAAATACGCCTCGAAATAGATTTTGCAGCTTACCTTGCTGCCCATTTCTGTATCCCAGAAATCATCCAGGCTGGGTAGAAGATTCAACTGCCTACTTACATAGATACAGAACCAACGTAAAAATTTATCAAGCGAAGCAAAAACGTCTTCGTCAGCTTCCTGAAAGTCCAAGTAGACGATTTGGTAACCCTGCTCTTTAGCATGAACAATCATTCGGTTGAGTAGCGAACTTTTCCCCATCTTCCGAGGTGCTTTGATGCGGATTAAGCAACCAGGGTGGATGATTTCGTTACAAACAAGTTCTTCCAGTGGAGGGCGTTCAATGTAAAGAGGAGAATTTAGCGGTACAGGGCCACTGGGAAAGTCTATATTGCTCACTGAAACTAATTCTGAAAAAACCTTTTGTGAGCTATGTTCTTTGCGGAAGTCTTGCTGGAGTGTAGTCTCCTGGTTACTTATCTCCTTTGGCAAGTATTTACGCAAGACTATATGCAGATTTTTTTTTGTTACTCTCTTTCCCAGCGCGGCAGAAAGGTCTTGCCACATCTGAGAGCCAACTTCTTTTATGTAATCGCAGCCATAGCCTGATACGTCTGCCATTTCACCATAAGTCTTGCCCAACCAAGCTTGATGGAACACAAATCGGTGAATGGAACCGAAAGGCCTGTCTTGCAAAATTTTTTCTATTACTTGCAGAAGCTCTTCCACGCTTGTTAAAGGTTAGGTAGTTAGTAAATTCACATACACTTTTTAGCTTAATAGTAATATACAACCGAAAAATACTTGAACAAAGAAAAATTAAATTTTTAGAGATAGAGTTTTTGACGCAATCACCTCACCACAACGGTTTTTGTATTTAAGATTTTTTTGTCAAGATGAGCTAATGCGCCAAGAGTGAACAGCTTTTCTTATGGATAAGTCAATTCTGTAGTAGTTTAACTTGTGATCAAGAGTAAAGCCTTTGTCTAACGCTGTTTTATTACTATGAAAAAAGAATAATAAATGCTAAATTATGTACTCAAATGTGGTAGGCAAAATAAGCGATGTCTGACGACAAGCCGCTAAAAGCGTCTACTCTCCGATAATCTGTGCATAGATGATAGATATTGTATGTAAAGTCCATACACAATACTGCTGTGCAATCTTTGGGTATTGTTATTCTGTCAAAAACACTGCACGAAAAACCCCTTCTCTTGTCAAAATGTCATAGCAAACAGGCAATTACTAAATGTTAAAAATTATTGTATATTATTATACTATAATTTTATAAATAAAAATCTTAAGTATAAAAATTTATAGTGGGAAAAGTGGGTTTTGTGGGAAAAGTAGGAGATATCCTCAATAGTATTGCATTTCTTTTTCAATTTGTGTAAGTTTACAAGTAGCAATTATCACTGAGAAAAACGTTGAGTAGCAAGCGTTCTAGCTACAAAGCGTGATGGCAAGTTTTAGGTTACCTACTGTTAGGGATAACTAATAATTTTTCTGTCAATAATTCTTAGTGAAGTAATTGAAATAATGTCGCTAACTCCGAACTCATTGTGTACAAGCAAGAACTTCTTATATGACATACAGCAGTTTGCAAGTAAATAAAGTACAGTGTCTAAGTTTAAAAGTTATTATTAAAACCTTTTTGACTTCTGACTCCTGGCTCCTGAATTCTGCTGTATCACTTTTGAGCAAGAAGAACTCGCAGCTATCACAGAGTTGGATGACGAAGAAATCATTTCCCTTGTAGAACGATCGCCTGTAGCAAGGAATCCTACGATTTGAAACAGTATTTAAGTGATGCACGTTTATTGAAGTCAAAAGCCAAAGGTCAAAACTTTTTTTGTTTTTGGCTTTTGACCTCTTTTCTTACATCACCTAGATTTCTGCCGATGAACACTAGTATTACAAAATAAACAAAAGATTTAATAGACTTGCACTTACAGCAGAATTCAGAAGTTGCAATTCAGAAGTAAAATAATCTTTCTGCCTAGCTTTGAGAGCTAGTTTGTGTACTGCACTAACTTGAAATCTGCTGTACTAAAATTGCAACGGCAAAATTTTATTAGCTCCAAACTACTTTCTAATTTTTACTCCCATGTTATTTGGGATGGTGTTCGGTAACTAATCAAAAAAGTAACCTGTTTTGCAAAGAAGCTTTAGAACGTGCTTCTTCGCCTGAAGAACTAGGCCAAATCATGCAGGTAGTCAGTCTAAAAAACTGGCTACCTGTTGTTGCTGTTAATTCGTTAGTAGCGCCGAGGAGACGTAGTAGCAACGCTAGACCAAAGCAAAAATACTAAAACAGCTACAACTAGTACGCGGTAAACTAACGTAATTGCAAACGCCGGGTTGTGATGTTAGCTCCTGACAACGAAAGCGCCAAGACGTAGACAAACAGACAATTCAACAGCAACCCCAAACTTTGCAGCAAAGCCTCCAAGCAACAGAGAAGCTAACACCGATATTAAAAGAGAAAGGG
Source organism: Nostoc sp. UHCC 0302 (assembly GCF_038096175.1). Classification (NCBI taxonomy): domain Bacteria; kingdom Bacillati; phylum Cyanobacteriota; class Cyanophyceae; order Nostocales; family Nostocaceae; genus Nostoc; species Nostoc sp. UHCC 0302. The sequence goes on from NZ_CP151099.1 coordinate 7,997,519, forward strand.
CTAGACTCAATTGGATGCGATCGCATTCACCAAACGCAACGTCTGCGAACTTACACCAGCCTCAGCCTAAAGACACCAAGAGGGAAGGCTATTGTTCAGGTGGCAAATGCTTTAGCTGGGTATAGAGCATTGAGAAAGAAGCAGGGGAGAAGAATTTAGATTCTCCTCTGCTTCTTTAGTTCCTAATTCTCAATCGTTGATTAAAAAAATTATTAAATTCTACTTTATATTTTGGTACTAGTTGATAAAAAGTGTCATTATATGCGACAGTAAAATCTATGACACAGCGTCAAACCCAAGGACAGATAGTAGTTTGAAATGTTGCAATTACGGGCTTTTTCAGTATCTCTAGGAACAACAATGATAAAATTTCGCTATATTTGTTTAACTTTCGCCACAGCAGCAATAGTTAGTCTGAGTGCTTGTAACAGTACGCCAACGGCAGAAACTCCATCCGCGCCAGTTGCTAACTCTACTCCCCAAGCTACAGAGGCCGTGAGTCAGAACAATCACAGCGGTCATGGTAGTAAAGCGAAAATTAACATTAATAGTGCTATTTTGTCTCAGTTGGATAAGTTTGAAGCTAAACTAGGTGTCCCAGCTTTATCAAATAAAATTCAGGCGGCTCGCCCTTATGCTAGTCCAGAAGATTTAGTTACTAAAAAAGTTATTACTCAGGAACAGTTTGACCAAATTAAAGACCAAGTAACTGTTCAAGAAGTAGTACTCACAGGTGAGGCAAAAGATGTTGACTACATGACTAAGTTAGGCTTAATGAAAGGGCATCTTTTCGTAGCGCAAGAACTGCTGGATAAGAATCAGCCGAAACAGGCAGAACCTCATATTGGGCATCCAGTTGAGGAGATTTACGTTGATGTAGAAGACCAGCTAAATGAGCGCAAAGTCAAAGAATTTAAGACAACTTTGGTAAGTTTACAAGATTTAGTGAAATCTAAACCCAAAGATGCTAAAGTCAAAACTGATTTTACCGCTTCAGTGCAATCAGTCGATGGAGCGATCGCAGTTTTGCCAGTAGCTCAACGTTCCAAACCAGGATTTGTGCTACAGGTGATTAATGAATTGCTAGATTCAGCCAACTCAGAATATGGAGCGGCGATCGCAGATGGTAAAATAGCCGCAGCAATTGAGTATCAAGATTCCCGTGGCTTTGTCACCTATGCTAATGATTTATACAAAGGAATTTCTAGTAAAGTAGCTCAAGCAGATCCGGAAGCACACAAAGCAATTGAAACAAGTTTGGCTGAGCTAGTAAAAGCTTGGCCTAGTGTCATTCCCCCAGCTACACCAGTTAAGACTCCTGAAGATGTTACTAAGCTTATCAAGACCATTGAAGAAAACTCTCAAAAAGCGATCGACAAAACTAGCACCCAAGCGCAACGATAACAGCACAACTTAATGGGATGCTCAGAGTAAGGGAGTTTAAAATGAGTGGAGTAAATAGTTAGGAGTTAAGACTTATAAGTAATGAATTCCTAACTCCTAACTAAAATTACTCATGACGCTCCATTCGTAATTTGATTAACAACTGATGCAAGAGCTTGACCTAAATAAGACCATTGACTTGCTAAATGCCATTATGGAATTTGAATTAGCAGGGGTAGTTCGATATACACATTATTCCTTGATGGTGACTGGCCCTAACCGCATTCCAATTGTGGCTTTCTTTAAAGCCCAGGCAAGTGAATCTCTACTCCATGCCGAACAAGTGGGAGAAATACTCACGGGTTTAGATGGACATCCCTCTTTGAGAATCGCCCCAATGGAAGAAACTTACAAGCATACGGTCAAGGACATCTTGGCAGAAAGCTTATCTCACGAGAAAAAAGCTCTTGATTTGTATAAAAGTTTGCTTGAAACTGTCACCAACGCTAGCATTTATCTTGAAGAATTTGCGCGGGGGATGATTGGACAAGAAGAGATGCATAATCTCGAACTGAAAAAGATGCTACGCGATTTTAGCTAGGTAGTCATTAGTCATTAGTCATTAGTCATTGGCTATTTGTCCGAAGACAAAGAATACAGCAGAATTCAGAATTTGAGAGTCAGAATTCAAACAGGTTTTATGCTTGGTTCTGAGACCTAGTTTCTGTACTTTACCAACATGAAATCTGCTGTAAATGACTAATGACAGATGACAAAGGACAGATGACAAAGGACAGATGACAAAGGACAAATGACAAAGGACAAATGACAAAACATGAACTTTAGTGATGCCATACCTACTTTTGTGATTACACTCCGAGAAGGAGTGGAAGCTGCCCTTGTTGTTGGCATTGTCCTAGCTTTGCTGAAAAAAGCTAAACAAAGCCGACTCAAACCTTGGGTATATGCTGGTGTCGGTGTTGGCATTGCCATCAGTGGTTTGATAGGTGTGCTATTCAGTTGGGTGACTCAAGCACTTGGCAGAGCTTATCCGCAATACGCGGGAGTGATTGAGCCAGCACTGGAAGGCGTGTTTAGTGTGTTGGCGATCGCAATGCTCAGCTGGATGCTAATCTGGATGACTAAACAAGCCAGATTTATGAAAGCTCAAGTTGAAGGAGCTGTCACCAGCGCTTTGACAAAAAAGGGCAATGCTGGATGGGGTATTTTTAGCTTAATTTTTGTTGCCGTCCTGCGTGAAGGTTTTGAAACCGTTCTGTTTATTGCTGGTAGTCTTCAACAGGGGTTAATGCCCGCTATTGGCGCTATTGGCGGACTTATAACATCAGTAGTAATAGGCGTACTGTTATTTAAATGGGGTATTAGAATTAACATTCGCCTGTTTTTCCAAGCAATGGGCGTTTTATTAGTATTGATTGTCGCTGGGTTAGTTGTGACAGCACTGCAACGTTTTGACGAGGCTGTTGCTAGCGTTGCTCTCAGCAGCCGTGCCTCAGAAAGCCTTTGTTTCTATTACGAACGCTTTACCAGAGTTCATTCTTGTATTTTGGGGCCAATGGTTTGGAATACTTCCAAAATCTTGCCTGATGAACAGTTTCCTGGTGTTATTCTCCAATCTTTGTTTGGCTACAGAGAAAATCTTTATATTGTGCAAGCAATAGGATATGTAGTATTTTTATTCACTGTTGGAGGGTTGTATTTCCGCAGCATTGTTGGTGATTCTCCTAAAACTAGAAAGAACACATCTGTTGGACAAAGACCGATTGGTTCCGTGAAGGATTAAAGGGGGCTGGGGACTGGAAAGACAAAGAGGAGAATAACAACTCCTAACTCCTGTAGAGACGCGTAGACGCTCGAAGAGTGGGTTCTCGTAAGAGTATAATCGCGTCTCTACGTTTTCTCTACTGCAAACAAGTCTTGCTTAAGCTGCTGACAAGCTTTTTCAATCGCGTTTATGCTACCTGGATTCACTAGACCAAAATAATCAAATACATAGACTCTGTTATTTTTAGTTGCTTCTAGTTGCTTCCAAAAAGCTTCTTTTTTGAAGGAATTTAAAAGTGCTGCTTGGGAATTCCCTTGTGGGGGATTAACTAAAATTATTACCTCTGGATTGGCTTCTAAAACTTTCTCAGCCGAAAGCGTTATGTAACCACCAATCGAGCTTTTACCTTGCAATTCTGCTGCTAGATTTTTTACCTGGAATTTTCCCAGTAAATCCCCAGCCCAACTATTTTTATTGGGAGCTAAGATTGGCTGACGACTAACCAGTACCAAAGCAGAAGGACTTTGATTTGGATTATCTGGTAAGAAAGTTTTATAACGGTTTAATAAAGACTGAGGATCTGCACCAATTGACTGCGCCAATGTTGTAGTAAGTTCTGTTAAAGATTCCCATTTATTTACCTTGGTGAGCAAGGTTGAAATTCCTAGCTGCTTGAGTTTTTGAATTGGTACGTCAGAAAAACCTTCAGCACCAATCACTAAATCTGGTTTGAGTACTACTATTTTTTCTAAATTTGGCGGATTTTGCCCTTCGCTAACGCGGGGAATATCTTTAAATCGTGGATCATCTTTAAATAATCTGCTACCAGTAATCCCGACAATTTTTGTTTGATCAAGTTGAGAGATAATATCAGCTGATAGAGAGGTAAGAGCAACAACTCTTTTTACCTCTTTTTTTGGTGATTCTTGAGAATTGGTATTAGCCCTATCAACGGAATCTGCTACTTTTGGTTGTAGCTGCTGAGTGGTTGCAGTCGTACAAGCAGCTAAAACTATACTCAATAAAAGTGCTAAAGCAGATAATAGCCATCGGCGATGCATATTAAAATTCATTGTAGAGAAACTTAGCAGCACTTTTAAAAATAGCAAATGTAGATTCTATTTTCACTTAGCTTGACTTTATCATCGCTGCGATCGCCTGATATTTTCTTTCTCTATGCCTCTGCGTGAAACAAAAAATTTTTGAGTATTGTTTACGCGATTAAGAAGTAAATTTTATAAAAAGGCGTTGGTAGCTTAAAATTAATTGCCTCAATTTAACGGATAGCTATTCTCCAACGCCAAGTCCTCTGGTGTATTACAGTTGAACAGCATTTCGGGTTCAGGTAAAGGCAAAACTTCTACAGGAGATTGCTCAAGCCATTCTTGAAACGATCGCCCGCCTTGCTTGATAAACTCTAATAGTTGTGGTAAACAATCACGGCGATAAAAACCACACAGAGGTTCCCAGCCTTTAGGATTATGGGCTAACGCTGCGATCGCTTTTGGTTCTGAGCTTTGCTCAATCGCTTCACTCCCGACATTATCAAGTCTACTTGCCCAATCTTGCAAGACCTCAACTCGTAATCTCGGCAAATCGCAAGCTAGCAGCAATGCCCAATCTGTCTGTACTTGGGCTAGTCCTTGGGCAAAGCCTACTAGTGGGCCGTGGGTATGGGGAGATGGAGGGGTGAAAGAATTCTTTTGATTTTCCTGCATTCCTACCTCTTCATCTCCTGAAGGCAAAGGTAGTTCTCGGATAAATTGACAATTGGGTAAGAGTAAATGTTGATAGCGTTCTGGCCAGGGAGTGACTATATAAACAGTATCGGCACACTCTTGGGCAATGCTACAAATCTGCTGCAACAATGGCACTTCTTTAATGGGAATCAGGGCTTTATCTTGACCCATGCGAGAACTTTTACCGCCTGCTAAGACTATGGCAGTTAAATTGCTGCGTGTCGTCATCAGTTTTCTGGCTCATAATTAATTCGTAATTCGTAATTCGTAATTCGTAATTAGGACTGGGGACTGGCGGCTGAAGATTAAGTAAAGAATTCTTTTAATCCCAATGCCCCCATGCCCAATCATCCCCTAGTCTGACTTTGTTGCACTTGCTGCCACAAATGCTCTGCACTTTCTGCTGGTGCAAGGCACTTCAAGCCTTGGCAAACTAAGCCAACGCTTCCCTGTGGTAAATCTGATGCCACGGCAAACACAGCAGTCGGCAGATACTTAAAAATAAGAGAGTTTATCTGCTCAGGTGTAGTGCGAATCAAGGTAGAGTTACGATACCAATCTAAGGCTGTAAACAAGCTGGGGCAAGCTTGAGGAGCGCCACGCATCACATTTCTAAAAGCTTTTAAGCCAAGTTCCGCTAAATCCAAATAATGTAAATTATCTGTGAGTAGGGCGAGACGGACAAGGTTAGCGATCGCTACTCCGTTGGCTGATGGTGTAGCATTATCTGCGTAGCTACGCTCCCGTACTATTAAATCTTGACTAGAATCACTTGATGCGTTAAAATAACCACCTAGTTCCAAGCTCCAGAGAAATTCATCGAATTCATCTTGAATTGCGATCGCTTTTTCTAACCAAAAAGAGTGCGGAGTTTGAATGAAGTGATTCTCATCGCTTGAGAGCGAAACTTGGTGTAAATCCAGCAGCGCTTTGATAAAAAGGGCGTAATCTTCAGACTGAGCTAATACAGTCGGTTGGCCTTCATAGTTAAGTCGGTGGAAACGCCCATCTACAAACTGATGCTCCAAGATGAAATTTGCTGCTCGTGCTGCTAATTCCAGGTAAGAAGATTGTTTAAAGACCTCAGCAGCTTTTGCCAAACCGGAAATCATTAAGCTATTCCAGGCAACAATCATTTTTGTATCTGTCACCGAAGGAATGCGCCCTGGCCAATTGTTGGTTTTTGCTTCCTGGTTGTTGCGAGCAGGGGGAAAAGTTTCTAGTGACTCAGGTGTTACACCATAGCGAGCAGTAAACAGCTTGTTTAATGTAGCTTCCAGTCTTGCGCTCAGTTGCCCTGGATAACGCCTTTGTAAAACATTTTTGCCTTCAAAATTACCTCTAGGACTAACTGTAAACTCTTGTTGTAATTCTGTTAGTTCTTCAGGTGTTAACAGTTGTTCTAGTTCGCTGTAACTCCAGACATAAAAGGCTCCTTCCTCTGGTTCTACTGCTGTTGCGTTAGTAAAACTGTCAGCATCTTGTGCTGCATAAAAGTAACCTTCAGGTGCAGTCATTTCCCTTTTCAGCCACTGTGCAGTACCAGCAACTGCCCGTTCAAAAGCTGGTTTTTGTATTCCTGCACTCCACAAATTTGCTAGATACTCCACGATTTGTCCATTGTCGTAGAGCATCTTTTCAAAATGGGGTACTGTCCAAGTAGGGTCAACAGTGTAGCGATGAAAGCCACCACCTACATGGTCATAAATGCCTCCCAGCGCTAAGTCTAATCCTCGTTGGGTAGAAATTTGCTTGCCATCATATCGCGATTCAAAATTAAATCGAGTTCCTCGCAATGCTAGTTCTGCGTAGGGAATCATCGGAAAGCTGTTACCTTGTTGGCTGGGAGTAATTATACCTGTACTGGTTTCCCAACCTTTTCGCAGTAGTTCGTCGTCTTCTAGTTCGTTTGTAGTTCCGTCTTGCAACACCGCAGACGTGAGCAGCGACTCAATAATTAAAGCTTTACGTTGGTGTAAGTCCTCTTTTTCAGTGTCATAGTACCGTCGAAGCGCCTGTAACACTTGCAAAAAGCCAGGACGACCATAGCGTGAGTCCACAGGAAAATAAGTACCAGCATAAAACGGCACTAAATCCTCTGGGGAAAGGAAGACGTTCAAAGGCCAACCCCCTTGACCGCTCATCATCTGTAAAGCCTGCATATAAATGCTATCCAGGTCTGGCCTTTCTTCTCTGTCTACTTTGATCGGAAGAAAGTTACTATTCATGTACTCGGCAATAGCTGTATTGGAAAAAGCTTCACCTTCCATGACAGTACACCAGTGACAACTAGAGTAGCCAATGGAGAGAAAAATTGGTTTATTTTGCGCCCTTGCAGTTGCAAGTGCTTCGTCAGACCAAGACCACCAATCTATGGGGTTTTCGGCGTGTTTGCGTAGATAGAGGCTCTTAGCTTCAGCAAGGCGATTAGTCATGATCAAATTGCCAGTAGTTGCCTTCTTTGCTCAGTCTAGCCTGTTCTCAGAGACGTTGGTTTAAACGCCTGTATACTCAGTTAATAAACCCAACGAGCGAGTTACCCCTTAAGTCAGAGGCTCATATACAAAGGTAGATGGTAGCAGTTCTTGCCCAAGTTGTGAAATATTCTTATTGGAAAGAGCGCAACAACAAGCTAACAATATGTCCTGGATGTGTAGGTGTTTCCGTCACAGGTAACACTACATTTGACTGAATTTTAGTACTTGGGCTAAGTCCTGCTATCAGGTGGAGTAAGAAGGTGATAATGGCGGCTTGTACGAATTTTTCCCGCATGGCACATCTCTCTCTAAATGAATAGCTGTTTAAGTAGGACTACTTTTTGTAAATACACCTCGTGCGACTAACTTTACTGAAATTCTACAAAAATAGCCGGATAATTACTGAGGCAAATCTTAAAAAAATGTTTAAATTGCTACTAGAAAATTAGACGCTTTAGACAGAAAATTTATGCGGTTCTTGAGCTAATCACCACATTATTAGAGTTATACAGCAACCACTAATGTATGGGGTTGAAGATAATTAGGTTTCTTTTGATTAGTTCCTTTTTAAATGCGGATATTTCCTTAGACAGGTTTAGCTGGCAAAAAGTGCCTGAGAGATGAGACATTTAGCAAAACTACCTTTTGCGCTTTTGTTTAGCGATAATTATTTGCATTGGTCTGAGAACAGGAGAGATAAACCCCAGATTAGTGCTGCGATCGCTAGAATGTATATAAAGTAGCTACAAACACGCGCATGATTCCTATCGTAATTGAACAATCGGGTCGAGGTGAACGCGCCTTTGATATCTATTCACGACTGTTGCGTGAGCGTATCATCTTTTTGGGACAACAAGTTGATAACAACCTCGCTAACTTGATTGTTGCCCAATTGCTGTATTTGGATGCCGAAGACTCGGAGAAAGACATTTATATGTACATTAATTCTCCCGGTGGTTCGGTGACAGCTGGCATGGGTATTTTTGACACTATGAAGCATATTCGCCCTGATGTCTGTACCATTTGTACCGGACTAGCAGCGAGTATGGGCGCTTTTCTGCTCAGCGCAGGTGCTAAAGGCAAGCGAATGAGTTTACCCCATTCTCGGATTATGATTCATCAACCTTTAGGTGGCGCTCAAGGACAAGCGACTGATATTGAAATTCAGGCGCGGGAAATTCTTTACCACAAGCGGCGGCTAAACGACTATTTGGCCGACCACACTGGTCAACCAATTGAGCGCATTGCTGAAGATACTGAACGTGATTTCTTTATGTCGCCGGATGAAGCCAAAGAATATGGCTTAATTGACCAAGTAATTGACCGCCATGCTGCTGGTAGCCGTCCAGCAGTTGCTGTTGTCGGTTAAGAGTCACGATTAGCAAATGGTGATTTACTACCTTTAATTCCTTAAATCTCGCAAATAACCCCTCTTCACTTACTTGTGAGGAGGGGTTATGTCTAAGATGGGCAACTGAAATGCTTTAGTGCTTTAGGTTTTTTTGTAGTGGCGTGGGTTAGGTAAAACCTAATCCACCACCATCAAACACTAGAAGTTAAGTGCATAGAGACAAATAACTAATCAAAATCCCGCTATTGGGTCTGGCTGAGATTGCAAGTATTGGAGAAATCCGTGTAATTCGTCTTCAGTCAATAAGGTGCGCCCTCGCTTACCGTAGGTTTTTATCAGATGTTCTCGTCCCTGTTCGGGTGTCCAACCTAAGCGTTGAAGTTCGACATCTGTTTTAGCAATTACATCTGACAAATCGACTGGTTCAGATTTCTTCTTTTTCCTCCCTGTGCTTGTCGGGGCGATCGCATCCTCTTGAGGATTATAATTACGGGGCGTAAATGGTGTGACATTACTAGCAGAAATCCCTAACAAAGGTTGGTTTTCTGCTTGGTTACCAGAAATTATTTCCAATTTTTCGACTGGAGTATCGAATGGGATTTCTTGGTTAGCAACACGAAACTCTTGACCTAAGTCTTGACTGTAAGTATCGCTTGTGTTGACGTTACCCTTGTCAGTTGTCAGTTCTAGCTTTTGGGAAACTGCTGGCGTGTTTACATAATCGGTTGTTATCGGCTCAGGTTTAATGTTTCGTTCATTTAAAGGTGGCGGAGATATTTCTTTGCCACTGACCACTGACCACTGACTACTAAGAAAATCCTTATCCTGTCCAGAGGAATTTGTGCTTGAAGTAGGGTTGATTTGCGTCTTTGAGATGGGAGTTGAAGACAATGCTACCGATTCTTGTGGCGCATTCGCGATTCCTAAAACTAGCAATGCTCTAGTTCTGGCTTGGTCTTCTGCTGCTTCTACAGTTTCTGCGGCTGCCAAACCTGTTGCGCGGGTTACACCTTCAACTTGCACGCTTGCCCTGACAATGTATTTTCCTTGAAAAATTTGCACTAATTCAGAAATAAGACTACCGTTGGGATACAAGCTCTGGAATTGAGCCAACATAATACTGCCACCAATCTAAATCTGTTTAATAACGGGGTCGATGTTACCTGTTTGTCCAAGCGATAAGCTGCACTTGCTTTAATTTACATCCAATCAATAGCTAAGATGCTTGCTACGATTGCATTTCTTCTCTAAGAGACTAAGGCGAACATTTTCAATTGCTTCTAAACCCCTTGCAGCATCTTCTCAAAGTCAAATCTCAAATCAAGTAAAACTTGTTTTGAGATTATGGCGGGAGATGACTAAGTTTAGTCCCAGTGGATATCTAAGACATTTTAATTTTACGTCCGTTCACTACTTAGCAGACGGAAGAAGACGTAGCAAAAAGCTAAAAGCTTTGTCCTGTGTCCTAATTGTAGCAGTAGCTCTTTTTGCTGTTATATTTTTGGCCACTGCTGACCCACTTGGGTGGTTTTGCCTGCAATGCTATACTGAATACCCAACTCGATATGCAGAACTATTTTCTGGAAGTGCGCTCTAAATCTACAATAATGGAGATAAGGTTCGCCCTCACTGCTTATTAAGCTGCTTACCTAATTGTTACCGATTCTACATGTGGGAAAATTGGGTTTATCGGCAGTTTCTCCTAGTTAAAAATCAGAGTCTAATGGCGTAAAATTACCTTCAATCTAGACAATCAAACACCTGTGGTTTCCACGCCACTTGCTCCACTTGGGGAAACCCCAAGACCGCAGTGGCTTCCCTGCATAGAGCTTTTGGGCAGCATGGAGAGTTCTCCAAACTCAGCTTCTCAAAAATCCATTGAGTAATTATCTGGTAGGGCAAAATTTTAACAGGCGTTCTTTCTAAGTTTGGTTAGGTGAAGGGACTTGAGCGCAGGCGAACTCTGAGAGCGTCGTGCAGTGAGAAGTCCGTAGACGCAAAGAGAAGTCCGAGCAGAGGAAGCCTCCAAGTCTCCTTTGGAGGAACTTTGCTTACCGGAACTTCGGAAGCCGTTACCCATAAGGGTGAGTCGTCTTCATTGCCTTGGTACTTCGGAGGTTTTGCCTCAGGGCAATACGTTTCCAGTTAGTGTCTGTAAGCCGTGAGGGCATACAGCAAAGAACCAGATTAAACAAAAAATGATGTTTTGACCAAAGGTCGGTTCACTGCATGGAATTTTCAATCGCTACACTCCTTGCCAATTTCACCGATGATAAATTGGTAGCTCGTAAAGTTTTGGAAAAGAAACTTGGTTGCGAGGATGAAGACAGTTTACAAAAACTTCACATTGCCTTAGAGGTTCTAGAAAAAATTGGTATTTTGGTGAAAGAACGGGGCAAGTACCGCCGTGTCACAGAAGAGGGAGTCATCGAAGCAAAACTGCGTTGTTCTAGTAAGGGCTTTTGCTTCGCTATTCAGGATGTAGAAGGAGCCGAGGATATTTACATCCGTGAGAGTCATCTGAGTAATGCTTGGAATGGCGATCGCGTTTTAGTAAGAGTTCTCAAAGAAGGCAGTCGTCGACGCTCTCCCGAAGGAGAAGTGAAGCTGATTCTAGAACGTTCCAATCACACTCTCCTGGCACGGATTAAACAGGTAGAAAGCGGTTTTCGGGCTGTACCCTTAGATGATCGTCTCTTGTTTGAACTCAAGCTGCAACCGAACGGTGCAAAATTAGATCAAGCAATCGATCACCTTGCCCATGTAGAAGTCCTGCGTTACCCGTTAGCACAATATCCCCCCCTAGGCCGGGTGGTGCAAATCCTTGGCAGCGATGCTGAAGCTGCTGCTGACATAGATTTGGTAACGTGCAAGCACGACCTTTCCCGTACTTTCCCAGATAACGTCCAAGAAGCCGCGGCAAAGTTATCCAAAAGGCTGCTCAAAGCCGACCTGAAAAATCGGTTGGATTTACGTAATTTATTTACCCTAACTATCGTCGGAGTCAATGGTGACTCCAAAATAGTAGAAAATGCTTTGAGCTTGCAAAGAAACGCAGCCGGACTGTGGGTTTTAGGTTTTCATATCAGTGATGTATCCCACTATGTTCAGCCAGACGAACCGCTAGATAGAGAAGCATTCAAGCGGGGAAGGTCAGTGTATCTAGGAGAGTTGGTGCTGCCAATGTTGCCTGATGCTGTGGCAGAACGCAGTTCTTTAGTAGCTGGAAGCGATCGCTTAACTCTGTCTTTTTTAATTACGATTGATCCAGAGTCAGGAGAAGTAGACCAGTGGGAACTTCAACCCAGCGTCATCAAAGTAGATACCGCACTGAGTAAAGAACAAGCCCAAGCAATTCTCGCAGGTCAACCTGAAAAGAAAACTGACAAAGAGGTTATTCAGATACTACAAGACCTGCAAGCCTTGCAAAAAACTGTGAAACAGTCACGTTTAGGGCGTGGGAGCTTGCAGTTGAATCTGCCACCCAGCCAAAACCCCTACTATGATGAAGGAATTCTGGGGGCTGTGGTAGTAAATGATTCACTCGTGCGATCGCTATTAACAGAGTTAGTGCTGCTAGTTAATGAACTGATCGCAACTCACTTCAATGCTTTAGGTGTTCCCGCAATTTGGCGAGTTCAAGGCGCACCCGATTCCGAAGATGTCCAGGAAATGCTGAAATTGTCGATAAATTTAGGCGTTGATCTGGCATTAGACCCAGAAGTTGATATCCAACCCCTAGATTATCAACAGTTGACCAGGGCTTTTGCAGAATCTCCTTCTGAGCAAGTTCTCACCTACTTGTTGCAAGACACCCTCAAGCCAGCTGCATACAGCACCACCAAAGGATCTCACTTTGGGTTGGCATTAGCGCAATACACCCATTTTACCGCCCCTTTGCGACGTTATCCAGATTTGCTCATGCAAAGAGTGTATTATTCGCTACTGGAGCATGGACGCGATCGCCGCAATACCCGTGTGAAAGACCGTGTTAACCTGCGCCATTCCTCCAGCCACATAGAAATTAACTGGAACGTTTTACCCCCAGAATTGCAACAAGAATTACAAAGCGATTTAACTAGGGTAATTGTCCAGATTAACGACAGGGAAAAAGAAGTCCAAGAAGCCGAAGCTGATTTAGCAGGACTGCAAAAAGCGCAACTGATGAAACAGCGCATCGGTCAAGTGTTTCAAGGCGTGATTACTGGTGTTCAATCCTACGGTTTCTTTGTAGAAATTGAAGTACCAGCAGCCGAAGTTGAGGTTAGCGGTAATCCTGGTGTACCTCTTAGGGTTGAAGGACTGGTACACGTCAGTTCTCTCAAAGATGATTGGTATGAATATCGCGCCAGACAACAAGCACTCTTTGGCCGCAAAAATCGTGCTTCCTATAGACTAGGCGATCGCGTCGGCGTCCAAGTTAAAAGTGTCGATTACTACCGTCAGCAAATTGATCTAGTAACAGTTGGCAGCGACGGTGTACCTAAAGGCTTGAGCGAGAACGGTTCCCGCGAAGATGTTTCAGACCTCTATTTACCAAACGACATTGATGTTGACGACTTAGATCCCTATGGTGAGGATGAGTAAAATCAATTAATAAGCGCGTGTCAAATAACACTATTCCTCTGATTTTAGGCGTATCGGGTGCATCTGGTCTGATTTACGCCGTTCGCGCTATCAAATTTTTGCTAGAAGCGGAGTATAGTATTGAACTGGTTGCATCTAAGGCAACTTACATGGTTTGGCAGTCGGAGCAAGATATCCGAATGCCACCAGAATCCACTCAACAAGAACAATTCTGGCGAGAGCAAGCTGGGGTTGCACTCTCAGGTAAACTGCAATGCCATCCTTGGAGTGATGTCGGAGCTAACATCGCCAGTGGTTCCTTTCGGACTCTAGGAATGATGATCATTCCATGCAGTATGAGTACAGTGGCAAAGCTAGCAGCGGGTTTAAGTTCCGATTTACTAGAACGAGCTGCGGATGTTCAACTCAAAGAGGGGCGAAAGCTGGTGGTCGTCCCTCGTGAAACTCCTTTTAGCCTGATTCACCTACGTAACTTGACCTCTCTAGCAGAAGTTGGAGCCAGGATTGTCCCTGCTATTCCCGCTTGGTATCATAATCCTCAAACTATTGAGGATTTGGTTGATTTTGTAGTTGCTCGTGCTTTAGATCAACTAGATATTGACTGCATCCCAATTCAGCGGTGGCAAGGTCGTCGCTAGAGTATAGGAGTTAGGAGTTGAGAGTTAGAAGTTAGGAGTTAGGAGTTGGGAGTTAGAAGTTAGGAGTTAGGAGTTATTAAATTATTCCCCTTGCCCCTTGCCCCTCTGCTCCCTGCCTCCCCTGCTCCCCCTGCCCTTCTGCTCCCTGTCTACCCTACTCCCCCTGATCTATCTTTTCTCAATCCCTATGGCTGTAATTCGCTTAATTCTATTAGTGGCGGTACTAGGAGGACTAACACTGTTGTTAGTTCAAAATTGGTCACCTGCACTATCGCTAGTATTTTTGGGTATGCGGACTCAACCATTACCGCTAGCAATCTGGATTTTGTTTAGTATTGCCACTGGTGCTTTCACATCTATAGCGATCACGATCTTATTTAAATTATCTAATTATTTTACGCCAGGGCAACGCCAAGCCCCCGCCAAATCAACAACTTCAAGACGTGGTAAAGCCACTCCTAGAGAAGAGTTTACACCCCCTTCTGCTAATCCTCCACCGTCAGCTAGTAAAAGAGAATACACAACTAGTGACGAATTTGATGATTGGGAGAATAACAGCAGTAATGATGATTGGAATTTTGATGAAAAGTCAGAGGAAGCGTCTACCCCTAGTCCTCAAACTCAACAGTTTAAAGACTCTAAATCTTACGAACGTCAATCGGAACCTAAAAGCAGTTCTCAATCTGGTTCAGTTTACTCCTATAGTTACCGAGAGCCAAAAAATACTGCTGCGGGCAAACCTGAATCAGTTTACGATGCTGATTACCGGGTAATCATTCCCCCTTATCAATCCCCAACTACAAATCAAGTTGAGAATGATGATGATGATTGGGAATTTTTGGACGATGACGATTTTGAGGATAAGGATAAACGCCCCCGTAAGTAGATACTTACGTACGATATTTTTTTGGGCTAAGCTGCTGCAAATCTAATTCGCATACAGTCAGCAGCGAGGATGCTCACCAGATCAAAGTTTTCTCATTTTGAATTTTGAATTGCTTGTATCCGACACCGCTCTCTGGACTCCTGCTTGACTTTACCAGTCATAGCAGCTTCCTGCAAAGTCATGAAAGCATTAAAATCTTCCAAGTCATATCGGGTAGTTAATAACTGTCGTAGTTGATTTTCAGCCTCCACAGTCAAATAGCCAGTTGCTATAGCTTTTTGTACAACGTCACGAATTCGAGTCATGGCTGACACCTCATTCATACTACATTTGTTGATTTGAACTTAGTCAGGTGAAATATGCAGTAGTTTTTGTGTCTAAGCCTTCAATTGGGCAAAGCTTTTTTAGACGATGTGAGAAATTCAGTCATTATTTACACCTTTGTCGGCAGCACTTATTGATGGAAACCCTGCTATATCTAAACTTTTAGAATTCCTCTACTGTGCTACTCAAAACACAGTATTATGTATACTTAAAATTACCTCACTAGACAGAAAGTTCTGGTTGTTTACATAGACAGAAATTTTTTGGATAAAGTTTCAACCAAGCTTTGTTAATTTTCTGTTAAGCCAAAGATACCTAAGCTATTACCGCTAAGTCACCTAACGAAAGTTACTAATTTCGTTATAAGTTCATTGTTTATTTATTTTGATTTCATAGAAGAATCGTTAATATATTGCCTGAGTTACTTTAAATACATAAATAAAGCTAATGGCAATAGTTGATTCAAATCAGATAGAAGATGAATTTACAGAAGCAAAAAATAATTGGGAGTTGGAAAAGTTATATTTAGACTTAGCTTCCGCTAAGGGTAAAGCTTTGACGCCTGTGGAAAAGAAATTTTTAAGAGGTCTGCTTTGCGGTTGTAGTCCAGCAGAAATTGCTAAGGTAGTTTATCAAAGTCGTAGCAGCAGTACCGTTAGAGTTTATCTTTCTAATGGATTGTATAAATATATAGAAGAAATGTTGAGTAACCAGGCAGGATACTCAGTTAAGGTAAAAAATTGGAGTCGAGTGACTCATTTATTAGAAAAATCTGGGTATAAAAAAGGTTGGTCACAAACACAACCAGCAACTAGCTTACTAAAAACTAAGCAAGAACAAGAGCCTGGTGTAGTCCACACTAAATCAACCCAAATCCAAGATTGGGGTGAAGCAATTGATGTGAGTGGATTTTATGGACGGGTAGCAGAACTAGCAACAGTTAAAGAATGGATTGTGCAAGAGCGTTGTCGGTTAGTGGTACTCTTGGGTATGGGTGGAATTGGTAAAACAGCTTTTTCAGTAAAGCTAGCAGAAGAAATTAAAGATGACTTTGATTATGTGATTTGGCGATCGCTACATTTATCTCCAACTTTAGATATCATCTTAAATCAAATTCTGGAAATTTTTTTTCCTAAAGCAGAGACAAAAAGCACAGCAACTTTTGACAGTAAAATTTCTCAACTGATTGATTGTTTGCGCTCTTATCGTTGCCTGCTTATCTTAGATCATGTTGATTCGATTCTATGCAGTGACGATGGTGATGTAGCACAAGAATATTCCAATGTATCAAGTGAAACTTCAGGGATAAAGAATACTTCTGTATATGTTTCACCAATTCGATATCGCCAAGGTTATGAAAATTACACAGAATTTATTAGGAGAGTAGGCGACTCGCAACATCAAAGCTGTTTAGTATTAACAAGTCGAGAAAAACCATCAGAAATTGCTTCCAGAGAAGGAGAAAAATTACTTGTTCGCTCTCTAAAATTAGCAGGTATTAGTCAAGTAGAAAGTATTTTAATTCTTCAAGCTAAAGGGTTTGGTAACTTAAAAGATGAAGAATGCAAATTACTAAATTACTGGTATGGAGGTAATCCGTTATTTATTAAATTAGTTGCTAGTACTATTCAAGAAATCTTTGCTGGGAGTATTTATGATTTTCTCGAACAAAACATTAGAGTGTTCGGAGATATTCGAGAAATTTTAGACCAGCAGTTCAATCGTTTGTCTCTGTTAGAAAAACAGATAATGTATTGGATTGCCCTGACTCAAGATGTTGTCTCCTTACACAAATTACAAAAAGAGACTATCCCAGGGTGGTCGAAGAGATTGTCACAACGATTAATCTTAGAAGCTTTAGAGTTATTACACAAACGCTCTCTGGTTGAAAAACACGTATCTAGCTTTAGCCAAATTCCAGTATTGAGAGAGTATATAGTTGAACGCTTAATTGAAGAAAATTTTAAATTAAGTGAAGATAAAAAAGATCACTTATTGATAAATAATAAAATTTTTGAAGCACAATTAAAAAACTACATCCACGAAAGCCGACTAAATGGAGAGATGTAAAGTATAGCCAGGAGTTAATAAAACTCAGGACTCAGCACTTAGTAATTGGAGTAACGTGACTAGTGAGCAGTTTATTACAGGGAGTCAATCTGTACTTAATTGGGATGATGGGCGTTGGTAAGACGACGGTAGGACGCTTACTGGCTAAGCAGTTGGGTTATGGGTTTGTGGATACTGATGATGTGATTGTCAAAGCAGCAGGTAAATCGATCAATCAATTATTTGCCCAGGAAGGTGAAGCAGGTTTTCGCCAGTTAGAAAGC
This sequence comes from Nostoc sp. UHCC 0302, assembly GCF_038096175.1. Taxonomy (NCBI): domain Bacteria; kingdom Bacillati; phylum Cyanobacteriota; class Cyanophyceae; order Nostocales; family Nostocaceae; genus Nostoc; species Nostoc sp. UHCC 0302. Next base: position 8,015,023 of record NZ_CP151099.1, read on the forward strand.
GACGTACTAGCGCAAGTTTGTGCTTACACAAAATTGACTATAGCAACTGGCGGGGGTATTGTACTGCGGCGAGAAAATTGGGGTTGTTTACGCCACGGTTTGATTGTGTGGGTAGATGTCCCACTTGAGCTACTTTACAGCCGTTTAGCAGAAGATACCACAAGACCACTCTTGCAAGATGCTGATCCCAAGGGTAAGTTACGATCGCTCCTTGAACAACGAACACCGCTTTACTCACAAGCTGATTTACACATTATTGTTCGAGAAGAAGAAACACCAGAAGATATTGCCAACAAAGTTATCGAGGCAATTCCTAGCGTACTCAAATCGCCTAATTATCACTCAAGGGAACAAAATCATAGCCAGTAGAAGAATTGCTACTTGGTTGCACCTTAACTAATATTGCTGTACCGTTGCGATCGCCTGATGGTAAAAATTCAATTTTTCCTGATGCACCATTGGCTGAAAAGCTAGAACTATGTAGCGTCTTTTGCAAATCTTCGCGGGTAGTACTGTTCTGCAAACCTTTGGCGATCGCCATAGTCGCATCATAAGCCATTGCCGTGCGCCAATTGACAGCTCCACCCCAAAGTTTCACAGCATTTTGAGGAAAGGTATTGCCAGGAAATGCATTAGGATGCCAAGTTACAGCCAGTACCATACCATTGACATCGGCTTTTCCCACCTGTAGCGTTTGAAATGTATAGAGTGTGGGACTGGCAAACAGCGTCAATTTTCCTTTATTTGCTGCTGCTAGTTCTAAAGCTTTGTTAATTCTATCTACGTGGGCAGCCAATACTAAACTATCTGCACCACTACTAATCAGTTGAGAAATTACTGCACTGGGGTTAAAATCCGGGGCATAAAAATCGCAATTGGCAGCATTAACTTTACCACCCGCAGCTAATATATCTTTGACCAGTTCATCTTTGAATGATTGATTATCAATTGCTTTGGAATCAACACAAATGGCAATATTAGTTTTGCGAGCTGTTTTGAGAATGTAATTAGAAAGCCTCTCAGCAACAGAGCTAATACCGGGAATTGTACGGAATATATAACTGCCAATTCCAGAGAGGTTTTGAGCAAAACTTGTAGGAGAGATCATCACTAACCCTCCCTGTTGATACACTGGAGCGGCAGCAATAGAAGCATTAGTCGCGTTATGTCCCACTACAGCCAGAATGTTGGGATCTTTGACAAACTGTGTCGCAATTTGTTGCGCTAGGCTGGGATCATTGTCATCATTGGCGATCGCCACCTGCAAAAGCTTACCATTTATCCCACCAGTGCGATTCACCTCATCTTGAGCCTGAGCCACACCCCGCAGAATTTCTTTTGCTACATCTAGATTGCTGCCAATTGGCACGCTGACTGCAATTTTTAAATATTTGCTCTTGTCAGTTTGGGAATTGTTTAGATAAATTAATGCTTCTGGATCGTTGCGATATTTGAGCAAGGATGATTTCAACTTAGTGACAGCAGTGGCAAAATCGCCTTTAGCAAAGGCTTGTACTCCTGCTTGTTTATCAGGGTTTGTGTCAGCGGTGACTAAAATTCTCTCACCTAAACTAATTCGCTCTGATGTAGAACCTGAAGCTGCTTGAGGATTAGTGCCTGATAGTGGAGGATTTGAAGTATTTCCAAAAAATCGCTTCCATAACCAAAAGCCAGAACCTAGTAAAGCAATGGTCAGCAGTAGAGATAAGACAAGAACCTTCGTTTCATTCTTAGAATTCATAGATTATTTAATAAATTCACCCGCAGAATTAGTACTTGCTTAGCGTCTACAAGCAGGAAGACGCTGAAATGGAGAATACAATTAAAAACTTATCATTATCCCCTGATCCAATGTTAATTTTTCTACAGAGCAGGCAAGTAAAATAAGTAGGCATAAATAAATTAAAGTTCGGAGTTGGCGCTAAGTGCTAAGACAGCGCCAACTTCAAGCCACAAAGTATCTTCAGTTTAATGATGTCTACTTATACCATTTCACTTTAAGAATGATACAAATACTTTGGTAGGGACACGGGTATTGCCGTGTCCCTACGAGAAATTTATATGTATCAAGATTTTCGTGAATTGGTATTACTTACCAACAGCCAACGCACTACTAAACTTTCGCTTGAGAGATTGTGAGGTTACAAAGCCTTTTACACTGACTGGACAGGTTTTAACTCTCTCTGTTAGGCTCCTCATGACGGTCAACGATTCTGAATACATCAGGCAAGATGAAGCCACTCGTGTACAAGACGTATTCACCAAGCTACTGTTTGTAGGTTTTCAACCTCTTGAAAATGAGCATCTCGCGTAATAAGAATTAAATTATACTGAATTGCAACAGATGCAATCCAAATATCATTTTCGGGTAATGGACGACCTTTGAGGCGCAATTTATTCTTAACTTCACCATATTTACGGGCAGTTTCTACATCACATCCAATGACCGTATTTCTGGCAATGAACTCCTCAATACGTTCTAAATTTCCTTGTGATCGCCCTGATTTTCTTGCACCGTAAAATAATTCACCAATAGCAACGCTGGGAATAAAAATTTCTTCTGCATTTACCAGCTGATTATTTACTTCGATATCATTTACAAATAAAGCGATAATAATATTAGTATCAAGCAGATATCTACCACTCATCTATATCTACTTGCTCGCAATCTTGTTCAATTGCTTCGCGCATCAACTGAATATCGTTTGGCGATATTGTACCTGCAAAATTTAATAATTGTCTGCCTGGAACACCATGAATTTGCGAACCTACTAAAGTTCGGGCAAACTCCAACACTCGATACTGCAAGTCTTCAGGCATAACTTTTAATTCTTCAATTAGCCGATTGAGAATCGGTGTGTCCATATTTCTCCTGATAATTTTCGATTTTGGTTGCTAGTCCTTCTTTTATAGATTTTCACATTTCTGAGACGAACTAAACAGCTATGGCTTATCAGTACAAACATACTCAACTTTTGCTTGAGAGATTGTGACGAGTTACAAAGTCTTCTACACTGGCTGAAATAGGTTTTAACTCTCTCTGTTAGGCTCCTCATGACGGTCAACGATTCTGAATACATCAGGCAAGATGAAGCCACTCGTGTGCGTGTACTAAGCGAAGCACTACCTTATATTCAGCAATTCGCCGGTCGCACTGTTGTTGTCAAATATGGTGGCGCAGCAATGAAAGATAGCGCACTCAAAGACAAAGTGATCCGCGACATTGTATTCTTATCCTGCGTAGGTTTGCGTCCAATTGTAGTCCACGGGGGTGGCCCAGAAATTAACAGTTGGTTAGATAAGCTGGGCATCGAACCACAATTTAAAAATGGTCTGCGAGTCACTGATGCCGCCACAATGGATGTGGTGGAAATGGTTTTAGTTGGTCGAGTTAACAAAGAAATTGTCGCGCTAATTAACCAAGCTGGTGGATTGGCTGTAGGACTTTGCGGTAAAGACGGTAATCTATTTACAGCTCGTCCCCAAGGTCAAGAAGGCATCGGCTTTGTCGGGGAAGTCAGCAATGTGAATATTAAAATTTTAGACACCCTTGCTAGCAATGGTTATATTCCGGTAGTGTCCAGCGTCGCCGCAGACGAAACGGGACAAGCTTACAACATTAACGCTGATACTGTAGCTGGAGAAATTGCCGCAGCACTGGGGGCAGAAAAGTTAATTTTACTGACCGACACCAGTGGAATTTTAAAAGATTACAAAGACCAATCTACCTTGATTCCAAAAGTAGATATTCGCGAAGCCCGCGATTTAATTGCTAATGGCATAGTTAGTGGCGGGATGATTCCCAAAGTCAATTGTTGTGTGCGATCGCTTGCTCAAGGAGTGCGTGCTGCACACATCATTGATGGACGCATTCCTCACGCCCTACTCCTAGAAATCTTTACTGATGTTGGGATCGGTACAATGATTCTCGGTTCACAGTTCACTTATTAAGCGAAAGGGGAAGGCGACGGGTAAGTGGGGGAGTGGAAAAGTCGGCGAAGAGGAGAGTTTGAGCTTCCAAAGCTCAACGTTGAGGTTCAGAAGGTCAACGTCGGGGTTCAGAAGGTCAACGTCGAGGTTCAGAAGGTCAACGTCGAGGTTCAGAAGGCCAACGTCGGGGTTCCAAAGCTCAACGCTGAAGTTCAGAAGGTCAACGTCGAGGTTCAGAACCTCAACGTCGAGGTTCCAAAGCTCAATGCTGAGCTTCAGAAGGTCAATATTGGAGTTCTTAAACTGAAACTTTAAATTCTAACTCTCCCCCTCTCCCCCTCTCCCCCTCCTCCCCTCCCCCCTTCGCCAAATATTCCTAGTCTTGGCAAAATTAAGACAGAGTTGATTTGTGTGCAGAACGTGACTGTAGAAAGTATAGAAATTGCCAGAGGTTACTACCAGACAGGGAAAGCCGCCTTTGAAAGTGGAAAATACCGCGAAGCTGTAGAGAATTTGGAAAAGGCAAGTGCCTTATTAACTCGTAATTCTCGGCTTGGGGGTGAAACAGAGCTTTGGTTGGTGACAGCTTATGAAGCTGCTGGACGCACGGATGAGGCGATCGCCCTGTGTGAAAGACTCAAACGCCACCCTCACTTAGAAACTGCCAAACAAGCGCGGCGGTTGCATTACATCTTAAAAGCGCCGAAGTTGCAAAGGCCCAGCGAGTGGATGACTCAAATCCCCGATTTGGGCGCACTATCTGACAATGATCTCAAAATTCGTGCAGCTGGAAAATCTACCAAATCTTCTCAGCCAAAGAAACCTGCTGAGCCAGAATTTATTGATCTCAGCCAGGTCAATACTAAAGATAATCGCTTTATCTGGGTGGCGCTAATGGGTATTGGTTTAACGGTTTTGTACTTGGTTTGGTTGAATTTTTCAGGAACGTCTGTTTGAAACTAACAGGAAGCAAGATCAATAATCTCTGTAGAGACGTTGCAATGCAACGTCTCTACATGTAGGTGACCGTTTGCCTGCTAGATATAGAGCGATCGCTTCAGACTGAGAATTCAGCAGAACTGATTGTAGAAACATTTGGCTTGCTTGGAGAATTTCCGAAAGTCATGTTTAATAAGCTAATGCTGCCAGGACGTAATAAACTCGTCATTCCGTTAAAGCGATTGGGTGAAAATGAACGTCGCCCAGAGATAGAAGTCAAGATTAGTTAAAAAGTTTGAGTTTTGGGGAGATTTGGAGAATGAATTCCTCTACTCTAGGAAAGATGTTCGTATGGTTAATTAGACCATTTAGTTTTGTGTTAGCAAAATGGGAATTGCTTACAAGATTTACCACTAGGAAAGGAATTAATCGCTTCTTTTCTAGAGAAAACCTGCTTTCCTCTACATCTGTAAAAAAAGGAAGAGGGAAAAATCAAAAGCCTATTTTGTGGCTAGTGCTATTAACATCTCTGCTACTGACTGGATGTGTTGAGTACGATGCTGGGGTTAATTTTAACAACTCAAATAGTGGCGAACTGGTACAGCATATTAAATTAGGAGAACGGCTAACCAGTTTTAGCGGCGATTACGTGTATGAATGGTTAAACAGCATAGAGCGCCGCGCTCGCAAACTAGAAGGGAAAATTCGGCGGGTCTCCAAAGAAGAAATTATTGTGACAGTTCCTTTCACCAGTGGTACGGAATTGCAAGAAAAGTTCAACGATTTTTTTAATTCCCGTACGAATCAACCAACAGAATCTCAGCAGAACGAAGCAGATTCACAACTGCCGAAAATTGAGTCTAATTTACTCTTAGAGCAGAATAATTTTTTAGTTTTAGTACGGAATCGATTAATTTATGATTTGGATTTGCGATCGCTCTCGCTAATTGCTAGCAAAGGTAACGTCTTAGCAAATGCTGGTTCAATTCTCGACTTGGAATTCAGCTTAAAAACTCCTTGGGGAGCTAAGAATATTCAATTAACTGAAACTGCTATTCAACCAGAAAAGAATGGCAAACAGCTGGTGTGGAAACTCCAACCAGGAGAGCTAAACCATATAGAAGCTGTTTTCTGGCTTCCCAGTCCCCTCGGCATTGGTACATTATTAATTATCCTGTTTGTCTGGGGAGGATTTTATCTCAGATACACTTTCATGCCAGACCCCAGGATTCAGTTTTCTCCCAAAGCACCAGCCACAGAACAGTCCTGAATACTGAATGACCCAATGGCTGAAAATTTCCAATAGACAAGGAGAGCTAAATATTCTCCTTGTCTAATTACAAAAAACTTTTTATTGAACTATAAATTTATATTCCTAAATTATGCCTTTATCAAGCATTACTCCATTCCCGGTGTAATATTACCTATCTACTTTTTTCTTTTGTGTCCTTGTTGTGAAAGCTCACATTTTCTTATTGTTTGCTTTGTTGCTGCTTACCCCTCCAGCTTTTGCTCAAACGCCCATATCTACGCCACAGATAACTGCTACTCTAAAACCTACTGCAACATCAACACCTAGTAAGTCCCCGAAGAAACCCCCTATTAGTAAATTTGCAGAGGATCTAGAAACGCTTGATAAAAGCTTAACTGCGATCGCTTTCACTTTGGCAAAGGCAGTGGTTGCCGTCTTGAGTATTCTCGTACTCTATCGGCTCCTGTTACTGATTGCTTATCGCTCATCCCAACTGATCATCGATAACTTTAGCAATTATTCTGGTGCTGATGAAGAACTTGACAAAGTGTTACCAGGGCTGAGTCAATTAGCGCGAGAAATGCTGGTACAGGAGATGAAAGGTGTGCGCCAGCGAATGAAGGAACACATTAAAAGTGCGGGGCCAGAAACCTATCGCTCTCGCGACCAGTTACCGCTACCACAAGCAACTCCAGAACAACGACTCGCTGATTTAGTTGCTTCACTAAGCGAGTTCACACCCGACCAAATCGACCCGATAGTGCATCTGCTGAAGGTGATATTCCCCCCCTTTGGCACTAAAGTTACCAGTATCCTCCAAAGTCAAGGTAAAGAACATAATAGGTTGGGAATTACATTTGAAATCACCAATATAGAAGGTCGCTTATCCTCCAAGCTTTACACTATCTGGGAGTCTGATGCTCAGAATGATTCGTCAACACAGATACTTAAAGACCGCTACAGAAAGCTTTTAAAATCAGCTACCCGCTGGTTGGCATTAGAACTTTGTCGGCGTGAAATGTTAACAGTTATACCTTGGAATTACTTTGGTGAGAGACGTAACCGCTATCAAGGACAGGTTCATAACTTTTTTGGCGCTCTCAACCAAGCCAGCGCTCAAACTCATGGCAGTTTCTTTGGTGACTTGGCTATTGAGGATTTGCAACAGGCAATAGTTTTCTACCCAGACTGGTATCAACCCTACGAAAATCTGGCTGACATATACAGTTTAAAAGAAGGTTTGTATTGGCGGCGTCAAGCAATTTTGCAATACGAGAAAGCGCTTGAAAGATGTCAAGATGAATCTATCAAGCGCCGAATTAGGGTTGGCAAAGCAATAACTGGGCTAGTCAAAACTGATGATTTAGCTCAGGACAAGAAAAATGAAATAGATAATTTAGTTCAAGAAGCAAAACAGGAAATAGAAAAAGTCTTGACGGGCTGGGATGAGACATCGGAGCTAAACCACCGCTTTTTATATAACTTAGCGTGTTGGTATGCGATCGCTCACCGTCAAAATGCAGGAGTAGAAGACGCACTTTTAAAAGCCCGCCGCTACTTAGTTTATGCTTTTGCTAGAGACAGTGATCGCATTTTCTGGGACTGGGCAGACCAAGATCCAGAGTTACAGGGCATTTGTGAAGGTATTACGGAATTAAAATTTCACCTGTTGAAGAAATTCAACACAGTTCCTCAATTTTCGACACTCACCCATAAGGATTTTGCCCAATCCATAGAAGAAGTCCTCAAAACAGCTAAATGGTTATAGTTACAAGGAGATAAATAAAAATGAACGAGAACCAAGAACCAAAGCCACCTAACCCAAGATCCTTTACTCCACGTCCTCCGGAGCAGAACGCACCCTCAAAGCCAAAAAGAGGCGTACAACGTAAATCACCGGATGCTCCAAACTTTCCACAACCTTGTCCAGAACCTTCTGAAGAAGAAACGGATCTCGAACCAAGAGCCAACGAAATACCACCTTGGGGAACTGGTGAAAAGCCACCTTCAGATTGAAATTAAGGTGACAATCGCTCAATCTTCCAACTACTGTCATCTAAACGAGTATAAAGTAAGCGATCGTGCAGTCGGCTGGAGCGACCTTGCCAAAACTCGATTTGTGTGGGTATCACTCGTAAGCCGCCCCAATGAGGCGGTCGAGGGATCTCCTGATTTTCATATTTGCTCTGAAATTCTTGCAAACGTTGCTCTAATAACTCTCGGCTGGCGATTACCTCACTTTGATTTGATACCCACGCACCTAAACGACTGTTGGCTGGACGGCTATCAAAATAACCATCAGACTCGTTTTCAGAAACCTTTTCCACAGTCCCAGAAATCCGGACTTGGCGCTCCAATTCTGCCCACCAGAAAACCAAAGCTGCATGGGGATTTTTTGCTAGTTCTTGCCCTTTGTGGCTGTTGTAATTGGTAAAAAATACAAAACCACGTTGATCAAAATCTTTCAGTAGCACCATTCTTGCTGAGGGCTTACCGTCTGGTGTGGCAGTGGCTATAGTCATGGCATTGGGTTCAGGAAGTTGGGCTGCTAGCGCTTGATCGAACCATTTTTTAAACTGTATAAAAGGATTAGGGTCAATTTCAGTTTTACTTAAACCTTGCAAAGTGTAGTCTTTGCGAAGGTCGGCTATAGTTTTATCCATCGTGATTTGCTTCCTTGCTATCAGATAAGCTTATACATAACTTTGTTAAAAATATCTATGATCGTGATCAACGCTAACGCCAGTTTGATATTCTCTCAAAGTGTCTCAAAAATAGATTGCACCAGATGCGCCGTTCGACCTCCCTTCAACGCCTCTTAATATATGGTCTGAGCGGCCCGATTATTGCTGTCAATATCTGGCTGCTATCAGTGCTATTTCGCTATTTCCAGCATCCGATTACCGTCCTGAGTATTGCAGCGATTCTGGCTTTTTTACTAAATTATCCCGTTAAGTTCTTTGAACGCGCTCGGATCACTCACACTCAGGCAGTGATCATTGTTTTACTAGCAACTTTAACCTTGTTGGTGATTCTGGGCGTCACACTAGTGCCGATGCTCATTGACCAAACAATCCAACTGTTAAATAAGATTCCTGATTGGTTAACCACCAGTCAAGCAAACCTCTCACAGTTTGAAGCGATCGCTAAACAGCGACGTTTGCCCCTTGATCTCAGGGTTGTCAGTAATCAAATCAATGTCAACATCCAGAATCTGGTGCAACAACTAGCTTCTGGTGCTGTGGGATTTGCTGGGACATTGTTGTCAGGATTACTTGACATAGTGTTAGTAGTGGTACTGGCGTTTTATATGCTTTTGTATGGCGATCGCGTCTGGTATGGTCTAGTCAATCTTTTGCCGTCGAATATTGCAGTTCCCCTAACCAGATCCTTGCAGCTCAATTTCCAAAACTTTTTCCTCAGTCAATTTTTGCTGGGGATATTTATGGTATTGACTCTTACCCCAATTTTCTTAGCACTGAAAGTACCGTTTGCCCTATTATTTGCCATACTCATTGGTCTATCCGAACTCATTCCCTTTATCGGCGCGTCTTTGGGCATTGGTTTGGTGACAATACTAGTACTACTGCAAAATTGGTGGTTAGCAGTTCAAGTTGCCTTAGCAGCTATTCTCATGCAGCAGCTTAAAGATAACCTATTAGCTCCCAGGTTACTCGGCGAATTTATTGGACTTAATCCCATCTGGATTTTTGTTGCTATCTTGATGGGATTTGAAATTGCTGGATTATTAGGGACACTAGTTGCTGTTCCAATAGCCGGTACTATTAAAGGCACTTTCGATGCTATCAAAAGTGGCAAAGCTAATGACTTTGTATCAACAACTGTGACTATTGCTCATGACTCACCTCCAGAGAGAGAGAGGGGATAAAGGGAGAGGGGGAAGAAGAACTAATGCACCTGATTTTTTACTTAGTATAAAAAAGCCATTCTTTTATTAAAGTATGGTTTGCTATTAATTCATTTAGTTGTAAATGAGCAATGTTGATTTTTGCAAGATGCCTCAAATCTAAACTTGCACAATCAGTCATCACAATTCACAATGATATTAATTATGATTTGCTAAAACCATTAAGCATAATTGCTTAAGTAAAAGCAAATACACAAAGTAAACGCTTTACCAGTACGCAAGAAGTTTAGTATCAAGTTTAGTTATTTTTGAGTTCAGTACTTAACTTAAAAATTGTTGATGGATGCTTCCGAGCTATTAGAAACAATTACACTCCTGATTGACCAGGCTGAGCGAGGAGAAATTGATCCTTGGGATGTCCAGGTGATTGAGGTAATTGACCGTTATTTAGAACTGATGGCACCAGAGGCAACTACAAGAGGCTATGAAGCCGATTTGTCTCAATCTGGACAGGCTTTTTTATCAGCATCTATGCTTGTGTTATTCAAAGCAAATACCTTGATGCAATTGTCTTCGGTTATAAATACACAAGATGATGTATTGAATGATGCAATCTTAGAAAGTGAAGATGGAGTATTACATCAAGGTCATCGTCTGCCATTAGAACGGCAATTGCGTCGTCGCCCATCAGCAATGCCACCACCCAAACGCCGTGTGACTCTGCAAGAATTAATCGAGCAATTGCAGATCATGGCGAACCAACTGAAACTAGTACAGAAAGTTAGTAAACCTGTCCGTACCAAGCGCCAACCTAGCGTTCAGAGTATGCGGGAGGCTTTAGAGCTAGCTCACCAAGAAAATCTCACAGAAGTAGCTGGAGAATTGGAGCAGGTATTGTATCTTTCAGCAAAAGAGCTATCTTTAGAACAAAATTACTTGAATTTGGAACAACTTGTTGATTTGTGGACTCAGACAAAGCAACCATACCAAAATGAGTCTAGCCACCATTCAAAAGAAAGTCACCTAGTTAGCGTTTTCTGGGCGCTTCTACTGCTTTCGGCTCAATCTAAAGTTGAGCTATTTCAAGAGGAGTTTTACCAAGAAATTAAAATTCGGTTACTCACAGATTCAGCTAATCTTGGCAAACCTTTGGAGAAACCTATGAATTAAGTCTGTTTTAACTAGGGATTAGGCATAGAGAGTGGTGAGTGAGGAGTAGAGATGCGACGCCAGTCGCTACAACGGGGAGCCACTGCGTTGGACGGTGAGTGCAGCCACACGTGCGGTGAAGCAGCCCGATCTTGGGGTCTCCCCAAGTAGAGAAGGCTTTACGCTGCGCTAACCACAGTTGCCTGCTCCGGAAAACCCTCCAGCAGCGCTGATTCACCGCAACGCGCTGGCTCATTAATCGCGTCTGAGGAGTCAAGAATTAGTATTTTTCCCCTTGTCCTCCTTGTCCCCTCTGCTCCCTACTCCACCTCGGCTACGCTCGGTGGTCGCCGAGCGCAGTCGAGATGCGACTACCTGTTCCCTGCCTCTTTGCACTGACTTTTGCTTGATCTGTTTGAGTAAATCTTAAAATCCAAGTAACTTGAAAAAATAACTGATCGCTTATTATCTAGCTATATCTATGGTTGCAATAACCAGCTAATTCCTGTTATCCCTGGTTTAGGGATAACTAAGAGCAGAAATAAAAACTGATGATTAAGTATCACTCGATGAAAGTAAACTGGCTCGTGGTTGAGGAATAAATTTTTATGAAAGCGATGATTCTCGCGGCGGGCAAGGGTACTCGCGTCCGTCCAATTACCTATACAACTCCCAAACCGATGATTCCTATCCTGCAAAAGCCAGTGATGGAATTTTTACTAGAACTGTTACGTCAACACGGTTTTGACCAAATTATGGTCAATGTCAGCCATTTGGCTGAGGAAATAGAAAATTATTTCCGTGACGGTCAGCGGTTTGGTGTGCAGATTGCCTACTCTTTTGAAGGCAAAATTGATGATGACGGGAAACTGGTGGGGGAAGCAATCGGTTCAGCAGGCGGGATGCGCCGCATCCAGGACTTCTCGCCGTTTTTTGATGATACCTTTATCGTGTTGTGCGGTGATGCTTTGATTGACCTGGATTTAACTGCGGCTGTTAAGTGGCATAAATCCAAGGGTTCAATCGCCACCATTATTACAAAATCTGTCCCAAAAGAAGAAGTGTCTAGTTACGGTGTAGTCGTTACCGACGAAGACAATCGTGTCCAAGCTTTCCAAGAAAAACCTTCGACAGAAGAAGCCCTCAGCACTAATATCAACACGGGTATTTACATCTTTGAGCCAGAAGTTTTTAATTACATTCCCTCTGGAATCGAGTATGATATTGGCGGTCAATTGTTTCCCAAACTGGTGGAAATCAAAGCGCCCTTCTACGCTATTCCGATGGATTTTGAATGGGTAGATATTGGTAAAGTACCAGACTACTGGCGGGCGATTCGCGGTGTGCTGCTCAGAGAAATCAAGAATGTACAAATTCCAGGTCATGAAGTCGCCCCTGGTATTTACACTGGCTTAAATGTTGCTGTGAATTGGGACAAAGTAGATATCACAGGGCCAGTTTACATCGGTGGTATGACCAGAATAGAAGATGGCGCTAAAATTGTCGGCCCAGCAATGATTGGCCCAAATTGTTGGATATGTAGTGGTGCGACAGTAGAAAACAGTGTGATTTTTGAATGGTCGCGCCTGGGGCCGGGAGTCCGTTTGGTTGATAAGCTGGTTTTTGGACGTTATTGCGTGGATAAGACTGGGGCTGCTATAGATGTCCAAGCTGCTGCTCTAGACTGGCTGATTACCGATGCCCGTCAAACACCACCATCCCAAACCCCGCTAGAGCGACAAGCGATCGCTGAATTGTTGGAGACAAACACAAATTAGGGACTGGTGATTGGGTACTAGGGATTGGGAAAAGGCAAATCCTCCTAGTTCCCAGTCCCTAGTCCCCAGTCCCTAACTATTCAGATACGTATATCTTCGGAGACTCTGCTCGTAGGTTTGTAGCAGTCGTTGAGATTCTGCTAGAGTGATGCGCTTTTCCTCTAAAGCTTTCTCACAACGCTGGCGGATGTTTTCCACCATGTCTTCGGAGTCATACTGTACGTAGCTAACTACTTCACTCATTGTATCACCTTTAACTACGTGTTCTATCTGGTAACCTTTGGGGGTTAACTGGATGTGAACTGCGTTGGTATCGCCAAAGAGGTTGTGTAAATTGCCCATAATTTCTTGGTAAGCTCCATTGAGGAACATTCCTAGATAGTATGGTTCTCCGGGTTTATAGGAGTGCAACTCTAAGACCGATTTGACATCGCGCAGGTCAATAAAACGGTCGATTTTACCATCACTGTCGCAGGTGAGGTCTGCTAGTATTCCCCGCCGCGTCGGTTCTTGATCTAAGCGGTGTATCGGCATGATCGGGAATAGTTGGTCAATTGCCCAGCAATCTGGTGCTGATTGAAACACAGACATATTGACGTAGTAGATGGAAGCCATGATTTTTTCTAGGTCTTCCAGTTCATCGGGTACGTATTCCTGCTGTCTAGTTATGTTCAGAATTTTTTGACAACAAGCCCAGTAGAGCCGTTCTGCTTTGGCTCGTTCTCTGAGGCGTAAAATTCCTAAGTTGAAGCGGCTGATGGCTTCTTCTTTGAATTGAGTAGCGTCGTGGTAGAACTCCTGGTAATTCTCTGTGTTGATTGATTGGTAAGTTTCCCAAAGGTAATTAATAACTGGTGATTCACCCTCTTGCGGTGGTTCCGGTGAATCAAGGGGAACATCACTAGTACTAAGTACATCAAAAATTAACACCGATTGATGAGAGGCGATCGCTCGTCCACTTTCGCTAATCAGTGTTGGTACGGAAATCTGCCGCTCTGCACAAGTATCTTTTAATTCTGCAACTATGTCGTTGGCATAGTTCTGCATATTGTAATTTTTCGAGGCATAGAAGTTCGTTTGGGAACCATCGTAATCTACACCTAAGCCACCGCCGACATCGAGATATTTCATGTCTGCCCCCAGCATCGCCAACTCCACGTAGATGCGGCTGGCTTCTTGGATGGCATCTTTAATCACATTAATGGCAGAGATTTGCGAACCAATGTGGAAGTGCATCAACTGCAAGGAACCAAGCAGGTCAGCTTCGCGTAACTTGTCCACAGCCTCGATCACTTCTGGCATTGTCAAACCAAATTTAGCGCGATCGCCGCTAGAAGTTCCCCAGCGCCCCATACCTTGGGTACTGAGTTTAGCCCGAACCCCCAATATAGGTTTAATACCTAACTGGCGGTTAGCGGCAATTACCAGATCGACCTCTTCAATCTGTTCTAAAACGATAATTGGTGTTTGCCCTAGTCTTTGGGCTAACATTGCCGTTTCGATGTATTCCTGGTCTTTGTAGCCATTGCAAACTAACAATGCTCCTGGTGTATCGAGAACAGCCAGAGCAATCATTAATTCTGGCTTGGAACCAGCTTCTAAGCCAAATTGATGGGGCTTACCAAATTTGACTAAATCTTCAATCAAGTGCCGCTCTTGATTACACTTGACAGGAAATACCCCACGATAGACGCCGGGGTAATTGTAGCGGGCGATCGCTTTGGCAAAACAAGCGTTTAACCGCTCAATCCGGTCTTCTAAAATATCAGAAAAGCGAATCAATAAGGGAAGTCCCAAATTGCGCTGCTTCAAAGCGTTGACCAATTCAAACAAATCTAGAGAACCGCCGCGATCGCCCTTGGGAGCAACAGTCACATGACCGGCAGCGTTAATCGAAAAATAAGGCTGTCCCCAGCCTTCAATACGGTAGAGGGCTTCGCTGTCCTCAATTTTCCAGGAGGCGCGAGGCGAATCTTCTGTGTTAGTACTAGGTGGTAACAGCTTTTTTTGCTTGTGTTTCACTTCAGATTTGTGTCCATTGGACGGTACTTTTACCACCTCGTCAGATGTAGCAGTTGACTCAACACCCATTTATTCCTGACCTCTGTTTTTCACCCACGAGATAACAATTTAACGCATTCATCTGAGAACAAATATGCACCCAGGGATAATTTCTGAGATAAACTCTGATTGGTCATTGGTCATTGGTCATTAGTCATTGGTCATTGGTCATTGGTCTATAAGCAATCTTGACGAATGACAAATGACAAACAACAAAGAACAATTGACCAGATAAAAATTTTATTAAGTTTTGGGGGACAGCTTTGGAACGCACATTCATTGCAATTAAGCCTGATGGCGTACAGCGTAAACTAGTGGGCGAAGTTATTCGTCGCTTTGAAACTAAGGGTTTTACCCTTGTGGGTTTGAAGTTTCTGAATGTCAGTCGAGAATTAGCTGAACAGCACTATGGCGTTCACCGACAAAGACCATTTTTCGCTGGGTTGGTTGAATTTATCACTTCTGGCCCAGTAGTCGCAACTGTTTGGGAAGGTGATGGTGTAATTGCTTCTGCGAGAAAAATTATTGGTGCAACAAATCCTCTAACAGCAGAACCAGGGACGATTCGGGGCGATTTTGGCATTAATATTGGTCGTAACCTCATTCATGGTTCTGATGCTCCAGAAACAGCGAAACACGAAATAGCCTTATGGTTTAAGGAAGAAGAATTAGTCAATTGGCAACCCCATTTAATCCCTTGGTTGCACGAGTAAAAAGTAGAGACGCGACGCCAGTCGCTACAACGGGGAGAACCCCCGCAACGCGCTGGCTCATTAATCGCGTCTCTAAAGGAGTCAGGAGTACAGACGCGATTAATCGCGTCTGTACAGGAGTTAAAAATTCATCATTAATAACTCTTAACTCCTAACTCCTCACTCTTAACTTACTTTGGTACTTCACTCTTTTCTGGTTCTTCTTGAACCAATTCGGCGACAGGTCGCTTCTTGCCAAATCCCCAAGCTAAGATGAGGGCGATCGCACTAATCATGAACCATTCTGGTGGGACTAAACTATCGTTCACCACTTTTAATAACAAGCGCAAGCCTACCAAGGCTACAGTTACATAGCCTGCATCTTCTAGATTTTCATATTCATCTAACCAACGGATAAACAATCCCGCCATGAATCGCAATGTGATGATGCCAATTGTTGCACCAGTCAGTACAAGCCACGTTTCTTGAGAAACTGCGATCGCGGTTGTGACGCTATCTAAAGAAAACGCTAAATCTGTGAATGCAATCACTGGGATCGCTTGCAAAAGGGATTTAAACCGCGGCCCGTGATGATGATCGCCGTCAGTTTCTTGGGAGGTAAAGTGTTGAAATACCAACCACAACAGATAAGCTGCGCCTAATAATTCAAATTGCCAAAGTTTTTGTACCCAAGTGGCAGTAAGAATTAAAGTAATTCGTAGCACATAGGCAACGACCAAACCAAAATTGAGGGCCTGACGCTCAAGTTCTTTGTTTTCTAATCCTTGAGCGATCGCGGCGAGGGCGATCGCATTATCAGCAGATAGCACTGCTTCTAAAAACACCAGAATCAGCAAAACTATAGGGGCTTCAACGCTGAAATGAAAGTGCAGGTAATCAAAAATTTGGTCTAGCATTCCGGGTTTCTCAAGCAGAAAAAATTAATAATTTACAGGATTAGCTAATTTAGCCAATTTAATATAAACAGCGCAACAAATTGCTACTCTAATCCAGCTTAACGTGGTTGTGGTGCATTCTGAAGGGTCATGTCTAACGACAAGTCCCTATGCATCTAGGCATCCCTCGAATTTGAGGTTGTCTCAGTAAATTGTGTTATATTATACCGTACAAATTAAATCGTAAAATATATTTATAGATAAGAATCATGTAAAAATAGTACAGTTATGAGTAAAATTCATACTTAACACTAAAAAAGTTTAATAAATATGAGTATTTTTAAAATCAAGTTAAATCCGAAGAGATTAGCTTTATGTCTGGGTTTGACTTGTGGTGTGTTGGGCGTAGTCATTCCTGATACTGTGTCTTCTCAAACTACTCCTGTAATACGTATTTTGAGGGTGACGGCTCCAGGCGGTACTACTTTAAAACGAGAAGACAGTTGGTATTTACAAGCACGCGATATTAAACAAGCAGATCGCAAGTGTGTCGTCAGAGGAGGTGAGAAATTTTTTGTCTCATCTATTCTCGGTAGTAATAATAGTCAAATAGTAAGTCCTACTGGTAATGGTGAACGCCTCAGAGACTACTGGGAAGTCACGTTCGAGAAGCCACTTCCGTGCAATCAGGGTGACGGTACACAGACTTGGTTTGTTTTTAAAGCCCATGTACAACAATTACAAGCTGTTGCCGTGCGTTAGTGATGAATTACAAGTGTAATGTTTTTGATTGTATCAGGCATCAAATAAGGAGCGATCGCTTCCCTTCAATTTCCTAAAAAATTCCTCAACCATCTAATGGTCTCACTTGTTGTCTGCTCAGTAGCAATTTGTAAGCATTGCCGCACAATTTCTGAGACATTAGAAAAGTACCTGCTTTCTGAAATTGTGTAGCTTTCACTCTGCAATCTATAAACTAATAACTCGCTATTCTTTAGTAGCCAAACCTCTGGTACTCGATAAGGTAAGTAATCATTAATATCTGTGTAGCTACTAACATCTACTTCAATTACTAAGTCGGGGGGTGGATCGGACTCCCAATCAATTCTCTTTTTACCTACTACTGCTCTCCAATTTTCAATATAAAAACTATAATCTGGCTCAATTCCTCCTACATCTGGTAGCTTCATAGTTATTGGAGTAAAAGCATCATATCTTTGTCCCAAATGGTCGAGTAAAACCTTAACAATATCTGCAAGTAAGTTTACATCTCTCCCATGTTCAGGTAGCGGAGCCATTAATAAAATCTCTCCTGGACGGTATTTGATGCGAGGTACAGAGTGATCGCCTAGTTGTGAAAGCAGTCTTTGGTAGTCTTGCCAATTTCCCAAAAGTTTCAAGACAGCGCCAGGAGGTAACTCGATTCTTTCTGGTGTAATTACAGTATCCATCGTTGCCTCGCAATCCTATGCTCTTGCGTCCATTAAACTAATTTTACCTCCAAGGTAAACAAATGTTTATTGACAATTTTCTGTATTAATGGTCTAAAGACGTTTTTAATTTGTGATTTTTAGTGCTTTTGCTGCTTGCGATCGCTCATAAGAACTATCAATTAAGATACCATTTCTAATATCATATGTAAGTTCTAGCTTCCCGTTCTAGACGTTCAATTTCTCTTTGCCACGATTCAAGCCTGTGTTCTCGCCTTCGCAATTGATCTGCTGTAGGGTTTGTGGAAGGCTGGGTATTTGGATTAGGTAAAATTCCATGATTTTTAAGCCAACTAGGGGAAAATTCCTGCGCCTGCCAAAGATAAACATGATCATGTCTATCGCCACCCAGACAACGAATCTGTTTGACTGAAAGTGTTGATTCACCAAAAAGGATTTGCTCATTTCTGGAATTTTTAGTAAATAGGCGCCTCAGTATATTTACCAAGAATCAAGCCTGATTCTTATATATTGATTAATCCTTCACCAATTGCTGAAAAGCCCCACAGACTTGAAGTCTGGGGCTGCACAAACAAAGCCCACGAAGGTGGGCTTAATTCTTTACAGGCTGCCTCAGCAGCCTTTGTTTGTAAGCTATTGACTTCTAGTCTAAGGGCAATTTAATCTACCACTACACAACTAAAATTTACAAAATCTCTGCCAACTTTTCTAATAGAGTATCTGCTAAATCTAATAACTTGATATTATCTCTATCAACACTATTTGTCTCACCAGATAACAGATTTATCACAGCAAATAACCTATCATCTGATTCGGGAATTCTCCAACATTCTTCTAAATTCACTGCTAAATCAAATAGAGAACGTTCTCCTAAATGCTGCCGTATCTTCACAGCCACATCATCATCACTAACTAAAAATTCTTTGATGCCATCTAGTATTGAATTACCCAAGATTTTGTCATGTTTCCAGGTTTCTAGCCAATCTCCATCAACATCTTCAAAATAAATATGGACAAAATCAAGCCCGTAAGTTAGCCAGTCTTGCTGCATTTGTCTGGCTGTTGCTAAAGCTTCGGTAAATTTGTCTACTTGATTGTTGCAGCTGCTAGTTTCTCGATAATTAACCATAAAAGCTTTCGTGAACAGATAATGATGTAGACTAGAACACAAATCTTGAAGACTGCACCCCTTAAAACATCAAGCAAATTTTAAATATTTGCCACCAGAAAGATAATCACTGTTATACAGCGCCACATTGACTAACTGATTGAGAAAATTAGCATTTCCAGGGTTGTAACTTAAGAACAATCCTCTCTCTATTTCCCACAATCGCAGTGTATTTTGCCAAGCTTGGTATTTTTGTTGATTAAATTCTTCACAGACACTGGTAACTTGGATGCAGAGTGGTTGTTGATTGCGACTGCTGACAATTAAATCTGTTGCCATTGACAGGTCAGCAATATAGCGCTGCCAAAAACTACCTTCACGACTGACAATATCTTGCGCTATAGATTTAATAATATCATGATCAATCTGATTAAACTCACCTGCCATGAGTTTTTGTTTCCAAATATAAAATTTGGAATCTGTAGCATTTATCCATCTGGGAAAGAGATAACTATACCAATATCTCTCGTTAGGCGTCATTTGCTCGAATTTCGCTTCTTGTTCTTCCTCTGTAGGTAGAGATTTAATTAGCAGCCAAATTGTTGAATCGGTTATCACCTCTAACAAAAAGGCTAAGACTAATGGTTTAGCAGTCAGCGAACCTGGCTTGATATCTTTTACCCAACGATTGATTTCATCTAATCTTCTCGCTAAATTAGGCTCTATCGAGGAGGCTTGCTCGATGAGGGACTTTAACTGGTATTTAATCTCTTTTGCTTGCAAACTCTGCCCCACTTTCAGAAACTAACGATTGTTTTAAATTTATACCTAATTGTAGGTGTTAATATTTCTGTTATCAAAAACGTTTATTTGGTTGTAGTTAAATATTCAGTAGTTGACAAATCGCTTTAAAAACTTGTAATAATAGCTTGGAACTTTCAGATTCATTCAAGTTTAACAATGACATTAGCTGATAAGTTGGCGGCTTATCCTGTATCAGATGTACAAATTGATAACGTAGTCCGTTAGTCATTAGCCCCCAAACAGATGTTTGCTGTTCTAAACTTTTAAATGCATAGGTAAGTAGTTGTGGTAGACCTTCTGATACATCTATAGCACTATTTTTCGTTTCGATCACTAGAACCCAAAAAACTGGTGGAGTCTTTGCTTGGGCGCTGTTGACTGCTAAAATATCCATTTGACCTTTAATATTTGTATCCTCATCTTCAACAGCGATCGCAATACTATCTACCATCGTTAACCGAATTGGGACATCATAAAACCCAGCTAACCGCATTAAAGGTGCAATTGTTAAAAATTTAACTAAACCTTCAGAAATTTTGCCTGCTGATAGATAACGCTCAAAGTCGTTTCCGATTCGTAATAAATCCTGCTGTTCAAACTCAGAGAGTGGTTCTAAACTTAAGAAATCTGTGAATGAAGCATTTGAAAGCTTGTCTAGTTTGAGAAAGCGATGAACATCGTTAAGAGATAGGCTACTGGCTTCAACAGTAAGTGGCATAGTTAAAGGCTTTGTTTGTGCATATTATTTACATTTTGCAACGTTATTTAGTAGAGGCGTTGCAATGTAACGTCTCTACATTTGTGCATTTTAATGAAAGTCTAAACAATTTGGGACAAATCTCCGTTAAGAATATACTTCAGTAGCCGTAGCGATCGCATTCATAACCATGTCTCAACCAACTATAGAATCAATCCTACAAGAGAAGCGTCTATTCCATCCGCCTGCTGAATTTTCCGAGAATGCTCATATCAAAAGTCTGGAAGATTATCAGCGTCTCTACGATCAAGCTAAAGCCGATCCTCAACAATTCTGGGCAGAATTAGCCGAAAAGGAGTTGCACTGGTTTCAAAAATGGGACACAGTACTAGACTGGCAACCGCCTTTTGCTAAATGGTTCGTCGGCGGTAAGATGAATATTTCATACAACTGTCTTGACAGACATCTCACAACTTGGCGGAAAAATAAAGCCGCGCTGATTTGGGAAGGGGAACCAGGAGATTCGCGTACTCTCACTTATGCCCAACTACACAGAGAAGTTTGTCAATTTGCTAATGTGCTGAAACAATTGGGGATACAAAAAGGCGATCGCGTCGGTATTTATATGCCGATGATTCCCGAAGCGGCGATCGCCATGTTAGCCTGTGCGAGAATTGGCGCACCCCATAGTGTGGTATTTGGTGGTTTTAGTGCTGAAGCTTTACGCGATCGCTTAATTGATGCTCAAGCTAAACTGGTAATTACTGCTGATGGTGGTTGGCGTAAAGATGCGATCGTTCCTCTCAAAGAACAAGTAGACAAAGCTTTAGCTGATGGTGCTGTTCCAAATGTAGAAAATGTTCTGGTTGTCAAGCGCACCGGGCAAGAAACTTATATGCAGTTAGGCGGGCGCGATCATTGGTGGCACGAATTACAAAAAGATGCCTCAGCCGATTGTCCTGCTGAACCAATGGACAGCGAAGATATGCTGTTTATCCTCTACACTTCCGGCAGTACAGGCAAGCCGAAGGGGGTTGTACATACTACTGCTGGCTATAACTTATACACCCACATCACCACTAAGTGGATCTTCGACTTGCAAGACACAGATGTATATTGGTGTACCGCAGACGTGGGTTGGATTACTGGTCATAGTTACATTGTCTACGGCCCGCTTTCCAACGGTGCAACAACTGTGATGTACGAAGGTGCGCCTCGTGCTTCTAATCCTGGCTGTTTCTGGGATGTGATTGAAAAATACGGCGTCAATATTTTTTATACTGCACCTACAGCAATTCGCGCCTTTATTAAGATGGGGGAACAACATCCCAACACCCGCAACTTGTCTTCATTGCGTTTGCTGGGAACTGTTGGCGAACCGATTAATCCAGAAGCTTGGATTTGGTATCACAAAGTAATTGGCGGTGAACGTTGCCCAATTGTTGATACATGGTGGCAAACAGAAACGGGCGGTATTATGATTACACCTTTACCAGGGGCAATTGCAACCAAACCCGGTTCAGCAACTCGTCCCTTCCCCGGAATTCTCGCGGATGTCGTAGATTTAGACGGTAACACTGTACCCAACAATGAAGGCGGATATCTGGCGGTGCGTCATCCTTGGCCAGGAATGATGCGGACAGTCTACGGTAATCCTGAACGCTTTCGCCGTACCTATTGGGAACATATCCCCCCCAAAGATGGCAACTATACTTACTTTGCTGGTGATGGGGCGAGACAAGATGAAGATGGCTACTTCTGGGTAATGGGTCGTGTGGATGATGTACTTAATGTATCAGGCCACCGTCTCGGAACAATGGAAGTAGAATCAGCTTTAGTTTCGCATCCAGCAGTTGCCGAAGCTGCGGTAGTTGGTAAGCCAGATGAACTCAAGGGTGAAGAAGTAGTCGCTTTTATCACTTTAGAAGGTACTTATCAGGCGAGTGAACAGTTGAGTAAAGAACTCAAGCAACACGTCGTTAAAGAAATAGGTGCGATCGCCCGTCCCGGTGAAATTCGGTTTACAGACGCTTTGCCCAAAACGCGATCGGGTAAGATTATGCGGCGCCTGTTGCGGAACTTAGCATCGGGACAAGAAGTCTCTGGTGATACTTCTACTTTAGAAGATAGAAGTGTGTTAGATAAGTTGCGGGAAGGTACGTAAACAATTCAAAATGTGTTAGCCCTATTTACAACTAAATATTAATCGTGGTGCGTTATGTCTTGGCTAGCGCACCTCAATTTCTCATCAAAATTAGAACACTATTTAGGTTTAGGCATTGAAGACAATGAAGCTGAAGAACAAGCAGAAAACAGTATTTGTGCAATCTATTAGCTACATAACGCTGAGTATTATAACTACAATTGGTATATCACCGTTAGTATTGGCGGTTACTGGAAAAGTTTCTTTAAATTCGCCTGAAAAGTTTAGCAAAGAACAAAAACTGGCGCAGTCTACAGATACAAATTCACCAGAGCGATCGCAGCTCATCCAACAAGCTAATAATTTATACTCTCAAAGAGATTTCAAAGGCGCAGAAGAAAATTTACGCAAACTACTTAAAAAATTTCCCAAAGACGCTTTTGCACACTTTCAACTAGGAAATGTACTGTTTCGGCAAAACAGAGCCGAAGAAGCAATTAGCTCTTACCGCAAAGCCATTGAGCTTCAATCTAAATATGCCTTAGCTTACAATGCGATCGGTGTTGTTTATGCCAGTCAAAGTCGCTGGCAAGAGGCAATTACTGAATATCAAAAAGCTTTAGAAATTAATCCTAATTATGGCGAGGCACTGACTAATGTGGCACTAGTACAGTGGCAAACAAATAAACGAGATGAAGCGGTATCTTCTCTAGAAAAAGCTTTAGATATCTTCAAGCAACAGAAGAGAAATGAAAAAGTTTATCAAATTGAACAAATTTTGCGAGAACTAAAAAATTCAGATAATCCTAATCTTTCCTAAATTTATATTATCAGAAAATTTGTTTTGAGTTGCGATCAAGTAAGCGAGAATATTTGTTAGGTGGGAGTACCCACCTAATTCATGAATGTTGGATAATATCTAGTTGGATAAGCATCAGTATAATCAGGATCTAATTGAATAGTTTGCGTATAATCTTCTAGCGCTCCTTGATAGTCATCCACACTACTACAATAATATTTAGATATATCTCTGGTTAAAGCCTATGACTTCGCTATCGGCATTAACTTTACCTGACCATACTCAGTTACCAGACTCAGATGGTACATTTGTGAAAAACTGGCAAGAGCATCCCCAAAGTATCTTACTTACTGACTCGATTAAACTTGTCCTAGAGGAACTTCATTCTGATAGTCGATATTGCATTGGGCAAGATTTAGGTATTTACTGGCGATTGACAGATCCTCCAGAGAAAGGCGCTGAAGCACCCGATTGGTTTTATGTACCCAATGTACCGCCAACCCTCGATGGTAGAATGCGGCGTTCTTATGTGCTATGGAAAGAATATGTCGCGCCGTTAATTGTGTTGGAATTTGTCTCTGGAGATGGTTCAGAAGAACGAGATAAAACGCCGCCATCTCAGGGTGAAGGTGGAAATGTTGGAAAGTTTTGGATTTATGAGCAAGCAATTCGAGTCCCTTATTATGGGATTTATGAAGTAGCAAAAGCACAAGTTGAGGTGTATCATCTCATCGATAATACCTATCAATTAATGTCAGCAAATGAACGAGGACATTACCCAATTGCTCCTCTTGGGGTAGAGTTGGGAATTTGGCAAGGATTGTACCAAAATGCAGAGTTACCCTGGTTACGTTGGTGGGATGCACAAGGAAATTTGCTGCTAACGGGTGAAGAAAGCGCTGATGTTGAGCGACAGAAGCGAGAAAGAATTGTAGAAAAATTGCGATCGCTTTCTGCTGAACAACTCAATGCTTTAGGAATCGATCCAGAAATGTTAGATTAGAAAAAATTAAAATATTTTTAACTAAACTGTTAATGACCAACAGCACCACCAGTTGTCTTCACCTTCTTAAGGAAAATAATTGCTATTCCACTGAGTAATAAAGCAATACCTATAAAGTAGAAACAATCATTAAAAGCCATCACATAAGCTTCACGGCGGACGACGTTAGATATAGATGCGATCGCCTGATTTTGCGCTGTCACTAAATCTGCTCCTCGGCTGACAAAATACTGTGTCAGCTCGTTTAAGCGCTGTTGAGTTGCTGGACTATATAAAGATACTGCATCACCTAATCTATTCGAGTGAAATTGCTCTCTATTAGTTAATAAAGTTGCTAAAGAAGCAATTCCTATAGAACCACCCATATTACGCATCATATTAAATAAACCACTTGCTGAACCTGCTTCTTGCGGTTTTAAACCAGCAGTAGCAATTGAGGTAAGTGGAACCATAATTAGTGGTTGTCCCATTGCTCTTACAAGTTGAGACCATCTCAACTGATCTAATCCTGTTTGATTAGTCATTCCCGAATTCATAAATGCACTAATAGCAAACAAAGTGACTCCCACGGCTACCATTAACCGCACATCAATGCGTTGCATCACTCTAGGTAGAAAAGGAATAATAAATAATTGGGGAATCCCAGCCCAAATTAATACTTCTCCAATTTGCAGTGCATTATAACCTTGGATTTGAGCAAGATACAAAGGTAAAATATAAATTGAACCATATAGTCCAACGCCTAAAGATACATTAACAATACTTGCTAAACCAAAATTACGATAACGTATAAGGCGCAAATTAATAAATGGTTGCTTGCGAGTTAGTTCTATAAAGAAAAATAGCGCTATAAAAATGGCTGCTACTATACTCAAGCGTACAATTAATGCTGAACCAAACCAATCTTTGCGGCTACCTTCTTCTAAAACAACTTGTAGAGAACCTAATCCAATCGCCATTGAAATAATTCCCCACCAGTCGCCATTCTTTAACAATTGTAACTGGGGTATTTCTTGCTTAATCCCGTACCATACCCCCGTAATCATCAATACCCCTGGAACTACATTTATATAAAAGTTATACTCCCAACCATAGTTGTCTGTTAACCAACCGCCTAATGTCGGGCCAATTGATGGTGCAAAAACTGCTGTAATAGCAAATGCTGCTAGCCCAACTGCTTGCTTAGATGGTGGCAAGGTTGTCAACACAACTGTCATAGCAGAAGGAATTAAAACTCCTCCACAGAAACCTTGTAAGGCGCGAAAGAAAATCATGGAATTGAGATCCCATGCCCAAGCACAGCATATAGAAAAGAAGATAAATAACGCAGTATTTACTAATAAATAAAGTCGTAGGGAAAATACCCGCGATAACCATCCCGTTAAAGGAATTACTACAATTTCTGCCACGAGATAAGCAGTAGAAATCCACGAACCTTCTTCTAAAGTTGCCCCTAAGCTTGCTTGAATATCTTGCAGAGAGGAGTTAGTGATTTGAATATCTAAAACTGCCATGAATGCGCCAAGCATACTAGCTAATACACCAATCCAAGTTCTCAACGGGACACGATTTGGCGGGACAGCAGAACTTTGTCCTGACTGACGAATTGAACCTGTATTAGCCATAGTATTGCTCCACTTTCTTAGGTTAATCTTTAAAATGTATTATTATAGATGTCAAACGAAGCATTATTGAGTTATCAAAATTTATTTATATTTAAAAAGTCAAAAGCAATTTCATCTTTTAGGCTGAGATAAAATAGAAATTGCCTATCAAAACAATAAGTAAAAGTTCAATTTTATTGAATCATAAAATTAACGAAAAAATAGTATTAACAATAATTTAAATAGCAGCTTTGTTAGCGAAAATTTTTTGCTTATTTCTGAGGATAAATTCCTTTTAGCTCATAAATTGGGCGTACTAGTTGCCTTAACGTAGGTAACTGCCTGCTAAAAATAATAGACCCAATAATACAAGCTATGCCATCAACAATTAATGTTAATGAAGCACCGAGATGAGTTGCTAAAAAACCTCCTAATAAATTACCTACGGGAATCATTCCTAAAAATGACATTGTGTATAAACTCATTAATCTTCCACGTTTGTCTTCATCAACAATGGTTTGTAAAACTGTATTACTAGCAGCAATCTGAAGAATCGTTCCTAAGCCAACAAACAACATTGTGAATAAAGAAAGTGGTAGAAATCTTGATAAAGAAAAACAAATCAAACCGATTCCTAAAATTGCTGGAGCTATGGCAATCAATTTGCCAACCCCTAATATTGTTTGCCGTGTCGCCAAATAAATTCCGCCTGCTAATGCTCCAACTCCCGATGCCGCCATTAAAAACCCTAGAGTTTCTGCACCACCTTTTAAAATATCTTCAGCAAAAATTGGTACAAGTGTAGTGTTTTGCTGTCCCATTAAGCTGACTAAAGCTGATAGTAATAAGATTGCACGAATAGGTGGAAAGCTAAAAGCATAGACAAATCCCTCTTTGACTCTTTGCAAGGGATTGCTGTTATCTACTGAAACTTTCCAAGGCTTAATTTTCATTGCCAATAAAGCGGCGATTACGGCAATATAGCTCAAACCATCTATTAAAAAACAGTAACTAGCTCCCACTTTGGCAATTAACAAACCCCCGATCGCAGGGCCAATTAATCGCGCCCCATTAACCATAGTTGAGTTAATCGCGATCGCATTGGCTAAATCTTCTCTACGTTCAACCAGTTCTGGCACAAATGCCTGTCGTGCTGGTGCATCCAAGGCGTTAATAAATCCTTGAAACAAGCTTAAAACGATGATGTGCCAGACTTGAATCACGCCAGTTAGCGCCAGCACTGCTAATGCTAAAGACTGAATCATCGCCAATATTTGCGTACCGATTAAGGTACGATATCGAGAAAAGCGATCCACAAACACCCCACCAAAGGGAGCTAAAAAGAAGCTGGGAATTTGACTAGTAAAGCCCACAACTCCTAACATTAATGGGGAGTTTGTTAACTTATAAACTAGCCAAATAGTAGCAAGTTGTGTCATCCACGTTCCAATCAGGGAAACACCTTGTCCAGCAAAAAAAAGTTGGTAATTTCTTGACTTTAATGCAGGTAGTAGCGATTGTTTTTGGGTAGCTTGTGTTTTCATGTAGGCTTGCTTTATACCAATATGCTTTTATAAATATCAGTTCAGTTTGCCTCTAACGCCTCTCCAGAGGTGGAGAGAGATAAAGGCAAGACAGAGATTATTGATGTGTTTTAAAGCAATTTGGTATTACTTGACTTCCACGGCGATTTCCGCAGACATCCCAGGAGTAATCCGTGATTCATATCCTTGAATACTCTTCTGGTCGAAAACAATTTTTACGGGGATGCGCTGTACTACTTTGGTAAAGTTACCTGTAGCATTATCGGGTGGTAATAAAGCAAACTGAGCGCCAGAAGCTGGCGAAATACTATCAACACGACCCTTAAAAGTGTGGTTGGGGAATGTATCCAGTTTTATTTCGGCTTCCTGTCCAGGACGCATATTTCCCAATTGGGTTTCTTTGAAGTTTGCAGTTACCCAATACTCGTTATCCACTATCGCCATTAGTGGCGTTCCTGCTTGTAATCGGTTGCCAACTTCGACGTTTTTCTTGCCCACCCGTCCAGCACTAGGGGCGGTAATGTTAGTGTAAGACAACTGCAATTGTGCGTCTTTTAATGAAGCTTCAGCTTGGCTAATTGTTGCTCTTGCCGCTTCATATTGACTTCTGTTCACTGCTGTTTGTTGTCCGTTAGCAGTAGCTTGTTGCAGTCCTCCTCTAGAAGCAGCGAGTTTAGCTTGAGCATTAGTCACATTTTGTTGTGCTTGTGCTAACACAGATTGCGCTTTGGCTACGCCAACTCTCGCAGAGGCTAATCTGGCTTGTGCTTGCTCTACTCCCTGAACAGCAGCATTCTTTTGGGCTACGGCGACATCATAGGCTGCCCTGGCTGTGTCTAACTGCTGGCGAGGAATTGCACCTTCTTTAAATAGGCTATTGTAACGGTTATAATCTGCTTGCGCCCTTTCCAAATTGGCATTAGCCTGTGCTACTTGCGCTTGTGCTGCGGGTATTCCAGCTTCGGCAGACTTCACATCAGCTTGTGCCGCTGGTATCCCTGCTTGTGCTTCTTGCACAGCTGCTTGTGCTGTAGAAATTGCTGCTGCTGCACTGCTGACATCTCCCTGCGCCTGGGCAGTCTTACCAGTAGTTGTTTGTGCGGATAGGGCAATATTTGCTTGTGCTGCTTGAGCTTGACGTTGAGCATTTTGCAGTGCTGCTTGTGCTTGCTGCACTTTACTCTCATAGTCTCGTGGATCAAGCTTGACTAATAACTGTCCTGGTTGCACCAGCTGGTTATCATTGACTAAAACTTGACTGACAGTTCCCGGAATCTTACTGCTAACTTGGTGAATATGTCCTGCAACAGTAGCGTTGTCTGTTTCTTGATGGGTAGAGGCGTACTGCCAGTAATGATATCCAAAAGCACCTGCGGCGATCGCACCTACACCTAACCCTGCCACAATTAACTTAATCGGTTTTTTACGCTTTGGTTTAACATCTTTCCCTGTCTCTGGCTCTTGATTTACACCAGTTTCAGGCTCTGCAACAGGCGCTTTTGTCTTTGTATATGTCTCTGAAGTTACGGTCTCTAAAGTCTCTGAATCTTTTATCAACTCTTTTTCTAACACTAGGGTTTGCTTTTGATTGCGTCCGTTTGAAGTAGTAGCGCCCATATTTTTAACTCGCTTAAGATTTTTTTATTTAGAATGCGTAATATTTAATTGCGAGATGTTTATCTAAACTTGCTTAGTGTACGTAATATTATGCCAAAACAAAACTTAACAATGCCTCCCCCAGTTGGGTGATTGTGGGATAATCCTTTAGGAGAGGTTAGAAATCGCGCGATTTAAGATTTGGGAGAAGATTTCACGCTCAGCATAGGAAATACCCTGCATTGCTTCTTCACGCACTTCCACAGCAATTGGAGGTAAAACTGTTTCTAGTTCTTTGCCTGCATCTGTTAGCCAGATTCGCCAGATGCGGCGATCGTGAGAATCCCGTTCTCTACGTACTAAACCGCGTTCTTCCATGCGATCTAGTACACCCGTTAAAGTTCCGCCCACTTGCTTGAGCTTATCTCCAATGCTAGAAGTAGGTAAACCATCTTCTTGCCATAAGCAGCACAACACCAACCAGTGAAATGGAGTTAGTCCCAGCGGTTCTAACTTTTCAGTAAACTTGCGGCTGAGCAGTTGTGATAACAATTTGATTCTATAACCCAAATTGTATGGCGCAAGAGCTTGCTGCCAAGACTCCAAAGCCGGAGTATTATTTAATTGAGCAACCATTTTTAAATAATAATTAGTTAGTGTACGTAATATTATTATATATGAGGATAGTTCGTCTTAGCAACACCTGCTTTACATCGTTCTTAAGGAAGAATTTGCAGAGTAGAGACGCGATTATACTCTTACGAGAAGCCGCTCTTCGAGCGTCTACGCGTCTCTACAGGAGTCAAGAATTAGTATTTTTCCTCCTTGTTCCTTTGTCTCCCACTCTCCCACTCTCTTTTTCTAGGGAATAACTTGAATCAACTGATAGTCTTGCACTTTACCAAGAATACGGTAAGGCTTTGACGGTTCAAGGGAGTTTTTTGTATAAATCCAAGCGTAGCTAGAAGCTGGGAGTTGCGAAATTGTATTTACTCGTTCGCCATGAATAGGAGTGTAGAAGTTAAGCAGTACAGAGTTTTTCCCGCCAAGCTGCACAAAGTAAATAGGATGAGTTTGGAGAACTGAAGCGATCGCTTTTTGTTGTAAAAAAGTTCTATAAACAGGATTATAGTCGCCTAATAAACCCAGACTACCAGCTACAGCCAAAGCCAGCCAACAGGGAATCAACCAACCAGCTATCCAGTAACGTGCTGTGAGAAACTTTTGCCCAAAGTGATAACGACTAATCCACACTACTGGCAAAATTAACCAACCTAACCCGACAATTAAACCAAGAATTGCATACTTGCGAATATCAGCACTGCCCCAAACAAAAACGAATATAGCCCCTAATAAAAGTAAAATACCTAATACGCCTGTGGCGTAACTGAGGTTACGCGGGAGATTCCCTCCAGCCACTCTTAAAAAGGGGGGAATAAATATATTTCCCCCCTTTTTAAGGGGGGATTGAGTGGGGATATCTTTTTGTATAAGTCCTGTTTCATAAATTCTCCCCAACCAGTTTAAACCCACTGCTGCGAGCATTGCTATGAAGGGATAAATGCAAAGACTATAGTGAGATAGACGAGTAGAAAACAGGCTAAGTTCAGCAAACATTACTAGCGGAAAACCAACCAAGATCAAATGGTAGCGTGGAATAGGACGACGTAATACTAAAACTAAGCCTAAAAGACTAAAGAAAAACCAAGGGAATGATTTTAAAGGTATATTCCAGATGTAAAAAAATGCTCCATTGTGATTACGATCATCGGAACCTAAATCTAAAACAAACTTGAACAGCTGCTCAAAACTGACATTACCGTAGCGTTGCCAGTTAAACCATAACCAACTGAAGGTAGGAATTAAACCTACTACAAACCCTAAATATAATAATGGGTTGATAAGATGACGATGACGGCGATGCTCCAAAACTAAATAAGGTAATAGAGCTATGATTGGCACAAAAATCATGAAGCTTCTGACTAAGAAGCCTAAACCAAAACTTAGTCCAGCAATTAAAGTCCAAAAATGGCTATATTTAGGGTACAACTCTGCTTTTATTAAAGAAAAAATAGCTAAAAGTACCAATAAAATCATTGGCATATCGGGCGTACCTAATCGGCAATATTGCAGCCAAAGAAATTCAATACTTAAAATTGCCCCAGTTAGCCAAGCTAAATTTTTCGCTAGCAGGATTTTGCTGATTTCATATACTAAAAACAAAACTAAAATACCAGCAATCATATTAGGAATTCGCCCACTAAATTCACTAATTCCAAACAGCTTATAACAACTGGCAATTATCCAATATGGGCCAGGAGTTTTATGATGAGCATTACCCCAAGGTGCTATCCAGTCGCCAGAGTCCAGCATCTGACGCGCTCGCCAAGCATACAGCCCTTCATCATGTGCCATCAGGCTATTCTGCCCAGAATTGAATAGCAATAAAGGGAGTATCCAAAGTAACAAAGTAATATAGGGAAATGCTACTGATAGGCGCATTTGCCGCCATATAGGTTGCAAGGAGCGTAGTCTATATAACATTGAATAGATAGTAGTGTAATGCTGTTATCTGGTCTGGTGCAGGTGAGCGAAAGTAAACAATGTGTTTAAGTTAGTATTCAATACCAGAGTATCAACCTCTTCGCCCTCTTCCTGCAAGCACTAGTTAATATCTCTTACTTTTATTAAAATATGTTACAGAACGTTTTTTCAAAAAATACCTGAAATTCAGCCAATTTTGTGACAAATTGGCAAAAAAGAGATTTATGTTAAGACCGAATCAACGCGTCAAGTTAGATGACACAGACGATAAGCTGTTTTACGACTATCCCCGCTTCGTCACCCATGTAGATGAAGGATTTATTCAACGGCTAACGGATTTATATCGCGATCGCCTGAAACCCAACACCCGGATTTTGGATATGATGAGCAGTTGGGTATCTCATTTGCCAGAAGAGATAGAGTTTGCTCATGTTGAAGGACACGGACTCAACGCAGAGGAATTAGCACGTAATCCCCGCTTAAATCATTATTTAGTC
This sequence comes from Nostoc sp. UHCC 0302, assembly GCF_038096175.1. Lineage (NCBI taxonomy): Bacteria > Bacillati > Cyanobacteriota > Cyanophyceae > Nostocales > Nostocaceae > Nostoc > Nostoc sp. UHCC 0302. Next base: position 8,047,378 of record NZ_CP151099.1, read on the forward strand.
CAAAATATCAACGAAAATCCGCAGCTACCCTTACCAGATCAAGATTTTGATGCCGTTCTCAACTGCGTTTCTGTGCAGTATATACAATATCCAGAGGCTGTATTTTCTGAAATTCACCGCATCCTTAAGCCTGGTGGCGTTGCAATTATCAGCTTTTCTAACCGGATGTTTTTTCAAAAGGCGATTCAAGCTTGGCGGGATGCTTCAGAAGATCACCGAGTGGAATTAGTCAAAAACTATTTCGCCTCAGTACCAGGGTTTACTACCCCAGAAGTCATTGTCCATAAGTCAACAGTACCGAATTTCTTACAGTGGTTGGGCGCACCGGGAGGAGATCCGTTTTATGCTGTGGTAGCTCATCGTCAGTAGTGCTGAGTAGGGGAGTGGGAGACAAAGGGACAAGGGGGACAAGGGGAAAAATACTAATTCTTGACTCTTGGCTCCTAACTAGTAATCCTTGATACCCCACAATAGTTATCAAATAGTAAATTTTCTGGATTAAACCGACAGCAGCGCAGATAATTGCCTCAAAGCTCAAGTATATGGAGAGCCAAAGATGACTTTACCCCGCAAGCGTAGGATTTTAGCTGCTTTGTTGTTGTCAGTGTTACTACTGACCGCAGCCTGTGGTAGTCCAAAAACACCGGGACGTTTTGACCAAGTGCAACAAGACAGCACCCAGAAAAAAAGTGGTCAAGCGGTTTCCAAAACTGCAACTCAGGGAAGTGAATTTAACAAATTTTTCCCAGCATCTGGGAATGGCTACCAGCGCGTTTATACTCAAGAGAAGAAAGGCTTTGCAGAAGCGAAGTTGAAAAAAGACGGTAAAGAGCTAGCTGTGCTATCTATTTCAGATACTACTAGTACGCCTAATGCAGCGGCTAAGTTCTCTAAGAGTACTCAAAAAATTGGCGGTTATCCAGCCATAGAAGTAGGTAAGACGCAGACGGCAATTTTGGTAGGGAAGTATCAAGTAAAAGCACTTTCCCGTTCTGCTTCATTTACAGCAAGCGATCGCGCCAATTGGTTAGAAAAATTTAACCTTAATGGTCTGGCTAGGCTCAAATAAGCCGCGCTACAAACATTTAGATAACAAAAGCACAATAAGGAGATTGTTGTGAGCAAATCGATTTTTGAGTTGGTTGATCAACTTCCAACCAGCGGCTTGACTATTTCTATGTTGAACTCTCTGGATTTTATTGCTCCTGGTCAGTGGCAAAATACTGTCGGCTTTGTTAACACAATTAAGACTGTTACTGGCGAAGACGATGAAGACTTAATTCAGCAAATTGGCGAACGAGCAATTTATCTATTCAACGACAAATCACAAGGATATCAACGAGCTTTGTGGCTTTATCAAACTGTAGATAGTACAGATAAAGCCCTTGGTGCAGCGGCTTTAGCTAACAAAGTCGGTGAAAAAATTCCTCTGTTAGGTTTTTTAAATTCTGTGACTCCCAAACCTGACAAAGCGCAAACAATTGATTTGTCTTTGAAATTAGTTGCTGAATTAGTAGCCTTCTGCCAAATTAACGGCATTCCTGGAGACAGTATTGGGGATTTTGTCGCTTCTTTGGGTGAGTATAGTGGTGAATCACTTATCCGCATGGTGGCATTAATTTGCGTTGATGGATTGATACCTCTGGGCCCAGATTTCATCCAAAAAGCAGTATCTGGGCTTAATCAAACAAATCCCCAAGAGTTAGAAAAAAACTCGACTTTCCAAAACATCAAAGATGTGATTCCCGGAAGCAATGATGGTAGCAAACTTAACTTTATTGGCGAAAGCTTTGACTCAGTTAAAGGTTGGATGAATGGTATCGTCACTAGCAATAATTTAACGCCACAAAAGGTTGTTCATCACTTGCAAGGTTTTATGGAATTAGCTGATGACAAGTTAGATTATCTAGCGGCTTTCCTGGATGTAGCAACAAATTACTATGAACATACAGGCACACAAACCTTAGCACGTCGCTTGATTGAACGAGCTGTTGCAGAGATTTAGTAGTTTAGGGATTGGGCATAGGGCATAGGGGATTGGGCATAGGGCATAGGGCATTAATCATCAGTTATTCTTTTCCCAGTCTCCTGCTCTCCCTCCGCTTCTTAATAATCGCCAATGCCCTATTCCTTAATTTGGCAAACGCAGATTCGTTGCGATCGCATCCAAATAAGGTTGAAAAATAGCTAAATTTTCCAGTTTCTCAAATTTCCCTGTTTCTGAACCTGGGTCAAAGGCAGTGGTGATTACATAAAGAGCAGCACCATCAAAGGTTACATGACTAATATGTTGCTCTTGTACCCCACCTTGTTGTTTGATTCCAGCAAACCCATAACGGATTCCTTGAAGTTTACCAATAGGTACTGGTTGGGCTGGATAAGCTGAGAAAACAATTTGCTTGCCATATTCAGCTTCGCGGTCTTTTGCCAAACTAGTATAGAAGTCTGCAACCCAAGCTTTAAGTGCTGTTACTATCTGAGTTTGGTATTGGGGATTTCGGTAGTCCACCTGGGAACTTGGTGGAATGCCTGCTGCCACTAGTTTCTTTTGGAAATCTTGATTATTTGCTAGTGGGTAAACCCCAATTTCAACCGTACCTAAAATTTCTCCTTTTGAGGAGACACACAACAAAGGTGCATTTCCTTCACAAGCAGCCACTTGCCAGCCCGTTGGAGCTGTTGCGGTTGCGAGAATTTGCTTCCAAATATTTCCCTCCCTGAGATTAGGAAGCTTTGCCACAGCTGGACGTTGTTCTATTTTGGTAGCTGAAAATTGAGGGAAAACAAATTTTGCTCCCAGGGGCATTAAGGTTATTAAAATAAAACCTAGCAATAAATGATAAAGTCGTAACATTGTTCCTGAAAATCCATAGCCAAAGATTGCAGACTAATAATATCTACAATACTTTATGGGCATACAGTAAGCGAAATCTATTTCAATATGGGTGAATAGTTTAAAGCTAGAAACAAAATAAAATATTCCAGCAGATTTGAGCTTTTGGCTTTATCTACTGGAGACTCTAAATGTGAATAAAATTTGCTGTAGAAAACTTAGTAGCTGCGGCGACCGCCACCACCACCGCCACCACCACGGTTATTACCACCCCAACTTCCACGAGGGTTGCTTGATCTTTCCTCGCGGGGCTTAGCCTTGTTCACTTTTAAATCACGCCCCATCCACTCAGCACCGTCAAGTGCATCAATGGCAGCTTGTTCTTGTGCTTCTGTTTCCATTTCTACAAAAGCAAACCCCCGCACACGTCCTGTCTCACGGTCAGTAGGTAATTGAACCTTGCTAACTGTTCCGTATTCTGCAAAAGCTCGTTTCAGGTCGTCTTCTGTAACATTGTAAGACAGGTTACCGACATAAATCGACATAAATAGAACGTCTCCGAATTTACAGTGTAGAGAGTTAAATTCGGAGAGACGCCTTTTAAAAATCAAAATGAGTTACTCAACCGAAAATAATTCTTATATACACAACTATACCACAGCCTTTACCTCTCGGTTCACACGGAGATTTTTGCAAAGAGAAAACTCTAGGAATTGTGTCACAAAATGCCCGATATCGCACTGTTTAGATGCAAGTTAGTGGCAACTAGCGATCGCCCATAAGTTTTTACTTTGAAAATTTAGGCTGCGGAATATAAAAGGTATGAATTTGAATTGAGTAGTGGAGGAAATTATACCATGATTAACTGTCTTGGAAATCAGAAATCAGGAATAGGTAATAGGTAATAGGTAGGAAAAAATATTTTCCGGCTTAGTTGTCCTAAATTGGGCGTCTGTATTGAAGGTATATTTTAAACTTCATTTATCTAAAACTAGAGCAGCTTTTAGGCAGAAGTAAACTCTGATAAAGCCTTTTGGGCTTCGCTACACAACAGCTGATGATGCTGACCGTTGCTAGCAAGCAAACCACCCCACTGATTGATATCACCTGTGTTGTATTGTAATGGAGTGCCATCAAAATGCGTGAATTGACCACCTGCCTCAGTTAGTATCAATTCTGGGGCGGCTATGTCCCAGTCTTTAGGCGCAGACTTGCCAGAAAGAGATATGTACACATCTGCCTGTTGTTCAACAATGGCGGCGATTTTGCAACCTACACTACCAATAGATTTCTGATTTTGACATGGTAAATGTTGTAGTAAGTAATTGAGCCGTTCATTGCGGTGAGAGCGACTAACGACTAAGGTTAAATCCTCAATTTTTTTGTCTGATGAAACTTGTAAAGGAACACATCCAGCAGAGGTTTCAACAAACGTACCTCCACCTTTTGTAGCGTAGTACAACTTTTCTGCTTCAGGTACTGCCACTACTGCGAGTACTGGACGTGTCTCCTTTACCAATGCGATATGAATTGCATAATCACCAGTTTTTTCGATAAAGTCTCGCGTGCCATCCAAGGGGTCAATTATCCATACCCAGCTAGGGGCGCACATCTGTGCGCTTTGCAATTGATAGGTTTCTTCACTGATATAGGTAAAATCTTCATTACCTAAAGCCGTTTGTAGACTCTCCAAAATATATTGACTTACAGCTACATCTGCAACAGTTACAGGCTCATTGTCTTTATATTGCACTTTTAAGTTAAAGTCTTCTATGGTCTCGTGATAGTAAGACCGGAGTATATTTGATGCTTCCCTACCCACATCAAGAGCGATCGCTAATATTTCTTCTAAGTCTTTCATTAATTCAGCCTTATTTAACTTGAATATGTATAACCTGAGTAAAGACACACCTTTGTGCGTTATTACTGTGAATCCATCCAGCGGCGCGTGCCGAAAAATCGACAAGAATCAGCGGCAATATTAGCTGCTTGTGCCAGTGCATCGGTAAAACTTTCTTGTAAGATGAAATGACAAAACGCACCATGAAAAACATCTCCAGCCCCAAGTGTATCAATTGCAGGAGTCTGAGGCACATCTACAAAGCCAGTTTTAGAGTCACTCAAATATTCAATCGGTTTTTCACCATGTGTAATAGCAATGTGGGGAATTTTAAATGCATTTAGATATGCAAAAACTTCTTGCTCTGTGCGGCAGAAAGGGGGATAAAAATTAGCAGAACAAACAGCATAATCTACAAAAGGCAAAACTTGCTCAAAACCAGTTTTCCAACTACCACCATCAATAATTACTGGTATATTCTTAGCTTTAGCCATTAGGGCTATGTCATAACTAACCACCATCTGGTGTCCATCAATTAGTACAATATCGACATTTTGTAAAATATCTGGTGGAATAGATGTGTGGCTAGCTTGAGTTTTTACAGCATTAATAGAAACCACAGCTCGTTCACCTGTACTTTGGGTGACAATGATAGAAGAGACAGGCAATGCTGTATTAGTACTAGGATCAAGATCAGCGATCGCAACTTGACAATTTGCTAAATCTCCTCGAATTAGCTGCGTCATGGGATGAGAACCCACCACACCTAAAATCTGAGCTTGATTACCTAAATGACTGAAAGTGACAGCCGCATTTGTAGCTGGGCCACCTGCCGCCACAGTATAGTCAATAGCTACTATTTTCTGATTATTCTTAGGTGCAGACTCAGCGAGGTAAATCAAATCTAAGGTTACTAAACCTACAAATAATCCATTTGTCATTGGTCATTTGTCATTTGTCATTTGTCATTGGTCATTGGTCATTTGTCATTTGTTATTTGTCATTAGTACCCAGTCCCCAGTCCCCAATCCCCAGTCCCCAGTCCCCAATCCCCAATCGTTTAACTCATGCAGACCGATCCCAAACCAGAAACACTTTACGTTGTCGGCACACCTATTGGCAACCTGGAAGATATGACCTTTCGGGCAGTGCGAATTTTGCAAACGGTGGATATGATTGCTGCGGAAGACACGCGTCATACAGGGAAACTGTTACAGCATTTTCAAATTAAAACTCCCCAGGTGAGTTATCACGAACACAATCGTAGTAGCCGCATTCCAGAATTATTAGAGCATTTAGCTAATGGTAAAGCGATCGCTCTCGTCAGTGATGCTGGAATGCCAGGAATTTCTGATCCTGGTTATGAATTGGTGAAAGCTTGTATTGAGGCAGGGATATCAGTAGTTCCTATTCCTGGTGCTAGTGCGGCTATTACTGCATTGAGTGCAGCTGGACTACCAACAGACCGATTTGTCTTTGAAGGCTTTTTACCAGCAAAAGGTCAACAACGGCGAGAACATTTAGAATCTCTGCAAACAGAATCTCGCACATTGATTTTCTACGAGTCGCCGCACCGCTTGCGAGAAACTTTAGAAGATTTAGCAGAAGTTTGGGGAAGCGATCGCCAAATTGTGCTAGGACGAGAGTTAACTAAATTGTATGAGGAATTTTGGCGGGGGACAATTGCCGAGGCGATCGCTCACTACGACCAACGTGAACCCCAAGGCGAATATACGCTAGTAGTGGCGGGAAACCCACCCAGTGAAACCCAACTTACAGAAGCACAACTCAAAGTTGAATTACAACATTTAATTAGTCAGGGAATATCGCGATCGCAAGCTAGCCGTCAATTAGCCAAATTTACTTCCCTTACGCGTCGCCAAATTTATCAATTAGCTCTTTCTATAGTCTTGAGTTCTGATTCCTGATTCGTAAATGTTGTCAACACGAGTTGTTCGAGTCCGATCAGTCATGAATTATCGAAGTTCAGCTATTGAGCAGATTCACTTATAGTACTTATACAATAAACCTCTTTTAAAATAAGTAGAAATAAGAGAATTTTCTGCTTATGAAAAGTACCTAACATGGCTAGATTATTAGTAAATTAGTGCCTTTTGATAATTTAATATTATATTTTTTCTATTTTGCTGCTGCCGCCGATAGTGCATTAGGGTAATAGCAATTAATTAATAGCTAAATGCCAATTTCATAACCGATAAGCACAGATAACCCGTCTCATCTGGATGAATCACCTCTGCTGTTGGCTTTGCTTTGGGGAGTTTTACTAACTTTGAGGCTAATATTACAATGGAAATTATCGATAATGAGGAAAAGGCAAGAATGACCCAAGTGCTTCTAGGAGAAAACGAAGGAATAGATTCAGCTCTGCGTCGGTTTAAACGCCAGGTTTCCAAAGCTGGTATATTGGCTGACGTAAAATATCATCGGCACTTCGAAACACCGTTAGAAAAACGCAAACGTAAGGCAGTGGCAGCTAGACGCAAACGTCGTTTTAAATAAACCTATTGGTTTGGTACTGGCGTTGCTTGAGGTAATAACCTAAAACAAGTAACAGCGCGTTGCCATTATTCTTACAAAAAATTAAGCAATATTTGCCGCACCCCTTCTTGGGGTGTAGGTAGATTGCTATCCTTGCAAGCAAGCTGCATTCAGAACGTTATTCGGGTTGATTCAAGTCAGTTAAAATAGCTGCCTAGAACCAAAAAAATGTCTTCAAAGACCCCTTAATTTCTTTTGTCAAGCTTGCAGGATAGCATTCACCCACCTTTAGAAGTCAGAATTATCGATGGTGCGGCTATTACAAAGATTCATAGCCTTTTCTACTCCCTGTTTGAGGCTGAGTTCTAAGCACTCAGCTACGAACTGAAGTACAAGCGACATCAATTGAGTTTCAGCAGCAGAAAATCTTCCAAGCACATGGGATACAGTTTCTGAGTTATCGGTATTGACAGCATTTTTTGGTTTACCAATACCGATTCGCAGCCGGGGAAAGTTTTGGGTGCTAAGATGTGCGATCGCACTCTTCATCCCATTGTGTCCACCAGCAGAACCAGACAAGCGTAGGCGAGTTTTTCCCAAAGGCAAATCCATATCGTCATAAATCACCAGCACTGATTCTGAAGGCAACTTATACCAACTCGTTACCGCTTGTATTGCCTGTCCTGAGCGATTCATATAAGTTAATGGCTTCAGCAAGCGAATTTTGCTGCCATTTGGTGCAATACCCTCGCCATACTCCCCTTGAAATTTGCGATTTTCTGCTAAGGGAATGCGCCAAGAACGCGACAAAGCATCCACAGATGCAAAGCCAATATTGTGGCGTGTTTGCTCATACTTTGGTTCTGGGTTCCCCAACCCGACTATTAGCTGGGGAATCACCAAAACAGGTTTTTTATCAGCTTCTGTCATTTTGCCTACAGATAATCAATACGCAGCAATCTCCTAGCTAGCTTGGGAAGAACTAGCAGTATCTTGCTCCGATTTAGCAGGCTCAATTTTCTTAGGTTCCAATTCAGCGGTAGTTTTTACAGCTTCTTCTAACTGTTCCGCCTCTTTTTGAAACTCGTTTTGAAACTCCTTAGAAGCATCTTGAAAACTGCGAATTGTTTTACCTACACTACGACCAATCTCTGGTAGCTTCTTTGGGCCAAAGATTAACAGCGCCACTACCATAATTACAGCCATTTCTGGCAGACCGATACCAAATATATTCATTTTTTGTCTCCTATCAACTTTAAAACTACCGGATAAACTCACATATTATGTAGTTTAGTCAATGGTCAATATTAAAGAAAAATGAGTAATACCAATTCATAAAATTTTGATAGACATAGATTTATTGTCAGGACGTAAGAATGCCGTGTCGTGTCCCTACCAATGTATTTGTATCATTCTTTAAGTTAAATCGTTTAACCAATCAAATTACAAATTACAACTAACAAAAAAACCCGGACGAGCCGGGTGTTGGTTAACTTGTTATCCAAACTTGATAGCTCTGTATTAGTTAGTTGCCTAAACTCCGCCAGTCGACGAGTACATCCTGAACCAACAGTGTTCTATTGTAAAGTTGCAGAATAATCAGCAGAAATACAAAAAATAGCAAAATAAAAACAGCCATTACAGGGGTAGTACCCCAACCTGGAGCCACTTTCCCATACTCAGAGTTAAGTGGTTTCAGGATATCTCCCAACCTAGTCCGTTGTGCCATAGTTCACCTAAGATTAGTTGCCAAAGCTTTTTTTAATCTTCTGTAATATTCTATAAGAATAGCACTCATAATTTATCTCTAATTTATGGAACCCGCAATAGTTCTTAGCATTTCTGTATCCGTCGTCCTAGTTGCCATTACTGGCTTTGCCATTTATACTTCTTTCGGCCCTCCTAGCAAGCAATTGTCAGACCCTTTTGATGATCACGAAGACTAAGTACCGCGACGCGGAATTCAAAATTAAAAATTCAAAAGGCTTACGATATAAGCTTCTCGGTTCTCTTTAATTTGTTGTTTTACTTAAGCCGCTTTGTGATATGAGACTTATTTGTCAGTGGTCAGTGCAAACCCACAACCAGCCACTGACAGAGCATTAGTCGCTTATCCTAGCTGAGGATTAGTCGCTAGCGATACTTGAAAGCTGGCGATTTTCCAAGGCTGTATCATCAAGATTTGTTGCTTAGATGAGAATTCACCAGTGGCGGAGGAACGCTCCAACAAATCTACAGCATCTCCTAAATTTAATCCTAAATCACTGTGCAAAGATAACTCTGCTGTTTCTCCGTGAGATTCATAACATCGGAAGATAATTTGCTGTGGGTCATCTTCCGCTGGCTTCAAAGCCATCAATATTAAATTTTCAGCTGATAAATCTAGGAAACTCAACCTGTCTAAAGTGCTAAGTCCTGAATCACTGTTCACCCTCGGCGTCTTCCAAGAGGAGAAGTTCTCACTAAAGGAAGCCTGTTTTACAGCTTCTCGTTGAGTAGTAGGTGTATTTACTATCACTTGCAACGGGATATTCAATTCATAGCCACGTCGTACTGTGTGAGCAGATTCCCAACTATTAACGTGAGGATACAAGGCATACGTAAATTCATGCCAGCCGCGGTCAGCTTCTGCATCAGGCCAGCTAGGACTACGTAGGAGTGTTAGCCGTAGTTGGTTGGGTTGGCTGTCGTAACCATATTTACAATCATTTAGCAAACTAATTCCGTATAAACCCTCATTAGTCTCACCTGTCAAATCAGCCCAACGCAAAGCAGGAACTTCCCATTTTGCTTGTTCTGCGGGAGTTTCAGGTTTAGTTGAGCGACGAATAGCAGCGCAGGGTATTTCATAGGTAGCAAAGTCTGCTTCGACATTGAGAGGAAAAGCAGCTTTTACCAAAATGTGAGTTTCTTGCCAGTTAACCCTAGAAGAAATTTTAAGCACAGGTGAACCAGCTTGGAGAATATAATCTTGGCAAAATTCCGATTCACCTAACTGACGCACCACACGTACACAACTTTGCACTGGCCCTTGTTCTAGCAACTGTATAGATATCAGGTTCGTTGGAGGTAAAGGATGCTGGGCATAATTAGGGTCAATATTCCATGCATCCCAATATTGACCGCTATCTTTAAAGCCTTGTAGTTGATTACCCGCACCACTCAAAACTTCCCATTGATGAATCTTGTCAAAAACACTTGATAAATCTCCAGTGTCGGGGTTAATAACAGCACGCAGGAATTCGTTTTCTAGAATCCAGTCGGGGAGGAAGGGAGCAGTAGAGACCCGATTAATCGCCTCTGTGCAAGGAGTGGGGGAAAGCCAAAAGAGGCGGTAGCCGACGGGTGGAATTTCGGTGGCGAGAAATAGCAGGGTTGAGGGTTCAGATAACTGGGAAACAAGCTGTTTGCCAGAAACATCGTAGACTTGCCATTCTTGGGTGGCTGTTACTGGTGAGGGTAAATTCACAGAAACTACTTCAGAACGTTGCCAGTTAAGAGAATTGAACACGAAAACAGGCAAACTATTGGGTTGTGGTGGTTCTGGTAGAGTAATGTGAGATGCGATCGCTAAAAGTGATTCTTGTAATATCTTCGTTCCTACTTGTTCTACTTCCTGCCACTGGGGTAGTGCATCTACATAAACTTGAGTAATTGAAGAACCAGGTAAAATATCATGAAATTGCTGAAATAACACCTGTTTCCAAGCTGTTTCGATTTCTGCTTTCGGATATGTCACGCCACAGCTGACAGTCGCCAAAGTCGCAAATAATTCAGCTTGATACAACAACCCTTCACAAAGACGATTCCAACGTTTTTGATCTGCATGAGTGGTGTAACAACCGCGATGGAATTCTAAGTATAATTCGTCATTCCAAGTGGGGAAAGATGGAGGGGGAGCAGGGGAAGCAGGGGAGGATGGGGAAGCAGGGGAGGATGGGAGAGAATAATAACTCTTGACTCCTGGCTCCTGCCTCCTGCCTCCTTTAATGATTTGTTGGAAATATTTTTCAGCCGTTGTAAATTCTAGTTCGGGGAAGAAGGGCGATTTTTGCCAGCGTTGGGCGGTTTCTAACATATCACGAGTAGGGCCGCCGCCGTGGTCGCCAACTCCAGGAAGCCAGAGAGATTCTGGTAAATTCGTTTGGCTTTGCCATTCCAAAGAGTAAGAAGCCATTTTAATTGGGTCAATAGCTTCACCGATGGGTGCAGACATTAAATTAAACACTTCGCTGCCATCAGGCGATCGCCACCAAAAAGCCCCATAATCAAACTTAGTAGTATCATTCCATCGCAATTTCTGCGTGACAAAATACTCAATTCCTGCATTAGCAAAAAACTGCGGTAAAGTTGCACAGAAACCAAAACTATCTGGAACCCAAACCACAGTTGACAGCTTGCCAAATTTTTCTTGGATATAGCGCTGACCATACAAAAGCTGACGGACTATTGATTCACCAGCAATCAGATTAAGTTCTGGTTCCACCCACATTCCGCCAATAACTTCCCAACGTCCAGCAGCTACCTGCGATTGAATTGCCTTAAATAAATCTGGGTGATGTTCTTCAACCCAAGCATAAAGTGCTGGCGTCGAATGACAGAAAATTAACTCAGGAAAATCTTCTTGCAGCTTGAGAACCGATTCAAAAGTTTTTTGCGCTGCATCCCAAGTTTCACTGACAGGCCATAGCCATGCTAAATCTAAATGAGCATGACCTAATAAATATATTTTATGATCCCCCCAACCCCCCTTCAAAAGGGGGGCTAAAATATCGGACTGAATTAGCTTTTGGCGTAAAGGCAAAAACGATTTTACCAACTCTTCTTTCTCTTCCTCTGTGTCCTTTGCGCCTCTGCGGTTTGTTAACTCCTGTACCGCCTCTGCCAAAACATCCAACTTCTCTGGTGCATCTCTTTCCAAATAAAGCTGCAAAATAGCCAACTCATCAGCCACAAAACCCGGATCGGGATTATTATCATCAATAGACTCGTAAATAAGGAGCGATCGCACTAAAGCACCATCACAATGCCCCGGACTCACTAACCGTAAAGCTACAATAAATTCTTCTCCTGGCTTCACTCCCTCACTCAGAAGCACTCTAGGGGAACAATCAAATAAATCTCCCTCCAGCGCTAACTTCCCATTGATATAAATTTCAGCAGATTCTGCCCACCAAACTAACGCCAGCCGCAAAGACAATCCCGCTAAGGGATAACCCTGTAAATCTTGAGGAACCACTAATCTTTGTACCAGCCATAGAACTTTTTTCCCACCTAGCCAAACAATATGTCCTTTGGTGTTTAACTCAACAGGTTGCCAATTAGACAAATCAGATGCGACAACCTCAGTAATAACCTGGTCATGTTCCTGGTATAGCCAAGAAGACTGAATATTAGCTTGACAACAAGAGCGGAGTTTCTCTATTGCTTCCGAGATGAATTGAGATACAGAAAGGGTCATATTTTCGTTAAGATGATGGCACTTACGATAGTTTACAGTTTGTCGTTTTTATTGTTTGGTGGGAATCTCACAACTAAACAAGACTAAAACTAACAAATCACTACCATGTCTTCTGGTTCCTCTGGTCGTTATCAAAGCAGATTATTTAACTTTGTCCACCAAAAATCTCGGCGGTTGACACAACAGTGGGATCACACCTTACGGCATTTGCAAGTTGCCACGAAGTGGGGTGTGGAGTTACTACTTTATCCAGTGTATCTACTGTTTCAGTCATCTGAATCAGCTGGAAAAACGCTACATACCAAAGAACCACAATCTAGGCTAAAGTTACAACCAAATGATACCGATTTATCACCTGAAACTTACCCAATTGTTGACACTCCCATTCAACGGGTCTTAGTTGCCGTCCAGCATCTATCTTCAGAGGAAACTACTGCTACTTCTTCAACAACATCCCCAGCCTTCAATCCTTTAGTATTCATAGAGACTGTATGGTCAAAAGTTATTCACCATCGCTCTACAACTAATACTAGTAATTCTCAATCCTTAACTATTCCAGATAATGCAGCAAAGAGCCTCAAAACTACACAGCCAAATGATGCTCTAAAATGCCATCTTCCAGTTATGCGGGGAATTGCTTCAAACTTGTTGAATCGCAATTTGGTTCTTGTTACTGCTGACAATGAAATTCTAGATATTTTGACACCTCAACAGCAGGCTAAATTAGAAGATAGAATTATTACTGAAGTTGCTAATTACTGGTATTCTTGGAGATTAGCTGAAGCTAAAAAAGAGACTCAACTATTACCAGAAATTAACCGCTTATTAGCAAAGCTGACTGGTAGCACTACAGAAGAAATTCCAGATCTAGCTGAAGGGACAGAAAAAGATTTACTAAATGCCGGGAGATTGCTGGCATTTTTAGATGCATCTATTGCGAAGTTGGAAGCCAATGCTTTAGTGCCTGTGCAACATCGCAGCGAAGAAGTGATCCAAATTGCGAGGACTCAGTTATACATCTTTCTTTATGGCAAAGAGCAGTTAGCCGCTAGGGGAGAAATAACAGTTGCTGCTGATGATTTGGAAACTCAAAAACTGAACTTTCAAGCTTTAATCGAGGCAGCAATTAATTATTTTTTTGGTACTGGGACTGCGACAAAAGTTGAGGCAAGTGACAGTGATAGACAATCGCAAAGCAAATCTTTATCTTATCGCTTAAGAAAGGCTTTACCTAAAAGTCGGCATATGCAGAAACAAGATTTAGATACTGATCCTTGGTTGAGCTTAAGTGATTTGTTTGGTAATACCGAGACAATTGCTAATAAGCCAGCTACACAGTCTAAAAGCACAAAATCTGCTTTATCTCCTAGTTCATCCGCAGGGATTCCTTTCCGAAAAAACCTGACTTTACAACAACCTAAACCCGGCTCTGGATTAGTGCAAAGGAAAACACCGACTCATAATCTGACGCCAACTAAAAAAACACCTCGAAACGTCGCTTCGACAAAACAAACTAGAGCTAGTATTTCCCAAACTGAAAGCAAGAGTCATAAAGGGGAAATTTCTCAGCGGTTTCGTCAAAACACGGAAGTAGAGGCAAAGCCAGACTGGATAGAAACCAGCGCCACTTCAATGGGCTATGAGAAACATCCTTTAGAGCAACTTTTAGAATGGCTTGACCGTGCTATTGTCTGGCTAGAAGAAATATTTGTGAAACTTTTTCAGTCTTGGCGAAGTTTGTGGCAAGGTAAGTAAGTCGGTGGGAAAAATTCTAAGTGAAAAATCGATTGCAAAAATTTTAGCAAAGTCCCAAACTTAAACATCTAACGATTCTGTTGTAGATAAACTGGTTATTGCAGCTTGATTTGCGTAACCTTTTTAGGATGAATTGTACTCAGCACTCTCCTACGGCCCAGAGAATACGGCTTGTTCTATGTCTTCTCGACTTAGAGAGTACTTAAACGAGCGTTGAATGTCTTGCCCAGTTCCACCAGCTTTGATATATCGCACAATAATTTGTTCAATATCGAGCCAGAGTTCGGCTTGCCAACTTGGCCGTTGTATATGCCAACAATGCCGCTGGGTTTCATCTTGTTGACAACCTTGCTCTTTTAGCCACTGTTCAATTTGCGGCAAGGGATGGTTATATAAGGGAGTGTCAGCGGGAAGAAAAGACATAAGAATTTTAGATTTTGGATTAGAAAATTTTTAATTTTTAATTTCTCTTGGAGCAGTTGGTGGCGAAAAATTGGTAATCTGGTGGTGCGCGGGTGTATCTGGTGCTAGGAGTTGCGTTTGAAAAGCGGTATCACCACGAGTTAGTCCAACGGCGATCGCTAGCAACACACAACCGATAAAGGTCAATATCAGAATAAACAAGACAAAGATTTCGCCAGATGATAAGGGGCGATCGCTTGCGTCTAAATAAGCTGATTTAGATTTCGACCAGTCATAGGAACGGTGAACAGGATGGTTCAAGTCGGCGGGTGCTTGTATTACCCCAAATCGAGAATAGCCAATCTTTAAATCGTAGCTTAAACGCCGTTCTGGATTGCTCAGGGTGGCGTAGGCTTCATTGATTTGCTGAAATTTGCTAGTGGCGATAGCAGCAGGCAATTCTGTAGTATCAGGATGATAGCGCTTGCTCAGTTCCCGATAAGCGCGACGAATATCAATTACTGACGCTGAGGGATGCAATCCTAAGAGAGAGTAATGAGTAGGTTTCCTGCTTTGTGGACTTGCCTCGTTGTGATTCACAGATGTTTGAGTCACTTTGCGATCGAGTTTTTTTTAATATTGTAAACCTCTCAAGCTGATGGCAGGCAAACATTTTATGTCTTACTCTACTTAATAGTTATGCTTCCCCAGTAGCTTTAACGTGCTGTTATGACACCTTAATCAATATATTTATTGACTTAACCTAGTAAATCAGCACGGGGTTTAAAGGTTTCAACTTGGCGTAATTTTTCATATAGTTCCCGTTCTTGGGTACTAATAGTTTTGGGCGTAACTATCTGGATTTCCACCAATTGATCACCGCGGTTACCGCTTTCGTTAGGGTAGCCTTTATTTGCCAAACGAAATCTTTGACCAGACCTGACTCCTGGAGGAATTGTCATTTTTACTGGGCCATCTAGAGTGGGTGCTTCTACCTGTCCTCCTAAGACTGCCTCGCTTGGAGTCACTGGTACTTGGCAAAATATATTGAAGCCTTCTAGTTTAAATAAAGAATGAGGCTCAACGGTAATTTTTAAGTATAAATCACCGCCACCAATACCTTGGTTCCGCAAACGGATAGTTTGGCCTGTGACCATACCTGGAGGCATAGTTACTTCTAGCGATCGCCCATCTTCCAACCGAATCCGTTCATTGCCACCTTGATAAGCCTTCTCTAGTGGTAAAGTCAATCTGGCTTCGATATCGCGACGGTTAGGGCGGGAGTTGACTGTGTATTGAACTTTTGTATTAGTAGAACGAAATGGATCTTCTTTAGTGCCACTGGTAGAGGAACTTGTGCCATTTTTGCTTTGTTTGCGACCTCCTACACCAATAACTTGATTAATAAAGTCCTCAAAATTGGAAAACTCACTTGGGTTTACCTCCTGGGTACTGGTGCGGCCATTAGCACGATTATCTACCGCCCAGCCTGCTTTACCTCGTTGCGCTTGTTTGCCGCTAAAACCTTGTTGCTTCCAGTAGCGGCTAAACTGGTCATACTGCGCCCGTTTACCTGGGTCAGAAAGGACTTCATAAGCCTGCCCAACAACCTTAAACTTTTCCTCTGCTGCTTTGTTTCCTGGATTTAGGTCTGGATGGTACTGCCTTGCTAAGCGCCGATAAACTTTTTTAATTTCCTCATTCGAGGCATCTTTAGGTACTCCCAAAATCTCGTAATAATCGCGAAAATTCTGCAAATTTTGCATAGCCAGTTATTTAACTTTAAATTTTAGATTTTGGTAATGGGTTGATTATTTATTTAGAAAGGGAGAGTTAAAAGATAGAGTTAGGAGTTAGGAATTATCAGTTATCAATTTAAACACTTAACTCCTGTCTTTTAACTTGTGTACAGACGTGATTAATCGCGTCTTTACTCTTAACTCCTGTACAAACGCGATTAATGAGCCAGCGCGTTGCGGGGGTTCCCCCCGTTGTAGCGACTGGCGTCGCGTCTCTCCTAACTACTACAGCCAATCATCCTCATCATCCCAGTTATCTTGGTAGCTAGGACGGGGCTTGCGAGAAGGAGGACGGTTGTCATAGGAGGAGGAACGACTGTCCTTGCCATAGTCTCTGTCTCTGCTGTTATAGTCCCTGGTACTATAATCTCTGCTGTTGTAGTCTCTGCTATAGGAATCACGTTCTCGGTATGTATCTCTAGGAGATTCACGTTCTCGTTCTTTATCGCCAGTAAAGATTTCACGGATAGTTCCAAACAAATCGTCTTCTTCGTCCTCAGCATAATACTGACGGACTTCTCGATTTAGCTCATATAGAGCATCTTGCAAGTCAGCGTAAGCTTGATCAATGCTGCGATCGTCATTTTCTTTTAAACCCTCTCGTAGATCCTGGCAAATATTATCAATCCGTTGACGACGGCTGCGGGCAAATTGCATCCCAAATTCTAGCGCTACTTCTCGGAGTTGTCGTTCTGCTTGTAAAATCAAAGCCTCTGCACGAGTCCGCTTTTCTATGCGTTCTTTGCGTTCTCTGTCCACATCGGCATACTTTTGTGCATCTTGAATCATCCGATTCACTTCCGACTCACTCAAAGTAGAAGCACCTTGAATCGTAATACTCTGTTCTCTACCAGTAGTTCTATCCAGGGCTGTTACCTGTAAAATACCGTTGGCATCGATATCAAAGGATACCTGAACTTGTGGCACACCTCTTGGCGCTGGGGGAATACCATACAGCTTGAAACGTCCCAAAGACTTGTTATTTGCTGCCATTTCCCGTTCGCCCTGAACTACATTTATTTCCACTGTGTTTTGATTATTTTCGGATGTGGAAAAAATATCAGAGCGGCGCACTGGTATGGTGGTGTTGCGAGGAATAAGCTTTTTCATCACACCGCCAATGGTTTCCAATCCCAAAGATAAAGGTGTGACATCCAACAGCAGCACATCTTTGAGTTCGCCGGCAAGAATACCTGCTTGAATTGCTGCGCCTACTCCTACAACTTCATCGGGGTTGACATTTTCGTTGGGTTCTGTACCAATCAGGTCGCGCACTAACTGCTTCACCATTGGCATTCGTGTAGAACCGCCAACTAACACAACTTCTTCAATGTCTGCGGGCGAAAGTCCAGCATCTTTCAATGCCCGTTTAACAGGTGTACGCAACCGACTTAACAAATCAACACACAAACCCTCAAACTGAGACCGGGTTAGGCGAGTTTCTAAATGTTTTGGCCCTTCTTGGTCAGCAGCAATAAAAGGTAAATTGATATCAGTGACACTTACAGCCGAAAGTTCAATTTTTGCCTTTTCAGCCGCTTCCATCAAACGTTGTAAAGACTGCCTTTCGCGTCTTAAATCAATACCTTCGGTTTCTAAAAATTGCTCTGCCAACCAATCTACTATTTTTTTATCAAAGTCATTGCCACCAAGTTGAGTATCTCCACTAGTAGATTTGACTTCAAATATGCCATCCCCAACTTCCAGAATTGACACATCAAAAGTGCCACCACCCAAGTCAAAAACTAAGATTGTTTCTGTGTCACCACGATCTAAACCGTAAGCCAAAGATGCTGCTGTGGGTTCATTCAGAATCCGCAACACTTCTAAACCAGCAATTCTGCCAGCATCGCGGGTTGCTTGCCGCTGAGAATCATTGAAATAAGCAGGAACTGTAATTACTGCCCCAGTCACAGGTTCACCCAAATAGCGACTAGCATCTTCTGCCAATTTCTTCAGCACCATAGCTGAAATTTCTTCTGGGGCGAATTCTTTATTCAAACGGGGACAAGCAATTTTTATGTTACCAACTTCATCTTTGCGAATAGTATAGGGTACACGCTTTGAGTCTGGACTCAGTTCGCCATACTTCCGCCCTATGAAGCGTTTAACTGCGAAGAAGGTATTTTGTGGATTGAGGACGGTTTGACGCCGTGCCATTTGCCCAACAACTCTTTCACCTTCTTTGCTAAAGCCTACTACGGAGGGGGTTGTTCGCATTCCTTCTGCATTGGCAATCACCACCGGCTTGCCACCCTCCATTACGGCGACTACTGAGTTGGTTGTACCCAAGTCGATGCCGACTACCTTGCCCATGCGTTACTCTTCTCCTAATGATATGTCTCTTATAAATTTATTATGATTAGCGGACTACCTCTAGCCTTGTGTTATGGGATTAAAACGCCTCAATGGTATAATAATCATCATTAAGGCCACAAGCAGAGGAATTTAAGTTTGAGGAGCTAGTTGCAAGACTAGGATAACATTGACAATGGGTCGTGTGCTTCAGCAGCATTAACTCTTGTAGCCCAGTAAATTTAATTCACTATAAATTCACTATATCTGACCGTTGGGAAATACACCCTGATAAAACTATCCTCTGTTTTTACCCAGCCTAAGAAAAATTATATTCGGACTATTTGAAACATTTGAATTTAAAAGAGCGGTTACAAACTTACTTGAGTGAGATTGCGCGAGAACGCGATCCTTACATGGCAACAGCTGGACATTTTTTTGTCCAAGAATACATCCGTCAACAATTTTCCCGATGGGGAGGTGTGGAAATCCACACCTTTGTAACTGGAAGTAAAACTTGTAAAAATCTGATTTTAAATTTACCCTCTCAAGCTGGGCAGCAAAAGGGGGACTTAGCACCAATCTTAATTGGAGCGCATTATGATGCTGTACCAGGAACACCAGGAGCTGATGATAATGCAACAGGTGTAGCAGTATTATTAGAATTAGCAAATAAGTTCGCTGCTGAACCAGCAAGATATCCATTACGGCTGGTTGCTTTCGATATGGAAGAGTACGGCTTATTGGGAAGCACAGATTATGCAGCTTTGTTACGCCAACAACAACAACCATTACGTTTAATGATATCCCTAGAAATGCTGGGGTATCGCGATTCTACTCCTGGTTCTCAAAGTTACCCACCCCCTCTGGAACG
Organism: Nostoc sp. UHCC 0302; assembly: GCF_038096175.1. Classification (NCBI taxonomy): domain Bacteria; kingdom Bacillati; phylum Cyanobacteriota; class Cyanophyceae; order Nostocales; family Nostocaceae; genus Nostoc; species Nostoc sp. UHCC 0302. The sequence goes on from NZ_CP151099.1 coordinate 8,067,136, forward strand.
CTTTTACCCAAATTGCGGCGATTTTATTGGCTTAATTGGTAATTGGCGAACTATCCGTGACTTAATTGGGATTAGCCGCAGTATTCGTAAAGTTGGCATACCTACTCAATGGCTACCAGTACCGAATAAAGGTTTACTAGTTCGCCAAACAAGGTTGAGCGATCATGCACCTTTCTGGGATGCTGATTATCCAGCAATTATGGTGACAGATACTGCATTTTTAAGGAATCCAAACTATCACAAACCTAGTGACACTATTACTACTTTGGATTTAGATTTTCTTACAGGTATATGCGAAGGGTTGGAACTTGGTATTCGGCGGCTATAAAAAGTGAGGAGTTTAAAGTGAAGAATGAGGAGTTGAATTTTTTTATTCCTAGCTTTTAACTTCTAAAGTTTATTCATAGGATTTAGCACTGGGAGTTAAGCTGATTAAGTCGTCGATATTGCGTTTCATTGTATTGCATATCGCATCTAGAGGTAAATCGTTAGCATCATAACCAAAAGGATTTTCTATTTCTAGTCCAATGGCTTCTATGCCAAACAAAGTAAAACCAACCAAACTAGCAATTAAACCTGTCCACCAACCAAGACTTTCTACTATTTGAAATGGTAGTAAGAAGCAATATAATAATAACAATTGCTTGAGATTAATTCCATAAGCAAGCGGCATGGGTGTTTTTAAAATTCGCTCACAAGAATATACTAGGGATAACACTTCCTAAAATAGGTTGGGACACAGGTATTTTAAAATAGTGTAGTATAGAAATCAAAACACCAAAAGTTCCACACCACAGAACGCGTTTATAAATTGCTCCCAGCACAGAACCTTTAAGCTGTAAAGCTGATTGAATTCATTGCACTTTTTGGGTGTCATGCAGTTCTCCCAAGTAATGATTTACTACACTGATGCATTAAACGTCTGATAACTTAAAAATAATAACTCTATAAGTAGCACAATTCTCAACAATAAAAGAGGACGTATATGCATTCAAGGCTTCATTCTGTGTACAGTTATACTATTCTCTAAGGAATTTGGAAACGGACTAGAAGGTTGCGAGCAAAAGTATCATATATTACATAGTATATTAAGTATAGATAATACTTATGTTTGATTTTGCATCTACTTTTTTGAACAGAAGGAGTATCCAAGCTTCTCTCGTTCTTTCTCACGGGCTATTGTTGGAAGTTATGAAAAAAGAGAAATATTTTATTGTATATGCATAAATCTCATATTTCACTCTGATAATTCTATAGAAGAAAAGCTACTTACCTAAAGACTATAAAAATATTAAATTACTCACTATAATCTGTACGAGTGATAACAGAGTTATAAGCTCTAAAACTCTACCTTAGTAATTCAATTTTTAGACATAACGAAAAAAGTTATGTCTTTTTTTATATAGCAATTCTTAGGCATATGAAATACACCCCACCCGCGCGATCGCGCACCCTCCCCTTGGTAAGGGGAGGGTTGGGGAGGGGGTTATTTTATACCTCACTGGAGTTGGAAACGCTATAAAAGTAGCCTTGTTTAAATTGTGAAAAAGTAGACTCTTATCAATTCTTAAACAAATAGGAAAAATGCTCGCTTTTCCTATATCCTTAATTGATTTATCTAATTATTTGTATAATTTATCTCTTGAAATTCTACAATTTTTTTTTCACAAAACGACTATTTAAGCTTTAGCGTCGAAACGTTGAATTTCTATTAAATAACCATTGGGATCACGCAAAAAACAGTGATAAATATTGTACTTTTTATTTAGTATAGGTGGTTTTTCAAATTCAATACCTCGTCCTTTGAGGTATTCAAACCACTCATCCACTTGCGGTGTTACTAAGGTAAAAATTACACTTGGTTGTTTGTTATTTGGAGGAATTGATGTTTCGTTTATTTGACACAATCCCAAGTATGCAGAGCCACTAATACTATAAATTCTACAGGTTCCTTGATCAAGCCACAATTCCAAGCCTAGCTTATCTTCATAAAATCGTGTGGAGGTGGTAAAATCATGGGTATATAAAAAAGTAATCTGTTGTTCAATTGGCGGATGATGAGACATAAAATATTAAATAACTTTTTGCAACTGCTTGTATAGATAAATTTTGTAGATAGCCTTTTGAAGTTTTTCTGTTACCAGATATAACAAGTTTAGATACGTAAGCGCTTGTCACTGAACATTATCCTTGTGTTTGAGTATATACCCTAACGACATTTGCCCATAAAACAGGTAAAAATTGATTCATGTTTGAAACCTGTTACGGCTCCAGAATGCTTTCATTGCATCTGGAGTTTCTTTTTGTTCTAAATTTGAGTGTATACCCTGATGACGTAGATTCTTCCATAGGGAAAGATTGATAAAGGTAAATGCATATTTTTCTTGACTCCAGGCTCGTCCCAAGCAGTTCTGGAGTTTTTTAATTTTAGAAAAGCGATCGCTAAATTTTATTTGACAATTTCAAAGATATAAAAAAATGGCGATCGCACCTATCTAAATGCTTATTTGACTGTATATGTCACAAAAATATCCTTTTTCATTTCTACTTCTGCCTGGGTTTCTGGATCATAAGCTGGTGAGAATAAAGAATTAGCAAAAGAAGGTAAAGAAACTCCCGCTTTGGAACTACATGAAGGGTATAAAAGAGTATAAAATGGCTCGGCTACAGAAGGCGTACCAAGTTTAACACCCATTGCGGATGCTAAAGCTTGAGCGCGGTTTTGAGCATCTTTCATTGCTGATTGATAAACTGAACTCTGTAAAGCCTGACAATCATTTACTGCGTACTCAACGCCCACATTTTTAACAGAAATATTGTCCAGTTTACTCGTACTTTTATTAACTGTGGCGATAATTTCTTGAACGCGAGCCTCCAAAGGAGCAGCTTCTCTAATGCGAGTTGATTTTTCTAATTTCACCAATATCTTGGCATTATTTTCACTAGAATTAGCATTAATTTTTACTTGAATTTTATCGGCATTAATCCCAATAGTAACTAGGCTATTTACTATAGGTTGGAGACTTGCTTTAGTTAAAAATTCTTTATCTGGTGAAGATGGTGTCGGTGTTTTGTCATTTAAGAGTAGTATCGGTGAGGATATTGGGCGAATTTCTGGTAACAATGATGGTTGCGTTTCTAAGTCATTATTGTCATCTGAGCTACTCAGTACTATCTCAATATCTGCTGTATCTGCTGGCACTTTTACAATACCTTGGCCAATTACCATCAATGAATGGCGATCGCTTGCTGGCGGATAAAATAATTGTGCAGTAGCAACTCTGGCTGTTAATGAGCCAACCACGAAATTCACTGTAGCACTTAGCAGCATGAAAATAGTTATTTTTCTCATGGCGTAGGAATGTCCTCTGAACCTAGTACTTGTCAAAGTTTACACGCCAAAAGTGATTGTCAACAAAGGATAAAATATGTAGATATACGAACGCTTACTTGCTTTACCTTTGTTGACAGGCTATAAAATTAAGTTCATCCCAGAGACTTTGTACGTACCATTCTCAGAGGATCGCACTAATCCAAAACTTGCCGGAGGTATTAACCAAACCAGTGAGAGGGTTCACTCCCTGGTTGAACTGTTTCACAAAGGTGATGGCTAATCCAATCTGACTTTTGTTGGACAATTGAGCAAATGCCTTGATGAATCAAATTTTGTAGGTGTAGTTGCTGTTCTAGGGGTTGTCGTGGCAATTTATAGTTTGCGAAGCTCTCTTTTTCAGCCTCTGACGGAATCTGTTCGTCAGACATTGAGACGTAAAAGCAGGGAATACGTTTAATAACGAAGCTAATTAGCTCTTGGCGTAAATCAGGAATGGCAAAGACTTGTTGATAAGGATTGTACGGATATGTATCCAAAACGTTTTCAATCTCTCCTATTACTGATTGCTGTGTTAAATTAACGACGGTTCTCATAATGTTTAAACTCCTTTTTTAATTGGGTCAATGTTTTGAGAATAAAACAACTTTTCTAAATGGTAATTTAGTCATGGCTATCAATGAGAAGTGACTTAACTAATAAATGCTCTAATCTTAGACTTCACCTTTTGTCTTAGTAGAAGATTAGACATTCATCCTAATTTTTTTTGTTAAATTTTATACTGAGCAGACAGTATAAAATTTAAAGCTAGCACAAGATAAACTGGTAACCCATCAATATTTTATATTTATAGCTCCAATTATTTAGAAATTTAGCCTATTTGGCAAAACTATACAAAACGCAGCATAAACAATAGGGGATCAAGGTAAAAGCAAAAAACATCATTAATTAGAATGAGTTTTTTAAGGTAGTTAAACTTGATTTGTATTTTAGATTACTTATATCTTTTACTGACAAATCAGTTGTTGCAGCTTTAATTCAAAGTTGTCGTATAGACTGAAAAAATATTTCTTAGCAAAATAATTTAGTTAGCCACACAAACAGTGACTAACTATACCAATAAATCAGTCTAGCGAGAGATGAAATAATCAACTAAAAAGTTTTAAAAAGTTCACATTATCTAGAGTTACACGGTGCAGTTGATTGTTAATTTCACTAGCAGCAGCCAATCCAGAAAGCATCGCATCTTCCACAAGATTGCCACCACACCAATCACCACAGCAAACTAAAGGTAGAGGAGTTTCGGTAGACAAAAAAGCTTCATGCCAAGGACGGCTAGGAAAAGCGTAACGCCAGCGATGTACTTGCATCCACTTAGGAGTATTTAGCCACGGAAGGGCTAGAGATTCAGCTGCGCGTTGTAAAAGATATTGTCCAGCAGGTTGTAAATCCTCTGACTCTAAGTGACGTTGAGCAAAATTAGCACTACTTTGCACTACAAAATGTGGTTGCTGAGGATTAGGACGCTTGCTACTATCCAAACCAATCCAGGCTAAATCAACATCATCGACAAAAGTTAGGGCTTTCCACGGTGGTAGAGGTTGAGATGTGGCAGGATAACCAGCGATCGCACTAATAGAAGGGTAAAATTCTACAGCACGCAGGTTTTCCAAAAAGGTTGCATCTAATAAACTTTCACCCAAAGGCGCTAACAACATTAAAGCTTGGGGTGCAGGAATAGCAACAACTAGAGCTTTTGCAATTAATTCTTCATTATTAGATTCGAGGGTGAGACGCCAATTATTTTCGGGAGTTAAGGTAATCGCTATCACACGTTGATTTAACAAGATATCTAAATCTTGGGCGAGAAATTTAGCGATCGCACTCATTCCTGTAGGTGCAATATAACGGAGTACAGAGTTTTGAGTGTTGAATTCTAAGTTGGGATTGAGTTCGTAAACTGTGTCTGTCCAGACTTTGAGAATCTGGCGATCGCACAGTATTTCTACAAAACGTTTTAACAATTCGCCCTTTGGCTTCAGGTAACAAGCCCCATGATCTGCCCAAGTATCATATAAGCGACGCGTAGCAACTCTTCCCCCCAAACCACGGGATTTTTCCACAACTTGCACCAAATATCCAGCCTGCCTTAACTGCTGAGCGCAGGCTAAACCCGCCATTCCTGCACCGATTACTACAATATCAATCATTGGTAAATAGTCCTTGATTATTAGTGAGCCAGTAGCCTTCTCCTTCTCCTATCTGAGACGCTGTGCGTTAGTGGAGCTATCGCTTAGAGCGAGTCTTCAGACGCCAAAGGCGAACGAGCGTCACCTGTAGGATCATTGGTAGTCATTAGTCCATAGTCATTGGTTATTATCAAAGGACAGATGACAAGGATAAAAAGACTACTAACGGCTGCTGAAAGCTAATAGTAGAATAAGGTACAGAAAGCTGCACGGAAGGGAGGAAGGGAAATTGGATGAAATGAGGGCGGCGTTAGAACTGGCAACTGAAGATGAATTGCAAGACTTAACGGCAATTCTGTTTAGTCGTAAGTTCAATCCCCTAGACTATGTTCATACACCCGAACCCATCGAAGTGCAAAGCCAAGACCGTAAAGCTTGGCTAGATGCACTGGAGGGCCGCTTTCGTTTTTTAGCGGCAGATGGAATAACGGTATTACGGGGACGTACAGGCGAAGTAACTTATAGACAAGCACTAGTTCAAGTATGTAAGTATTTGAAAATTCCTTATTCTAATCAGCTAGCAACTGTTGATTTAGAAGCAGAAGTATTTCTACATCTGTTAGGAAAAGTTTGGAAAAAATTACCGGAACAGGAAAAGCAAAAATTGACTGTACGGATACAACATCAGCTACTTAAATCAGAACTAAAAGAACCACTACCACTTTTATTGCAACGTGACCCCTTGGGTTTACTTCTCAAAGGGGGTAGTGCGATCGCTGTTACTTCTATGCTTCAGCCACTCGTACTCAAACAAATTGCCCAGCAGTTTGCCATGCACTTTGCCACTTATGAAGTAGCTAAACAAGCAGCGATTACAGGTTCGGAAGCAGCTACAAAGCAGTTTCAAAGCTATGTCGCTATGCAAATGTCCCAGCGCGGTATGACTATGAGTGCAGCTCGTTATGGGGCAGTTCGCAGTATGTTTGCTGTAATTGGGCCAATGATGTGGGCTTGGTTTTTTGCCGATTTGGGGTGGAGAGCGATCGCCACTAATTACGGTCGGATCATCCCTACTATTTTCGCCCTAGCGCAAATTCGTCTGACTCGTGCTGAATGTTGGGAGCCAGCTTGAACAAGGCTTTTGAACATCCAGATCCTGGATTAGAATTCCCTTGGAACTTAACTCAATTGGGACTTTTAGTTTTCCCATTGAGTCCATTTCTGGGGGCTGTGAGTTTAGGTTTTGCAGTATTACTAACTTGGCTGCAAAAATCCCACATAATTAACCGCCGCCCCCTTAACTGGGGATTTGCTCTCCTTAGTGTATTGCTGATTATTACCGCTGGGTTAGCCTCTGACAAAATACAGGCTCTCCTTGGCTTATTTAATTTCTTACCGTTCTTTTTAGTTTTTGTTGGACTCAGCGCCCTGATTCAAACACCTGCACAATTGCGGCAAATAGCTTGGATTTTAGTGATTGGTTCTTTGCCAGTAGTGATTATGGGCTTGGGGCAGTTGTTTTTAGGCTGGAATTTAAATTTACAGTTTTTGTGGATTGTCTTAGAGTGCACGATCGCGCGGGGAGGAGAACCGCTAGGTCGAATGTCTTCAATCTTCATGCACGCCAATACCTTTGCAGCCTACCTAATAATAGTTTTAACCCTCAGTTTTAGCTTGTGGCTAGAACAATGGCGATTGGGAATTGGGTATTGGAGATTAGGTACAAAGAACAGATCCCAGTCACCAGTCACTAGTCACCAGTCACCAATCCCCCTCCTCTTCCTCACTCTGACGATAATTGCGATTTTCATCGCCTTAATTTTTACCAACTCACGAAATGGTTGGGCGATCGCTATTTTTGTATGTTTAGCTTATGCACTCTACCAAGGTTGGCGCATTATTGTGGGTAGTGTCATTGGGATAGTGACCAGCGTCCTTTTAGCAGCTTTTGCGCCCTCACCAGTTGCCCAATTTTTCCGCCAATACGTTCCTGCTTTCTTTTGGGCGCGGATAAATGATGATATGTATCCAGATAGACCAGTCGCTTTAATGCGAAAAACTCAGTGGGAGTTTGCATTATCTTTGGCTCAGCAACATCCTTGGACTGGCTGGGGCTTACGTAGTTTTACCCAACTTTACAAAGCACAGGTACAAATTAACTTAGGACACCCCCACAATTTGTTTTTGATGTTATCTGCTGAAACTGGTTTTCCAACTACTCTTTTATTTTGTAGCTTACTCGGTTGGATCTTGATTACAGGTATTCAACTGGTGCGAAAGTCAAAATATATAGATAAACAAGAGAGATTAATATTTTTCAGTTATCTTGTAGTATTCGTTGGTTGGATGCTATTCAATACAGTAGATGTAACTCTCTTTGATTTCCGTTTGAATACACTTTTATGGGTATTTTTAGCTGCTATTTATGGAGTAGTACATCGCTATAATCAACCAGACAGGCTTGTAGCTCCTTATAATTAACTAATTAGAAATTTATAAATAAATCTCTCCACCGCAATTTAGAAGCAAAGAATTTAAATACTCAGTTGATTAGCAATAGAAGTAAAAATTTCCTTAAAGTTATTTCTTGCTGTAGTAAACTGAGGGACATCCCAATCTGGAAATTCTGGTTTATCTAGCTGATTTATATCCAGGTAAAGGTGGTAACGAATTTCAATCTGCAAAGTAGCAACATTTTTGATTAGGCTATAGTGTCTGGTAATGTAGCCTCCAGTAAATTTTTTGTTCCTTACCACCTGATAGCCTTGGTTAATAAAGCTTTCTTCCACTAAGGATGTGAAAGATTCATCACAACTTTTACCATTGACATTACCTAAGCAAATTTGGTCATTGATAGGGCCAAAAAAACTGTGCAGGTCTAGAATATAAAGTTTACCAAACTGTTTAAGTTTATATTGAATAATTTTATTTAGCTCATTGTGATAAGGAATATAGAATTTCTGGCAGTGTTCTTGTACTTCTTCTGCACTAGGATTTTTTATATAAACTGGTTGGTTAAATGCTGTTTGTAGAGGAACAATAGCTGACCAGAAATTTCCACTAAGTGTTTCATTAAATTCTCGGTTTAAATCCACGGCATAGCGGCTGTAGTTGGCTTGAAGAACTGTAATCCCTAAAGATGGAAGAAAATTATAAAGTTTATCGAGATGCCAGTCGGTATTAGGTAGCGACTGTAAAATATATGGAGTAAATTGGCCAGCAATATTCTGAGGGATAAACATACCACTGTGGGGAAGATTAGCTATAAGTGGTACTGGCTGGACTAGAGGTGTATGAATTTTGAATAATTCCATTTATTTCTAAGCTTTTTTTACATAAATTTATAGCTAGCTTGTAATATACATATTAGTTATGACATACAAACAATTTATTTTGCTCTGCGGAGCAAGTCTGGCTAGTATAAGTTTATTTATATTTAGAATAGCTATCAGTTTTTTCAGTGTATGCACTGGGGACATATATAGTTATAAGTTAATAGGATTAATACATTCACGTCTGTGAGTGTGGCTAATGCCGAATTAGCCACTGTTGCTGATTGTTGGGAAGGTGTATGGACAACCCTTTTGGGGTTTTCCTGCATGACGGGCATCTCTTGTAGATGCCCTTTTATATATCGATTTTTAGACAGTTAAACAAAATTTAATTAATAAATTTATAAAGTTTTCTATATCACATTATATTTTATCCTTCTCTACATCATCCTTGTTTTAGCAATAAAAGTCTAATCGAGTTACATTTAGATTTTTGCTTTACTTGCTAAACCGAGGATTTTATTTTCTTACTCAACGTTTAAATAAATTAGAACATATTCAGTTTGTATAAATAAATTTTATTACTCATTGTAATTTAGGATTTTTAACAATTCATTATATGCAATTAAACTGTTATCTATTTTAATTTCATCTAAATTTTTAGTGTCTCAAGGTTCTTATTTTCCTCGTACAATACATAACAAAAAGACATCAAAATAAAATAAAGTAAAATACTAAATGGATAAAAGGTATAAAGCTATAAAAGTGTTAATAATAATTTTATCCTTAATTAAAATTTATCTTTTATGTTTTTACTAAAATAATGTTGAAAGATTTCACAAAGAAGTATAAAAACAATATTTTAAATTTGTAAACTTCAAAATATTTATTTTAATTATATTAATTAAAATAAAAGCTGTCTTAGTCAAATATTTACATTTAAAACAAGCATTAGTAATTCTACTGAAAGTTTATGAAAAGTAGTTTTTAGTAGGTTTATTATAAAAAAATAAATAATATTTTTAATAATTGTAGACAAATTATAGAAAAACAAATATTAATTAAGGGATTAATATTTGTTTTTTTAAATTTATAGCCGTTCTTCCATGAGTAAGGGACAGAAAGAGATACTTAAAATTATCTATAGTTGAACATACATACGAGTAGGGATGCACAGATGTACGTCTTGACCTGCGTAGCTTATTAAAAGAAGAATTTATATAGAAACAAATATTTAATTGATAAAAATAAAGTTTACTAAATTCTATTTTAAATAATGTTTAGGAGTATACAGATGGCTTTTGATTTAGATGAAACTTTCCAAATAGATGTAGCCCATACTCATTTAAAAGAAGCGCATACAGTAGTATTTAGTTTAGATAATACGAAAATTCCTTTTGTAGTTTGGTTACTAGAAAATCCTAGTAGCCCTTTGGCATTACCTGGAAAAATTAGTTTACGTTATCACGATTATATTCATATTCTTTTAGGACGAGGCATTTCTCCTGAAGATGAAGCTTTTGTAATTGGATTTACAATGGGTAATGATTTAAAGACTAATAAATTACATTTATTTGTATATAAAGTTTTTGCTAAGTTTATATATCCATATCCTTATAACTTTTCTACATTAGATTTCATCATATTTGATTTAGGCTTTGTTTATGGGAGAAAAATTAAAGTAAAACAGATAAATGATATAAACTTTGAAATATATCACGATAAAAGTATAAATCATATAAGAGATTTATTTGGAATTCATACTGATGAAATTCAACTTATACGAAAATTTGAAATTTGGTTAACGTTGGATTCTAAGACATCTAAAAAATACTATGAAAATGCGCCTGCCTTATAAATTTAAAATTGTTCCTTATCAGCTAGTAACTATAACATTACTGTTGACATTATTCTTGTTTATTCCTCAGATTTGGCTTAATTGGCAAGCATATAGTAACTTCAATAATATTACTAAGTATGAATTTAAACTGCAAATATTAAGCGATAAAATTTTCTATTTTGATGAAGTATTAACTATGTCAGCACGTATGAATGCTGCTACAGGTAACTTTACCTGGGAACAACGATATCGCAAATTTGAACCTCAGCTGGATCTCGCTATTCAAGAATCTATTAAGCTGGCTCCTAAAGAATACGAAAATCAGGATGCTATAAAAATTGATGCCGCTAATCAACGCTTAGTATCAATGGAAAATCAATCTTTTGAGTTAGTAAGAAAAAATCGAAAGGAGGCGGCGCAATTACTACTGTCCAGCCGAGAATATGAAATCCAGAAGCACATTTATGCAGATGGGGTTACAAAAAGAAAGCATAATATTTCACTTCAGTTAGAGCATAAAGTTGCTGATTATCGGAAAAGAACGTTTTGGGCAATTTTAGAATCTATTATAAGTTTAGCAATGCTTGTTCCGGCATGGCTTATGGTATTGCATTTATTGCAAGGATATTTAAAAGCTAAAAAAATTTCTCAAGCTGCTTTAGAAGAAACTAATTATAAATTGGAAATGCAAGTTGCAGCTAGAACGGAAAAACTAAACCAAAAAAATGTTGAATTACAACAAACATTACAAGAATTGCAGCACACCCAAGTACAATTGATTCAAACTGAAAAGATGTCTTCACTGGGTCAGCTTGTTGCCGGTGTTGCTCATGAAATTAACAATCCTGTTAATTTTATTTATGGGAATTTAATTTATATTAAACAATATACTCAGCAATTGCTAACTTTAATTGAAGTGTATAAAAAAAACTATTTTAATTATCAGCCAGAAATAAATGTTTTAATTGATGAGATAGATTTAGAATTTATTATCGATGACCTCCCTAAAGTTTTAGGTTCAATGACAGTTGGTGCTGATCGTATCCGTGAGATTGTGCTAACGTTACGAAACTTCTCGCGTCTCGATGAAGCAGAAATGAAACCTGTAGACATTCATGAAGGAATTGATAGCACACTATTAATTTTGCAGTATCGTCTTAAAGAAAAGTATGATCAGCAGGAAATTACAATTATCAAAGATTATGGGAGCTTACCGCTAGTCGAATGTTATGTAGGAGGATTAAATCAGGTATTTATGAATATACTCTCTAATGCGATTGATGCTTTACATCAGCAGGTATTAGAGCCTTTAGAAAAAGATTTTAAAAAACAAATTAGCTCAATTATTATCAACACTAAAGTAAAAAGTAAAGAACGTATAATTATCAGTATTAAAGATAATGGACTAGGAATACCTGAGGATGTCAAAAGTAGATTATTTGACCCATTTTTTACTACTAAACCTATAGGCAAAGGTACTGGTTTAGGATTGTCTATTAGCTACCAGATTATAGTAGAAAAGCATGGAGGAAAAATCAAGTGTATATCTGCACCTGGAGAGGGTACAGAGTTCTTGATTGAGATTCCGATCAAGCAGAGATAGTCGGTAAACTTATTAACAAAGACGGGCATAGCTTTGAAAATATTATTGAACTTTGTAAAATGGGTCGTGTTTAAATATTTGTTAGTGCAATTGTTACTCAACAAACGTCTATGGTGTAAGCAATCGGTAAAATGAGTGTGTCAGTAACGAAAAAAGAGACGCCTCTACTAACCTTATGCTCACAACAGCTGATTTTCTTCAGTACACTCAGTGGTCGGGTATCGCCACATTGGTATTGGCTGTCTTAGCAGCCTTGGCTTTTATTCTCAAATGGGGCATCCGCTTTCGGCTAGTGGGTACGACTGGCTTTATGATAGTGCTGACAGTTGGTTTATTTTCACTTTCGTTAGTTCCTTTGAGCCGTACTGTAATTCCCGGAGCAAAGAAATTTACTCTAGTTTATGACGGAGGGTCAACACAAGCGGTGATTGCTGTATCACCCCAAATTTCTCCTACGGAATTAGAAGCAACTTTACGTCAAGCAGCTAGTAATGTCTATTCTTATGGCCGCTTAGGTAGCCGAGAAGACAACAAATTGACGGTTCGCGCCCGTACAGTTATTCACCCAGAACCAGGGATTTCTGTTCCAGTTTACTTGGGTCAGATAAAGCGATCGCTTGCTTCTCGTGAAAAGTCTGAAATCACAGTCGAAATTTACCAAGACAAATTTGCCCAATTGCCAAAATCTACAGTTTAGGGGGCTGGGGACTGGGGATTGGAGACTGGGGATTTCTTACTTTTATTCTCTGTGTCTCCTCATCCCCCTCATTAACCATGAAAGCATAATTTTTTTTGTATTCAGATATACATTATTTTGTTATCTTGAAATTAAAGTATTACTCTATGAGTAATTCCACTAAAGTAAAAATTTATAGGATGCTGAAAATGCATACCGTTAGGCGCTAGTTGTCATTTGTTGTTCTAATTACCACTACCCACTGGAAAATTCCCTGTTCTCAATGACTTTTCCTCAGAATCTGAGAGTGGTAATGTTAATTAATTATACGGTTATTCAAAATTTTGATAGTTCGGGATTAAAGGCGAATGGGCATTATAGATTCAAGCCAAATCGTCAAACCGCTCAAGGAGTTGGCAACAGGCTTTGTCTACTTTATTGCATGGCTAACTTAGTTGAGGCAATTATAAGGTCACAGCCATCCTTAAAGGAGTGTGGCAACAATAACACTTAGCCATAAGTCAAAATTTTATTAAGAAACATCAAGGTTTTGGCAAACTAGATTATATGCCCAATCAATTTTCCTCTCAAACTGTGTCTACTCAAACCCCTAGTTCGTTATCAGTGTTCACGGTTTCCCCAGCCAAGGTAATCCGTGGTGCGAGTGTGTTACAGGCAGCAGCAAAAGAGATCGCCAATTTGGGAAATCGTCCCTTAATTGTCGCAGGCGATCGCACTCTCGTCATCAGCCAACAGAGTTTACAACCAGCCCTTGAAACTCAACAGCTAAACATAGCGCAAGCCTCTTATGGTGTAGATTGCTGTGAAGCAAGTCTGAAAGCTTTACACAAAGCAGCAAAAGCACATAAAGCTGATGTAATTATCGGTGTAGGGGGCGGTAAAGCACTAGATACAGCTAAATTAGTAGCGCAACAGTTACGGTTGCCAGTGGTGACAATTCCCACTTCAGCCGCTACCTGCGCCGCGTGGAGTGCCTTATCGAATGTTTATTCCGAGACAGGGGCGTTTCTCTATGATGTGACACTATCTCGCTGTCCCGACTTATTGATACTTGATTATGACTTGATTCAAACCGCACCACAACATACCCTAGTGGCAGGAATTGGAGATGCGATCGCCAAGTGGTACGAAGCCTCAGTTAGCAGCGGACACTCGGAACAAAGTTTAATTATTGCCGCAGTGCAACAAGCACGAGTTTTGCGGGATATCCTTTTGCAAAAGTCAGCCACCGCCTTAAAAGAACCAGGTAGCGAGGTTTGGCGAGAAGTCGTAGATGCCACAGTTTTACTCGCTGGAGTAATTGGGGGACTAGGAGGGGCGCAGTGTCGTACCGTTGCAGCTCATGCAGTACATAATGGTTTAACTCATATTTCGGGACATGGCAGTATTCACGGCGAAAAGGTTGCTTTTGGGATTTTGGTGCAACTGCGTTTAGAAGAAATGCTACAAGGCAATCAATTAGCAGCTGCTGCACGTCAACAGCTGTTAAAGTTCTATACAGAAATTGGATTGCCACAAAAATTAAGTGATTTAGGATTGGGAAACATCACTCTAGGCGAGTTGCAACAGGCGGCTGAAATTGCTCTTGCTCCTAATTCTGACATCCATCGACTACCATTTAAAGTTGCACTGGAACAGTTGATGGCAGCGATGATTTCCACCACCGCACCCATAGACAGTCGGGAGGGGATAATGAACCGAGTCTCGGCAAGGGCAATTAATGAAGAGGCTGAAGAGTAAAACACTTAACTCCATTTGGAGTATTTAAGTTTTTTGTCCTCACTCCTGACACACAACAAAACCCATCTTTAAATAGTGGGAATTTGTGAAACCAGTGCAGACTCTTCAGGGCTACTGAAAGTCGCCGTGATTAACCACTTTGGTTAATGGTGGGAAATTTGCTAACAACTCAACTGTATCAAGACAATGACACTGAATTGGATCGTCCCAGCAGAACGCGTACAAAAACTGCCGCCTTATGTGTTTGCTCGTTTAGATGAACTTAAGGCTAAGGCACGGGAACAAGGACTAGATTTGATTGATTTGGGGATGGGAAACCCTGATGGGGCGACACCGCAACCAGTAGTAGAAGCGGCGATCGCAGCTTTGCAAAATCCCGCCAACCACGGTTATCCGCCTTTTGAAGGCACTGCGAGTTTCCGGCGGGCGATTACTAATTGGTATCGTCGCCGCTATGATGTGATTCTCGATCCTGATAGCGAAGCTTTACCACTACTCGGTTCTAAAGAAGGATTAACTCATCTGGCGATCGCCTACATTAACCCTGGTGATGTAGTTCTTGTTCCTTCTCCCGCTTATCCTGCTCATTTCCGGGGCCCAGCGATCGCAGGTGGGAAAATCCACAGCTTGATTCTCAAACCAGAGAATGACTGGTTAATTGATTTAGCTGCCATTCCTGACGAGGTTGCCCGACAAGCCAAAATTCTTTATTTTAATTATCCCAGCAATCCCACCGCTGCCACCGCCCCCCGCGAATTCTTTGAAGAAATCGTCGCCTTCGCTCGCAAATATGAAATTTTGCTGGTACATGACTTGTGCTATGCCGAATTAGCTTTTGATGGTTATCAACCAACTAGCTTGTTAGAAATTCCTGGTGCGAAAGAAATTGGTGTAGAATTTCACACCTTATCCAAAACCTACAACATGGCTGGTTGGCGCGTTGGCTTTGTAGTAGGCAATCGCCACGTAATTCAAGGTTTGCGAACGCTCAAAACCAACTTGGACTATGGGATTTTTGCCGCACTGCAAACAGCAGCAGAAACTGCTTTACAATTGCCAGATGTGTATTTGCATGAAGTACAACAACGCTACCGTACCCGCCGCGACTTTCTGATTGAAGGATTGGGACAATTGGGTTGGGATATTCCCAAAACTAAAGCGACGATGTATCTCTGGGTGAAATGTCCTGTTGGTATGGGTTCTACTGATTTTGCCCTTGATGTATTGCAGGAAACTGGTGTCGTTGTCACCCCAGGTAACGCCTTCGGAACTGCCGGTGAAGGCTATGTGCGAATCAGTTTAATTGCAGATTGCGATCGCCTGGGTGAAGCTTTACATCGCTTCAAGCAAGCTGGTATTCGCTATCAACCTGAAGCTGTACTTTCTACTTCAGAATAGAGATAGCACCCCCTTAACAAAACCTTATTTATGCAAACCCCCGCTGCTACTATTCCTCATTTAATTGCTGCGGGCTTTCATGCCCTTTCAGATCCACTCAGAATAAGTGTACTAGAACTACTCAGACAGCAAGAACTGTGTGTGTGTGACTTGTGCGCTGCTTTAGAGGTAAGTCAGTCAAAACTGTCTTTTCATTTGAAAACCCTTAAGGAAGCAGGTTTAGTTAACTCACGTCAGGAAGGACGCTGGATTTATTACAGTTTAAACATTCCCCAATTTAATGTTCTAGAGGAATATTTGGCGGGTTTTCGCCATACTCGTGTAATTTCATCAGTGCGTCGCTGCTGTGATTAGGGAATTCATACCCCCAGCTACGATGTAAGTTTACCAATGCTTGCATTCAACTGAAGAACCTAAAACCTTTTAATTATATACATCAACTTTTTTTGATGAATTTTTGTATATAGAGTTCTATTTTTCATTGACATATCAATTTTTTTTGAAATGATAGAAATATACCTTTGATATAAGCCATACAGGTGAGGTCAATGAAGGCAATAGCAAAGAAATTGGCTCTGGCGCTTGGAATTTTGGCTTTTGCGATCAGTTGCACAGCTACATCCAATTCATTATGAAACTTTGAATGCAAGCAGTGTGAACCTGTAATGAGCAAAAAGACTTCAAAACAACTGTCTTTTCTTGACCGCTTCTTGACTCTGTGGATTTTTCTAGCAATGGCTATTGGGGTAGCCTTGGGCTATTTTTTTCCTGGAGTAGAAGGATTTATTAATCAGTTTCAAGTAGGAACGACCAATATACCGATCGCGATCGGGTTAATTCTGATGATGTACCCACCTCTAGCCAAGGTGCGATACGAAGAGTTAGGGGATGTATTTCGTAACGGCAAAATTCTCGGTTTATCGCTAGTTCAGAATTGGATCATTGGGCCAATTTTGATGTTTGCTCTAGCGAGTATTTTCTTACATAATTACCCAGAATACATGACGGGATTGATTTTAATTGGATTAGCCCGTTGTATTGCAATGGTAGTTGTATGGAGTGACCTAGCACGAGGTAATACAGAGTACACAGCTGGATTAGTAGCTTTCAACAGCATCTTTCAGGTGATATTTTATAGTCCTTATGCATGGTTCTTTATGACTGTGCTGCCGCCGCTGTTTGGGTTGCAAAGCAGTGTCGTTAACGTGAGTATTGCCGAGATTGCTCAAAGTGTGTTTATCTATCTCGGTATTCCCTTTTTAGCTGGATTTTTTACTCGTTACTTCTTAGTGAAGGCGAAGAGTAAGCAGTGGTATCACGAAGAATTTGTGACCAAAATTAGCCCGATTACGCTAATTGCTCTGCTATTTACAATCATGGTCATGTTCAGTTTGAAAGGGAATTTAATCGTTCAGATTCCTTTAGATGTGGTTAAGATTGCAATCCCGTTGATTATCTACTTTGTCGTCATGTTTTTGGTCAGCTTTTACATGGCGTGGCGAATCAAGACGGATTACTCTAGAGCCGCAAGTGTAGCATTTACAGCAGCCGGAAATAATTTTGAGTTGGCGATCGCTGTGGCGATTGCAGTCTTTGGGATTAATTCGGGCGCGGCTTTTGCAGCCGTTGTCGGCCCCTTGGTGGAAGTGCCTGTACTGATTGGCCTCGTTAATGTTGCTTTCTGGTTGCAAAAGCGTTATTTCACATCACCTGAATCAAGCAGCTGATAAATTTAACGACATTATTAGGGGAATCGAACTATGAAACGAGTCATGTTTGTTTGTAAAAAGAATTCTGCCCGTTCCCAAATAGCAGAAGGCTTTGCTAAAACCCTTGGTAAAGGAAAAATTGAAGTGATTAGTTCTGGGTTAGAAGCTAGCCAAGTTAGACCAGAAGCGATCGCTGTTATGAAAGAAGTTGGCATCGACATAACTGATCAACACTCCAAACCTCTGAGTGACTTTAAAGCCGAAGACTTTGATGTAGTGATTTCTTTGTGTGGCTGTGGTGTAAATTTGCCGCCGGAGTGGGTCGTGCGGGAAGTATTTGAAGACTGGCAGTTAGATGACCCAGCAGAACAACCGGAAATTTTCCCTAGAGTGCGTGATGAGATTCAAGAACGGGTGACTCAACTGATTGAGTCTGTGAGTCAAGAATTTACGCCTGCTATATAAAGACTACTGGGATTAAACTAAGGCTCGAACCAATGGAGCAACAAATATTAGCTTTTGTTACACAATGACCTTTAATCACAAACCTAGAATTCTATTTCTTTACGGTTCTCTGCGAGAACGTTCCTACAGCCGGTTGCTGGCTGAAGAAGCCGCAAGGATTATTCAAGAATTTGGCGCAGAGATACGTTTCTTTGATCCTCGTGATTTACCAATTCACAACAGTGTACCCGATACCCATCCCAAGGTGCAGGAACTACGAGAGCTAAGCCAGTGGTCTGAAGGGCAAGTCTGGTCTTCTCCTGAAATGCACGGCAACATTACTGGGATTATGAAAAACCAAATTGACTGGATTCCCCTGAGTATTGGGGCAGTCAGACCAACTCAAGGCAGAACTCTAGCAGTTATGCAGGTAAGCGGTGGCTCACAGTCTTTCAATGCTGTCAATACATTACGGATTTTGGGGCGTTGGATGCGAATGTTTACGATTCCCAATCAGTCTTCCGTGGCAAAAGCTTACCAAGAGTTTAATGAAGATGGAACGATGAAGGATTCACCTTACCGCGATCGCGTGATTGATGTCATGGAGGAACTTTATAAATTCACACTGCTATTGCGCGATCAGGTTGATTATCTAACAGATCGCCATAGCGAACGTAAGGAAAAAGCAGCGCAAGAAACTTTGAAAGTCGCCAATAGTGCGCTGGAAGTTAATACTAATCGAATTTTATAAAAGTTTTATTTTGTCAAGTCATCAATAAGCAACAACATTATGAAATGAGTAATGTTTGTTTGTCAGAAGAATTCTAGCCGTTTCCAAATGGCAGAGGGTTTTGCACGAACATTAGAAATTGGCAGCAAGTGAGATAGATTCCATCACTAGTGAATATTGTTAAATTCAAATTTATTAATTCTTGAGTGCTAGCTCCAATGAGGCGTGTATTGAATTTTATGTCTTGAGTATGATATGCATAGTATTGAGATAAAACTATACTAAACAATTAGCTAAATTTATGCTTAATCTATGTTGCTGTTGTGATTAATCAACACTCTGAAAACCTCTCAAATACTCAAGTAGAAAAAGTATCGGAGCAAAGCTATAAATTTAGCTGGTTTGATTGGTTTTGTCTATGGTATCCACCAGGCTGGCTGATTTTATTCAACCGTCATTGGCAGCACTATCACGCTGATCCAGATGGTTGGAATTTGCTAGAATACGGGTTATTTTTGATTCCTGGTGGATTCTATATAGCAATGCTGAGTCGCTGGTTGCGACTGGGTTGTCGTTCACCACGTAAAGAAACTGGTGAATTTGAACCTAATTATCAACAAGTTTTTAGCACGGAAATTCTGTCCACCATTATTAAATATTATTTTCGCGGCGAATTGCAACAAATTGATCAGTTGCCGCAAACAGGGCCAATGATTGTGGCCATGAATCATGCAGGTATGTGCTTTCCTTGGGATTTTATAACTTTGGCTTATTTAATAGGTGAAGCACGAGGAACCACAGTACAAACCTTAGCAAATACAGCATTATTTGAACATCCTTGGATGATTTGGTGGCTACCACCCCAATGGTCACAGGTTTTAGGTGGTGTGCGAGCAGAATTAGATGATTTTGAGGCAGCCATAACCCAAGATAGAATCATCTTATATGCACCTGAAGGCGTACGGGGGCCAATAAAAGGTTGGAAAAAACGCTATCAACTGCAAAAGTTTGATGTCAGCTTTATTAAGTTGAGCGATCGCCATCATATTCCCATTGTCCCAGTAGTTTGTATCGGGAGTGAATCTTTACATCCTTGGACTGTTAATTTGCAAAAGTTGCAACGGCTATTTAAATTACCATTCTTGCCTTTATCACCTTTAATGCTGCTGTTGATGCTGTTTCCTTCAATGGGGGTTTGGGCAATGAAAACGCGTCTACGTTACTTTATTCAGCCTGTAAAAAATGATATGAGTTTGAACAAAGGGCGTGCAGCAATTTATCAACAAGCACAACAATTACGAGAAAACCTGCAAATTCAAATTAATCAGTTATTAAGTTAGCAGAAAGTAAACTGATGAAATGATGTATTTTCTTAGGCTTAAACTGGCTCCAACAAAGCAGCACCAAAGCGATAGCCTTTGCCATAAACCGTGTGAATCAGTGTAGTTTCTCTACCTACCTCAATCTTACGACGCAACAACCGAATTAATGCTGCTATGACATTGCTACTAGGTTGTTCTTCATCTTGCCAGAGATGTTGCATAATCTGGGCATGAGTTAGTAGTTGTCCAGTATGTTCCATGAAATATTGCAGCAGTTGACTTTCTTTTTGTGATAACTCAATCACCCGTCCTTGGCGATAGGCGACTTGATTTTCACAGTCGAGTTCTAAGTCAGCTACCGTTATCCGTCCGCTAGTGATGGTTTCATAAGCTTGGGAACCAGAACGGCGCAACAAAGCACGAACTCTAGCTAATAACTCCCGCAGTTCAAAGGGTTTAATCAAATAGTCGTCTGCGCCTGCATCTAAACCTTGTACGCGGTCATCTAAAGTATCTTTGGCTGTAAGAAACAGTACGGGAGTTGTTTTACCTTGACTCCGCAATTCCTGACAAATCTCTAACCCCGTTTTTCCTGGTAGCATCCAATCTAAAATTAGTAAGTCATAACTGCCTGCTTGGGCAAGTTCGCTGCCAGTTGTACCAGTATAAGCAGTTTCTACATTGTAACCCTCACGAGTTAATAAGCGACTCAAGGGGTCAGTTAGTTCAACTTCATCATCAACTAATAAAATTCTCATGCTGCTTGTGGTAAGCATATAGAGATATTCTCAATATTAATTAACCGCTAAGACAAGGACGCTTGCATACTCTCTTAGAGTTAAGCATAGTGTCTATAGCCAAGGACACCAAGAAAAAGAATGCTGACTGTTGCATTGCCAAAAGGGGAACTACTTAAAAATAGCATCCGCCTGCTACAATCTGTAGGATTAGATTTTAGTGCTTTTTTAGATTCAGGAACTCGCCAACTCCAGATTCCTGACGCTAGCGGACAAGCAAAAGCGCTGCTAGTGCGGGCGCAAGATGTGCCAGTTTATGTAGAATATGGTCAAGCACAACTGGGTATTGTCGGTTACGATGTGCTGCAAGAGAAACAGCCGCAAGTTGCACATTTAGTTGATTTGCAGTTTGGGCATTGTCGAATGTCGGTGGCGGTAAAAGCATCCAGTTCTTACAAATCGCCTTTAGATTTACCACCTCATGGTCGAGTTGCTTCTAAGTA
Organism: Nostoc sp. UHCC 0302; assembly: GCF_038096175.1. Lineage (NCBI taxonomy): Bacteria > Bacillati > Cyanobacteriota > Cyanophyceae > Nostocales > Nostocaceae > Nostoc > Nostoc sp. UHCC 0302. The sequence goes on from NZ_CP151099.1 coordinate 8,088,651, forward strand.
CGTGAATTGCGCTCGTGAATATTTCCACGGTCTAGATTTACCTGTAGAAATAGTGCCGTTATATGGTTCAGTAGAACTAGGGCCGATTACAGGAATGTCAGAGGCGATCGTAGATTTAGTTTCTACGGGGCGGACTTTACGCGAAAATGGTTTGATTGAAATTGCCACTTTATATGAAAGTACAGCAAGATTGATTGCTCATCCTCTGAGTTATCGTCTCAATACAGGTAATCTCAGCGATTTGATTAGCAAGTTGCGGGACACGGTTTTAGTGACAGTTTAATTCCTCAAAATCTACTGGGAATCATCGGTCTGTCATGATTCCCTTGCTAAGGCTTAGTAAAGAAATAGCCAGTAGTGTGTGTTAAGCGCATATCTGGATATGATTGTTTATGAAAGACGTTTTTGTCTGGTGTTTAACACACCACTTGTCTGGCGGTGCGCTAAGTTGAACGCTTTAACGTACCTTATTACCTGAGTTCTGAATTCTTTCGCATAACACTACAAGTTGATGCCAGAACAGAGCATAAATTTTGATTCTAATCCACCAGTTGCCGTTAATGAATACGACAACATGGCACAGATTGCTTTACCAGGTTATGAGGCAATGCATACAATGGCATTGTCTTTTTTACGATCGCATCTCCCAAAAGAAGCTAACTTATTAATTGTCGGTGCTGGTACTGGCATGGAATTGGTAAAGTTTGGTCAGCGTAATTTAGCATGGCAGATGCTTGGTGTAGACCCATCGAGTAATATGCTAGCGATCGCTCGAGATAAAATACAGCAACACAACTTATCTCAACGAATCCAACTATTTCACGGCTTCACCCAAGATTTGCCTTCTACTCCCCTTTACGATGCAGCAACTTGCATTTTAGTGATGCATTTTCTCCCAGATGACGGTAGCAAACTAGCATTACTGCAAAGTATTGCCCAGCGTCTCAAATCGTCGGCTGCTTTTATCTTGGTCGATGTGTTTGGTGAGAAAGGCACTCGTGAATTTGAGCAAATGGCTGCGATTATCAAAATATTCTGGCAAGAAATGGGCATGACCCCAGAAAAAAGCGTTGAATCGTTAGAAACAATCCATAAAGGTATTCATCCCCTGCCAGAATCAAGAGTATTGGAATTATTACAGCAGGCTGGCTTTGGCAATATTATAAGATTTTATACAGGACTTTGGGTTGGCGGCTGGATAGCAACAAAAAATTGAAGAACAAATGAGCTTCTTTTCTAGATAGTACTTTACCTAGTTGCAGAGTCTACATCACTAGTCATTTAGCGATGACAACCCTGTAAATCAGTTGCTTGAAATAGTTTGAGTAGCAAGCGTGTGGTTTTTATTTTTGCCATTCTGACAAGAGCTTACTATTTTGTCTACACTTAAGTTATTCCTAATAAATTCTTTTAGTTTATTTTGAGCTTATGGTTATAAGAAAAGCTTGTGTAGTTAGAACAACAGCTTAAACTTTCCTTATAGTACACTGAGTATTCATAAGAACATCTTAATTTTTCATAATAACAGCTTAAATTTTCTCATAACACAATGAGTGTTTGTAACGACAGCTGCAACTTTACTAGTGACGGCTTTTAAGGTACTAATACCGTTTCGCTTTAATCAACTTACAGATTTCACAGCTAGGGCTTAAAGCTAGCTGGTTATTATATCAACTATTTCATCTGTAGTCAAATTTTAAAGAGTTGGCATCACACAAAGCTAAAAAACTCTCTTAAAAAGCTAGAGATAGATAGATAATTAAGTAATGTAAAAAAAAAATTAAGCTATTCCTGATGTATTCAGGATGTTTTTTGCAAGTCATATTTCGATTTATAAGATAAAGTTCATGAAAACTGGACGCACTGACCTGGAAGTAGCGAGGCTAGAAGCCCTCCGTCAATATAAAATTCTTGATACTGAACCGGAACAAGCCTACGATAATCTTGCCCAATTAGCAGCATTTATTTGTGGCACACCTATAGCCTTGGTAAATTTCATCGATGAACACCGCCAGTGGTTCAAAGCAAAAGTAGGTATAGAAGTACCAGAAATGCCCCGGACTGTGGGATTATCTTATCTTTGCCAAGAGAAACGTGATCTTGTAGTGGTTACGGATACATTAGCTGACGAAAAGTTTGCAAGTAATCCAGTTGTAACTGCCTATCCTTATGTGCGGTTTTATGCAGGTGTACCTCTGGTTACTCCCAAGGGACATATGCTAGGAACTCTGTGTGTCATTGATAATGTGCCACGGGAACTAAGCCAAAAACAGATGGAAGCGCTTGTCGCTTTAAGTCGCTTGGTAATTGACCAACTAGAACTCAGGCTTAATGTAGCTGAAGTATCTCGGATTAGCGAAGAACTAGTGACTTACGAACAAGCAGCACGCGCTGAATCTGAAGCTGCAAGAATTCGGATATCGAATATTCTCGAAAGTATCACTGATGCATTTTTTGCTTTAGATAAAGAGTGGCGATTTACCTACGTCAATGGTCAAGCAGCACGACACTTGCACAAAAACCAAGATGAACTATTAGGTAAAAATATCTGGGAAGTTTTCCCAGAAATGATTGGCACTAAATTTTATCACGAGTATCATCGGGTAATTTCAGAGCACGTAAGTATCGAATTGGAAGAGTTTTATCCACCGCTCAATAGCTGCTTTCAAGTCCATGCCTATCCTGCACGAGACGGCTTGTCTGTTTATTTCCAGGACATTACCGAACGTCAGCAAACAGCAGAAGCACTGCGGGAAAGTGAAGAACGCTGGCAATTAGCATTACATGGTAACAATGATGGGATTTGGGATTGGAATCTGAAGACAAATAAAGTCTTCTTCTCGGCTCGCTGGAAGGAAATGCTGGGGTATGAAGACCACGAAATTTCTAATACTTGGGATGAGTGGGAAAAACGTGTACATCCCGATGATACAGCTTGGGTACTCGAAGCTATTCAAGCTCATTTTGCCCAGAAAACACCGTTTTACGTCACAGAGCATCGATTGCAATGCAAAGACGGTAGTTATAAATGGATTTTAGATCGAGGACAGGCGCTTTGGGATGAATCAGGTCAAGTAGTGCGAATGGTAGGCTCTCATACTGATATTACCGATCGCAAGCGGGCAGAAGAAGAATTCACACGGCAGAATTTGCGATCGCAATTATTTGCCGAAATTACTCTGAAAATTCGCGAATCTTTACAACTCGAAGAAGTTCTTCAAACATCAGTTACTGAAGTCCAAAAGCTCTTACAAGCTGACCGAGTTTTAGTTTTTCAACTCTGGGCTGATGGTTCGGGAACAGTCGTGCAAGAGGCAGTGTTGCCTGGTTGGCCCGTGGTTCTGGGACAAAATATACTTGACACCTGCTTTCAGCGAGATTATCTAGAAAGATATCGCCAGGGAAGAGCAAGCGCAATTATAGACATCGAAAAGTCTCACATTCAAGACTGCCATAAGGAATTTCTCCGGCAGTTTGGCGTCAAAGCTAACCTTGTAGTGCCGATTCTAATTAGAGATGGCATTTGGGGCTTGCTAATTGCTCATCAGTGTGATGCTCCCCGCCAATGGAATAACTTTGAGTTGGAGTTATTACAGCAGCTGGCTAACCAAATTGGCATTGCCCTTTCTCAGGCGCAACTGTTAGAGCAACAAACGCGCCACAGTCAGGAACTGGCCCGTTCTAATGCCGAATTAGAACAGTTTGCTTATGTCGCTTCCCATGATTTGCAAGAGCCATTGCGGATGGTGATAAGTTATTTACAGCTGCTAGAGCGGAGGTACAAGAGCAAGTTAGATGCCAATGCAGATCAGTTCATTAGCTATGCTGTAGACGGGGCGCACCGAATGCAGACTCTAATTAACGAACTTTTGAACTATTCTCGCGTTAGCACCAGAGGACAGCCCTTTGGATTAGTTGATTGTACTGCTACTGTAAAGCGAGCGATCGCTAATCTCCAAGTAGCAATTGACGAAAGTAAGGCAGTTATTACTCACGAGCCTTTACCCGAAGTGATAGCTGATGCCACTCAGATGACACAAGTCTTCCAAAACCTCATCAGCAACGCCATCAAATTCCGCCGAGAACTGCCGCCGCAAATTCACATCGGAGTTGTGAGGAGAGTAGGGGGAGTAGGGGAGCAGGGGGAGCAAGGGGAGCAGGGGAGCAGGGGAGCAGGGGAAGCAGGGGGAGCAGGGGGAGCAGGGGAGCAATTACTTCCTCATATTCCCCAGTCACCAGTCCCCAGTCCCCAGTCCCCAGCCACCAGTCCCCACTCCCCACTCCCCACTCCCCAATACGAATATTTGTTCTCAGTGAGCGATAATGGAATTGGGTTGGAAAGCCAGTACGCTGAACGTATCTTTGCGATTTTTCAGCGCTTGCACAGTCGTGGCAAGTATCCGGGTACTGGAATTGGTCTGGCAATTTGTAAGAAGATTATAGAACGCCACGGGGGTAGTATCTGGATTGAGTCCGAAGCGGGTCAAGGCTCGACTTTCTACTTCACAATTCCAGATAGAGCAGGTCAGCAATCGTGAGTAATAAATTAACGATTATGCCTATTGAGGTTTTGTTAGTAGAAGACAATCCTGGCGATGCCCAACTTACACGCATTGCCCTGGAAGATAGCAAAATCTCCATTCACCTGAATGTAGTTGAAGATGGTGTCGAGGCAATGGCATTTTTGCGAAAAGAGGAGAAATATAGTAAGGCCGTACATCCAGATATTGTGCTACTCGATTTGAACCTTCCTAGAAAAGACGGAAGGGAGGTATTGGCAGAAATCAAAGGAGATGAAAACCTCAAGCGAATTCCTGTAGTTGTCCTAACGACTTCCCAAGCCGAAGAAGACATTCTCAAAGCCTATAACTTGGCTGCTAACTGTTACATAACTAAGCCAGTTGACTTCGATCAATTCGTTAAGATTGTACAATCAATAGAAAATTTTTGGTTTGCGATTGTAAAACTGCCACCGGAGTGAAAGCAATGGCAGGCGAAAACATTAAAGTCTTGTTAGTAGAAGACAACCCTGGTGATGTCTTTTTATTACATGAATTATTAAAGGAAGTTACTACAGTTCGGGTTGAGTTAATGCCTGTTGAGCGCCTAAGTGAAGCGCTTAACCATTTAGCAACCAAAAGTTTTGATGTAATTCTGTTAGACCTCTCACTGCCAGATAGCCAAGGTTTGGAAACCTTTGTGATAGCTCACAATCGGTCAAAAGCCACTCCGATAATTGTCCTAACAGGTATAGATGATGAAACTCTGGCAATTAGGGCAATGCAGGAAGGAGCGCAGGATTATTTAGTTAAAGGACAAGTCACAGGTGACTTACTGGTGCGCTCTATGCGTTATGCGATTGAGCGTCAACGAGCAGACGAAGCACTGCGGCATAGTGAGGAGCGATTTCGGGTTGCTCTAAAAAACTCGCCAATCTTTGTTTACAACCAAGATAAAGAATTACGTTATACCTGGGTTTATAATCCCCTTTATGGATTGGCTGTTGAAGATATTTTGGGCAAACAAGACTGGGATATCATTCCAGTTGAAGATGCTCAACGTCTTACCGCTATTAAACGTGGGGTGCTAGACGCTGGTGTAGGAACACGAGAGGAAGTTGCGATCGCCACCGCAGCTGGAACGCGATATTATGATTTGACAGTCGAGCCATTGCAAAATGAGGCGCAAGAAGTTGTTGGGGTGACTTGCGCCAGTGTTGATATTAGCGAAAGAAAGCTGGCTGAAGAGAAAATTCGCGAACAAGCGGCATTACTTGATGTCACCACTGATGCCATTTGCGTACAAGATTTAGACAATAAAATACTCTTTTGGAATCAAGGTGCAGAAAAACTCTACGGTTGGCAGGCTCATGAAGTCTGGGGCAAAAATGCCAACGAGTTTTTGTCTGACGAACTTTCAACAGAAATCGAAGCGGCTTCATTGCAAGTCATCAGCAAAGGCAGCTGGCAGGGCGAGTTAGCCAAAGTTACCAAAAGTGGCAAAGAAATCCTGGTAGCTAGTCGCTGGAGTTTAGTTTGTGATGAACAAGGCAAACCAAAATCAATTCTCGCAGTTGATACAGATATTACCGATAAAAAACATCTAGAAGCTCAATTGTTCCGCACTCAACGCTTAGAAAGTATCGGAACCTTAGCTAGCGGTATTGCTCATGACCTGAATAACATTCTCACGCCGATTTTGGCAGGAGCGCAACTATTACCCCTGAAATTCCCCGATGCAGATGAGCGGACTCACCATCTCTTGGAGATTCTAGAAATTAATGCTAGACGTGGAGCTGATTTAGTTAAACAAGTGCTGTCATTTGCGCGGGGTGTGGAAGGGAAGCGCATCACTTTGCAACTTAGACATCTGATTGCGGAACTTGGCAAGATTATCAAAGAAACATTTCCCAAATCCCTCGAAGTCCGCACTGATGTACCACAAGACTTATGGACGATTTCTGGAGATAGTACACAAATTCATCAAGTGCTGATGAATCTCTGCGTCAACGCCCGTGATGCCATGCCTAACGGTGGTACTTTAAAAATCTCTGCTCAAAATCTCTATATTGATGAAAATTATGCCCGGATGAATTTAGAAGCCAAAGTCGGGCCGTACATCCTAATTACTGTCTCTGATACTGGTACTGGCATTCCTAAAGAAATCTTAGATAGAATTTTCGAGCCATTCTTCACTACAAAAGAAGTTGGGCAAGGCACAGGGTTAGGGCTTTCCACAGTACTGGGAATTATTAGAAGCCACGGTGGTTTTATCAATGTGTATAGCGAAGTCGGCAGTGGTACTAGCTTTAAAGTGTACTTGCCAGCAGTTGGGGGAATGGAAACACTTAGCGCTGAAGATTTGACACCGCCGACAGGACAGGGAGAACTAATTTTAATTGTGGATGATGAACCTGCAATTCTGGAGATTACAAAAACATCACTGGAAGCTTACAACTACAAAATACTAACTGCCAGTGATGGTATTGAGGCGATCGCATTATACGCTAAACACATGAGCCAAATTAGCGCTGTACTGATGGATATCATGCTACCGTCGCTAGATGGTTTAACAGCCATCCGTACTTTGCAAAAAATAAATCCCCAGGTCAAAATTATTGCCACTAGTGGACTGATGTCTAGCAATAAATTAGGCGCGGTAGCCGATACTGGTGTGACCACATTTTTATCAAAGCCCTACACTGTTAGTGAACTATTGTTCGCTTTACAGAAAGTACTATCTTGATAATTGAGCATTGGGGAGCCAGTCTTGTGGGCGGGCAATGCCCGACTTGAAAGAACTGGCGTTATTGGGCATTGGAAAAGAGATTTTTATACTTTGCTAGCCTTGAGTAATCAAAACTAGGAGAAACAGAATACATACAGCGTTTTGTATCTAAATGGAGTACATCCTTTACCCCCCTTAATCTCCCCGATGTATTGGGGGGAAATTGCCAATCTAGTTCCCTCCCCTTTCCAAGGGGAGGGTTAGGGAGGGGTATTTTTGTACTTCACTAACTTGCAATCTGCTGTAAATTATAGTTCTCCTGTTTTTTAACTCCCAACTCCTGTACAGACGCGTAGACGCTCGAAGAGCGGCTTCTCGTAAGAGTATAATCGCGTCTCTCCCTACTCCCTACTCCCTTAGACATTAAACCGGAACAACATCACATCCCCTTCCTGCACAATATACTCTTTACCTTCACTGCGAACCAACCCTTTTTCTTTCGCCGCATTCACTGAACCAGTCGCTACTAAATCATTGTAAGCAACAGTTTCTGCCCGAATAAATCCCCGTTCAAAATCAGTGTGAATTACGCCTGCGGCTTGAGGTGCAGACATTCCCGCATGAATTGTCCAAGCGCGGGTTTCTTTAGGCCCACTCGTGAAATATGTTCGCAAACCTAAAAGAGTGTAAGTAGCACGAATCAAAGATTTCAAGCCGCCTTCTTGCACACCTAATGATTCTAAGAAATCAGCTTTATCTTCCTCTGGTAATTCCACCAATTCGGCTTCAACTTGTGCCGAAACAATGACAACTTGAGCATTTTCTGTCGCTGCAATTTGCCGCACTTTGTCTACAAAGTCATTACCAGTTGCCAAATCATCTTCTGAAACATTGGCAGCATAGATAATTGGTTTATAAGTGAGCAGTTCTAGTCCTTTGATAATCTCAGTTTCTTCTTCAGCTAAACTCACTTGGCGGACTGATTTACCTTCATTTAAAGCAGCAGCTAATTTTTCTAACACTGTTATTTCAAACTGTGCATCTTTGCTGGTACGCGCTTGTTTACGGGTGCGGTCAATTCGCCGTTCAATTTGTGCTAAATCTGCTAAACCTAGCTCTAAATTAATTATTTCAATATCTCGCGCTGGGTCAACAGAACCAGCAACGTGGATAATGTCGTCATTCTCAAAACAACGTACCACATGGATGATTGCATCAACTTCCCGGATATGGGAGAGGAATTGATTACCGAGTCCCTCACCTTGACTTGCACCTTTAACCAAACCGGCAATATCCACAAATTCAACCCGCGCCGGGACAATTTGTGCAGAACTGGCAATTTTCGAGAGAACATTTAACCGCTCATCCGGTACTGCGACAACGCCGACATTCGGTTCAATCGTGCAAAAAGGGAAGTTAGCCGCTTCTGCTTTGGCGTTAGCGACTACAGCATTAAATAAGGTAGATTTTCCGACGTTGGGAAGTCCGACAATTCCGGCTCTTAGCATTTTGGCTTTTAGATTTGGATTTTAGATTCAAATACTAAGATAATTCAAACAGGTTCAGGTATGGTTTGGGGAATTGTCCCTGGAACAGTTTGAGGAATCGGTGCTGGAACAGTCTGAGGAATGGGAGTAGGTACTGGTTCTGGCGCAGGCCCTGGTAAGGGTTGGGGAATCCCTGGCCCCGGTACTGGTTCAGGACTTGGTAGTGGATTTGGTTCAGGAGTAGGAATCTGTGGTTCAGGTATAGAAATAGCAGTGGGATAAGTCATCGTCAGTCTAATTAAATTATTCGACTTTCCCAAACTAGATGAAAACTTGAGATTCTGACATCTCCCTAAATACCTATACCTAGCCAGACTAGTCTTGATTAATTTACGGCTATCGATAAAAAAAGGCAGGAAATCCTGCCTTTTCAAGAAGCTACAAAACCATAGTTAAGGTAAGTATTACGCATGGATTAAGTTAAGTTGCGACAAAATTATGACAAAAGTGTGACTAACACGAGTTGTTATGATGCAGCCGTTTAGCTTATACCAATTTACGAGAATCCTGATACATATAGATTTCTCGTAATGGCATGGCATTACCATGCCCCTACCAGGGTATTTGTATCATTATTAAAATGAAATGGTATTACTCTTCTGCACAAAAGTTTTTTCTCTTTTTCAGAGCGATCGCTAAACCTGCTACCAACACAGTTCCTATTAGATTACCAGGTTCTGGTACAGAAGTTTCTTCTATTGGTACTTTGATTCTTAAATTCACCAAGAGAGCGTTATTCATGACTAAGGATGTTACCGTTGGTGAACCGGGAATATCAGACTGAAAATCAAAGACTGTGGGGGTTGCGCCACCATTAGCTTCGCTGTACCTTGGGCCATATCCACTTACTTCAAAAGTACCTTGATACTGTTTTCCAGTTTCTGGATCGATGACAGTACCAGTGTATAAGGCTTTTGTCAGATTAAACTCATCTTGAATTACTCCTTGAAATGTAGTTCCAGGCAATTTTCCTTGATAACTGTAAGGTGTCAATTGACCACCAGAGAGAACTGGCGAGGTAAGGATGCCATCGAATGAAACAATCGGAATGCCTTTAAAATCAACGAAGTAATGAACGCTGCCATCTGCACGTAATTTTTGCTGCAAATAATCTGAGTTATATACAGGAACATCATTATTACTTACATTTCGGTAATAAGTTCCAGTGTCATCCGTATCAACACGAGTAATACTATTATTAAAATTAGGATTAAAACTCGGAAGCTCGATTGTTCCTGATAATGTGCCAGTGCTTCGAATTGTGATAAATTGAGCAGCTGAAGCGCTTGCCCCGCTTAAACCGATGAGAACTGCGCCTAAACAGCTACTGCTTAAAACTGCACTACCTAACTTAGTTTTGGAAAAACTGAGTTTCATTAAAAAATTGCTCCTATAATCATCCATGAAAAACCCGCCTAGTGGGACTTAATGTCTTTTAAAATCTTGCTTAAGCGTGATTTATTATTCCCAAATTGTTGATGAAAATTTCATGGGTGAAAAACAGATACATCTCTACAAAAGATGTATCGCAATTATTCATTGAATTGGTATTAGTTTGTAAAATAGTTAGGCTTTTTGAATAATAATTCTTGTTTTGCAGCTAATTTATTGAAAATGCTCAATCAAAACCAAATACCTTTATTAGATGCTTTAAAGCTCTGTGCTACACGCCCTCACACTGCTTTTTACACCCCAGGACATAAACGGGGTGAGGGAATTTCTCAAACCTTGGCTGATTTTTTTGGGAAGGCTGTGTTTGGTGCTGATTTAACCGAGTTAGCAAATTTAGATAATCTATTTGCGCCCCAAGGCGTTATTCAACAAGCGCAACAATTAGCGGCTGAGGCTTTTGGCGCTTCCAAAACATGGTTTCTTGTTAATGGTTCTACTTGTGGAGTCGAAGCAGCAATTCTCGCTACTTGTGGCACAGGTGATAAAATCATTCTGCCTCGGAATGTGCATTCCTCTGCGATCGCTGGGTTAATTCTCTCCGGTGCTATGCCAATTTTTGTAAATCCTGAATATGACCCAGTTTTAGATATTGCTCACAGTATCACACCCAACGCTGTGCAATCTGCTCTGCAACAGCATCCTGATGCGAAAGCTGTGTTGGTAGTTTACCCAACATATTACGGGGTTTGTGGTGATTTGAGTGCGATCGCCCACATTACTCATCAATACAATATCCCTTTACTTGTAGATGAAGCACACGGCGCACACTTTGCTTTTCATCCCGAATTACCTACGCCAGCTTTAGCCGCAGGTGCAGATTTAACTGTACAATCCATTCATAAGACACTTGGTGCAATGACACAAGCATCAATGCTGCACATCCAAGGTAATCGAATAGATAGCGATCGCATCAGTAAAGCTTTGCAACTTGTACAGTCTACCAGTCCTAGCTATTTACTTTTAGCTTCTCTAGATGCAGCGCGTCAGCAAATGTCAGTACATGGAAAACTACTGATGTCTCGGACTTTGCAACTTGCAGAGTCCGCCAGAATGAGAGTTAGCCAAATTCCTGGATTATCAACGCCTCTGTTTGTTTCCAAAGAAAAGTCACTTGGCTTTGTCGCTTTAGATAAAACGCGGTTAACTGTTACCGTTGCTGGTTTAGGTTTAACTGGATTTGAGGCAGAAGAAATTCTAGATGAAAAATTAGGTGTTACCGCTGAATTCGCATCAATGCAACATCTAACTTTTATTATTAGTTTAGGCAATAGCCATGCTGATATTGAGCAATTAGTGCAAGGTTTCACAACTCTTGCTCAAAAGTATCGCCGAACCAATTTGGCTATAAAGAGCAATTTGCTGAGTTCTCTAGGCATACACAATCATACTTTATATCTATCGCCCAGAGAAGCTTTTTTTGCTGGAAGCGAAATATTACCTGTAGAACAGACAAGCGATCGCATCTGCGCTGAAATCGTCTGTCCCTACCCTCCAGGAATTCCTGTCTTAATGCCAGGAGAAGTAATTACTCAAACAGCTTTAGAATATCTACGACAAATTCAGACAATGGGTGGATTTATCAGTGGTTGTACTGATGCTAGTTTTTGTACGTTAAAGGTAGTAAAAGAAAGATTATGACAAAACTCATGGCTCAGACGCAAAAATTATAAATTTTGCAATGAAAGTATAAAAAAGTAATGTATAGTTTTAATTCAGAAATAGAAAATATTTTTGCATATCAATAATAGTAACTAAGTTGTTGCAAATAATATGAAATTCAAGTTTTTTATCTCTGCCATAGTTATAGCATCACTCACGACTGTCAGTGGGGGAGCATTTGCTCAGAACCCACCTGATGCGACAGTACCAATTAACTCACCAGAAGCTGAAAAAAACAACAACATTAGACAGTTGTTGAATATCACTGGTGCAAGTAGTATTTCCCAACAAGTAACATATCAAGTTATAAATTCTTTGAAGGGACAATATCCTCAAGTTCCTCAAGAGTTTTGGGATAACCTTCAATCAGAAATTAAGCCAGATGAGATTTTTAATCAAATAATTCCTATTTATAGCAGATACTATACCAACGAAGAGATTAAAGAGTTGATTGCATTTTATCAAACGCCATTAGGTAAAAAAACAATTAATATTTTGCCGCAGCTAAGCCGCGAATCAGTAGAAGTTGGTATCAGATATGGACAAGAAGCTGGTCAAAGAGCTTTATCCAGATTGGAAAAAGAAGGATACATTCCCAATAGTAAATAAATTTAATATTGCACTATTTTTGAACTCTAAACAACTTGTTTTTTGAGTTGGAAATACTTTATGTATCAATACGGTTCAGTTAAGGGCTACTCGTACAAAAGTTTGGGTTTTCGAGACGCGATAAATCGCCGTCTCTATGAGTGTTTTGGTCTTACAGCAGATTTCAAGTTGGTGCAGTGCATAAACTAGCTCTCAAAGCTAGCTAGAAAGATTGTTTTACTTCTGAATTCTGCTGTATGTGAGATTTTTGAGTGATAAACGAGAACCCCGGTATCTCGCAGATACCGGGATTTTAAGATTTTCAATTCTTACAATTGGTATTACACCAAGGCGAAATCAGATTCTGATTCCACTTCAGGTTCATAACCATTGGCTAATTGTTCTATTGCTTGTTCAATTAGCTTCAAACCCTGATCAACCTTTTCAACCAAACTTAACTTTCCGCGTAAGTCAGCAGCGCCAACGAAACCTTTAGCATACCAAGTCATATGCTTACGAGCTTGACGTACACCGCGATCGCCTTTATATTCCCATAAAGCTTGTAAATGTTCTTTAGCACATTCCAGCCGCTGAATTGGGGTTGGTGGTGGTAATAGTTCTCCAGTTTTGAGAAAGTGATCGATTTCTCCCACCAAAAACGGATAACCCAAAGTTCCACGAGAACACATTACACCATCAGCACCAGTTTGCTCTAAGCATTTCACCGCCGCTTCCACAGAGAAAATATCCCCATTACCAATCACTGGAATAGATAGCACTTCTTTGACACGTGCAATCCATTCCCAGCGGGCATTGCCATTGTACCCTTGAGCGCGAGTGCGTCCATGCACAGTGATCATTTTTGCCCCTGCATCTTCCATTCTCTTGGCAAAATCAAGAATGATAATTTCCTGATCATTCCAACCAATACGAGTTTTAACTGTCACTGGTACATCAACAGCTTTGACAACTTCCCGCACAATTGCCTCTGCTACTTCCGGTTGCCGCAGCAACGAAGAACCACCACCATTTTTGGTAATTTTATTTACTGGACAACCCATATTGATATCAACAGTATCAGCACCTTCTGCAACTGCTTTTACTGCTGCTTCTGCCAAGAAATCTGGACGACAATCAAATAGCTGAATACTGATTGGTCGTTCATTAGGGTCTACTTCCATGATTTTGGGCAACTGCTTGACATAGTGCAACCCTGTAGCATTCACCATTTCTGTATACATCATCGAATCTGGTGCATAGCGACGCACAAGGCGACGAAACACCATATCTGTCACTCCAGATAAAGGCGATTGAAGAACCCGACTTTTTACCTCAAGTGAACCAATTTTTAGAGGTTGGGAAAGTCTAACTTTTAAATTAGGAGATAGTGTAAGCATAGAACAATTCAGAATTATTAAACTTAATAACGGTAAGGGTATTTATTAATTAAGACACTTTTTTATTAAATCTATCTTTAATGGAAGCGATCGCCAAAAATATTTTACGTGTAATCAGACTTGGCCCTGGTACTGAAACTATTCCTACTTGTTGCATCAACCCTAGTAAGTCACTTTGCCCCCAGTGTTCTACGAGTTTCCCATTTACAATGCTGTCAATATGAAAAAACGGAATTGTAATTCGCTTACCTGTTGGAGGAATACCGAAAAGTTCTGCTTGATGAGTTCCACTGAAAGTCCCGCGTGTTACAACTTTGTCGGCTTCGGCAATCACGTCTTCAAATGTGTGACAACCATCAGGGAAGGCAGAGCGAAAGACTCTAAGTACAGTCTGCATAAAAGCATCACGATTCAGCGGTTCTGGTACACCAGGGATGTGAGCCACAAAATTTGATGCAAGAAACTCCTGTGCTTGCTCTAAACTACCTTCGTCAAATGATTTGTAAATTTGGAGTGCGATGGACTTGTTTTGTTCAGCTGACATAGAGATAGAACGCTAACGATACGTGAACGTAAATTTTTTATATTGGTTGTTTCCAGCAAATTATTGGATGTCATGCGCCTTTTAGCTGTTTTGTTATTATCCTAATAACTGCCAACTAGTTGAACTTCCAAATCCAACACTTGCATGATTTGTTTAGTATCAAGTCGAAGCCAATAGACGCAATGTAGCTTTTAATTTCTCTTCCTACCGTCTTTCGTAAAATCAGATTCACTCTACTTCAAATCGCTTAACCCAAACATACTTTTAATCTCCTCTCGACTCATTGTTCTGATTTTTTGTCTTTTGAGCAACTTGTATAACTAATTCAAGTTCTAAATCCAATACCTGTGATATTTGTACTGCTGTTAAGCCCAATGCTAACAATCCAGGTACAGCTTCTAATTTTGCTTCCAATCGTCCTTCTTGCTTGCCTTCTTCTATACCTTCTTGCTTGCCTTCTTGATAAACTCGCGTCTGCTTCAAATCGCTTAACCCAAACATATTTTCAATCTCCTCTCGACTCATTGTCGGAAATTTATAAACTAATATTGTCTCTATTAATTCTAGTAACTTTTGTCGTTGTGGTTCAATATGAATTTCTTGCTGGGTTCTGTCTATTAACTCCCTAGCAGTAAGAATTGCTCTGTCGTCATCCTCGGTTATTAATTTTATCGTAGCAATCCCAACTGGAAGCAATGCAGTTTCACCTAATTCATCAAGATAAATACGACTCACACGCTGGCTATGAAAAAATTCACTGTAATTATTGATATCTGACACATCTAAACTGCGAGTGGGATAAATAACTACTCCTCGCCAGGAATTTTTGGGTTGATTTTGTCGTATATATAAAAATATTTCAGAAAATAGGCGCGAATAAATTTCTGGGTCGGCTTGAAACTGAACTTCAACAAAGTAAATCGGGTTTTGTTCTCCTTGTGTAGGTAGAAAAACTCCATCTATGCGGAATGCAGTTTGCTTAATTTCAATTGAGGAGAAATTATAGGCGTCTGCTGTTTGCGGTGAGTTGCCAATTAATTCAAAAAAGATACTGGGAAATTCTTGAAAAAGGCGATAGAAGATGCTGTCAGTTTTCACGCTCGATAATTTGCTGGGATTTGCGCTTTTGCAATTTTACTGCGTGGTGGATAGGGAGATGACAAGCGATCGCCCAAGGAACGCTGGCAGAGACAATCACACCTAAGCAGATGTTCCTCACCTTGCATTTTTGATTAGATTAGCAATAAATAGACTATCTCAAGGACAGTTATGACTTCTTTTGAACCGTCAGTTGAGGATTTAGTGCTAGTTGCTGGCGCTACTGGTGGAGTGGGACAACTCGTAGTAGGCAAGCTACTAGAGAAAGGTTTTAAAGTCCGTGTTCTGACACGGAATGCAGCAAAAGCCAAAGAAATGTTTAATAACAGAGTGGAAATTGCCGTCGGAGACATCCGCCAGCCGAATACACTCCCCGCAGCAACGCAGAATGTCACCTACATCATCTGTTCTACTGGAACTACAGCCTTTCCTTCTAGTAGATGGGACTTTGATGAACCTCCTAACTTGATTGAATGGGCGACGATTTTTCTTAATCCCAAATCTAGTAGTGCAAAGGCAAAGAATAGTCCAGCAGATATTGATGCTAAAGGTGTCAGCAATTTAGTAACAGCAGCACCTTTGAATCTAAAGCGGTTCGTTTTTGTCTCTTCCTGCGGCATTCTACGTAAGGATAAGTTTCCTTTTAGCATTCTCAATGGGTTCGGTGTGCTTGATGCGAAACAGAAGGGCGAGGAAGCAATCATCAGTTCCGGGCTACCCTACACCATTATTCGTCCAGGACGCCTCATTGATGGGCCTTACACTTCATATGACCTCAATACCCTTCTGAAGGCAAAAACAGGTGGACAATCTGGTGTGGTACTTGGCACAGGTGACACACTGTCAGGCGATGCCAGCCGGATTGATGTAGCAGCCGCTTGTGTAGAATCTATTGTTAACCCAACTACTTCAGGGAAAATTTTTGAGATAGTAAACCAGGGAACAAGACCGCCTGTGATTGAGTGGGAGAGACTTTTCTCGCAAATAGGGAGTGGGGATTAGGGAGTGAGGGAGTGGGGCAGGAGAGCAGCACTTCTCTACGAGAGGCTCGCCCTAAGCGCAGCTATGCCGCAGGCTTTACGGCTACGCTCAGTGATCGAGAGGCAGGGAGGACAAGGAGGACAAGGGGGAAATAATTAATAACTCCTGTACAGACGCGTAGACGCTCTGCTTCGGCTTCTCGTAAGAGTATAATCGCGTCTCTACTCCTGATTCCTGTCTCCTAACTCTCGCCTAATGCCTAATCCCCCATGCTCAATGCCCTATACCAGCAAATCTACAGAGGGCAAAATTACGGATATTGACGATTAATACACAATTACTGAGGCGATCGCTCTTTTTCTGTTGGTTATAGTTCATTAAAAGGCGGCAAACACGACTCAGACGTTACGGTTCACCCTAATTACTGAAAGTATTAATTCTCATACATTAGACAAAGTGAAAGTAAATTAATCCATGAACCAACTAGAAACACCATTTAGTTTAACCGTCCCAAGCAAGGTTCGGGAAACCACCCTTCATGGAGTGGCTATACAAGCTCAGTATATATATCAGCATAGTCTGGAGTTTTAACCCCCAGGAAAGCCCAACTAAAGGTATTCATGCTGAACTGGCAGATTTCTTAACTCAGTTGGTTCAAGATTTAGTTTTTTATACTCTCCTCTCATTCATTCATTCATTTGTAGTTATACGGAGCCAGCACCTAAAATGGCAAAAGCAGTTGGAATTGACTTAGGTACGACTAACTCCTGCGTCGCAGTGATGGAAGGTGGAAAACCCACGGTAATTGCAAACGCGGAAGGTTTTCGCACAACACCATCAGTGGTTGCATTTGCCAAAAATGGCGATCGCTTGGTTGGTCAAATCGCCAAACGCCAAGCGGTGATGAACCCCGAAAATACGTTTTATTCGGTCAAGCGCTTCATCGGTCGCCGCTATGATGAAGTCACCAAAGAGACTACCGAAGTTTCTTACAAAGTACTAAGCAGTGGCGGTAACGTTAAACTAGACTCCCCTGGCGCTGGCAAGCAATTTTCTCCAGAAGAAATTTCTGCACAAGTTCTTCGCAAGTTAGTCGAAGATGCTAGCAAATATCTTGGTGAAACTGTAACCAAAGCTGTAATCACTGTTCCCGCTTACTTTAACGATTCCCAGCGGCAAGCGACAAAAGACGCTGGTAAAATTGCTGGTATTGAAGTTCTGCGAATTATTAACGAACCTACCGCTGCTTCTCTAGCCTATGGCTTTGACAAGAAAAGCAACGAAACCATCCTAGTCTTTGACCTTGGTGGTGGTACTTTCGACGTATCCGTACTAGAAGTTGGTGATGGCGTATTTGAGGTACTATCCACATCAGGTGATACTCACCTTGGTGGTGACGACTTTGATAAAAAAATTGTTGACTTTTTAGCAGAACAATTCAAGAAAGACGAAGGCATTGAGCTACGCAAAGATAAACAAGCCTTACAACGTCTGACTGAAGCCGCAGAAAAAGCCAAAATTGAGCTTTCTAGCGTCACTCAAGCAGAAATCAACTTGCCATTTATCACCGCTACCCAGGATGGGCCGAAGCACCTGGATACGACGCTGACTCGTGCCAAATTTGAAGAACTTTGCTCTGATTTAATCGACCGTTGTCGTATTCCTGTTGAGAGTGCGCTACGCGACTCCAAATTAAACAAGGGCGATATTGATGAGGTTGTGTTGGTTGGTGGTTCTACCCGGATTCCCGCAGTCCAACAACTAGTCAAGCAGATATTAGGTAAAGACCCCAACCAAAGCGTTAACCCTGATGAAGTGGTAGCAGTTGGTGCAGCGATTCAGGCTGGTGTACTAGAAGGTGACGTTACAGGGATCTTGCTGTTAGACGTAACACCTCTATCTCTTGGTGTAGAAACATTGGGCGGCGTAATGACCAAAATTATCCCCCGCAACACCACAATTCCTACCAAGAAATCTGAAGTCTTCTCCACTGCTGTGGATGGTCAAACCAACGTAGAAATTCACGTCCTCCAAGGGGAACGCGAGTTTTCCACTGACAACAAGAGTTTGGGAACCTTCCGCCTTGATGGTATTCCCCCTGCACCACGTGGCGTTCCTCAAATTGAAGTCACTTTCGATATCGACGCCAATGGTATCCTCAACGTTACCGCTAAGGACAAAGGTACTGGTAAGGAGCAATCCATCAGTATTACTGGCGCTTCCACCTTGGATAAAAATGACGTTGACCGGATGGTCAGAGAAGCAGAACAAAATGCTTCTAGTGACAAAGAGCGTCGTGAGAAGATTGAACGCAAAAACCAAGCCGATTCCTTGGCATATCAAGCTGAGAAACAGCTACAAGAATTGGGCGATAAAGTTCCTGAAGCTGACAAAACCAAAGTCGAAGGTTTGGTGAAAGAACTGCGGGATGCAGTTGCTAAAGAAGATGATGAGCAGATTAAGAAGCTCACACCAGAATTACAACAAGCACTATTCGCCGTTGGTAGCAACCTCTATCAACAAGCTGGTGGCGGTGCTGCACCTGGTGCTGAACCTCAAGATAGCGGTTCTAGCTCGTCTGGTAGTGGTAGCAGTAGCGGTGATGATGTAATTGACGCCGATTTCACTGAAACCAAATAATTCCCATACTTCTCTAGGGAAAATTATCGTGTCCCTGCCTCATATTGCCCATCCAAGCATAAGCCTGGGTGGGGATTTTTTTTATATTGTAATTTGGTAATTGTAGAAACGTTGCATTGCAAAGTCTCTACTAAAATCTGTATATGCCTTATCCACAAACACCTTGGACGCTTCAAGGCTACGCTATTCAAACTCTGCATTTGATAAATATTGACCGAGTGCGTTCTCTTATCCCTTCTGAGTTAGAAATTATATCTGTATGGCCTGGTAAAACCTTCTGTGGCGTATATTTATCTCAATATGGGTCAGGCTCAGTACTAGAGTATAGCGAATTAATTGTAATTCCGGCTGTGGTTAGTTATCGAGGGAAAATTGGTGGTTGGGTTTCGCACATTTATGTAGATAATGCTGATTCGGTGGCTGGCGGTCGAGAAATTTGGGGGCTACCGAAGGAATTAGCTGCGTTTACCTGGGAGCAAGGAGAGCGTGTGACTGTTTATCAAGGTAACCAGAAGTTATGTAGTCTAAGGTACAATCGGCAAAGTTTGGCATGGAAACAGCGGTTAGGCGCATCTAGTTATAGTGCAAAGGGTACTGATTTGCTGATGTTTTCTGCTGAAGTTGAGTCGCTTATTGGTTTGATTGGTTCCCATTTAGAAATTCCTGCTGAAAGTCCTTTTTCGGGAATGGGTTTAAGTCAGCCTTTTTCTACTGTGCGTTGTGAACAGTTGCGATTACGGGTTGATGCGCCAAAAATCGTAGGTCAGAGGAAAGTTGAAGCGATTTATCGCTAGGATAATTCATAAGTTGCGGAATTAGCGATCGCACTTCATACTCACAAATATTAAAGGGGTTTAGAAGCACAGCAGTTTGCCATAGGCTTTACAAAATGAGAAAAATTGACAGGTCTCGTACCTTGACTCTAAGTTCCTAACATTTGTAAGTTGTGCAAAGTGGCGTAAAGCCCATTTTGTTCCAACAATTGTTCATGACTTCCCTGTTCAATTAATTCCCCACGCTTGAGAACAAAAATGCGATCTACATTACGAATTGTAGATAAGCGGTGAGCAATAATAATCGCAGTGCGTCTTACTAAAAGCTCGTTTAATGCCTCTTGAACTAAAGCTTCTGTGCCAACATCTAAACTAGCAGTGGCTTCATCTAATACCAAAATTTCTGGGTTACGAATCGCTGCACGAGCAAAGGCTAAAAGTTGCTTTTCCCCACTAGAAATATTTGTACCTCGTTCTCTAAGTTGTGTATTATATCCTTGTGGCAACTGTTCAATAAAGTTAGCAATGTTGGTTTTCTCTGCTGCTTCTTGGATTTCTTCTAAAGTGTAGCTATCTCCTAGAGTAATGTTGCTTTTAACATCACCAGCAAACAAAAAGCCTTCTTGTAAAATTATTGCCATATAACGCCGCAGTTCTGCCTGTGGTAACTCGCGGATATCCACGCCATCTACAAGAATCCGTCCTTGGGTAGGTTCGTAAAGGCGGCATAGAAGACGAATAATTGAGCTTTTACCCGCACCTGTGGGGCCAACTAATGCCACTTTTTCCCCAGGATGAATGGTGAAATCTAAATCTTTAATGACGTAATCATCATCTTTGTAAGCGAACCAAACGTGTTCAAAGCGGATTTCTCCTAGTTCAGGAGTGGAATCGACATTTGAGGATTCTAACTCTGCAACTAACTCGTCTATATAGCCGAATTTAGCATCAAATATTGAGAACCGTGGATTGACGCGATCGCGTATTTCGATTGGTTCATCTAAAATATCACTCACCCTTTCAATAGCGGTAAATCCAGCTTGAATTACCGTAAAATTTTCCGCCAAAGACCGTAAAGGGTCAAATAATCGTTGAGCATATAAAATAAATGCCGATAAAGTCCCAAAAGTCAGATTTCCTCCTAACAGCAACCAACCACCTAATGCCAAAACACCAGCAATGGCTATCAACCCAATCCATTCCAAAGTTGCTGAAACAGCTGAATCATAAAAAATAGTTTGATCCACTTGTTGGGTGTAGCGGCTATTTGTGGCGCGAAACAATTCAGCATTAAATTTTTCTCGGCGGAATAACTGCACTACGTTAATCCCAACCACATTTTCTTGGAGTTGTGAGTTGAGGATAGAAAGTTCTTCTCGCGCTTTATAATTGGCTTTGCGATACTCTTGTTGAAAGTAAATAATTACCCAGGTTACAGGTAACAACATCAGCAGCAGCAACGCAGCGAGTTGCCATTGGATAGAAAACATTAAACCTGTAATTACCAGCATGGTAAAGAAATCGGACAAAGTGCCAATCCCCCCAGTGGAAAAGACATCTCCCAATACTTCCACATCGCTGGTGAGTCTGGTAATTAATTTACCAACAGGTGTCCTGTCAAAAAAACGTACTGCTAAAGATGTTACATGATGGAATAAGTCTCGGCGAATTGCTGCGGTAATTTGTTGTCCTAGCTTTTGTACCAGATAACCTTGAACGCCTGTCAATAGTAATCGGATAGCAATAGTAACCAGCAATAATCCTTCCAGGATATGTATTCCTTGCCAAAAAGGGCGATTCCTGAAAAATTCGTAGGTGCTTGGTTCATTGCGAATCAGGGAAATCACCTGTCCGATTAACAGCGGTTGTAAGGCGTTAGCTAATGCGATCGGTATGAGTAAGCACATCGATAGCGCCAACAGTCTTCCACTACGCTTGGCATAAGGCACTAAACGCAAAAACAACCGCCAGTCATTTTCACGCCGCCGGTCTTGGGTGTAAGATTTTTTCAGGGATTGGTAGATGCTCATAGTAGGAGCATTATATTCCAATAGTATAAATAAGCTTTATTAAAGTAGCCTTTGCACTCACCTTCTGATACCATGCCTGAGATAGAAACCGCAAGACTGCTACTCAAACCTTATACCTTAGATTACTTAGATGAACTAATTCTAATTTTGAGTAATCCAGCAGTTATGAAGTATTCGCCCAGAGACCCGATTCCAAAAGATCAATTCGAAAAAGTCACACAAGAAATATTAGAATTTTTTATCGCACACTGGCAACAGCATGGTTTTGGCGTCTGGGCTGTAGTTGAGAAAGTAACCAGCAAGTTAATTGGTCATTGCGGGCTGAATTTTTTACCAAATAGTCCAGAAGTAGAAGTTCTCTATCGTTTGGATTAGGCTTATTAGAATCGAGGTATTACTAGCGAAGCAGCAAAGGCAAGTTTAAGGTATGGCTTTAAGGAAGTAAAGCTAGATTGTATTGTTGCGATCGCTGCACCAGAACATACTGCTTCGCGTCGTGTAATGGAAAAATTAGGGTTGAAATACAAGAAGAACGCCCAATTTCACAACTTGGATGTAGTTTACTATGCGCTGGCACGTTCCCAATGGCAAGCGGATGATTCACTTTATATTTTGCGAACTTAAATAAATTGAATATTAAAAGCTTGCTAGTTAATATCAATTCTATTTAGAGACTGCACTTAATTCGACCCCCTGTAGTCCCACGCCACTTGCTACAAGTCGGGAAACCCGCCCAACGCAGTGGCTCCCCTTGGTAAGTAAGCTAAAAACCCGCCGAGTCGAGCAATCCAATCGACAATTTGAGCCAGAGTCGGTGGTACTGTATGAGGATAAAGTTGGTGATGAATGGTTGCATACAGAACTTGCCACTCATGAGGTGCTAAAACCTGTTCACAACTAGCATCAGGCTGACAACGAGCTAAGTAAGTCAGCCACAGCAAACGCCAAGCAACGATGCTGTAGGTAGCCAAAGCCATCTCTATTCTGTGCGCCGTTTCCAGTTGTAACTTCTTGATGCCACAACCACTTTTTAAGACATAATGATAACGTTCAATTAACCAGCGATAACTGTACCATCGTACATACTGCAAAACATCTTCCAGACTGCTAATTTCTAAGGTGGTCAGCAGTAACCAACAAATCGGCTCAATCTCTGTGCTGGGTCTACTTCTGTGACCAAAATTGCCTGTAATGTCACCTCTGTCGGCAATCGTTACTACTTGTACCGATTCTGGGATGATTGACTCTGTTAATTTCAAGGCATCAAGCCATCTAATACTTTCTTTTTGTGCGGTTGATTTTTGTTTCCTGTGTTGCGTCTTTCCTAATTCTTCTTCCTTTCTTGACCACACTTGTTGCGCGATGATACCTAATGGTATTCATTGTGCGGAGGCTGTCAGGACTGAGTGGACTTTTAATCCTTGGGCATATTTACTGTCGAGATATCCTGTTCCCGATAGGGCTTTGTGACTGGTGTAGTTCAGTTCTGTGGTATCTTGTATTGCTAAAACTACTCCATGCTTGGTGATTCGCTCTACTGTCCCATTGATATGTCCAAGTCTTATCATCGATGGTTTGATGTATGGTGAATCCCAGAAGTCATAGGTGGCTTTTGTTTGAGCCCATGTCCCACTCGCTTGTGGAATACTCGCTTCTGGTTTGGCACTTAAATTTTCGACTATTTTGATCAACCGTTTGGTTCTTCTAGTGTCACCTAATTAGGTTCTTTCTAATTCTTGTGTGATCCATTGTTCCATTGCTGACTTTGCTATGCTTCCGGCTCTTGCTATAGACACTACATGACTTCTCTGTTTTGTCAACTTCTCTGTTAAGAAAGATGTTTATAATGGATAGCTTAAAAAGGGGGTTGGGGGATCTGAGTGCGTGCGTAAGTCCTAACATAGTTGAGGAACTTTACTTGATAAGTAACACTTAATTCCTTTACTTGTGCTTGTAATAATATAGATACCCGTTGGTTGAGAAAGAAGAATAGATAAGTTAATAATTAATTGATGAGAGACAAAATTATCTAAATATCTTCGTTAAATTAAACTTTTATAGGCCTTTAACGTTTCTTTTGCTGTTCTTTCCCAAGAAAATAATTTTGCTCTTTCTTTGCCTTTGTTAATTAATTCTTGGCTTAACTGAGAATCACTAATTATTTTTAATACAGCTTCAGCTAGTTCAATGGGTTCATTCGGGTCAATTAGTATAGCTGCATCTCCTGTAACTTCTGGTATTGACGAAGTATTAGCACTGATGACTGGAGCGCCTAGTGTCATTGCTTCTAATACAGGCAAACCGAAACCTTCATAGTGAGACGGATAAACGAAAACATCAGCTTTTGAGTAAAATAATGCCACTAATTCATCAGATAAGTAGTCAAGATGATGAATTTCGTGTTTCCAATAGGAACTTTCAATAGCTGCAAATATAGGTTCATAGTTCCATCCTTTTTTACCAATTAATATTAGCTGATGGTCAATTTTATACTTTTGTTTTAAAAAATTAAAGGCTGTTATTATAGTATTAATATTTTTCCTCGGTTCGATTGTACTAACAAAAAGTAGATAAGGTTTAGAAAAATCGTAGTTAACTTGCTTTTCTAAGATTGGAATATTTTGCCAAGACAAATAATCAATATTGTAACGGCTAGCGAGAGGAGTAACATATATTTTTTCGGGAGGTACTTGCAAATACTCAATAATATCTTTTTTGGAACTTTCTGAAATTGTTAATACTAAGTCTGTCCACTGTAAGCAGCGCTTAACTCTTTTTGTATATGTTTTGACAACTGAATCTATATAGTTAGGATATTTAATAAATGTAAGGTCATATATATTCATCACCTTGAAGCTATTATTACAGGGATAAACTGAGTAATTAGTTCCATGTAATATACTTGGGTAATTAAAACATTTTTCAAAGTAATTCTGAGAATAATCAAGTAATAAATTTGAAACTTGAGTTGATGTCAATAATAAATCTGAAACTCTGACAGGGATGGGTAGTAGATGAATATTAGAATAACTATCTAGACAATTAGGTAAAGCTAGTTTTCCTAAAAGCCAGTTTTTAAATCCTGGTTGGTAGGCAATCTCTAATTGAAATTTTTCTTGAGCTTGTAACGCATCAAGTGAGGAGATTAAATTAGCAACATAAAAACCAACTCCACTTGGTTTTGGCTCTACTGGAGTAGCATCAACTACAATTTTTAGCATCAAATATTTAAGCTCCGCTGTTGCTTAACTTTTTCAGGTCATAATCAACCATTAACTCGACCAATTCCTTAAAAGAATATTGAGGCTGCCAACCTATCTCACTTTTGATTTGATCAATGCAACCAATTAATTGCACTGGTTCATCAGGGCGGTAAAATGCAGGATCAACAGACACATAATCTTGCCAATTTAGACCAACATAGTTAAAAGAAAACTCAACCAGTTCTTTGACAGAGTGAGTTTCACCACTAGCGATGATGTAGTCATTAGGCTGTTCTTGCTGCAACATTAACCACATGGCGTAAACAGCGTCTTTGGCGTAGCACCAATCACGACGGGCTTCTAGGTTGCCCAATTTTAGTTCATTTGCTAGACCAAGCTTGATCTGGGCTGCTGCGTGAGTGATTTTGCGAAATACAAATTCTGTACCACGTCGAGGTGATTCGTGAGTGTATGTGATTCCACAACAGGTATAGAGGTTGTATTTTTGCCGATAGTTGACAGTCATCCAGTGGGCATAAGCTTTAGCAACACCGTAGGGGTTGCGGGGACGGAAAGCAGTACGTTCAGTTTGGGGCGATTCATCAGGTTGACCAAAAACTTCACTACTGGATGCTTGGTAGAATCTGGCATCGGGTTTGCAGCGACGAATAGATTCTAAGAGGCGGGAGACACCAAGGGCTGTATATTCGGCAGTCAGAGCAGGCTGTGTCCAGGAAAGGGGAACATAGCTTTGAGAAGCGAGGTTATAAATTTCGTCAGGTTGAGCCTCAGCAATCACATCCATCAAGGAGGACTGATCTAAAAGGTCACCTGATAAGATTTGAATGTTGTCTGAAAGGTGGGTAATACGCTCTAGGTTGCTAGTGCTGGAACGGCGCACTAGACCAAATACTTGGTAGCCTTTAGTTAAGAGTAGTTCGGCGAGGTAGGAACCGTCTTGTCCTGTTAAACCAGTGATTAAGGCTCTTTTTGTCACATTTGTCATTAGATTTTGTTGTCAGACTACAAAATATCACTCCAGTTACTCAAGACTGATGCATAAAGGCTGTCTGTTGATACTGGCTGTAAGGTTTTAAATGAAAATATTTTAGTAAAGACTGCACAATGAGCGAAAATTGTCAACTTCTGATTTTTCCATTCATTATCTAGGGAATTTAAATTAAATGAATTTTTGTTGCTAAGAAGGAAAAACTCCGATATTTTTCTCTAGGCAGAACCAAAAAGCAGGATAGTTACAGAGAGTTTCATATTTGGTCTTTCTCTTTCAAATCCAAGCATTTCCTGGTAATGTCTTGAATACAATTTTGCGCGATCGCTTGCCAATCAAAGTTTTCTTGAACATGACGTTTAGCCGCCTCAACACGACTACGTTGAGTTGCTAAATCTTCATGTTTTATCTGAGCGATCGCTTCAGAAAATTTGTCTAATTGTACTACTATACAATGTTTTCCATCTTCAATCCCCAATCCCCTTGCACCAATCGGTGTAGAAATAACAGGAATTCCAGAAGCAAAATATTCTAACATTTTTAAGTTAGTTCCTGAACCAAAAGTGACTGGGTTAAGTGCTACATCTACTAATTTAAACGCAGTATCTTTCGTTTCTTCATCTACTGCTCCCATAAAGCCCACATTTGCAGGTCTTGGCTCATCCCGAAACGCCAAACCTACACTACCGATAATGAGGAAATTAATCTGAGGAAGTTCCTGAGCCATTTTAAAAATGTGCCGCACTGCCTCTAAATTAGGATTATGCCAACTGCCAAGAAATATCGCCGTAAAACTTCCAACTATATTTAACTCTTTTTTCTTTAAATGGCGTTTTTCTATGTCGATGTAACTAACTGTTTCTAAATCTACCCCATTAGGAACTTCAATTATTTTACTTAAATCTGTACCATATATTTCATGAAGTGCCTTAGCATCATCGCTAGAGCAAACCATAATTACTTGACTCAGACGACAACATTCTTCTTCAACCTTACGAGTTAATTCCAGTAACTCATGCCCTATGACATTATTTGGCAGGATACCTTTTTTCAGTTCAACTTCTACATCCTGAGCTTCATACCAAATTGGCTTATTACTCACTGCTTGAATTGCAGGTAGAAGGTAAGGATGGCAAGCAATTATAAAATCTGAAGACTTGGCAGATGCTCTTAAAGCTTCCACATATGCAGGAGTTAAATGGTACAGTTGTGGCATGACAACATCTGTAACTGGTACTCCTACCTTTTGTTCAATTAGCCACTCTTGCTCTTGATGTTGTTTGGATTTAGGAATTCGCGTTTCATATAAGTTAGGTGCAATTTCACCTCTAAATGTATCTTGATCAGCATTTGTAAATGTTACTAGCTCAATATCAAATTGTTTAGCTAAATTTCGATACAGGTGAAATACTCGGCTTTGCCCACCGCCTCTGGGAGGAAAAACAGGGAACGTCAAAGCTACTGTAATTTTTTGGCGTTTTTTGCTATCTGAAATCGGTGTAGATGTAGATGGAGTACTTTCGCCTAACAACCTCGCAACTGCATTTTCCCAGTTAATTACTTTAACCAGCTTTCGACCTGCCAAACCCATCTGCTGCGCTTCATCTCGATGTTCACACAGATAGTCAATGCGTTCAGCCAGTGCTTGGGGGTCAGGAGGAACTGAATACCCGGTTTCACCGTTGATGACAAACTCATTAGGGCCACCAGCATCTGTTGTAGTTAGCACTGGCTTACCACTCATCATCGCTTCTATAGTTACTAACCCATAATCTTCATCGTAAGGAACATAAGGAACAGCTAGGGCATCGGCATAAATACTTGTTATTTCCTGGTCATTGACAAACCCTAGAAAAACTATTCTTTCGTCTTCTCCTGCCAATTTTTTTAGATAGTCTGCATCCGGCCCTGTTCCAGCAATTTTTAACTGAATGTTTGTTTTTACATACTTCATTGCTTGGATTAACAAGCTGATACGTTTAGCATTATCTAAACGACCAACCGTGAATAGATAGTTATTACTACCTCTACGAAAAGACTTGATATGTGAAGGTGGATATATAACTTCTACAAAACTTTCTGAAGGAAAATAATTTTGGCGATTGACTACATTTTTAGCAATTGCAGTATACTTCTTAATTGCATTGGGTGCTAAACCTATTCCATCAAGAAAATGAATAAATTCTCGTATTAAAGGGCCAGGAAACTGAAACGCATCTTTTGGACAATTAGGGCTAAAGCGCAGCTGTTCTAATCTCTCAAAAAACTCTTTTAAGGCATTCCTATTTCCCTGATTACCTCTGATAAACTTCTGTAGAGCAGTAATGTCATGATTTTCTGAACTATAGATTTCTGAATATCTAGTAAAATGATATGTATCATATAAGCCGCGTAATCGATGCAGCATATAACAAATATGGTTAGGATGGTGTACCATCCATCCCGGATATTTACCAGATATTACTAAATCAAAGTGAGTCAAATCTAACTCAGAAAAACTTCTGTAGCTATCTATAAGTTCCCAAAAATCCCTTTCTGGACTTGGTAATTTAATTAAATCTGCTTGATGAGGAGTATATTGGTTTATAGATTCTAATAGTCCCCACCAAAGGTTTTCAGCTCCGCCAATACAAAAGGGAACTGGGCTAGGAGCAACAATGGCGATTTGCATATTAATTCTGTAGACTATTTTTTTCGCAAGTTACTTCAAATAACCAATGGTCTTTTGATTCAAATTTAATATTGGTAAATCTGGCTTTTTCTAGATAATGTTCTAATAGAATCTGTGTGAAACCAGTTAAATGCCAGTCACCATCATAAGCTTGCGTACCATACATACACTGGACTAATAATTTTTGTTCTTCGACAGTTTGTTTTGATTCCCATAAGAAAAGCTCAAGTAAACCAATCAAGTTAGGAACCCTAAGTTTTAAAATACCTCCAGACTTAAGTAATCGTGACCATTCCGCTAATGCAGGCTCCGTGTCAGCTCGAGGAAAGTGTTCAAGGCAATCTTGAGCTATAATTTCTTCATAAAAGTCTGACGGTAGCATATCTAATTTTTTAATATCAGCTACTATATCGGGATTATGAAAATCTTGGAAGTCAATATTTAAATAACCTGCACGAATATCAAATCCGCATCCAAGATTTAGCTTACGTGGATGTTGTAAGTAATTAAATTCCTCTAGAGGTTTATATTCAACTTTTTGTACACTAATTGGCTGTAAACTTTTAGTCTGATAAACAATTTTACTGTTACTGCCACCTATACTGTATAACTTAGGAAGCTTGCTAATAATCTTGGAAGTAAGAGATTTTATAGAGTTCATAATTTTCAGCAGCGTTAAGTGTTTTGAGCAATTACGTGTGTATAAGCTGGTTTATGACATTCTCCCATGATATGTCTAGTGTCCGGTATCTTTCTAAACCTGCCATACCCATTTCAGTAGCTCTTTGTTGATGAAAGTATAAATTATCAATTGCTTGAGCGATCGCTTCCGGTTCTGGTTGAACAATCAAACCGGTTTCTTTGTCAACTACAAACTCTACTGCTTCGCCTGAGTCGGTGCAAGTAATTACTGGTTTAGCAGCTAACATTGCTTCTAATGTTACATACCCATAATCTTCATCATAGGAGCCAAAAAACACACCTAGACTATGAGCATAGAAACCCAGCATTTCAGCATCTGAAAGTCTTCCTATTAAACGTACTCGGTGATTAATATCTAATTGCTCAATCAAATTTTGTAGAGCTATCTTCTGTCCGCCATCTCCAGCAATTAAAGCTAAAACTGGAGATTTGACATACTTCATAGCCTTAATTAATAAATGTTGTCTCTTCAGCTCCTCCAATCTACTAGGAAAAAAGATGTAAGGTTCTGCTGGGCTAGTATAAAACTGACCATATAGTTTTGGTGGATGATAAAGTGTAGCTGAACTGATTTGATTAAAGTATTGAAGACGCTTAGAAACTGTTTTACCGATAGTAAAGACCTTATTAAAACTCTTTAATGCTTGCTGATCATTTTGAATAATTTCTTGTCTAAGTAATTGACCTTCAGATGTTTTTGATAAGCCTTCAGTAAAAGTGGTATCCCAGAGATCATACACAGCACGATGTTGATGAATAATCCAAGCAACTTTATTAGGATGCTGCAAATAAAAAGTAGGAAACTTGAGACAAATGACTATATCCATAGTGTAGCCATTCATATACTCAAAGTTCTCACTAGCCCAAATATCCATGCTCCGCTTCACTTCACTTACTGGAGCGAAACGAAAAGGCATAGATATTTCCTCAGCTTCATGACCTGCTTCACGAATGGCTTTTACCAAACCATTTGTTAATATTTCTGCACCACCACGGATGAAAGGTACTTGAACTGTGACAACTCCTATTCTCATTATTTAAAAGTTGTAATTAATAATTATTTTCATGCTTTGTACGCTAATAGTACCATGTCACGGGAAACCGTAACGTAGTCGTTTAAATCGTCAAATTTTCTAGTTAATGAATTAATTAAATGTACTGTTCCCTCAGTTTCTTCAAAGAAACAAGATTGATTTTTAATGAACCCTCTTGCCTCAGCTATAAAGCTAAGTGTATCAGGATGAATTGGGTTTTTATGCGTTGGATCTCTATAAAAATCTCCTGAACCTACTAATATATTTCTAGTATTGGGAGTTTCAAATATGACTAATCCATTTGGTTTCAAAACTCTAACGCTTTCATCAAATAAATTAATTAGGGTTTCAAAAGGGAGATGTTCAATAATATGAAACCCTGTTATAGCACCCAAACTTTCATCAGGTAAAGTTTGTAAATAAGCAATGACATCTGCTTCTTGAACTTCAAGCCCTTTATATCTGCATTGCTCTAGCATTACTCTATTGATATCTAAACCCTTGGCTGTATATCCAGAATTCCGTAGCAATTCTAACCATTCACCTCGACCGCAACCTACATCTAAAATTGGTGATTCAGGTGTACCAACTTTAGCTTCCTGAATTAAGGGTAGATAAACTTTGAAACTATTGAAGATATCTTGCTGGCTACCTCGGAACTTGTCTTCAAAATCGACGTAAAAAGCATCCAAAAAATGTTGCTCTTCATTGATAAAGGTTTGCAGATTTTCTTGACTAAAAGGTTCTGGTAAACGTTTTCGTGCTTCTGCCAAAAACATAGTTATCAGACGCTTCTGCTGTATTAGATCATTTTTAAGGTAACTATCATTTTTGATATAAAATTCATCTGCCTTTTTAATTCTAATATCTGTATTAATTAGGTGTTCATCTATTCTTTGTATTTGGACATCTACTGCTTGCAAGCGCCTATTTATGGTATCTAAATTCTCTTCAATACTATTTAATAAACTCCCAGCTACAGTTTTAGAATCATCAATAGTATTAAGTCTGTTATTAATTTGATTGACACTTCCATTCAGACTATCTACTTGTAGTTTTAAATTTGTGACTTGTTCTATTAGCTGTCGATTCAGTGCTATCGACTCTCTTAAAGTACCGATTAAATTAAAATTGACTTCTCTTTGGTCTTTAAAGAAAAAATTAATAACTTTTAGAATAAATTGTTGTAATTTAGTAGGAATTTTAAAAGGAAAGCGATTAAGCTTATCAGGCCACTTTGTTCGGATAATTGATCTAGACTCTGCGTTTTTAAGTAAAGCTTCAATATAGCTAATATTTGACCTCATTCTGGATGTGTCTAAATTAGATTTAGAGCCTATTGTCCGAGAGTGAACTTGATGTTTAGCCACCTCATCATAAATCTTTTGTATTAACTCATCAACGTTAATTTCTGGATTATTTGAATGAATCATTTTATTAGTTCACCTAGCTAGCCCTGATTTGTTAAATTTTACCTACAAAGTACATCCATAATTTAATGGGTTATAAAATTTTTCATCTAGAACTCACGTTAGATTTTTAATGTACACGTAGGTGGGCATTGTTTATCCTACACTAGCAGGCGATCGCATGGCCATTCTTTAATCAGTTAACAAAAATTAGGGTGTGATAGCCGTTCAACTGCTCAAAATTCCGTCCAAGTGGAGATAGGGGTCTTTATAAAACGTGAACGGCGTGCTTGACTAACCCAAGCCATTGCCTACCAAACACCTGTAAATCTGCGGTAAAAAGCCCTATTCTGAGTAATAAATGAGTAGTTACCTTGTTACAAAAGCCTACAAGCCTTATCTCTTGCTAAGAAAGCAGGGTTAAACTAGTAGCAAGAGGTACATTAAAGGAATAATATGATGAGCGATCGCGACTATACATTAATCTTAGACAAAAGTGGTAGTATGTCTACCCCCGACCAAGCAGGCGGTAGAAATAGATGGGAGATAGCCCAAGAGTCGACTTTGGCATTGGCTAGAAAGTGTGAGCAGTTTGACCCGGATGGCATTACTGTTTACGTGTTTTCCGGTAGATTTAAACGTTATGATGATGTAACCTCAGCTAAAGTTGCACAGATATTTCTGGAAAATGACCCTGCTGGCACAACAAACTTAGCTGGTGTACTTCAGGATGCACTTAATAACTACTTTCAACGCAAGGCTGCTGGTAAAACAAAGGCGAATGGAGAGACAATTTTAGTAATTACTGATGGTGAACCTGACGATCGCAAAGCAGTATTTGAAGTGATAATTCATGCTACTCGCCAGATGGAGCGTGATGAAGAATTAGCAATTTCGATTATTCAAGTAGGTTCAGATCCTCAAGCAACTAAATTCCTCAAAGCTTTAGACGACCAGTTGCAAAGTGTCGGCGCTAAATTTGATATTTGCGACACGGTGACTTTAGACGATTTAGAAGAAATGAGCCTTGCAGATGTATTGATGAACGCCATAACTGATTGATAAGTCAAGAGTCAAGAGTCAAGAGTCAAGAGGAGCCAGTGCGTTGGGCGGTTTCCCCGACTTGTAGCAACTGGCGTTCAAGAGTTCATACTTCACAGCCGTGAATACCAAGCTTGTTGATTGACATTGATCATTGATTAAATAAATGGAGAATTTAAGAATGTTAGAAAATCGTGACTATACCTTAATTATCGACAAAAGTGGCAGCATGGCAACCCCTGATCAAAAAGGTGGTAGAACTCGATGGGTCACAGCACAAGAATCTACCTTTGCCTTAGCTAGTAAGTGTGAACAATTCGATTCAGATGGCATCACTATTTATGTGTTTTCTGGGAGATTTAAACGCTATGAAAATGTTACATCAAGTAAAGTAGCACAAATTTTTAGAGAAAATGATCCCTCTGGTACTACTGATTTAGCAGGCGTATTAAAACACGCAACTGATGATTATTTACAACGCAAAGCATCTGGTCAAACCAAGTCAAATGGTGAAACAATTTTAGTAGTTACTGATGGTGAACCCGATGATCGCAAAGCAGTGATGAAAGTAATTATTGAAGCTTCTCGCCGCATTGATCGGGATGAAGAATTAGCCATTTCTTTTATTCAAGTTGGTACAGATCAGCAAGCTACTCGCTTTCTGAAAGTTTTAGATGATGAACTGCAAAGTGCTGGTGCTAAATTTGATATTTGTGACACAATTACTATGGAAGATATGGAAGATATGAGTTTATCAGAAGTGCTACTTAATGCCATTAATGATTAGTAGAAAAAGGGAACAGGGAGCAGAGAAGAAATAACTTTTAACTCCTAACTCAGCACTCGCTACTAAGATGTTGCACTAGCTATAACATTTTTGGGACTTGTAACAATGGATTCCATCGATAAGCTGTTAGCTCAACTCAAAGCTGAGTACGAAGAAGTACAACCCAAACAGCAGCAACAAACTTCAAATATACCTAAATCATTTATCCAAGCGTCGGCAAAATCGGCATCTTTAATAGATAACCTTTTGGCAGAAGTTAAGGCTGATTTTGCCCAAGAAGATGCTGTGCTTGAGTTGAAAAGACAAGAAGAAATACAACAAGCAAAAAGACAAGAAGAACAACTCAAAGCTAAAGAAATAGAGGCTTTGAAAAAGCAGGCAAAAGATTGGCTAAATAAACTCGATCCGTTCTCACCTGAAGGACTTTGGTTTGAAAGATTTTCTGAAGGTTACCCTTCAAAATTAGAAGCAGCAATAGAATATCTGCAAACCAACTAATAAAATCAATCTATTTTAACTGTTGCTATCAACTAATCGTTATTGTGTTTGCCACTTAATCCAGATAAATTCTGAATAGCCCACTCATGCATTGCATAGAGAATTGGCTGTAAACTTTCTCCTAATGGCGTCAGAGAATATTCCACTTTGGGAGGAATTTGGGCATAGACTTCTCGATGAATTATACCGTCTTCTTCCATTTCTCTAAGTTGCTGAGTCAGCATTTTTTGGGTAATTCCAGGTAAGGCTCGCTGCAACTCACCAAACCGTTTTACACCAGCCATTAATTCTCTTATAATTAAAACCTTCCAACGTCCGCCAATAATTTTTAGCGTGGTTTCAACTTCGCAAGTTAGCCTGCTGTAGTTTTCTGCTTCTGCTTTCATAGTTACTTTTTAGTAAGATACTTACTTTTAAGTGCCTACTTCTCATATTAACTGTATATAGATTAAAGTCTACTGGGCAAGTTTTTTGCACTTTACCCATAACGCTGTTACACACTTATCAGCATAGTTCTGATTGGGAAATTTATTTATGGCAAATATCCTCCACATTGATACTAGTCCTCGTGGTGAACGTTCTATTTCACGCGCACTCTCCTATGAGTTCATTACATCTTGGAAAGATACTCATACAGGCGATAAAGTGACTTACCGTGATTTGGGTCACAATCCTGTTCCTCATGTCAACGAAGCGTGGATTGCTGCTGCTTTTACACCACCTGATACACATACACCGGAACTAGCTGAAGCAATAAAGCTGTCTGATAGCTTGATCGACGAGTTTATCGCAGCCGATCGCTACGTTATTGGTGTGCCGATGTACAACTTTAATATACCCTCTACCTTCAAAGCTTACATTGACCAAATTGTCCGTGTTGGTCGCACTTTCACGATTGACGAAAATGGGTACAAAGGTTTAGTAGATAGCAGTAAAAAATTACTGATTATCACAGCGCGTGGTGGTAGTTTCCCTCCAGGAACTCCCTTCGCTGCTTATGATTATCAAGAACCATATCTCCGCGCTATTTTTGGTTTTCTTGGTATTACTGATGTTACCTTTATCCACGCCGATAGCTTGGGTGCAGGTGATGAGGCTCGTGAAAAGTCTCTAGCCGCTGCTAAAGATGCGATCGCCCAAGCAGTAGCTAACTGGTAGTTATATCCATTTTAGATTTAGTTTTGTAAGTAGAAGCGCACAGATGTCCGCTTCTACCGCAATTAAACCGGAGTTCTTTAAATTGAAATTTTATGAGCTGAAATTGCCCAAATGAGGAATTTACGAAATATTTGCGCTCGTTGTTTGTGAATTAAAAAATAACTGCTTTAATTTTGAAGAGAGAGCGAGAATCAGGAATGCGATCGCAGGAATTGTAGGCAACTTCATAGACAAGGATATCATCAAAGTAAATTGGCAGCGAATGCGAAGAGAAAACAGCCAATTTCTTCTTTTTAACCAAATTGGTCAGTAGAAATTAGAGCAAATCTGCATTATCTTAGATAAAGATTAAAAACTTATTTTAAAAATTTATTGGGAGAACTGTCAGTCCCCCCGAAAACAAGCTAAAGAAGATTCAAAACAGCAGTACTAAATTGCTCGTAAGGAGTAACTCCCACAATAGTTTCTACTAACTCAGCATCCTTAAAAATTAAAACTGCTGGAATGCTGCGAAGACCAAATTTTTTGAACAACGGTTTGTTTTCATCTACATCTACTTTAACGACTTTGGCACGACCTTTGTATTCTTGAGCGAGTTGCTCTATTAATGGACTAATCAAGCGACAAGGGCCACACCAAGTAGCAGTAAAGTCAACAACAACAACTTTTTCTTCACTTAAAAGAGTATCAAATTCACTTTCTTGAACGTAAGTAACTGTATCAGTGTTAGTAGACATTTCTTAACTCCTCAGTATTAAACTAAAATTTCAAAAAAACTATTTTCGAGTATATAGCTAACGAAGATTCAAGGTTTCACCTCAAACTGATTTTTAGGAGCTTAACAATCCATTGTTTCAAGTCTGTTTTACCTATGATGGTTATGAGAACAGCCGTTTGAACACGCAAGGTTAAGTTTGTTATGGAAAACTTCTGAACAGGGGTTTTGGCTTCTCAAACTTAGATTTGCGTTTGCAAGCAAAATTTTGTGTCAAAAAGGCTCAAGCAGAAATGCTTAAGCCGTTAATACATCAAAATATTTGCTGGACTAACAGATTAGCTCAAAAAATTAAATTTATAAGGCTTAATAACGGTTACGTCCGCCATAATTATTTTGGTTGCCGCCAAACGAGCCTCTTTCTTCTTTAGGTCTAGCTTTATTTACTTTCAAGTCACGTCCCATCCACTCAGCACCATTAAGAGCTTCAATGGCAGCTGTTTCTTCAGCGTCTGTTCCCATTTCTACAAAACCGAAACCGCGTAAACGTCCTGTTTCACGGTCAGTAGGTAGCTGTACCCGCTTTACTGAACCATATTCTGCAAAAACAGCATTTAAAGTTTCTTCTGTAACTTCGTAGGAAAGATTGCCTACATAAAGGGACATAGATTATCTCCGAAATCATAAATGTGTAGAGATTTAGGTTTCGGAGAAAAGTCTGTAAATACCAAAAGCAAAAAGCCTGTTAATACTAAAAACAAACGCGGTCGCCGAATTAACTCTCATCTTACACTATGACATAAAAGCACAATATTAGGGCGGAAGTTTGAAAAACCACCATAAAAAGTCATGTGAGTGATTGATATTTTAAGTAAGGTTAATAATACTGATTTTATGCAGCTTTAATGCTTATTAGCTGATCGTCACTACCAAATAAAACTTAAAATCAGCTGATTCCTAAAATCGCTAAAGATTCTATTAGCATTAAATTTAGAGGATATTTAGCTGAAAAATGTTACCTAAAAATCCTCATTATTCAAATCCAACTAATGATTCTTGCAAAGTTGGATAGGATTTTTAGCTTACTATTAGCTTACTAATTCAACTAAAGCGTCCCCGTGGAAACGAACTACGCAGGAAACTAAGCAGCCACGATAATGGTCAGTTGTGAATACTGAGAGAGTAACATTGGTCTGACCTAAATCTAAAATTTGTTTAACCTTGCAGATTTGCCTTTTGTTTTTGCAGTAGGCAACAATGCGATCGCCAGCCTTGACATCCAACGCTTTAATTTTCAATTTCTACTCAACTTCATCAAAGAATTGGTTTACCAAACTTCCGCCCTTAACTTACTTTTAACTTTTATATGACTGCCACAATAATTTAACTACCTTAGTATAACATATGCACTCAAATTAGCGCGACGAGCCTGCATCTGCAATGGTTTTAGCTTTATTAATTTTAAGGCTATAACCCATCCATTCAGTCCCTCTTAATGCATGAATAGCTGCTACCTCTTCGGTATCTGTTTCCATTTCTACAACTGCAAATCCCCTCTTTTCACCTGTTTTCTGGTTGGTTGACACTAGAATTCTTTTAATAGATCCATACTTTAAAAAGACTTGTCTGATGTCCTCATCTTCAATTTCATGAGATAAATTACCAATATAAACTGACATAGAATATCTCCCAGTAATACATTTCGGAGTTATAAGTTTAACTAAAAACAACAAAAACTTGTCTTTGAATCTACAATTATTTCTTCCACTAGAGGCTTAAAATTTCTAGGTTCTTAATTTCTAAAGCTTTTAAGCATTTAGTTATAGAATTTATGACTAATGAGTGTGGTTCTATTTCTGAAGCTACAAAACGAGCAAAGTTAATTAGCCGAGACACTTTTAGGTTTTTGTAAATTTATTTATACCTTCCGAAGTGTAAAACTCTTTCCACCAAAATCCCAGAATAAAATAGAGTGTAGAGATTTAGATCCGGGAAAGTGTCACGGGCTTATTCACATAGCCGAAAATATCTCTCGTTGCTTTAAACATAACACTTAAATATGCAATTAGATTTGTTAACGTCTAGAGGCCGTTATAACCATAAGTACATATCTTTGGAAGCATTGCTGTTAACTGCTTTTGGCTTCTGGTTCAACCTAAAAAAGTTAATTAGTCTCTAGAAGCAGCTTCACCCATAAGATAGAAGCGTAATACAACTTCAACGCAGCATCAGTTCTTCAAGTCGTACTACAAGTACTACAAAAAAATTATTCTTTATATTTATTTATATTTTTTCCTGATCAGTAACACCGATTTACTTGCAATTTGAAGATGATTTTACTAGTTGAATTCGATTATTTTCGAATTAATTTACGTATATACTGACTTTATTGGAGTTTAAGTGCGTCATTCTTTCAGCAAAGCAAACAAAAGCTTGCTGGATTTTATATTAAAAATTACCAGTGAGAAACTTGAGGTTGCTGAGGGCATTGTCTCTCCGACAGGAGAAAATACCCAAAGAGCTTGCTGCGAGTTAAGACACGAAAGAATATGAGTTTCAGAGAATTCTTGCGTAAGCCGTGTTGTACTATCCCCGTATAGGGGAGCCGGAAGCAAGTAGACTTATACAGCGTATTTCAAGGAAAGTGAACTATACAGACTACTAAAAGCTATGCATGAAGACCGTTTTACTTTAGAATTCTGAATTCCTGACTCACCTCGGCTACTTCGGCTACGCTCAGCACAAGTGCGCTCGGCGGCCACCTGAATTCTACTGTATATTCTGGCTTCCGACTCTTGACTCTACTGATAACGAGTTAAGCAAATTTGGGGAGATTTCACTCAACCACTGATGTGGAAGCTCCCTCAGTTGTTGGAGGTAGACTCGGTAACTCTAGACAGTATCCTGCACCATAAACTGTCTTGATATAGCGGGGATGTCGGGGATCTGGTTCGAGCTTAGTTCTCAAATGACGAATATGCACTCGAATCGTTTCGATGTCATCATCTGGATCGTAGCCCCAAACTTCCCGCAAAATTTCGCTAGGGGAAACTGTCTGTCCGTGGCGTTGCAGCAAGCAGTGAAGTAGCTCAAACTCTAAGTGAGTCAGTTTTACAGTTTCACCAAACCATATCGCCTCAAATCTTTCTGGAACGAGGGTAAGCGACCCATAGTTTAGAATTTCACTGTGCTTTGCCGCTTGAGGAATCCGGTCAGTACGCCGCAATAATGCTCGTACCCGCGCTAGCATTTCTTCAACTTCAAAAGGTTTGGTAAGGTAATCATCTGCTCCAGCATTGAAGCCTTCCACCTTATCTTGAGTTTGGCTTAAAGCCGTCAACATCAATACGGGAATCTCAGCGGTACGGTCATCCCGACGTAAGCGTTGACAAACTGTAAAACCATCTACCCTCGGCAACATCAGATCGAGCATAATCAGGTCTGGTTGTAGCTGGAGAGCCAGTGCCTGGCCTTTGATGCCGTCCTCAGCTTGACTAACATCGTAACCAGCCATTTCTAAGTTGACAGCAACGAGTTCTGAAATCGCTGGGTCATCGTCTATGACAAGAATCCTCGGCATTCTTAAAAAATTACTACTACTTATTAAGGATAATTAAGAACCTTTGGTAGATACAAAGATTTCTGCACAGATTATAAAAAAGGTTTTAAATCTAACATAAATCTTAAGATGAAAGAAATGTGAAATCAAGACTAAATTACAGGAAAATCCAGCTATGTTGTGTCATTCTGCCTACAATCCGCCCAGGTTTTTGCAAAATGGTGTGGCAATGACAGTCTATACCGCTTTCTGGGGAAGAAAATACTTTGAAAGTAATATTCTATATCCAGAGCCGCCATACCATAAAACAGTTTTTATAGGTGGGCAAAATGTGCCAATTTCTAGTTGGGTTGCCATACCTAAAAACGCTCACAGTACGATTGTGGGTACTTATGGCATTACAGGTGATCTGGAAACAGAATGGTTTTTGAGGCTGCTGGGACGTAAAGCATACGCTCAAGGATACGCTGTAGTTTTATTTGATTGGCGAGCGCACGGCAAAACTGCTGACTTGTCGCCCACTTTAACTTCTGATGGTTTATACGAAGGTGAAGATTTTGTTCACATTGCTGCTGCTGCGGCACAAATGGGATGTCCAAAGAAATTTTGGTTTACAGGGTTTTCTTTAGGAGGGCAATTAGCATTATGGGGGCTGAAAATTGCTACGGCTCTCATTGACGATAATGAGTATTTAGGGCTAAAAAGTAGCGATATTGTGGGTGGCGCGGTGATTTGTCCGAGTTTAGATTCGGTGCGATCGCTTTCTTATTTAAGCAAAAGACCTTTTGGTAAACAGTTGGAAGCTGCGATCGTCCGAAATTTGAAAAAACTGGCATGGCGAATCCATGATGCCCATCCTGGAGCCATAGACCCAGCGGTAATTGAACGGACTAACAGCATTTGGGATTTTGACAACGAACTAGTAATTAACCGACTAGGTTTTGCTTCTGTGCAAGCATATTACGAGGCTAGTAGTGCTTTACAATTATTGCCTCAGCTATCAAAACCAACTTTGATTATTTATGCTGCCGATGATCCACTTTTTCATCCGGCAATTATACCTGAATTGCAAGATGCCTGTGCTAGCAATCCTCAAATAGATTTGTTACTCACGCGTTACGGTGGTCATGTCGGCTATTTGAGTAGTAAAGAGTGTCAACGTCAAGCACAAGATCCAGACCCTTGGTGGGCATGGAATCGGGTTCTACAATGGCTAGAAGAAAATATACAGCAGAATAAAGGTGTCAGTAGCCAGAATTCAGAAGTAAACAAGGCTTTGTAACTGGTTTTAAGACAAAATTGGCAAACAGTTTTTAACAAACTAGCTTTTTGGAGCGTATCTTAACTAGGAATTACGAATTAGTACAAGACCTAATTGATATACTTTACTCAATTTAAATCAGCTGTAAAAGTGGATATAACAAACAAATTATTCTGTAAATTTAAATAAAAATTAGTACTATTTGTGTTTAGATAGTGAAGATATATGCTATTTCCATATTAAATATTTATTTTAAAAACTAAACTAAGATTAAACGAATTATTACCTGTACTAATAATACAAATACCCTGGTAGGGACACGGCATTGCCGTGTCCCTACGAGAAATCTATATGTATCAGGATTTTTGTGAATTGGTATTAGCCCAAATTCTGGTACACAAGTTAATGGCTCAAATCCCTACGATCCACTGTGCAAAGGTGTTACAACTACCCTAGTTTTGGGAGCAAATAATCAGCTAATTAAACACTACGTCTCACTCAGTGGAACCTATCGAAGTGAATCAGTAGCTTGGTATATTTGCAAAAGTGATATTCATTATTCAATCAATGACTGCACCTAATCATCTTTGGCTGCCTGCACCGACAGATTTTACTTTGCTGCCGGATGATGTCCATGTTTGGCGAATAGACCTTGACCAACCAGAACAACAGCTGCAATCTTTTGCAGAAACTCTCTCTAATGACGAACTAGCTAGAGCTAAGCGGTTTTATTTTGAGGAACATCGGCAGCGTTTCATTGCCGGTCGCGGTAGCTTGCGAGCAATATTAGGCCGCTACTTGGGTATCGAGCCAATACAAGTGCAGTTTGCTTATGAAGCCCGTGGTAAACCATTACTAGCAGATACATTTGCCAGCAGTGGGCTGTCGTTTAATTTATCTCACTCCCAAGGGTTAGGTTTAGTTGCAGTGAATTGCACTCGCAAAATTGGTGTAGATTTAGAGTGCATTCGCCGAGTTTCTGACATAGAAGCCCTTGCTAAACGGTTCTTTTTAACCAGAGAATATGAGGTGTTGCGATCGCTCTCTCCTGACCAACAGCAAGAAACTTTCTTCCGCTACTGGACTTGCAAGGAAGCTTATTTAAAAGCAACTGGAGATGGACTATTTCGGCTAGAGGAAATTGAGGTGTTGCTGTCTCCTACAGAACCAGCTAGGTTACAGACATCTGAAGATTGGGAACTTGTTGAACTAGTTCCTGGTAAAGATTTTGTGGCAGCGGTGGCTGTTGCCGGTTTGGGCTGGGATTTGAAATGCTGGCAGTATTAATGGGCATGGGGCTTGGAAATATTTTTACATAACGATAGTACTTATCCCAAAGTTGGTGTTAAACCTTAACAGTATCTTTTGGGTAAATGGGTATGCAAAAACAAAGCCAATCATATTAAAGAATGTAAATTACTTATTTTTTACCAATGCCCAATACTTCGGCTTAGCTCAGTACAAGTGCCTAATGCCCCATGCCCAAACCAAATTTATTTATCTTCCTGCATATTTCTCACAATTTTTGTCACCAATTTCCTTGGTGTAAATCTGACACTTTTTGCCAGTATTTTATTGAGCAACCCTGGAATAACAATTGTTTTGCCCCGCATTAAAGCACGATAACCAATCTCGGCTACTGTTTCGGCATCCATCATCTTCTTACCTTTAAGCAATTTAGAATCTGCCATCCCTGTTTTTTCATGGAAAGCAGAAACTGTTGAGCCTGGGCAAAGAACAGTGACGGTGACACCTGTACCTTCTAATTCATTAGCGATCGCTTCTGAAAATGATAAAACATAAGCTTTGGTAGCGAAATAAACTGCCATCAAAGGGCCTGGTTGAAAGGCCGCAGCTGAGGCAACGTTTAATATTTTTCCCTCGCCTTGCTTTACCATGTCCTTGAGGAATAGCTTAGTTAAATGGGTGAGACACACCAAATTAACCTGTAGCATTTCCAATTCAGTATTTAGGTCTGTTTCGTTAAATAATCCATAAGTACCAAATCCAGCATTATTTACTAATACATGAATTTTGATATTTGCTTGTTGCAACTCTAGGAAAATTTCATCGGGAGATGTTGCTATAGATAAATCTTTGATAATAGTTTTGACAGAAATTCCAAACTCTTGTTCAAATTTACTCGAAATTTCTGTGAGTTTGATTCCGATTTTATCTACTAATACAAGATTATAATCATTATCAGCAAAAATCCGCGCTAATTGATAGCCAATGCCACTGGCTGCCCCAGTGATTAGAGCAGTTTTTTTGCAGTGACTTTCGGGTGTTGTGTTCATATCATAAAGTTTGTGAATTCAATTTGATCAAGCTGTTTCGCATTTACAGTAGTTTCTATTTGCCTACACAAAACTAACTGTAATGGCTGAACCTAAGAAAAATCTCTTGAATCGTTACCCTTTCAAATGCCTGTGTAATGCGTTAGTAAAGAGTTTGATAGATGTAGTAGTGCAAACTAAAACTTAGAATTTACGCATTATAAAAGTTAGCGTTAGAAATTTATGTTTTTTTAGACTGCAACTAACCACCATGTAGAGGTAGCTAATTACTCCTAAAAGGGTGAAGAAATCAAATTTTAACGTCTAACTATTACCATTGTATACTCGATTATTTAAGTCAAGGTCTAAGTTCAAAAAATTTATTTTTGTGAGCATGGTAAAACAGTGAAACTAGATTGCCACTGGAGCTTTAGAGCTTTTTGAAGGATATTGAGTACTGACATCTAATCTAAAAAAATAAAGAAAACTTTAATATATTTGTATTAACCATACCTTAAATTAAAACTATGCAACTTTCAGCCGTTTCTACTCTATTACAATATTTAAGTTTTTCTTTTTTCTACCTCAGTATTCAGCACTTGTACCTAAACAATATAGTTTAGTAGGGTGTGTTTTCGCAAAGCACAACGCACCGCAATAAATATCAAAAGGGTGCGTTAGCCTTCGGCATAACACACCCTAATAAATAATTCCTAATTTCCAAATACATCTACTTTTAAAAGTAGGTGTCAAAAAATCAGTTTCTCCGGCTAATCACACAAAATTGTTGCTATTTTAAACCTTAAAAACTAAATTTTTAACATCAGTAAATTGGTATTTTAGGCAACAGTCAAAAAACCAGTTTGAATCAAATAGGAGGTATAAGTCATCAATAATTCAGAGTCAATGGTGGGGCAAACAATGGAACTACCTGCTAGTGCATGAAGCGTGTCTTGGCAGCTAATGTGGGGTCTGTGGGCTTGTAGATACAAATCAGGAATAGTGAGTTGTTTATCAGACCAGCGTTCTAGTAAGAAAGGTCGCAGAGTGTATAAAGGATTCTCTACAGAAGACACATTATTGATTAACTCTGTTTGCCACTGGTCATAAGGAACCATCTCAACTGGATAGCCAAAAGAGCGTATCCAATCAACTAAGTCACGCAAAGAAATGGGTTGCGGATGTTGCAAATGGAAAGCTTTGCCTATCGATTCTTTCTGCCTTGATAGATAGACAACGGCTTTACTAACATAATCTACAGGAGACATATCTAACATATATTCTACATCGGGAAAACTTCCCATCTGTAGACACCCCTTGGTCATCAAATTGATAAAGTCATGGGTATTACAGATACCTGTTTGGCTATCTCCTGAGATTAATGGTGGTCTATAGATAGTCACAG
Organism: Nostoc sp. UHCC 0302; assembly: GCF_038096175.1. Classification (NCBI taxonomy): domain Bacteria; kingdom Bacillati; phylum Cyanobacteriota; class Cyanophyceae; order Nostocales; family Nostocaceae; genus Nostoc; species Nostoc sp. UHCC 0302. Next base: position 8,133,315 of record NZ_CP151099.1, read on the forward strand.
GAAGACCGCGCTTACTAGCAATTTTGACTAACTTTTCAGCAACCCATTTAGTTTGAGAGTAACCAAGATAAATGCCTTCCCAATGATTAAATTCATCCTGTTCTGTTACTACCTTACCAGCATAAACAGGCGATTCAAAAATAGCAACGCTAGAAACGTAATGCACAGGTTTAACTGTATTTAGACAAGCCAATCTTAGAACTTCTTGAGTTCCTAAAACATTGGCTGACTTCAATGCTGAATAGGGATAAACATAATTCAGCAAAGCACCACTATGATAAATAGTATCAATAGTGGTAGATAATGTTTGAAATTGTTCAGAACCAAGACCTAAAAGTGGCTGAGATAAATCGCCGACAACAGGAATAATTCTAGAATTAAATTGCTCTTGCCAAATTGCGTACTGTTCTAGATTCTTTTTAAGTTTACTCTTGCCTTCTTCTGCATTAGCAGCACGCACTAAGCAATATATATCTGCATCCGTTGCCTGTAGTAACTCTCGGATGACAAAAGCCCCTAAAAAGCCTGTTCCTCCAGTTAAAAAGATTTTCTTAGGGTCAGTTACAGAAACGTTAGAGACAGCACTAGGACGAATGCTAGGATCAAGAACAGCTTCGGCACTTAAATCTACAATAGAAGGAGCAGCGTTGACACTAGAAGAAGTGTCTTGAACCTCTGATTTTTCTTGTAATTCTTCGGCTAAACGCTGTGACAGAGACTGGATATTTGGGTAATGCCAGAGCAAAAGAGGGGATGGTTGAAATCCCAGCAGCTTCTCTAATTTACTCACCAAAGTCATTGCTTGTGCTGAATCCAAGCCATAGCTTTCTAAATGCTCTGTGATATCTATCTCATCAGTTTCTACTCCTAGCAAATTAGCTAGGTTAGAAACCAGAAACACTTGAATATCTTTGGCGTTTAAAGACTGTTTTATACTCATTATTACATCTCCAATACTGTAGAATGAAATGGTTGGTAATGACTGTAATAGTTAGGTATTTGCAGTCCTTGAATTTTCAAATTTTGGATGCGGTACAGAAAGACTGCACCAGTCATAATTTGGTCAGCAACATCAACTACATGACGATTATTTGGTTCAGATAGATAGGAACCACGTACCCAGTCATTGAAGCTACCCATTGCCGGGCCACACCAGATTTGATAATCAACTTCTCGACCTTTTTCACCAGAACTAGACCAACGGGAAGATAATCCTAAATACCAGCGGAAAATCAACGCCATTTTTAATTTAGGATTATTAACAGCCTTGCCTAGCTTTTCGGGATTTTTTTGAGATAAATAAGTGGCAGTTCCTTCCCATACCTCGGCAATACTTTTACGAAAAACTTGTTTCTCTAGTTTTTCTCTTTCTGCCAACGGGATGTCTTCAATTGAGTCATAACTACGATATAACTCAAATAGTTTTTGCGCTCGCATGGGGAACATCGTACCCCGTTTGAGAACTTGAAGTTTTACCCCCATCTCAAACATATCTGCCGCTGGAGCCATCATCACATCGGCCATTTCTGCTTGAGCTAGTAACTTCTTAGTATGTTCACAAGCACCAGATTCAACGCAAGCCTGATTAATTGAGCCAGTCATTACATAAGCAGCACCCATCATAAAAGCAGCTAAGGCTGATTGTGGTGTGGCTATTCCGCCTGCTACTCCGACTCTAATCGGTGTTTCGTATTGATATTTGGCTTGAATTTCATCCCGCAAACTAATAATAGAAGGTAACAGACAAACCAGGGGACGGTTATCTGTATGACCGCCAGAATCAGCTTCGACGGTAATATCATCAGCCATCGGCACTTGAGCGGCAATATTAGCTTGTAACTCAGTAATTAAGCCTTTTTCAACAAGTTCTTTGAGAATTCTCTCTGGTGCTGGTTGTAAAAATTTCGTAGCGACTTCTCGACGAGAAATTTTGGCAATGACTTTATTTTTGATTTCAATTTGATTGGCGTCATTTAAGCCAAGCCCAGCAACACGATAATAAACAATGTTCGGTGTTAAGTCGAGAAATGCTGAAGCTTCTACGGTTCTGACTTGATATTTCAAGTATAAATCTACAGCACGGCGCTCAATTGCTGGTTCACTGGGACTGTGAATTAAATTAAAAGCATAAGGGCCTTGCGGAAGGGCTTGTTGAATCCGGTTAATAGCGGCTTCCAAACGGTCTAGACTTAAACCACCAGCACCAAAGGAACTCAAAATTTGGGCTTTACCGAGTGCAATTACCATTTCTTCAGAAGCAATTCCACCAGCCATTGCACCGGTAACATAGGTATACTTCACTCCATGAGAGTAGAGAAAACTGGGGTCTCCTAGTTGTTGGATGCTAATTGGTGGCACAAATGTCAGCAGTTCTACTTCTGCTGCTGTGCTGTTATCAATTGAGGATAAATACCCTTCATTCGTGACGCCAATTCTGCCAGCGACTTTAACAATGTAGCAAGGTTTATCAATTACCATCAGTTTATCTTTGATGGCTTTCTGTTCAAAAGATATAGATTCTAAAGCACCTTTCCAAATTTGGTTTTGGCTATGAGACCAAGCATAAAAACCAAGACCATTATCGTATTTATTAAGTACCGTTTCTACGGTTGTCACGGCAGTTATCCCTCAATTAGTAATTCGTAGTTTGTAATTAAGACTCGTCAGCTTTTATCTGGTTTACCGATTTGCATCTGTAGTCTTATTTTGAAGAATTGGTATGAGGATGTAGACTTTTACTTGAGTCTACATCCTTAATTATTAAGGTTCTTCGTCAAGTAAGTTTTGGGCGCAAGCTAATTGCAATTGAATGATTTCGCTCAGTTGCTGGCTAAATTCTTGTCTAGCTTGTAAAAAAGTAGTATGTGCTTTAGTTAACTTGGAATTGTTAGCGTTTAGCTTTTGATACTGAGTTTTATGGGAGTCGAGCATATTGACGGTATTACTAATTTCCGGAGTTATAACTGGTTGGGTAAAAACGGGTTGAGGAAGTTGTTGGGCAATTGCGCTTGACTCAGAAGATTGTAATTGTTCTCTAATTTCAAAACCGTTATCAATGATATTTTTCATTTCGACTTTTTCTGGTTGCGTATTGGCTGGCGAATTGTGAGAATAATTACTTATGCTTTGAGGATTATGGTTGAAAGCATTCAAAGAATTTATATTTTCAAATCCTTTGAGATTAGGTATGTTTGGATGCTGTTTTTCAGAGCGATCGCTTCTACAATTACCAGCTACATCTTGAAAAAGTTTCCGGTTTTCGTCGCTTAAGATTGTGGCAGTAATTGAGTTTCCTCCCAAAGTAATTTTTCTGAGGGTTAACTTATTTTGCTTGGTAGTTTCTGTTTGGCTGTACAGTAGCGATAAATCTACATTCACCTGATGGCTGAGTAGTTTTGCTAAGGCTTTGACAATAGATGTATGGTCATCCATACCTCTACGATTCAGGGAAACTGTGATGTGTTCTTTATTGCTGAGGGCTTTACCAATCCATCGGGAACAAACACTACCAGCACCCGCTTCAATGAATATGCGAACACCATCTTCGTAGACACGGTTAACTAATCGCGGAAAGTCTAATTCTTGACACAATCCTTTGGCAATGTTGTGAGCGATCGCTTCACTATCAAGTGTGAAAGGTTGATAATCAGCGGCAGAATAAAACACAATACCCGGAATATTCTGTGCTGGTAAAGTGTTGACCTTCTTGATTTCTGGGAATTGCGATCGCATTGCTTCACAATGAATTGCATGGTCAAAGGGAGCCGGAAAAGCATTACAGCCTAAAGTTTGAATTACTCTCTTACAAGCTGCTTCCTCACCCGCAATTAAAACTTCTTCTGGTGTATTGATTTGAGTTAAATAAACACGGTTCTCGTTTTTAATACATTCCCTAACTTGTGATGGGGTAGCCATGAGAACATAGGTACACCAAAACTTGTTATCTGGCGAATCTGGCGTATTTGTTAATCCCCAATACTCACGCACAGCATTTTTTGGGCCAGATAACTTATCGCCAAATAGCGGTGACGAGTTTAAGGTGCTACTTCCGCCTTCAAAATTGCTCCAAACTCCTTGGGCAACCATCATACTAGTTTCACCAAGGCTATAACCAAAAACGCATTTTGGTTTGACTTGAAAATCATCTCGAATAATTGTTGTAATCAATCGAGAATAAGCAATTTCTGTTTCAAACATGGCTAGAGAATCATCTAGCAATTGCTTTTCCAGATTTTCTAGTTGCCTAGTGGTCAACTTCTGCAAACTCCGGGGATAAAGTCGCTGATGAATTTCGATAGCACGGCTAGCAAGACTATTGAAGATTGTGTCATCATAAACTTTTGGAAATAACCGGAAAAGATGCTGACCAATGCCAATATAAGAATTGACCGCCGCTGGATAAACGTAAGCAACTTCTCCAGTTTTACCTAATGGTTTAGGTGTGAAATAACTACCTAAAGGTGTTTGCCAATCAGTTCCACGTTCAAAGGCATTATTTACACCTTTGCGGGCAGATTCAATTTCTTTGAGTAACTCTTTTTTGTTGCGTCCTGTGATTGATAAGACGTACTTGGCTTCAGGATTCTTTTCAAAAGTAGCAAGTGTCTCGCTAGCAGTAGCTGATAAAGAAGAACTATCCTCAATGCTTTTTTGGAGACTGTTAAGCAACTCAGATAAATCGGTGCGATTATCAGCAGCAATGGGGAACAGAGAGAACGGCATTTGTTGCAAATACCTGTTATTTCGCTCTTGTTGGCTGGGTGATTCTGACAAGATTAAATGGGCGTAAGTCCCATCGCATCCCATACCATTAATTGCTGCAACTCTGTGTGAACCATCTTGGCGGAGAAACCAAGGTCTTGATTCTGTAGCGACGTAGAAAGGGCTACCTTCCCATGCTTGCGGTGTTTTCACACCAGACCAGTTAGGAGTAGCAGGAATGTATCTGTAATAGAGACACAAAGCAGTTTTGATTAAGCTGGCAATTCCCGAAGCTACATAGGTATGACCGATATTGGCTTTAACACTACCTAACGCACAGTGCAAACCATCTCCCACCGGGGGATAAGCTTGGAGTAAACCTGTGATTTCCGCTTCATCTTCTTGAGGAATACCACTACCGCAAACTTCCACGTAGTTCACATCTTTGGGTGAAATACCTGCTATCTGGAAAGCTTGGTTACAAACTTGGTTTACAGTTTCCGCATCTACAGAAGTTGAATTGGCTTGTCCGAAACTAATGGCATCAATTACTGCATAGATGCGCTCAGCATTTTCTTTGGTAGCTTCGTGACACTTGAGGACAACTGCACCCGCACCTTCGCCAACCATCCAGCCATTAGCTTGTTGGTCATAACTTAAGGTATTGACGCCAGTATTAACTTTTGCAGTTTGATTTCGCAACAAGACGTTTTCCACGCCACCTGCTAAATCTACAGCACCAACCACTACAGCATCAACTTCCCCAGTAGAAAGTAGCATTTGAGCGACTTCCAAAGCTTTCAGAGCAGAATTTTCGCTAGCAGTCATGGTAAATGCTGGGCCAGTGAAATTCCACATAGCAGAAATCCGGCTGGCCATGATGTTGGCAATGTAACTCAGATATTCACCCAGTTCTACGGGATTGTGAATACTGTCTTGCACAATGGTTTCCAGTTGAGCAAGTTTTTCCTCTGGTAAGGCGATTTCTGCTGCATTCAAGCCATCTTTAATCTGCCAGGGTAAATTCCATCGCTGCTGTAGCTGGTGGACAGAAAATTCTGATTCGGCGGCGATGATAACTGCGACATTGCTACCTTCTTGGATTTTTGCATCTTTGAGGGCGCGATCGCAAACCTTCAGCAGTAACAGTTGTTGCGGATTTAGCTTTTCAACTTCATTCGGCGGAATTTTGTAAGCTAAAGTATCGATTTCAAAATCAGTGATATATGCCCCGGCTGGTGCTTTGCCATCTGGCAAACCGTACTCTTTGAGTAAACTTTCTTGCTCTTCTATACCGTGCCATCGTTGCGGCGGCAAGGAAATAAAATGCTGTTTACCATCATAAATACTCCGCTCAAAAGCATCTAATCCATTGCATTCGCCAAAAAAGGCATCCATGCCGACAATAGCAATTTTAGCTGATGGAATCGGTGCAGTTGGTTCAACTGGTTGTGCTGTAGTTCCTTGTTCAATAATTAAGTGAGAGTTAGTGCCACCAAAACCAAAAGCACTTATAGCTGCCCGTTTAATTGATGTGTTATTGTTTGGCCACGCCGTAGCCTTTCTCACAATACTTTCAGCGGAGATTACACCATTTTCTGATGTTAAAGGTTCAGCAATATTAATGCTTGGTGGAATCACACCATGAGACATACTCAAAATTGCCTTAGTCAAACCAACCATACCAGCAGCAGTTAGTAAGTGACCAACATTAGCTTTCACAGAACCTAGCTGAGGCGTAGCATGATGTTGACCAAAAAAGGTGTCTACTGAGCTGAATTCGGTAGTATCTCCTAACAATGTCCCGGTAGCATGGCACTCTAAATAATCAATGGTTTTGGGACTGATTTGTGCTTCAGCATAGGCTCTTTCAAAAGCTAGAACCTGTCCTTTAGAATTTGGGCTAAGTAGATGTTTGCCTTTGCCATCATTCGATAATCCATTGCCGCAGATGGTAGCAAGAATATTATCACCATCTCTCACAGCATCAGAATATCTCTTGAGCATTACCATCCCAATACCATCAGCGGGAGTTAGCCCTCTAGATGACTTATCAAGGGGACGACTAACACCGTTTTCTGGATATCCTTGAACACCAGAAAATAACATCCGCACAAACAGAGAATCTGCACAACTAATTGCCCCAGCTAACATCACATCGGCTTTACCCGACCATAAATAATGAGATGCCAGTTTAATAGCATAGAACGACGATGAACAAGCAGCATCCAGACATAAATGAATCTGGGATAGAGAAAAAGCTTGAGCAATTACGGCTGCTGGTAAGCCAGAGATCATCGCATTGTATAAAGACGCTTTGGCTGGGTTAGATAAAGAAGCTAAATCAAAATCTTCATACTGCAAAAGTTCTCTGAGAGCAGGAGTAATAGTCTGCTGGTAAATCGGAGAAAATAATTGATTAGATAATTTTGTTGGGAAAGAGAGATTCCCCAAAATTACGCCACACTTTGAAAGAACACTGTGATTACCCCAATAACCACTCTGCAAAATTGCTTGTTTAGCGGCATACAATGACCATTTAAAGGTATTATCTAAACTCGCAACAAGTTCTGTTGGTAGGTTATATTCTGATGGATCAAATTGAAAGTTGCGGACGTATCCACCTTGCAGAGAATATGTTTTGTCTAGTGTACCTTTAACTGGATTGTAAAAAATTGTCGGATCTACACCCATTTCCGCAGAAGTTGCGGATGATGTCGAATCTTTTTGAGCAATTAAATTTTGCCAAAATTCTTCAGGGTTTTGAGCATCGGGGAATAAACAAGATAATCCGACGATCGCAATTTTTTCCACTGCTAAATTCCTCATCAGCTGCTAGGCATTGAACTTACCTGTTTGGGTATTAGGCAAGCGTGAACTAATAGACCGTAGGATTTACGCTGTTCCCCAAACTAAATGCAAGTTAGATGCTTCACGCAGAGGCGCAGAGACACAGAGAAAGAGTTTAAAGCTAGGGCTTACTCGTAACTCTTGTACAGACGCGTAGACGCTCGAAGAGCGGCTTCTCGTAAGAGTATAATCGCGTCTCTACTCTTAACTCCTTAATAATTTCATTGACCAAATAATTGCTTTGGCTCCAAGTAAACGTGAATATACTTTTCCTTCACGGCTATGGATAATAAAATTGGCAGTTGCGCTACTGGCTGTTTTGGCTTTGACTTCACAAGAAACATAAAAAGTTTCATTGATTGGTGTCGCTGCAAACTGTTCGTATTTTTCTACTTGTCCAGGTAAACAACCTTCTTGATGAAAATGCTGTGTCCAAATCCAAAGCGCGTGCATACTCAAGTCAGTTGTATACGGATTAACCCATTTGACGGGAAATTGTCCTTGTTGTTTATCTGAAATATTCTGCCAGAGGCATTCTGTGGTGAGTTTTTCTGTGTTGATATTTAATACTCTTTTGATTTCTTGGAAAGCTGGGCCATGAAATAATGTAGTTCCTCCATTTTGATAAAAAGCTTTACCAGTGCTAGTGATGATGTTATCCGGTTCTAAATTGACAGCATCATAAATTGGTGCAGTGGGAATTTGTAGCAGCAGTTGAATTTGAGCGCTAAAATGATAAAATGTTTTTCCAGCAGGATTTTTACTCGATATTTTTGTGCGTAAGATAATTTCTTGAGAGTTAATCTTAGAAATTTCTTCCACATCTAGAACGTATTCACTTGCAAGCTGTTCATTAAAAGTAATTCCCTTCAAAATTCGGAAATCTTGAGCTGCAAAAAACTTATAACCTGGATAAAGTTGTTCACAGGAATCAATCATCCATGATAGAGCGCAGGTAGCTGGTAGCACTGGAGAACCTGCGATCGTATGATCTATTAAGAAGGGATTTTCTTCTACTGTCATGCGGCGACGCATACGATAAGTGCGGAGTTCAGAATCTAACTCCGTAGCCACATTGACTAGTGGACTACCAATAACAACTTGTGTAGTTTCATGATGCGTAGGATGCAGTTCATTAACTAACATTTGTGTCCCAGCTTCTACAGGAATAACTTCAATTCCTCGTTCAGCAAAAGCTTTTTTAAGTTCTGATGAAACCATTCCACTATCCCAAGCGCCCCAATTAATCGCCACTACATGACAAGCAGGATAGTTTTGTTTAATTAAATGCGCTGACTTGTTGAGAATTTCGTTAGCTACTGCATAATCAGTCTGTCCAATATTTCCGTAAAATCCTGTGACTGAAGAGAACAAAACTAAATGCTCAAGTTGATTAGGATTAACACAATTAAGTAGGTTTTCTAAACCCTGAACTTTTGCTGTGTAGACTTTTTCAAAATCTTGCTCAGTTTTCTTTTCAATTAATTTATCGGCTAAATTTCCAGCACCGTGGATGATTCCGGTAATTGTGCCTAGACGGTTGACAGCAGCAGCAAGTTTTTCTTGTAGTGCCTGTGTATCTGTGACATCGACACTAATATATTCTGCTGTCGCTCCTGTTTGTTGTATCGAAGAGAGAGTTTTTTTAATTTCGCGACTAGAGTTAATTTTGTTATATATCTTCTGCACATTCATGGGTGTGGGCTTCTCACCTTGGGCAAGAAGATTCTCCATGATACGTTTTTTTAATGCTGATTCTTCAAAACAATCATGAGCAAAATCTGGTTCAGTTTCTAAAAGTTCAGAACGACCAAGGAGAATGAATTTGCAAGGTTGTTGCTGTGCTAATTTAATAGTGCAATCAGCCGTAATTCCTTTAGCACCGCCACTTACAACAAATACTGATGATGGACGAATTGGGGCTATTGCTGTCATAAATCCTCGGAAAATACTTGCAGAATAATAATTACTTATTTCCTCTCTTAATCTCTTAATCTCTTTCTCTGTTTCCTCTGTGCCTCTGCGGTTTGTTTTTTTTAATAACCGCAGAGACGCAGAGAGGCAGAGAGAAGAAATTAATCAGCGATGAGGGTGACTCTTCCTTGAGAACCGTAAGCAACTTCGCCAATGTAAAGATTGGGGTCGTGAAGTTCAGCAACGATATGCTCTACTGACTGTTTGGCATCAATAGCTGGATTTAGATCAATCGCCCGGAAGAATACCTTTGGCCATTCCCATCTCAGAGTCTTAGTCAAACCAAATAGACCGGCAGCGATCGCACTAAAATTGACTTTATAATCTAACCCGAAGGCTCCATCAAGATGGGCGACTGTGCAGAAACAACTACGTCCATGACGGGCTGCTTCATTCAAGGATGGTTTGAGATGTTTTGCCATCAAAAATACTTGCTTCACAATCGCCTTTTCTTGTTCCAGATAAGAAACCGGGGCGTTATCTTTTGTCGCAAATACAGGATGTAGATGGATGAAAGCCCCAATCGTGCCACAATGAGTTGCGATCGCTTGCAGTTGTTGTTGGAGATGTTCTTCACTCAAGTTTGCTAGTGTCACGCGAGTTACGCCTGGAGGTAAGGGCGATTGTTGGGGAATCAACGATTGGGGAAAACTTACAACTACTACCTTCCAACCCTGCTCGATTAAGGATTCAGCTAATTGAGAAGTGGTGAGGGAACCATCATCGGTGATTAAACCAACGTGTCCCTCTGGTAAAGTGAAATCCAAATAATCTGGTTGTGGCAGGGTTTTGAGTTTGACGGTACGACGTGGGATATTCGTCTCTATTAAGGGTGGCTGGTCAAACTCAGACTGAGACTTTTTTTTTTCACCTCCAGCTAGCTGCTGAAGATAATCAACTATTTGACCGATGGTGCGTAAGTCGGCGAGTTCTTCTAAATTTGGCTTGGGTAAGTTGGGGTACATTTCTTGCATCGCCCCCAAGATTTCCACCCGTTTGATGGAGTCAATCCCCAAGTCGGCTTCCATGTCCATCTCTAGTTCCAGCATCTCGACTGGGTAACCTGTTTTCTCACTGGTGATGTTTAACAGAGTTTGACCCAAGTCAGCAAAGTCATTTGCGCTTACTGGTTCGGTTACTAGTTCGGTGACTGGTTCAATTACCAGTTCAGTTACTGGTTCGACTGCTGGTGCTGGTTCTGTATTGAATGCAACTATGACGCCAGCTTCAGGTGGAATAATTACCGTAGCTGTGGGCATAGCTACAACTGAAGTATCAGTAGCGTTTTGGACTTCGTGAACCGCAACTTCTACGGTAATACTTTTGGAAGCGTGGGATTGCAGATATTCGACAACTTGTCCGATGGTGCGTTTTTCTGCTAGTTCTTCTAAATTTGGCTTGGGTAGGTTGGGATACATTTCTTGTAAAGCTCCCAAGATTTCTACCCGTTTGATGGAGTCAATACCTAAGTCTGCCTCCATGTCCATGTCCATTTCCAGCATCTCGACTGGGTAACCTGTTTTCTCGCTGGTAATCGCTAACAGGTTTTTATCCAAGTCAAACACATCAACAGTTGCTTCTGTTACAGGTGCTGGTTCTGAACTGAATGCAGTAACTTCGTTGGAGCTAATTTTGACTACTAGCTCTGTATGAGGTTCTACGATTGGCGCAGGAGGAGCAACAGGTGCTTCAATTACAGGTTCTGCGATTGGTGCAGGAGGAGCAACAGGCTCTACGATTGGCGCAACAGAGGGGAGGGGTACTTGGGTAATAGTTGAGCCATTCTTAGCTACTGGCTCAATTGCAGGTAGAGGCTGGGCTTCTACTATTTTGGTTGTGGGGGGAACTGGTGCATCGGTGACAGTTGTTTCGCTGGTGAAAGGAACGAAGTGATGATTGTTGCCTACGCCGTTGCTGAGTTTTTCTGGCTGTGGGATGGATACCACAGATTGAGTTACCGCTTCACCAGAAACTATCTGTGAATACTCTTGTTGGATGAGTTGGAAAAAGTTTTTGGTGTATTCTAGCTGTTCGCGGGTATATTGCTCATGAATGCGTAAGGTTTCACCTTGTTGGGAATGAAACTGCATCATGCTACGCTCTAAGCTTTCGATGACAACTAGCTTCGTCTTGCCAGCTTCTGTTGATGATTTACTGTTACTCAACAAGGAATTTTGCTGCTGCATCAGTTGGAAAAACGTTTTGGCGTATTCCATCTGATGGTTGAGATAAGTTCCGTGAACTTGTAGATTCTCAGCCTGGCTTTGCTGGAACTGCGTCAGGAGGTGTTCTAAACTTTCTAAAAGTCGTTGATAATTTACAAGTTTTTCTGATGAGATTTGCATCTTAGATTCCTGGGCTGGTTGTTGTGCAATGGTCGCAGGATTCATCTGAGGCTTTGGTTCGGTGGTAATAGGAGATATAGGTGAGTTACTCACACTGTTTACTAATGGAGTTGCGATCGCATGATCTTTTTTATGTCCATTAGTTTGTGTAGAGACGCTACTCGTCGCGTCTGTTTTTTCATGTAAATCAGCACTGATAACAGTCTCAGCTGCAACAGCAGGTAATGTTACTTTGTGTCCATCCTGCAAAGCTAGAGCAAAAGCATTTTTCGTTTTTTCGGATCTATAGTTGATGCCGTTTAAACGTACATTCAACACCTTCTTTTTCTCAGGTGCTGGTACTTGGGGAAGTTGGTAAGGATCGAGATTTTTCAAAGCCAAACCAATCACGCGCAACTGCACCACCGCTTCTCTCAAAGAACGATCACTATTCTTTTGAGTGCTGGGGTTCAAAGATACAGTTAGGTGTGGGCGATCGCCGAGAATGTCTTTCACCAAGTTGGTGAGAATTCGTTTCGGCCCAAATTCCACGAAGCAATAACCACCGGCAGCATAGATATTCTCAATCTCTTGCTTAAACAGCACCGAGTTAGATAGGTGGGTTTCCAAGATTTTTTGAATCGCTTGGGGTTCTTTGGGATACTGCTTACTGGTGACGTTGCTGAAAACGGGAATTTGGGGATTGTGGAAGTTGACAGACTTAGTAGCGATCGCAAAGGATTTTTGAGCGAAGGCAATCAACGGTGTGTGGAAGGCTGCGGAGACTGGTAGTAATACAGCCGCATATCCTTGCTGTTGTAGTGCTTGCTGAACTTTGGCGATTTCTGCGGTTGGGCCAGCTAGAACAAATTGCGTAGGAGAATTTTGATTAGCGATCGCAACTTGCGGAAAGTTCTTGAGTACAGCTTGCACTTTGCTGATGTCTTCTTTGACAGCCAGCATACTTCCAGCATCGTGATCAGGGTCTTCTGGTGCAGCCATTGCCTGACCTCTAGCTTTCACGAGGAACAGGTAATCTTCTGTAGTCAAAACACCTGCTGCCCACAAAGCTGTTAGTTCACCAAAGCTGTGTCCCGCGACAAAATCAGACTTGAAGCCAGCTTGTTGCAGTATGGAATAAAGCCCTGCGCTAAACACGCCGATAGCAGGTTGAGCATATTCTGTGCGTTGCAAAGCTGCAATTTGAGCATTTTTTTCTGCCTCATCAAACACAGGATGGGGAAAAACAATCTCAGAGATTGGCTGCAAATTATCTTTGAGTAACAAGCTATCCATATAACCATAGAGACGGCGCAGGGTAGGAAAATTCATCACTGCTTCCCGACCCATCTCTAGGTATTGCGAACCTTGCCCAGAAAACAGCGCCACGACTTTTCCGCCCAGTTCCATACCAGAGGAACGGTAGTAAATTCCTTGGGGATGCTCCCAAGATGCGACGGCAGTTTTGTGCTTCAACAAGTCAATGCTAATTTTCAGTAACTTGCAAGCTTCTTGCAGATTCTCGGCGACAAAGCCAACTCTCGCAGCCGCCAGAGGAATTTCTTGTGATTTGCACTCCTGGACTAATTGTGCATAATGTCTGTCTCCCCCATCTGACTGCAACTTGCCTAAAGTCTCTTCAGATTTAGCTAGTAATTGGGCTGGGGTTGGAGCAAACAACAGCACTTCGTCAGGTGCATTGTGTAAGCGGTAAGGACGGTTCTGGTCGGCTTCGTATTCTTCCAAGACAACGTGATAGTTAGTACCACCAAAACCGAAGGAACTCACACCAGCGCGTCTTGGTGTTTCGCCTTCTGCACGAATCCAAGGTCTGGTTTCTGTATTCAAATAAAAGGATGAATTTTTAATGTTGAGTTTCGGGTTCGGCTCAGTAATGTTAATTGTGGCTGGTAAGACTTTGTGATGGAGTGCCAAAGCAGTTTTCACCAAACTGGCTGCACCCGCCGCTGCTTTTGTGTGTCCGATTTGCGATTTCACACTACCTATAGCAATGTGCTGCTTTTTGGTATCTTGTTCAGCGAGAAAATCTCTTAAAGAACTGAACTCTGTGGGGTCTCCAGCCATTGTGCCTGTGCCGTGGGCTTCTATTAAACCAACTGTGGTGGCAGAAAAGCCTGCATCCTCATAAGCACGTTCTAAAGCTTTGACTTGGCCTTCTTTGCGAGGAGCATAAATGCTCTTGTAGCGTCCATCGCTAGATGTACCAATACCTTTGATTACTGCATAAACTTTGTCATTGTCCCGTTCAGCATCTTCTAAGCGCTTGAGTACCAGCATGGCGATACCTTCACCCAGCATCATCCCATCCGACTTAGCATCGAAAGGTTTGACATTCTCACTGGGGGAAACAGCAGGTGTTTTGCTAAACGAGATATAAGCCATGATGGTGTTATCAGTGTCAACACCACCAGTCAGCATCATGTCAGAACGATGCTCAACCAGTTCACTAATTGCCATCTTTAAAGCACCGAAGGAACTGGCACAAGCAGCGTCAACTACGCAGTTCATGCCGCCAAAGTTGAGACGATTGGCAATTCTACCCGCGATGACGTTAGCTAACATCCCAGGGAAAGCGTTCTCATCCCACTTCACATAGGCACTTTTGATTTTATCGACGATTTTTTGTGTATCTTCATCAGATAAACCACTGCTTTTGAGAACTTTTTCCCAAATGGGGTACTCTAACCTGGCGGATAGCGGCATTCCTAGCTGCTTAGCCATTGCTACGCCTAAGATTACCCCAATAGTTTCACGATTAAATTCGCGTTGTTCGCCATAACCTGCATCTTCCATTGCCTCTTTCGCAACTACTAAACTCAACAGTTGCGATACATCTGTTACTTCTAAGATGCTTGGTGGAATGCCAAATTCCATTGGGTTAAAGTCCACCTCTGGGATAAATCCACCTCTTTTACAGTAGGTTTTATCTTCAGGGGTTCTGGGATTTGGATCGTAGTAATCTTCGACGTTCCAATGTGTGGAGGGAACATCAGTAATACAGTCAATTTTATTTACTATATTTTGCCAATATTCCCGCAAATTTCTGGCTTGAGGTAATAGAGATGCCATGCCCACAATGGCTATAGGATTGTGTTGTAATTGTCTGTTAATTTTGTTAGTTGACACTACTTTGTCTGACTTCATCTTTTTTTCCTCTATAAACTTAATCAAATCTTTTTCACAATTCTTGATTTGGGCTTCCAACTCTGCCAAGGCAGTATCAATTGAATAAGCAGACATAGGACATAGAGTAATCTTGAGTACTGTGGATTGTTCAGCTCCAGTAATTTCTATTACTTCCGAACAATAAAACTCCCTCTGTTATTGCCAGCAGTCAGCTAACTTATCTGCAATCGCAATGTGCCGCAGGCAAGGCTAAATGCTTTTTTATCACTCAATACACACGACACATACTGCCCTTATTCAGCCCTAGATTTATAGGCATTGGTACACAGTGAGCGATCGTGGAAAATGTTATGTAGCGCTGTCTTCTCTTGCCGGAGGCTCTTCTCTACGAGAGGCTGCGCCAACGCGAACGATACTTGATATTGTGGCAATAGATTAATGACGTTGTTGAAACTAGTAAAAAAGTCTTGGAAAGCGTTAGCTGGTTGACCAGTGAATTCAATCCCTTCGCAGTAGTAAAGATTTTGAGCAATTGTATCCCACTGGTGTAATGTAAACTGAGTATTAGCTATCAATACAGAAAGCCTTTTTTCTCCTGAAACAGTTTGCTTACTTAGGTTAATTCCAGTAACGTAGCGTATGTTAATAACAACGTTCTGTATCTTGATAAATGCCATAGCCTGTTTCAGCGCCCAGGATAATATATCTTATGGAATTTGACTAAGGAAAGTTGCCAAGTTCGTTACAGAAAAACACTACTTTAAATCCGAATTAATGCCACATGAAAAAATACTTAAACAGTCGGAGCGTGATGAAAAAGCGGCTAGGTTTAGTTTTTTTCTTTTTAAACTCTCGCTTAAATAACTAATTTGCCTTACCGCTTTGAAGCATTGAATTAATAAAAAGACTAACATACTTTACATAAACTAAATCATTTCTTTAGAGGAATTTTAGAAATGATTCAAATAACCACTGATGTAATTTTCGATTTTTTTTAATTAATTAAGTATCTTTTGTGACTTCAAAATAAGTTAAAATCTTTGGTTTTTAGTGATTATACATAAATTTTTATTGATTAAAATTACATTACAAATATATCTATCTAAGACACAATTTAATAGACTAATTGCAAAAACCAGAAGCACAGCAAAAGCTTCCACAAGGGTAAGTCTGTATATTGGTTGCGTTGCTCATAATCTCAGAATATACACTGATACTATGCTGTTAAACTGTATTATTTGCTATTAATAATTAGCTAGTACTGGTTAATATAAAAAATTAATTAATACACATACATATCGAATAACTATAGGTATATTTTTTTTATAAATGCATAATATTTAAGTTAAAGTTTTTGATGGACTTTTAATATAAATAGAGTTAAGAACTTAAATGGTTATCTATAAAGCAAAGGTTAATTTTAGTATGGTGCATAATAAACATAAACGAGAGTGCTGAGTATTTAGTAGCAGAAAATAGCTTAACTTTGAATCCTGACTTGTGAATTATGCTCTCTCTTTAATTGGTATTATCAAAATTAGACTTTTGTTGACAATTATCGTCAGAATGTCTTATTGCACACAACTAGACTAAACCTACTCTGCTAATAATATTAAATCAAGATGCTAACAATTAATTAGAATTGTAGTTGTTAGAGATATCTAAATTGTGTCAGTCTCTATTTTTTAATATGAAAGATATGGCGGTGATTTAAAATAAAAATGTGTAAAGTCACTGATTGACAAATCCAAAAAATATTGCCATACTTGAACACAGGTTTATCCAAATTTTTCCAGGTTATTTTATTAACGCTTCGTTCTTCCTGAGATTCTTGTTTTTTAGCTAGCGATATTGTATTTTACGCTACTTGATTCGATGTCAAATTAGGATAAAACTTAAAGAGCTTTGAAGTAACGCCACTACTAATTTTGATGCCAACCTAGTGATGTATGGGGGCTATAAAGGCGTAGAACAATTGATATAAAACTAACTAGGCTTATTTACTTTCTGAAGGTAAAACCAGAGAGGAAAAGTCTTCTGAGATAATTTTTGGATGCGTCTCTTCTAATCGACTGATATAGCCGTTGAAGCTATCCCTTGGTAAAGCAGAATTGGAACGAAAATATGGCAGTAAATAAAGAAAGTCGATTATTCACAAAACCCGCAGGTCGGTGGCGAATAATATTTGCAACTTCTATCCTTTTAGCAACCGGACTAGTATCTTTCTATAGCTTGTCACAGTTTGGGTCTCGACCTAAAGTTCAGACTCCTCCAGCAAATTCTCCAAAAGCTGTGACTCCTGTAAAAGTTGCTGTGACTGCTTTGGGACGTTTGCAGCCAGAAGGTGAAATTCGTTCTTTGTCTGCACCTAGTTCCAATAATGGTGTGCGGGTAGACAAGCTGTTGGTAAAGGAAGGAGACGAAGTTAAAGCAGGGCAAGTATTGGCGTATTTGGAAGATTACAGCCGTGCTACAGCAGCTTTACAACAGTCTATTGACAAGTTGCAAATTGCCAAAGCTAAACTAGCGCAGGTCAAATCTGGGGCGAAAAGCGGAGATATCAATGCTCAAAAAGCAGCAGTTGCGAGTTTAGAGTCTCAATTCAAGGGAGACGTTGCAACGCAAGAGGCGACAGTTGCGCGTATCCAAGCTGAGGTAGACAACGCTCAAGCCGAGAACGATCGCTATCAACAATTATATAAACAAGGTGCGATCGCAGCTTCCACAGCAGATACTAAAGCTTTGCAACTCAAGACTGCACAACAGCAGCTAACAGAAGCCCAAGCATCTCTCAAGCGTACTCAAAACACTTATCAACAACAGCAAAAAGAAGCACAGGCCAAACTCAACAGTATTAGTGAGGTGCGTGGTGTCGATGTTGAAGCCGCACAAGCTGATGTTACCAGTGCTGTAACTGCTATCAAACAAGCAAAAGCAGACCAAGAGTTAACTTATATCAAATCTCCCATCAATGGCAAGATTTTGAAAATTCATGCCAAAACTGGAGAAGTCATCAGCACTACTGGATTTGCTGAGATTGGTAAGACCTCTAAAATGTATGCGATCGCAGAGGTGTACCAAACAGATATTCAAAAAGTGCGCATTGGACAAAAAGCTAAAATTACTAGCACAGCATTTCCTGGAACAATACAAGGAACTGTCAAGGAAATTGCTTGGCAAGTTGATAAACAAAGCATCTTCAGTATCAACCCTGGCGCAGATACAGACCGCAGAATAGTTGAGGTAAAAGTCGCGATCGATAAACCGGCAGATAGCAACCGCGTAGCTGGTCTAACCAACTTACAAGTAGATGTTGCTATCCAGCTATAGTCAAGAGTCAAAAGTCAAAAGTCATTAATTAGTGGTTAAAAACAACTAATGACAAATGACAAATAACAATTAAAAAGTGAATCCATGAATTTTAAGATTCCTTTGGCATGGCTACAGCTAGCTCAGCAAAAATTTCGTTTTCTGATAGCTATAGCAGGGATTGCTTTTATTGTACTACTAATGTTTGTGCAACTTGGTTTCCAAGATGCTCTCTATTCTAGTGCTACAGCAGTTCATCAGAAACTACGAGGAGATTTATTTTTAGTAAGTTCGCAATATAAATCTTTGACGTCAAATCAAAGCTTTTCGCGGACTCGCTTATATCAAGCTTTAGGATTTGATGGTGTAGAGTCAGTTAACTCTATATATTTACAATTTGCAAAGCTAAAAAATCCTGTAACTGGAGAGAAATATTCAATATATGTTATTGGTTTCGATCCAGCAATATCTGTAATGAATATCCCAGAAGTGGAGATAAATTTAGATAAGCTCAAAATGCCTGATGTCATGCTTTTTGACCGAGATTCTCGCACCGAGTTTGGCCCAATTGCTGAAGAATTTAAGGTGGGAGATATTAATCAGACAATTGAAATATTTCCCTATAACTCATTAATTGGCTATAAAGTAAGAGTTGGTGGCTTATTTAGCTTGGGGCCATCCTTTGGAGTAGATGGTAACTTACTAGTTAGCGATTCAACTTTCCTGAGAATAAATCCAAACACTCGTCCGGCAGACATGATAGATGTCGGCGTCATCTCTCTCAAACCTAATGCTGATGAAGAAAGAATACTAAAAAACTTGCAAGAAACTTTACCTGATGATGTTCAAGTTTTTACTCGCCAAGGTTTCATTGAGTTTGAGAAAAAATATTGGTCTGTCAGAACACCTATTGGTTTTATACTTAACCTAATGCTGACAATGGCTTCTGTTGTTGGGGTGGTTATCGTCTATCAAATACTTTACAGCAATATTGCTACACAATTTATTGCTTACGCCACTTTAAAAGCTATAGGTTATGCAAATATCTATTTATTAAATGTGGTTTTTCAGCAAGCTTTAATATTAGCAATATTAGGTTACATACCAGGATTTATTGCTTCAATAGGGTTATATGATTTTGCAATGAAAGCCACTAAATTACCGATAGTTATGACTGGTAATAATGCTTTTCTTGTCTTAACATCAACAATTTTAATTTGTATAACCTCCGGAGCGCTCGCCATCAACAAACTCCGCTCCGCAGATCCCGCAGATATTTTCTAGGTATAGAAATATGAGGGAGAATAACTTTTGTACAGACGCGGTTAATGGCGTCTCTACTCATCACGCTGCTAAACGCCCCGCTACCGCTAACAAAATTAGCACTTTCAAGGTAGTTAGTACAGCCTTGCCTTAACAAATAATCACCTATTCTGAAGTTTTTCAACTGAATTTAATCATCATACTAAATTGGCGAATTTAGTAGTTTTTAATATTCTACAAAATAGCCTTTTGGTAAAGACTATTAATTTCAAATCTAAAATTGGTATAACTCCTGATCTATGAACCTCAAAAACAAAACTCTTCTAATTACTGGCATTAACGAATTTATCGGTTTGCGTACAGCGGAGTTAGCTATAGCGCAGGGAATGAAAGTTCGTGGATTGCAAAGCTCTACAGAACAAGACAAAAAATTACAAGATTTGGGCGTTGAGGTAATTGTTGGCAGTATTACCGACTTTACTACTGCTCAAAAAGCTTGTCAGGGAGTAGATATCGTATTACACACAGCTCAAATTGCTCAAGAAGCTGGGCCAATCAAAGATTTTCGTGAAGTAAATGTTGGCGGTACTGTCAACATGGCTAAAGCTGCTAAACAAGCTGGTATTAAAACTTTTGTGCATCTATCTAGTGTGATGGTTTACGGTTTTAACTATGCTGATGGTGTTACAGAATCCGGGCCACTCTCTGGTGAAAATAATTCTTACTGTCAAACAAAAATAGAAGCCGAATTAGCACTATTAGAGCTAAGCAATTCACCCGATTTTGGCATAATTATCATTCGAGCTGGAGACGTTTATGGCCCAGGAAGTATCCCCTGGATAGCCAGACCAATTCACATGATGCGTCAAAAGTTATTTGCTTATGCCAATGATGGAAAAGGTGTGATTAATCATGTCTATGTAGATAACTTGATTGATGCCATCTTTCTAGCAATAGAAAAAGAGATTTACGGAGAAGTACTTAACATCACCGATGGGCAAGAGACTTCTTGGAAAGAGTATTTTATGCGCCTAGCAGCAATGGAAGGATTACCCGCACCCCTTTCATTACCAAAAGATGAAATCAAGCTGTTTCTGCGGTTGCGTGTCCAAGGACAAAAACTTTTTCGGAAGAAAGCCGATATTTTACCAGAGTCGATAGATTTTATGACTCGCCCTTATGCTTGCTCTATTGCCAAAGCACAGAATCTATTAAATTATAAACCAACAATTGACTTAGAAGAGGGAATGCAGCGAACACATGAATGGCTGCAAAAGACAGATATCCAAAAGTTGCTTCAATAATCAAATGCATTTTTTACAGCAGGATTCAGTAATTTTAATTCAAGAACCTGAAGTAAGACAGGTTTTCTGACTAGCTTTGAGAGCTAATTGCTGTACTTCACCTTTCTTGAAATGCGCTGGTAATCATAAATGCACCTAAACGGAGTAACGCTGCGGGAATACAACAGGCAATGAAAGCCTTTTTACTTCTGCTTAGGTGCATTTTACTTTCAACAAAATACCTGTTGATTCTGGTCTAGTATTACAAGAAAATTTACTAAAACTTATTTTACTAGTCCCAAATGAATCTTTTGAAGAATGCCATCTTTCTGATGATAGATTTCCTAACATATATATCAATTAATTGTATTACAGAAGCACATTATTCTCTCAAAATATGAAGCAATAATTAATTTAAAAGTGATGGCACAACGTATATAAGACTAATTGCAATAGCTGGATATTTAGGAGTTGATAAAATAGTCTACAGTTTTTATGATATCTACTTTTATATGAATAAAAATCTGCCACGAGTGAGCATTGGACTACCTGTATACAATGGTGAAAAATTTGTCAAAGAAGCCATAGATTCACTTTTGGCTCAGAGCTTTGAAAATTTTGAGCTAATTATTTCAGATAATGCATCTACAGATAAAACAGAGGAAATTTGTCGAACATACGCTGAGCAAGACAAACGTATACGTTATTACCGCAATGAAAAGAATATCGGTTGCGCTCCTAACTTCAATCGTGTCTTTGAATTGTCTTCTGGTGAGTACTTTAAGTGGGCAGCCTATGATGATCTACACGCTCCAGATTTTTTAACGAAATGTGTTGAGGTACTCGACAAAGACCCTAGTGTAATTTTGTGCCACTCCCATGCATACTTTATTGATGAAGATGGTAAGTTTATCCAAAACTACAACATCAAACTCAAAACAGATTCACCAAAGCCACACAAACGTTTTCACGAATTGCTTCGTATCCACGTAAATTACCAGTGTTACGGGGTAATTCGTGCTAGTGCGCTCAGGGCGGTACCACCGATGGGTAGCTACGCTCAAGCAGATGCAACTTTGTTGTTAAGACTTGGTATTCTTGGTAGGTTTTATGAAATCCCTGAATACCTGTTTTTTGCTAGATATCATCCACAACAATCGATGAGTATGTTCTGTCCAAATTACTTATCGGTAATTAACAATAATCCAAAGGAATTGTTGAATATGTTGCCTGATTTCTATGCTTACTCAGTGTGGTTTGATTCAGCAAATGATAAAAGGATTTTGTTACCACATTGGAGAATATGTTGGGAATATGTGGTTTCTATCTGGTTGTTTAAACTGAGTTTGTATGAGCGGCTGTGTTGTTCGATAAGTCTCTATACGCAGATGAAAGGTAGAAAATATCTGCTACTAAAAGATTTGTTGAAGGTGTTTCAAGCATTTTGGCGACGGGGATTAATTAAAAAACAGCAAAACACACTTAGTTTGAATTAAGCAGCTAGAAAACAAAAGCTTGCTGCCTGATCTGGTTTTAAGTATCGAATTAAAAGCAAAAATTACCTTCTGTTCACTACCTACAAGATTATGCTGAAACTATCTCTATTCCGTCATTTATTTTTCGCGACTTTAGTAAGCATCAGCTTCGCTAAAACTGTAAATGCCGAACCGACTGCAACACTTACTGTTACTGTAAATGGCATACATCACCAAAAAGGTGAGGTTTGTTTTAGAGTTTTTGGAGATGAACGAGGATTCCCTCTAGGTAATACCAGTGAAGTTCAAAGCGGCTGCGCTAAGATTACTGGAAATTCTGTAAAAAAGGTTTTTTCTGGCTTGAAGCCTGGAGCTTATGCTGTTGCCGTAGTTGATGATCAAAATGGCGATCGCAAACTCAACAGTGACTTTTTCGGTATTCCCAAAGAAGGTTTTGGAATTTCTAAAAATCCCACTGTTTCTATTGTAACTGGTACACCAAAGTTCCGCGATGCCAGTTTTGTGGTCAACAAAAATACCAAAGTCAATATTCAGATGAAATACTCACTTGACCCCTAAAACAGAAGTTTATACCAATTCTTAATTAAGGAATTCAGATTAAATCTGGGTTTCCTAATTAAATCTAAGCTTCTTTGAGAAAAGGGGTATTCATTGTAATAGGTAACTGTGCAAAAGCTATTACCTATTACAGCAATTTTCCAACTAATAGACTACGTTAGGGCAAAGTGTGGGAAGTAAGTAATACCATTTTGAAAAAAGAATGTGACAAATAGACCATCTGTAGAGACGCGATTCATCGCGTCTTCACCCAAGGATGTGTTGCAATCATTAATTGAATTGGTATAAGGAATAGTGTAGTCGCATCAATTGAGAACTGCTATAAACAAGCCGATATTCTGCCGGAGACTAAAAGTGTAATGGAAGATTTGACGATATTTCTGTCTAAGTCTTTGTTCGGTTGGCTAGCTATCCAGGTATGTTTAACGCTTGTCTTTTTATGGTATCTGCGATCGCATCAAAAAAAGCTATTACCAGACGACCAATTACCCAAAACAGCAGTGATTCTTTGCCTACGTGGGGCTGATCCGTTTTTGCCTAAATGTTTGCGATCGCTGTTACAACAAAATTACCCAGAGTATGATTTAAAGCTGATCGTTGATAGTCACGAAGATCCTGCTTGGAAAATTGCCCACGATACAATCACTGACCAAGGAACAACCAACGTTCAAATCAGCCCTTTAAGAATTGTACGCAACAATTGTAGTCTTAAATGCAGTTCTGTACTGCAAGCTGTCCGGGAATTAGATGAATCTTACAAGGTGGTTGCTTTTGTAGATGCTGATACAATAGTCCATCCAAATTGGTTGCGAGAATTAGTCAGTCCTCTCGCTGATGCTAAAGTAGGGGCGACAACAGGTAACCGTTGGTACGCTCCAACAGGTCAATATTGGGGGTCTTTAGTCCGATACATCGGCAATGTATCTACAGTCGTGCAAATGTTCCTCTTTCAGATTCCTTGGGGAGGAACTTTGGCAGTAAAAACAGAAGTACTTCGCAAAACAAAACTGCTAGATCAGTGGGCGAAAGCTTTAGGAGAAGACCTAATAATACACAAGGCTTTAAAAGAGCATGGGCTGCAAGTTAAGTTTGTGCCTTCTCTACTAATAGTCAATCGTGAAGAGACTGATTTACTGAGCTTAGTAGACTCTCTTAAACGGCTGATGGTCTGTTCTCGATTTTATCATCCACGTTGGTTAGCTTTAGTTAGTGAAGCCATTTCTAGCATACTCTTTCCTACTACAGTCATAGTATTATTTCTGGAGTCATTGTTAGAAACACAATGGCAAACAGCGGCTTTTTTGTTTGGCTGCTATAGTCTTTATACTGTAGGATTACTTTTGCTGATGCTCGTTTTAGAGCTTGGAATACAGGAAGTAATTCGCTCAAACGATCAGCCGACAACAAAATTATCTGCTACGACAGTTATAAAAATGTTGATTGGGATTCCTTTAACCCAGTGGATTTATGGGTTAGCGCTACTATCATCCTTGTGGATATCAACAGTTACTTGGCGCGGTGTTGCCTATCGGGTTAGCGGCCCCTGGAATATTCGGTTAGTTGAATACCGTCCTTACCAGTGGTTGGATCAACCTGTTGATAACAAGGTTTCTCTTTAAATTGATGCAGATATTCGCAGTCTCACGATTTTAATTAATGCGACAAATCCTTTGGTAGAGACGTTGCATTGCAACGTCTCTACACATGGTCTATCTGCCACGTTCTTGTTTTTAGCTAGTATTATTCTAGATTTAGTAAACCCAAATTAGCTACAACTATTGTCAATATCTATAATATAGTTTGTTGAACAGCAAAATATATTTGGATTAGCGACAATAATTTATAGAAATATATTAAGGGGAACTTTGAGTTAGTAGTTTGAATCTTTTGATAATTTTTGAGCAAGGTCAGAAACATTCTCTTCAGCATCTACAATTTAGGCTATTTGTAAATGCGTAAATCCTTAATCAGATTATATTACCGGGAATAGCTGCGCTATTAGCTAGATACTAGTAGTACAGAGCAAAGAATCAGGATGTTCATGAAAGATTTGCTGCGTAAGTCCTAAATCTAAAACCAGCATTTTCGTGAAATATTCCCTTTTTCTATGACTAAGCAACCACTTCGCATTGCGCTATTTACAGGTTTATACGCTCCTTTTTTGACTGGAGTTTCTGTTGCCGTACACCAACGTGTTAAATGGTTATTGCAACAGGGGCATGAAGTTTTTTTAGTACATCCAGAAATCAATGATCGCTATCCCAAAAATGTTGGCGATCGCCCGATGCCTGGGTTGAACGAAATTGAGTCTTTTCCTAACTTCTCTGCTTACGCATTTCCAACAAGACCGCTGATATTCTATAAATCTCTTCCCCAACCATTACACTATCGGCATTGGAGCGATACCAAGTTACTAAAAAACTTTCAACCAGACATTATCGTCGTTGAAGAAGCAGCACAAATGAGAGGTTTATACTCACTTCTCTTGCAAGGTTATGGTCGCGCTATTGGCAGCGAATATGCAAAACGAACAGGCACTCCTACAATATCACTTTTTCATACTGATATTGTTGCATACATCAAATATTACTTTGGAAATCAGTTCTTCAAACTGATTTATCCAATCATTCCTATCTTGATTAAGCGGTTTAGTAGTTTTTACGATGTCAACTACTTTTCCTCTAAAGAGCAGTTGATTAAATACAAAAGGATGAAATGTCAACGCGCTGAATACCTGCCTTATCAAGGTATTGATTGCGAAAAATTTCATCCGCGGAATATCAGTTATGATCCAATTCCTGATGACCATCGACCGACTTTGTTATTTGTTGGACGCATTACTCCAGAAAAGAATGTTAGCCAACTTCTAGATATATATCCGCTGATTGCTGCCAAAATTCCTAATGTTCATCTAGTCATCGTTGGTAGTGGCCCCCAAGATGAAGAGATTCGTCAGCGTGCCGAAAAGTTTAAGTCTGGAGTTACCATTTGGGGTGAATCGCACGGTACACAACTTTTAGGTTGGTTTGCAAGAGCAGATGTATTTATTAACCCTTCCATCACAGAAAACTTCTGCACTACAAACAATGAGGCGCTAGCATCTGGAACCCCTGTTGTTGCTGTTTTTGCACCCTCAACTTCAGAGCAAGTCTTCCCCGGACATAACGGCTTTCTTGCTCAACCTAACAACCCAGAAGATTTTGCCCAAAAGGTGATTACCATTTTAGAAAATCCACAACTGAAAGCGGAATTGACTCAGCAAGCTCGCCCCTCAATACTAGATTTTGATTGGTCGGCGTGTATGCAAAAGTTTGAAGACAAACTCTACCAGCTTGTAAAAACATCAAAAAAGGTATAGTCAGCATACTACTATTCTGTCAAGTTTGATTTGAAGGGTTTCAAAGCCTCTCTCCCTGTGGGCTACGGTGTACACACAAGTGTGAAATAGCGAATGAGCTTGTGTTTGAGCTTTTGTTTTACCCCACCCTAACCCTCCCCTTGGAAAGGGGAGGGAACTAGATTTCCTATTTCCCCCCAATGCATCGGGGGGATTAAGGGGGTAATTCGACTTGTGTGTACACCGCCCTTGAAAAGGGGAAGGAATTAGATTTCTTGTTTCTCCCCAATGCATCGGGGGGATTAAGGGGGGTAATTTGACTTGTGTGTACACTTTAGCTCTGTGGGGGAGAGGTTTGGAGAGGGGTTTTTTAAATCCGTCAAACTCACGTTAATTTAGCGATATCTGTCATTTGTGTTTTGGCTCGCTTATGCTAATGCATCGCTTGGTTATACCAAGACATTGCTTGGTTATGCTAAGACATCGCTTGGTTATGTCAAAACATCGCTTGGTTATGTCAAAACATCGCTTGGTTATGCCAATACATTGCTTTGTTATGCCAATACATCACATTGTTATGCCATTGCATCGCTGTTGCTGATTAGAAATTTAAAAATCACGCAGAGGAGCCAGGTGTTGCGCGGGTTTCCAAGGCACTCCGTTGGACGGCTTTGCCGGCTTGAAGGAAGTGCCGCCGCGTTGTAGCAACTGGCGTCGCGCAGAGTAGACAGAGAATTTCTTCTTAATCTCTGCGCTCTCCACGGCCACCTAAGTTTGCTCAACGGGGGGAACCCCCGCACGCAACTTCTCTCTGCGTGACACTTCAAGAAACATAATTTATCAAAGAATTAACCTGGATTAGCCGGTGAATACTCCTCAAACCGCCAACGTAGAGAAGAAGCATTTCTAGTTTCCCAAACTTGAGAGATATCAAACTCTACTAAACGCTGCGCCCCAGGGAAAGCTGCTAATCGCTTTGTCTCCCAAATCACTTTTGCTTTCCCAGTTATTTGCAGAGTATGCCCAGCGGCAAAATCGATGAACAATAAACCAGCATTGGGATTCACGACTAAGTTACCGAGGGTCTGAAACATATTGTTCCCGGCGTAATCGGGAAACACCAGCTTTTGGCTGTCTAATATCTGCACAAATCCCGGAAATCCTCCTCGATGAGAGGCATCTGCTCCCCGTTCAGGATGGGAACTAGCAATAAAAAAGGTATCAGATTGGGCAATCCAGTATTGTTGAGTCAGATTTAAAGCATTTGTAGTTTGGATTTGTACTTGTCTTGGAAACTCTGATGTTACCGTTTCCAAATGACGCACTTGGATGTACTTGGGACAGTTAAAGAATGTTTGCTGAATCTGGATTTTTATTTTTTCTGGAGGCTTATTCAGCGCTCTGCCATTGAGACGTAAACGCTTGCGCTGTGCTAAATCAATTATTAGTAGACCAATATAATCGTGATGCTGCAAATTTTGATTTAATGGATCGGTGGCTATGAGAGTAGTCTCAATCTGTACTGACTGCTCATTCAAGACGCGGATAAAACCGCGGTGTCCAGTTAACAAAGATGCCCAAATGTTGCCATTAGCATCTATAGTACTAGCGATCGCAAATTGTTGATTGCTAAGAAACTCCTCAGCAGATGGTTTAATAATGTTACTAATTACACTACTGAGACTTTGCGCCTCTTCTTTGACTCCCACCTGGGTTTGAACTGCGATTTCTCCAGTGTGAAATACCATTGCTTTCCTCTTTTGCTTTTGGGGTTACAACTCTGGTAACCCGATATAACGCCATAGCTGTTTAATCCGCTCAATCCAGCCCAGTACGTTAAAATAATCGTCTTGGGCTAGCCTTCTATAGGGAAAACAGGCAATATCAGCATCCGCGCAAAAATTGTAGACACTCTCAAAGCTTTTTAACAGCAACTATGAAGAATTAAGCATAGTATAAATTGCAAGCGAATTATCTAAACTACGTGCAAATATCATGATTCTCGCATGAATAAAGTACACCAACAATAAGTCAGGAAGCATAAGCTAGGAGGCTGAAACGTAGCTCAGCAAAGGTAACTTGCAGTCACTCTTTCCCCTTCACCTTTCTGGTTAATGATTCCTGAATCTCAAAGCGAGAGTTCATCATAAGCAATTGAGAACTGCTATATAGTTCTACATTACTAGCCCTAACTCTAAAAAACTAGCCAATTTGGCTATATCTCTTGGATTCTTGCTGATATCAATTGTGCATTTTACTATTTCTTGGGATAAAATAATTTGCCTGACAGTAGAGACGTTGCAATGTAATATCTCTAACCGTCTTAAAACCGTACACACAATTTTTAAGTGATCTGTCTTAGCTTTTAATCAAAATATTAATTGGATGAATAAAATATTTGTTTTGAGCTAGCAAATCCGACATAAATCCCTTAATTATGTCTAAAAAATTAGTATAATAAAATACTATAAATACAGTATACCAAAGCAATTTCTTAATAAAAAAGATGGTAATTTAAGCTTTTCAAACAACTACATACTTAAATTTTCAGTCCGTATTCGTTGTTTTTAGATAACAATTATATTAGACATAAATCAAGGTATTAAGTCATAATAACCTATCCGAATCACTTGATTTTTTAAATAGAGTCAGGAAGAATATAAATTAAGTCTAACATCTTGTAGACGCTCTTGGTGACAACTTAACCTTATCCAATGTCCACAGTCCGCGCAAGCGGACTTTATTTATGTAATCTCAAGTTATATTTGTCAGAAATACTTTGTATTTTGATAATTCAAAATACAAAGTATTTAATTTGTCAGATTTTAAAGCAACAGATTCCTAGCTTCTTTAAGAAGCTAAGAATTTTGTACTAAAGGTATGCCTTCTCTACAATGTTTAAAATGAGGAGCGTAGTAAACTTTCCACTAAATTTATTCTAAGAAATAAGCTCCCAACTCCTTTATTCGTTCTACCCAAGCTTTTACCTCATCACCTACTTTGTACTTCCATTCAAGTTGAAGTACTTCTCTAGTATGAGAATCATCAAATACTACTTTGTCTTTGTTTTCAAAGAGTGGCGCTTGGAATTTTACCTGAGCAGCTTCTGCAAACAAAGTTGACATCTGGCTAATACTCAGATTGTCAGGTGCTGCAAGGTAATGCCCTCCTTTGGAACCTTTCCGTGCGACGGCAATGTAGCAGTCTGCTAAATCTTCAACATGAACCCATGCCGTCATAAAATCTGGTGGAAATGGCTGATAGCCTTGGTGTGGTTTCCCTGTAATAAACTGTTGAATTGCAAAATCCCAGAAACTGCCACGGGTTGGCGATGAACCATACACTGATGAAGGATACACAATGGAAGCATTACCTCCATTGCTAATATATTCTTTTACTAGCGCATCCTTCATCACATTTACACCCACTAGTAATTCAATACATACTAAATATTCGGGCTGTACAAAACCTTTTTGCGGAGGGGTTTCTGTGATTCGTCCTCCGTCAGCGGTTATTAAAGAGAAATTTCCACTAGTTGCAATTACATGAATATCTAGTGAAACCGCGCTAGCGCCGTGCAAAGATGCTTCTAATGCTTTGCGATCTTTCTCAAATTGAGCTTCTTTGCTTGATTCTGGAGGCATATGCCACGCCACATTAATTATCGTTTTAATATCATGTTTACGAATTGCCTCTTCAACATCATTGCTAGAAAATTCTGACTCTTTGGAGCGAATTATTTCCTTGCAGAATGGCTTGATAGCCTCAATATTACTACTCGGACGCACAAGTGCTAATACGGCAAAATCTTGTGTTTGGGAAAACTTACGGCACAGCGCACCACCAATATAGCCAGTTGCACCCACAATCAAGACGTTTTTAACTGAAGAGCTTTTTTGATCTGAAAATTCTTTATTTTCTGACATATTTAAAACTTCTACTTAATCAAGTTATTCAATAAATATAAAAGCATTGTTAAGACTCCTTATATCTCTGTTGAAAATATTATTATAAAGTATAAGCAGCAGTCATGATGATTTACGCTTTAATTGTGCTGTAAAATTCCTTCTCTTCTCGCAAATGCCGCACGTCGCTAGCAATAAAACGATTGATTTTTATCTCCTGTTTAATATCAAAAGTAATGATAGAAAATATGGTGTAGAATGCAACTCTGACTTTAAGTAATAATTAGAATTAAAAGTTGGTTTTGGACAATTTTTGAATTTGTTGAGTAAAGTACGTTTCTTGATGTTTGAGTTGTTGCGCCAGTTCTAAACCTTTTTGAAATGCTGTTAGTGCTTGAGGATATTCTTTGCGTTCTAAATAGAGTTGCCCAATTTTGTCGTAGGCTTCCATCAACCCATAATAGTTGACAGCTTGTTCCTCTATCTCCACGAGAATTTGGCTAGCTTGCAAAGCCTCGTCTATTTGTCCTTGCGAACGGTACAGTGCAATTAACTTCTGTAAAGCTTCACCAGCACGGACGTACTGTTGTAATTGCCAAGCGGTAGTATAAGCTTCTTGATAGTTTTCAAAAGCATCTTGCAATAAAGTAGGATTTTTCTTCGCGAGAGATTCATAATTTGAGGCGATCGCAAACTTCAATTCTGGTATTGCAGTAAAATTATTTTCACTCAGGTAAATTTGGGCTAGCTTATTCTGTACATTTATCGCTTGCTGTGGTTGTTCTGTTTTGTCGTAAATGTCAGCCAGTTGTTTCAAATATGCTACCTCATTCAAGCGATCGCCCCTAGAAGTAGCGAAAGCTAGTAATTGTTCGTAGGTGCTAGCGGCTTGGGGATAATCAAACCAACTTAGATGCAACCCTCCAATCGTATTTAAGGTTTCAACTTCTGCTACTGCATCTTGTTGCTGTCGTACTGTTGCCAGAACTTGGTTGTAAACTTCTAGGGCTGGTTTAGGCGATCGCACTTTTTGGTAAGCTACACCAAGCGATCGTAATAGTTCCAGATCAACACCTTTTTGGGCAGATTTTTTTGCGGGTAGTGCCTGCTTTTGAATTACTTGTAATCGCTGCGTAATATATTGTACTTCTTGAGGATTGTTTTGATTCCAGGCGATTTCACCAACTCGTGATAATGCTTGCACCTCTGCAATAGAACCTAAAAAATGCCGTAAGCGCAGTTCCCGATTCCAAATTTCAAAGGCTGTTACCTGATCTCCTGCTTGCAGTTTTGCCGCAGCTTGTTGATTCAACTCATCTAACGCTATTTCTAACCTTTGCTGTTCTTCGAGAGTTAATGGTTGTTTGTCTTTAGGCGATCGTGGTACTAAAGGGTCAGGTGTGGTAATTTCTAGCGGACTAGGAGGAAATTTATCCGCTTGGTTGGGGTCTTTACTTTCCGCGAGGGTCAAAGAACTGCTAAAGAGTGTAGCGACAGTAGCGATCGCAATTAAGCGTTGTAACATGGGTACTTTACCTTGCCTTGAGTTAGTTGCATGAGGAATAGGTAATTGGTAATTATCCCCATGCCCTATTATTTACTAACTTTTCTCCAGCTTTACAGCAAGCTGACCTAAAAAGTTTGCCAGCTTGGTGTCTTAGTGGTTAAAAAATTGACTTTTGAACCACCAAGGCACAAAGACACGATTATCATTACGAGTGCAGCTAAGATTTTTCAGTCTACGGAGTGTCAAAATATTTTTAGATAATTTTTAAGCAACTGGTAGATCATTTGTAATGACTCATTCTACTGATATCATCACCTTAGCCCGCTGGATGGCTGCTGACTTTAGTAATCAAGAACAAGCTTTTGAAAATCCGCCTTTTTATGCTCACATTCGCGTGTGTATCCGTCCCCTCCCTTGGGAATTGTTCTCAGGGGTAAGTTTGTTTTTGGAACAAGCTTATGATTTTCTACTTGATCGACCCTACCGGATGCGGGTAATGAACTTGATTAAGGAAGACAACCATATTGTTATCGAACACTACAATCTTAAGGAAGAACAAAAGTTTTACGGCGCATCCCGTGAACCCGAACGCCTAAAACTCTTATCTGTTGACCAACTGAATAAAATGCCAGGTTGCAACATGGTTGTAGAGTGGACTGGTAAGAGCTTCAAAGGCAGGGTTGAATCTGGCAAAGGCTGCATTGTCGTTCGCGACGGCAAAAATACTTATCTTGATAATGAATTTGAGATTGACCCTGACAAGTTTTTTAGCCTCGACCGGGGACGAGATTTAGAAACAGACGAACGTCTTTGGGGTTCAATCGCTGGGCCATTTCATTTTGTCCGTTGGGGTAGCTTTGCCGATGAGGTGAAAGTCAGCGACGAATAAGAAACTTGAACATTTGTAGTGGCGTGGCAAGCCTAAAATAGTGCGTGATGATTTTCTTGTACGGTGAGCGTCTCACCCGTCCAAAAGCGCTGGATCACAATAAATTTATTTGCATCATTTTAGCCTTGTCATGCTAGTACAAATCTAGCTCCCTACCCATGTAGCGGTAGCAAGATTTTTGTGAAAAGGTATAAGTTCATCAACGATAAAAGCAAAAAAGGAGAGTTATTGGTTACTCTCCAAATTATTAGGGTGCATATGTTTAGCACACTATATCATTTATTACTTGAGTACTAATACTTATTAAATAGTAATTTTAAATTTATTTACAATATCTCTTGAAATTCTAGAAAAATAAAAAAGAGAGCTACTTAGGCAGCTCTCCAGATCATCAGGGTGCATCTACTATTTATCACAGTATAGCATTTGTGGTATGAGGGTTGTCACCCTCTATTTTTGCTATTTCTGTAAAGATTCTGCAAATAATTCTGCAAAAACACTGAAATTAAAACTTATTGCATCTACAAATTGGCATAAATTACAGCTATTGGTGAATGCTTGCCAAAACTTATACCAATTTCCGAAAATATTGATGTATGTAGATCCATCGTAAAGACACGGCATTACGGTGTTCCTAGCAACGTATTTGTATATACGATTAATAATTAATCCCCCCAACCCTGCTTTTCACAATGTTAGGGGGATGTTTAACGTCTTAACTAAACTGTATTCAGCGAGGACGAGGTATAAATCAAACAAAGTTGATCAGTAGCCGCTAAGCATTCAATTTCTTCTCTACCAATTCGTTAGTCAGCTTAGGATCAGCACGTTTGCCAGTCTTTTTCAAAACCTGTCCAACAAAGAAGCCTTTAAGGTTAATGTTACCGTTGCGATACTTTTCTAGTTCTTTGGGGTTGGCGGCTATCACTTCATCAATGATTGGTTCTAGTACATTCGGATCGCTGATTAACTCTTGACCGGCAAAAGCTTTCTCAGGAGAAATACCACTCAGCAAATCAGGCAATTTTTCTTTAGCTTGGGCGTTACTAATTTTGCCTTGTTCAATCCGAGTGATCACCTCAGCTAAATTGGTAGGAGTCAAAGCAATTTCAGTGATACTGAGTTTTTGC
The DNA here is from genome assembly GCF_038096175.1 of Nostoc sp. UHCC 0302. Classification (NCBI taxonomy): domain Bacteria; kingdom Bacillati; phylum Cyanobacteriota; class Cyanophyceae; order Nostocales; family Nostocaceae; genus Nostoc; species Nostoc sp. UHCC 0302. Next base: position 8,166,988 of record NZ_CP151099.1, read on the forward strand.
TTGTTGAGGTATGCTGCAATATCTTGAGTAATCCAGTTAGCTGCGGCTTTAGGATTTGCGCCAGAAGCGATCGCAGCTTCAAAATACTCTGATACGAAACGTTCTTCTGTCAACACTCGCGCATCGTAAGGCGAAAGCCCTAAGTTATTTTCATAATGATGGCGTTTTTGTGCTGGGAGTTCTGGTAATTCGCTGCGCCACTTCTCTAATTGTTCTTTTGTCACCTCAATCGGTGCTAAATCTGGCTCAGGGAAATAGCGGTAATCGCTAGAACCTTCCTTAACCCGCATACTAATTGTGCGTTGAGAACCTTCTTCCCACAGACGAGTTTCTTGTACGATGCGATCGCCTGATTCTACAGCTGCAATTTGTCGCTCAATTTCATATTCAATCGCCCGTTGAATAGCATTGAACGAGTTCATGTTTTTAATTTCTACTTTGACGCCAAATTCCTTTTGTCCCACTGGACGCACGGAAATGTTGACATCGCAGCGTAGTGATCCTTCTTGCATATTGCCGTCACTCACACCGAGATAACGCACAATCCGGCGTAATTCTTCAGCATATTCGGCGGCTTCTTGTCCAGAACGCAAATCTGGTTCTGAAACAATTTCTACCAAGGGGATACCTGCGCGGTTGTAGTCTACCAAAGAATAGGTAGAACCGGATAGGCGGTCACTACCTGCGTGTACTAATTTTCCCGCATCTTCTTCCATATGCAGACGTGTAATGCCGATACGCTTGCGAATCGGGTTACCATTAGCATCTAGCAGCTCAATTTCTAACCACCCATATTCAGCAATGGGTAGATCATATTGAGAAATTTGGTAATTTTTAGGTAGGTCTGGATAAAAATACTGTTTACGGTCAAATTTGCTATATTTAGCGATTTGACAATTCAGCGCCAAACCAGCCTTGACAGCGTATTCTAGAACTTTTTCGTTAAGTACGGGTAAAACTCCAGGTAAACCCATACAAACTGGGTCAATATTAGTATTGGGTTCAGCACCAAATGCTGTAGAACTATTAGAGAAAATTTTGGTGTTGGTACTCAGCTGACAATGGGTTTCTAGACCAATAATCGCTTCGTACTCAGTTTTTACTGTAGTAGCAGCAGTCATAACATTAAAAAGTTCAACCAATTTACAATTAAATTACTATTTTAGCCCCGCCTTGACCATTTCTCAGCTTCAGCTTGTTACTAGGTCTTGAAGAAGGACGCCATAGTTACTTTTTAACAAGAAAGAATACATCATTCTGAATTCTGGGTACTGACTCCTGTATTCTTCTTCAATGATTTTGCTCTTCATTTCTAGCTTGCCAATAAAACAAGAACATGATCACAGTGTAAGTTGCAACTATCACATCTAAAAAAGAAGAGACTATTATGTTCAGAAAAATATTATATTCTCTGATAATTAGATACCCTAGTATATAAACAATCAAGGTAATGATTGTTGTTGCAACAGTGAACAAAGAAACAACTCCAGATATTTCCCATCTTTTGCCTGTTGTCAAATGAGTGCTTCTTTTTAGTAAAGAGGAAGAATTTCCATACCCTTCTATTATAACAATTGAGTCAATTAGCGTATATCTAAGCGCTAAGACAATTCCGGGTATGATAAACGCTATTAATCCTAATAAAATATAAAAGGTTGTAATAAATCGAGCGGTAAATATTTTGCCCCAATTCTGAATACCAACCAATATAACTTGGGAATATTTAACGCTTCTACCTTGTTTAAGCTGCCATAAACAATGAATAATTGCACCAATATAAATTGGATCGAAAATTGTACCTAATAAATTGTGAATTCTGATTTCTCTAGTGTATTGAGCGAATTCATCAGCAGCAGATGGCAAATTAAAATTGATCAACTCAAATAAAATATTTGCCGGAACACGCACAGTTAGTATAATTAAACTAAATAAAATTATATTGGCAGAGAAAATAGCTATTGCTTCCCTGATTTTTGTCATAATATCAAAATATTTAACTATTTTTAACCAAGATAACCACTATTATTGCCAGACGGCAAGGTATAACAGTAATTCTCTTTTGTAAAAGATAGTTAACTAAAATTAAGTGGATAGACTTTGCTAGGCAAATCAAGACCTGATATGGCATCAGATTGTCCAGAAAAACTGACCTGGGAATTTCTCAAATTTATATGGACATATCCAATTACACGTCGCCCTGTCATTTTAGAAAAACTTAGTAAACTTGCACCAAATCAGCAAATAATTATTCTCAAAAAACCACAAGAAATTAGGAGTTTTTTACAAAATATTTATTAATATTATCTTTAATTATGTCTATCTATAGAAAAAGTAAGTATTGTTCTTGCTTAATAGCTCCTTACCGATGACCATTTATAAATTCTTTTAATAATTAAATTGATAAAAATCTTGATTCAATGGCTCTTTGACAATCCAAAATCTAAAATTCATAACCCTACCCCCATCACTCAAGAAATGGGCTTAAAAGAAGTCCGCCTCGCAACTGGTTTGCATTCAACCCGCGAGCGAGTCTGAGTCGAGAGCCTTTACCGAGATGGCGCTCGAAGATATCGCCGTAGTTGCCGACAGATGCAAGAACGCGACGTTGCCACTCTTTGTCTAGACCTAGCTCAGGTGCGGTGATCGGCATTGCCCCAGCACCGCTTGCATACCACCGTATTTCTGGGCTGTCTGCACTGATCAGTGTGTGTATCGTCCACGCTACGATCGCAGACCACTGCGCGTCATTGGTTCCCGTCGTCGCCATCAATGGAAAGCTCGTCAGCGACTCCGGGAGAATGCGGCTTGACAATCGGTTCACACCCGAATCGAGGCGGATCATTGCCAAGGTCGTGATTTCGGCAGCGATCGCATGGCAATTCTGCACATTGTAAGTGTCGATCATCTCCCCGTCCTCAGAGAACGCCCGACGAAACCAATTGCGATGAAGTGCATCGAAGTAAGCCTGAAGACTCCGCTCCACCGAACTGCCAATCATAAAGCAGATACTGTCCCCAGCGAGGTTATCGATGTGGTGGACGGTCGAGGTGGAAGCCACCATTACTGCATGGGATTCCACAAAGACGGTGGGCCCAGGAACCAGCTTGCCAGCCAACTTCTGCTCGTTGATTTCCGATCCTGTGAGGAAGTATACATCATCCTGCTGCTTACGCACTGCGTCAAAATCTTTCGCTGTCTCGTACTCATGGTATTCGATGCGGTCAGGAGATCCGAGAACAGCAGCGGCGATCGCACGGCATACGTCCACATTGAGACCTGTCCAGCGACCTTGACCGACTGGATCTGCCAGACCCGGCCGCTTGACACTTCCGCAGCGAACTATACTACGTGCCTTCACCCGTTCGACCACAGAGCCAGCTTGAGCGACAGAAATCGAGCCGCAAACACCGAGTAGGGTCAGCAAGACTAACACAAAACGCATGAATTCTCCTAATTAGGGATTGGGTACTGGGGATAAGGGGTAATGGGGATTGGGGAAATTCTTGAAGAAATCTATACTTTGTCTCTTCCCTATCCCCCATGCCCAATCCCTTAGAAAAGCCATCTTCAACGGTTGCCGGCTGGGTAAGTGCTTGGCAGCGGGTTGAAACCTGGGGGAATGTTGTTAACAATGCCCTGACGATCATCCTCTGGCGTAATCCCGATCGCCTTACAACCTTGCCCACCGTAATGCGGTAGCGTGGTCACAATACTATCAGGAATTGTTGCAAACGAGGCCGGCAGTGGTGGTGAAATACCAAGCAGACGCTTTGAATCAAAACCAGATAGCAGGCTGTCTGAGATTGGCGAATTGATGTCCCGTGGGCCAAGGTATTTCTGCTCAAATCCTGGCGGGGCATAGTGGTTGAACTTCGGGGAGTTGCCAGCTGCAAGCGCCTGTGCCTCATCGGGGAGGCTAGCGAGCGGAGGCAGTCCGAAAATCGTGTTGATCGTCTCAATTACCGAATTGTGATCACCCTCGACGTGTGAGACAGCGTGTGTCCGTGCGTAGGGTGAGATCAAGATCAGCGGCACGCGGATACCCCGGGAAAGGGGCAGTCCATCAGGGCCATAGGACAGAATACGTGGCGGAACATGGTCGTAGAAACCATCTGACTCGTCATAAGTGATAATGATGGCACTCTGTCTCCAGAGGTTTGGACGTGAGGCGATCGCGTTGATCACGCGGGCTGCCATCGCCTCGCTGAGTTGTCGGTCGGTGTAACCTGGATGGTCGTCATCCCCTGACTTGGATGCATTAATTGCGGCAACTTCATCTGCGGGCGTTTTGGGGTTCGTGATTGGTGGCTTTAACCCTTGCTGGTTCGTGTAGCCACCACGGATATAAAATACACCCCCTCTAGGCAGCTTGTTATTGGCAATGTCGGTGAAGAAGTCACCAAGCCCGCGTAGACTGTCGCTCACCTGCGGTGTATTGGCGATATAGCCGAAATACTGTGCGCCGTTGTGATGGCTAACGTATGCATTGTGCGAGGCAACCCCGTTCGTATCAGTCGGCTCAAGATCATAGCCTTCCTGATACCAGCGCCAATTGACGGGCTTGGTTCTGAGGTTCTGGATGAACGGAATGTCCTGCTGGATATCTGGCAAATCGAACAAAGGATTTTTGTTGCCAGATAACACTGCCTGAATGTTGCGGCCCAGGAAGGTGAGGGGTAGGCTTGCGAAGGTCAGGTTTGAGGCAATGTTGCTATCGGCGTAGCTCTCTTTCGCACCGCTTGGCTGCTTGTTGCCTGTCGTCTCGTCGAACTGAGAGCCGTAGAAGGGTTGCGGGTCGTTGACTATCGGCACTCCCTGCGTTGTACCAGTGTGGCTGCCCACAGTGTAAGACTGTCCGTCTGAGCCATGCTTGATCCACTGTGTCTCACCTGACTGTCCTGCGAGCATCGCGATCGCATTCGGGGTAGAAGGTGTGTCTTCGGTTGCAAAGATGTTATCAAAGACTGTGAAGCGGCTAGCCCACTTCCAAAAGAACGGAATCGTGTCGCAATCGATGTGTGACATGACAAGGTTTGCAAACTGCTTGCCTTCAGCGATGTTAGCTGTACCACCTTTGGATGCAAAGCGCCTGTACTCATCGTAGGCAAACTGATCCATCTGCGGTTCACCGTTCACGATGTGAAGCTTAGTCGCCAGGCCAGTGTGTGAGTGGTCAACGCTATCAATGGCGCTGGCGTTCTGTTCAGCCCCGATCCGGAATGGCTGAACTTTGACAGTTAGGCCGTTGGTGTCTGTGTAGGTTTGAGTGAAGCCCGGCGTTTTCTCTGGAGAACGAGGCCTACGTCCGTCCGAATAGAGTCCATTGACGCCTGGAAAGGTTCCGTATTCGTTATCGAACGAGTGATTCTCGTTGAAGATCACGAAGACGTACTTAATCCGATCTCGGAGTAACTTGGTGAGCAGGCTCTTTGGCAGCTTAGGTTCTCTGGCTGGTTCATTAAAGTATGGAGCGATGTCACGGCTGACATCCGGCTGGGCGGTGACGGTCGAGTCTTCAGACCACGCTTCGCGTCGAAAGGATTCTTTCGCGTTTGCCGAGGCAGCAAACGTCAACGGCAAAATAGAGGACTGTAGCAGCGAAACTGCCAGTGCTAGAGCAAAACGCGACTTATTAAATGGTTTTTTAGCACATTTTGTTGGCAAATTAAGTAGGTAGGCACCGAAATTTTCTACTATGTAACAAAATCTTAAGTTGATAATCTAGAGCTAAATTTTACACGATGTGTGTTGTGATTGTTTTTTTTTCCTCTAGCTTGAACACCATTGATGACGGCGTAAGCGAGATCTAGCTCATCATCAAATGCTTGCCCGGATAACTCATCTTTCTTGAGATGTTGCCATTCCAATTCAATTGGATTCATTTCTGAGCAATATTTCGGGAGAAAAAAGATGTACAAACCCTGACTTTCCCATTTTTTCCACAATTGTTGAACTTCTTGGCAGCGATGTATTGGCCCGTTATCTTGCACAATCACGCTGATACGTCCAGTTTCTTGGGCTTGTTTGGCTTCTTTCTCCATCATTTCTATATAAGATTTACGGTCAACACCACCGATAACTAAACCGTAAACAAAACTGATTAAAGGTTGGAGAAGCCCGATAATACTTAATCTGCGACCACGGCGTTTAGTCTGTTCTAACCGTTTTTGCTCACCTCTAAAGTAATATGTATAACTAGGTTCGCTCCACATACAGAACCCTGACTCGTCTAGGTATTTCAGGTCTATTTCACCAGTGGCAGCAGCTAATTCCAACATGTCTAGGTCTGCTTGCTTGTTTGCTCGTGCTACTGGGTCTTGTTTTCCTTTATGGCTTTTCCTTGTCCGTTTCCAATCGACCCCCTTTTTTTGAGTACCCGTCTTAATCTGTCGGCACTCATCTCAACGTTGCGTTCTGTTTTCAACTTCAAAGCTAACTGAGAACTATTGTATGTGCGTGGCTCGTTTCTGAGGCATTCTTCTAAAAATATCATGTCATCCTCAAGCCACTTTGGTTTCCCCCCTCGCCCAGGAGATTCCCAAAGCCCTTCTGTGCCCAGTTTTTGCCATTGATGCAAAACTTTTGTGACTGTTTTTTTGTGACAATCAAAGTGATCTGCTATCTTCTCTACATACCAACCATGTGCATTTAGCCTGATTATTTCCGCCCTGTCTTTGACTTTCTGTGGTACATCCTGTTTTCTCAGATTTAGTAAAGTTTGGTCTTGCTCAGGAGTCAGAAATACCCTTAAACGCGCACCCATACACCAACTACCTTGTAGATGCATTATCAGTCTTTACATATCTTAACATAGCTGACTTTTTTGGCACCTACCTACTTAGCTTTAGCTAGTTTCAAGATTATTACACCAGTCGATACACAGTCGAACCATTTAGAAGAGGTTTTGCTAGTTATATTCTTTTTGCTTAACATCAGGGATTTCCAAAGAGTAAATGATCTGAACTGAACAAATCTCAAAAGACTTTATTTACAGCAGAATTCAGAAGTGAAACAGTCTTTATGCTTGGCTTTGAGACCTAGTTTGTGTACTCCACCTTTCTTGAAATACGCTGTTAGTAAAACTGATAATCAATACGACCCTTCTTAGGTAAATAAATAAATTGCCTATTAAGAGAATGTCAAGGACAAATTTGGAAAATCCAATAACTTAGCTAATTAGTAGTTTAAGTACAAATTTTAATATTGCAAACAAGGATGACGGAAATGTGACAAAAATGTGTACCCAGTATTTTTAATACTAAATTTTAATTAAGAATAAGTTAAAAAAAACAGTAATTTAAAATGAGCCAAAAATTTATAGGAATTGAGTTTGCTCGTTTTGCTTTAGTTAATTAGTAATAGATAATCCCGTAAATCATTTAATTTTAAATTTTGTATTATTTTGATTTAAAAACATCTAACTAAACTTTGAATTGTTCCATTTTCAGATTCTTCAATTTTAGATTTTGTGGAAAATTATCATATAAGAAATCTTAGAATCTAACTTTATTAATATAGATATGATGTCTGTTAAATTGCCCGTAATACAGCGTTTTGTATCTAAATGGAGTACATCCTTTACCCCCCTTAATTCCCCCGATGTATTGGGGGGAAATTGCCAATCTAGTTCCCTCCCCTTTCCAAGGGGAGGGTTAGGGAGGGGTATTTTTGTACTTCACTAACTTGCAATCTGCTGTAAAAGCACCCCACCCTACAAAAGTGGAGCTTTTGCAGGGTGGGGTAATACGAATATTATGGTTACTCTAACGGAGTAATCACTCTGGATATTGTACCAATCTTCATTTGACATCTGGAAAGTATTGATTAAGTCGAAATGAAGAATTCTATATTCTTCTTCAACTACATTTCAAAAACTTTAATTCAGCTTACCTGTAATTGTAAATGCTGCCCAATAGTAAGGATGACCGTAAAGCTTTTCATTTGATGCCATCTTACTGATTTTATATCGTTGCGTTGTTAAATAAGCTCTAATGCTTGAATCTTCCGAATGTAAATTATTTAGTAATTCTTCGTACCATTTTGTTAATTCTCCAGCCGTTAATTCTTTTAGCCATGCTATTGCTTCACCTAAAGCAGTTACTGCTGATTTATTTGGCTGTAATCGTCGATAGAACTCTATCATTACCAAAGCGGTAGCAGATGATTCTACAGTCCAAATGGTACTAACTATATGAGGAACTCCCAAACTCAAAAAAGCAGTGGCTAATCCCACATATTCAGTGCTGATATTTTGGTTGGTAGTACTTAAATTTTCACAAGCCGAGAGCGTAACAAGATTGTAACTCGCTAGATGATGTTGACAGATTTCTTCTAGCGTAAGTTTGTCTTCGTTTGCTAATAATAATGCTGACTTTTTAGGCTCATTAAAATTGTTGTTAACATAACCAGTGAAGTGAAATATATGATAATTATCAAATAAGGCATTTTCTACAACTTTTTTCTGAGCTTCTGACCCCTGAAGCCGCTGGGTATTATCGAACATTTGGCTAACAATTTCAGATTCAAGACTAGCAAATTTTAGTGCCGGATAACCTTTAGTTTCAGGATATTCAACACTAAGTAGTAACTGATTTTGCCACTGCCAATTCTGTTCTATTTCTCTTGATAAACCTATTTGAGCGCTAGGTAGATAAGTAATAATAAAATTCGACTCCACATGAGGAAAATCTGCCTGAGATGGAGAAGAGAAATTAAAAAGCCCATGAAGAGGCAATCTATGCAAATCGCGGTGGGGAATTAAAATTAGTTGGGTGATGCCTTCAAGTTCTTGGGTAATTGTAGAAATATTCAGGATGTTATGCAGGTGTAACAGCTTTTGTTCCATATCCACGCACCAAGAATGCTGACTTTTACTTTCTTGGTCTTGGGCTGTGCGACGATATTCCTGATATTGGTTATGCCAATCTTCTAACCATTCTTCAAATTCGATAAGGCGTCGTACTGCTTCGGGTAGGGGCAATTCATTTAGACGTACAGCGTCTTCCCCATCAGATATTGCCCCTAAATCTTGTATGGGTGTAAATAGTAGAATCGGTGATGGTGCGCCGTCTTTGAGAATGAAGGTGTGTAGGGCGGCTGGGCTGATATGCCAGTAGACGATCGCTGTTGTAGGATTGAGCAGTTGTTGAATTGCGCCATAATTGGGTGAGTAAATTTCATCACACCAACCAAAAAGCAACCAGTTTAAACAAGCATTTTTGCCATGTTCGGCAAATTCCCAGGCTTCGACCAAATCACCAGACTCCACAGCTAAATCAACTGCTAGTTGAGCAAAGCCTGTAAATTTCAAAACTAGCTGTTTTTTACTTTCATCAGAACGAGTTACTTCACTCAGCAATTGTCTTAACAAATCTGTACCGCGTTGCTGTAATTCTGGTACTTGTGTTGTTTGCCCTAAACCTACAAGTGTTTTGATCAGCGATTGTAAAATTTCTAGATGCAACTGGGCAAAATCTTCTGATGTCAGAGTTAGCAACGCTTGATGATACTCAGCTACAGCTTTGCGCCAATAGTCGCGGGGTTTAGAATGTTTTTTGCCTAGCTCGTAGTAAGTATTACCGATCGCTAAATGTAATCTACCCCAACCTTCTGGGTGAGTATCTGGGCGAAGATGTTTTAACCCTTCCTCATAGCTGGCTAATTTTCCTTCATAACCTCCCTGTTGAAGAGCAGGATTTTTTACAGTTATGCTGTTGGACAAACTCGGCAATGTGTCAGCATTCACTAAATTACCAATAGCAGCGCCTCGGCCAATCCAAGCTTCCCAATAGTCCTGTCTGATTTGTAAAGCACCGTCATAAGAGGCGATCGCTTCGGCAAATTGTTCTAAATAAAACAATGCTACTGCTTGATTGTACCAAGCTAGGTGGAAGTCAGGTTTGATTGCTATAGCTTGGCCATAAGAGGCGATCGCTTCTTCGCGTTGTCCTAAGTTGTCTAAGGCTATACCTCGGTTATACCAAGCCAAGTAAAAGTCGGCTTGAATTGAGAGTGCTTTATCCCAGGAGGCGATCGCTTCTGACCACTGTTTCAAATTAAACAGCACTACACCCCTGTCTATCCAGACTTCGTAATAATCGGGTTGGATTTCTAGTGCTTGGTCATAAGATGCGATCGCTTCTTCATATTGCTCACCTACAGCTAGCGCGATTCCTCGGTAGTACCAGTTTTCCTGGTCTTCTGGTTGCAGATGTAGTGCTTGGTCATAACTGGCAATCGCTTCTCGTAGCCACCCTAACTTCAACTGTGCGAAACCTCGGCTAGCCCAAGCTTCGTAGTAGTCTGGCTTGATTTCTATAGCTTTTTCAAAGGAGGCAATTGCTTCTTCAAAGTTTCCTAATTCTCCGAGAGTTCCACCTCGGTTGCACCAAGCCTTATAAAAGTCTGGTTTGAGTTCTATAGCTGTTTCATAAGATGCGAGGGCTTCGGTAAAACGTTCTAAATGAAACAGTGTCAAGCCGCGGTTAAACCAATATTCCCAAAAGTTGGGTTTTAGTTCGATGGCTTTCTCGTAAGAAGCGATCGCTCCTAACAAATCACCCGTTTTCGCTTGCTGAAGACCTTGGTAAAAACAAGCTTGATCTGCGGCAATCGGATTTGATTGATTACTTTGGCGCTCAATTATACTTGGGACATTGCTTGTTTTAATTGCCAAATTAGAAGCAAGTTGCTGTACTAGATTGGCACTTTGATCTAACCTTACCCACAACTCATCTAAAGCATAGGCAACATTTGGTTCTAAATTTACCAGCGCCTTATCCCAGGTTTCGTCTGTAGTTTCACGAATGGGATTAACTAAATTTGCTGATGTTGTAGTTTGGTAATTTTTTTCTTCATACCCCCACCTCAGTTCCCCTAAGTTAGTGATTGAATCTTCTTCTGCCGGCGCCAGGAAACCTATTGGTGTCGTAACTTGGGCATCTTCCTCTTCATATTGCCATACCAGTTCTTCTAAGTTATCCAGCAATATTTCCTCAACCGAATCGTTATGAGTTGCTGGCGTAACGTTTTCGACCTCTGGCTGATCATATTCCCATAAGTTATTCGGCAATATTTCCTCAACCGCAGCGTTATGAGTTGCTGGCGTAACGTTTTCGACTTCTGGCTCATCATATTCCCATAACTGATCTCCTAAAGTGCGAATCAGTTCTTGTCCAGGAGTAGACGGTAGAGGTTCTTCAAGCGTTGTGCTTTCAATAATATCTGGCTCATCATATTCCCATAACTGATCCCCTAAACTGCGGATCAGTTCTTGTCCAGGAGTAGATGGCAAGGGTTCTTCAGGCGTTGTGGTTTCAATAATATCCGGCTGATCATATTCCCATAACTGATCTCCTAAACTGCGGATCAGTTCTTGTCCAGGAGTAGATGGTAAGGGTTCTTCAGGTGTTGTAATGTCGATTTCATCTTGCGGCTGATTGTCCTCGGATACTGTTGGTGCGTTTTGTAACAGCCTGATGCCAATATCATAGGCTAAGTCTCCGATTCTACCAACACCAAGTTCACCTAGTTGCACCATCCGCCTTGCTAACTGATGATTCGGTGCAGATGCAGCTAGCAACTCTTCGCCAAATGTCTCTAACCAATTTATCCAATGCTCAACTGGAATGCGGCTCTCCATCCGCCGCAGATAACTTAGTACCCATTGTTGTCCACGTTGTTGATGCACACCTGCCAACAATTGGATAAATGATTGTTCCAGATCCGTATTCGATGGATCTGATGTTTGTCCTACTGCCTTATATCGCCTTGCACCCTTTAGAGAACGAGTCTGCTGACTGCCAAAGGGGCGCTTCAAATACCTGTTAAACCACTGCAATAGCCGCCTGAGCATCTGCCCCACTCTTGGATTTTGTTTTTCCTAGATTTTAGCCAGCGTTGTGATCATAAAATTATGATTTAGGTAATAACCCACTATATCCGGGTAGTGCTTCCGTCGCAACTTTACAAAAGCTATACATAACTTTATTAAGTTGTGGATTTGCCTACACGCTAAATTTACAGCAGATTCAGCAGTAGAGACGTGCCATAGCGCGTCTGTACAGAAGCCAGATATAAAATTACTCTATATCTGACTCATGAGTTGAAAATACCTCATTAACTTGCAAACTGCTAATTTATTTTTGAATTTGTCCCTAGAAATGATCAACTTTCTGTTTGCTCTGTAGTTTGTTCCGGATCATAGAGTTGATTAACTAACGCTTGGACAAGAATTTGTGGATCATCTGTCTCAATTGCTAGCTGTTGGGCTATTTGCTGGCGTAAGTTCTCATCCTGCTGCAACATCACAAACAACTCTTCTAGAGTGACGCTTTGATATTGTTCCTCCGGCAGGTTTTCTGCTACATCGGATTCCTCTAGTGTTGAGGAAGTCTGTTGCGGTAGAAAATCCGTGTTGAAAGCATCCGGCCCTTCATATTCCCAGATCGGTTCGCCTTGATTGCGCGTCAGCACTTGCATCCCAATATCGTAGGCAACGTCCCCAACTTCTCCGACGCCCAATTCACCTAGTTGGACTAACCGCGCCGCTATTTCATTATTAGGTGTAGGTGATGCTACTAATCTGTCACCGAAGCGGCGTAACCACTCAACCCAGCGTTCAGTTGGGATACGATGTTTAATATTATCTAGCCACTTCAATGCCCACGCTTGCCCTCTTGCTTGATGTACTCCTTGTAAAAGTTCGTTGAAGAGAAATTCCAGATCCGTATCGGTAAGCGGTGGTGCTGGTTCTTTTTGCACATCCACCCTAGCTTTGGAACGAGTCTGTTTTCTACCAAACAAGTTCTGAAAAAGCTTTTTAATCCACTGAACTAGCCGCCTGAGCATTTGCTGCACCATTGAGTATTGCTTACCCTAAGATTGTAGCGATCGCACTGGACATAACGTTAATCCAGTTAATCTAATTCGTAATTCGTCATTAAGACATAATTTATAGATATCTCGTGACTACTGAATTTTAAATGGTTCAAATGTACTATAATTTAAAGGAATCTAGCCAAGAATTCATCAAGCCCCTTTACCCCTGATTAATCTGACGGTGCAAGATAAAAGTGGCATAAAAATCTAGTGTCCATTGACTAATTTCCCGTGTAGTAGTGAAGAAGGAAAAGGGCAGCAAAGTTTTTGACAATATTCCCAGGGGTAGTTCACAATAGTTGAATGCCAAATTGGGCGCTTGTGTTACAAATCAATTTAGAAAAGGCATTGACATTTCAAATCCATGTCTTACGAACCCCTGCATCACAAGTATCGCCCAAAAAGTTTTGCTGAACTAGTGGGTCAAGAGGCGATCGCCACCACCCTCACGAACGCGATCCGCACAGCGAAAATCGCCCCTGCTTATTTGTTCACTGGGCCAAGAGGTACAGGGAAAACTTCTAGCGCCCGTATTCTCGCTAAATCTCTTAATTGTCTCAAAAGTGGTAAACCAACACCTGAACCCTGTGGTGTGTGTGATGTTTGTCAGGGAATAACCAAAGGCTACTCTCTAGATGTAATTGAAATCGACGCCGCTAGCAACACTGGTGTCGATAATATCCGTGAGCTAATTGAAAAGGCGCAGTTTGCTCCTGTACAGTGCCGCTACAAGGTTTATGTGATTGACGAGTGTCATATGCTCAGTACAGCAGCGTTCAATGCGCTACTGAAGACACTAGAAGAACCGCCGAGACACGTGGTTTTCGTGTTGGCAACAACTGATCCGCAGCGAGTATTGCCAACGATTATTTCCCGTTGTCAGCGGTTTGATTTTAGACGCATTCAGTTAGAAGCGATGGTAAAGCATTTAAGTGCGATCGCCTCTAAAGAAAACATTGATGTTTCTCCTGATGCTGTCACCTTAATAGCCCAAATTGCTCAGGGCGGATTGCGAGATGCGGAAAGTTTGCTCGACCAATTAGCTTTGTTATCAGGTGAAGTCACACCAAACCGAGTTTGGGATTTAGTTGGTACAGTCAGCGAACAGGATTTATTAGCGCTTTTAGAAGCGATCGCTCAAGATAACCCAGAAGCCGTTCTAGATTGCACCCGTAAAATTTTAGATCGTGGACGGGAACCGCTAACTATTCTCCAAAATCTTGCCGCATTTTACCGTGATTTACTAATTGCTAAAACTGCACCTAGACGTCACGATTTAATTGCTTGTACTCCACAAACTTGCATTGCCTTGGTTGAGTTTGCCCAAAATTTGGACATGAGTACAATTTTGGCTGGACAGAAACACTTGCGCGAAGCTGAAGTGCAAATTAAAAACACCACTCAGCCACGTTTGTGGTTGGAGGTAACATTACTCGGATTGTTACCAAGTGCGACAAATATTCAAATAAAAGCCCCAAGTATCTCAGCACGAGTTAATACACCTGCTATATCTTCAAAGCATCCTCCAGCAGTTGTCCAAAATCACGCAATCTCTTCTGTACCTCAAGAGAATTCACAAACAAACCACAATTCTGCATCTTCAAACCATCATCAGGCAGTTCCTCAAAATCAACCCCTCACATCATCTTCCCCAATTGAACCACAAACAAATCAAAATTCTGCTGCTAACTCAGTTCCACCAGTAACCCCAGAACCTGTATCTGTTTCTTCGCCACCTGCGGTAATTGAACCAGTAACCTCAGAAATTGTTGAGGAAGCACAACAGGACTTAACTCAGATTTGGCAACAGGTGCTTGCTAACCTCCAGCCAATCTCAAGACGAGAACTGCTACGTCAAATGTGCCATCTCATCGAATTTGATGGTGCTGTAGCTTGTATTGCTATCAAACAAGCATGGTATGAAAAAGTTAAATCTGATCAACCAATAATTAGGGCGGCATTTCAGCAGACTTTCCAACGAGAAATCAAGGTAAATCTAGAAAAAGAAACTGCTTCAACCTCTAATTACTCTAGAAAAAATCCTCCACCAAAAGATTCTACTCGTGTTCAACAGCCACCTGCTGTCAGTTACGACAGGCAAACGACGCCTCCAGCATCAGTACCCCAGCCAGCAACACCAGCAGTACCAACACCAGTACCACTAAAAACAGAGTCGGCAGCAAGGAATGGAAATGGCTTAAATGGAAATGGGGTACAAACTTTGCCTCCACTGCCAACTCGAACACCCGCGACTGATTGGGAACCTGATGAAGTGGCGATCGCAGCTCAACGTCTAGCAGAATTTTTCAACGGACAAGTTATCCGCTTCACAGAAGATCCAACAGAATTGTCTGACTCTATGACTACACCTGATTGGGTAGAGGAATCTGAAGATGATGAATAAAAAGGATCGGGGACTGGGTATTAGGGATTAGGAATTGGTATTGGGAAAATCTTGCCCAGTCCTCAGTCCCCAGTCCCCAGCCTCTAATGCCCATTCCCGGTATGTACAGTTTTCACCCATTTCAGACGCTTTGGTCTAAACGACATCCGGGCAGTAGTACTACTCATAACTACTAACCAGTGCAACATATATAAATTGCCACGTAAAGTCTGCAAGAGTAACAGAAAATACGTAGAAATCTGGAATTTTTGGTCTTGACGAATCCGCCTCAGACCTGTAAACATTCCAATCATTGACATGGAAACTGACAAGCCAGTTATCGGACTTAATATTGGTGGACGATGCCGAGCGATCGCCATCAATAAATCTGGTACTGCTGCTGTAGGCAGGATATACATAATCAGCAAAAACATCAGCAAATCCCAGCTTTTCCGCGTACCCATGCGGTTTTTGAGAATTAGATTCCAGTAATCTAAATAGCGCTGATATCCGCCTTCTGCCCAACGGTTACGCTGATGCCAGAGTGCGATCGCTCTGGTCACTCCTTCTTCCTGCACCGCTGGGAAAAATACACACTCAATATCCCATTTTTGCAAATGTAAACGGATTGTTAAATCCAAATCATCGGTAATGGTTTCTTCATTCCATCCTCCGAAGCTTTCCAAAGCTTTGCGTCGGACAAATTGACCGTTACCTCGTAATTCGCCAATGCCACCAAGAGCAGTCCGCTGTTGTTGAAACCAAGTATCAAGTGCCATTTCCGCCATTTGACCCTTAGTCCAAAAATTCTCTTTGGCGTTGGCGATCGCTTTTCGTACTTGTACCGCCCCTACCTTTTCTCTTTGAAATATAGGTATTACTTGTAACAACAAGTCTGATGTCACTTGGGCATCAGCATCAAATACTGCAATAATTTCGCCCTTTGTCAAAGGCAGTACCTGATTTAAGGCCCCTGACTTGCCGCCAGTAGCTTCTGCTGAACGTCTGAGTACTTTGAGTTTGTCGTATTTCTGCTCTAGTGCTGCTAATAACTCTGGTGTGCTATCAGTGCTGTTGTCGTCAATTATCCATACTTCGTATTCTCCATTGGGATATTCCAATTGACAAAGATTATTGACTAATTTTGTAATTACCGCTTCCTCATTTTTCGCAGCCACTAAAACAGATACAGAAGGCAAATCTCCCTGTATTTCTTTTGGATAGTGGCGAGGCTTGGTAAATATCACCACTAAGGCGTGAAAACCTAAGACAGTGGTTAGTCCCAGTATGAATATAAAACTCCACGAAACTAAATGCAGCGCGATCGTGCTACTCCAGACAATAGTCAAAACTAGAGCTGCTTTACGTCTACGACCTTGAAACCGGGATGCTACAGATACAGGATTTGTATCTAACACTAACTCCTCATCTGCCGATAGGTCAGACAATAAGGAGTTGAGCGGGTCAAGCTCTTGATAAGAATTGTCTTCGGGCCAGGAATTCGCTGGCATAGGTTACTTCATTCAAACAGCAGTATTTGTTTACACCCATTGAAGAAACTGGTAATTAGGCGACACTCAACTACGCAAACTTTACGCTCTTTTAGCTACCCGTGAAATTAGTGGTAGTTACCCACACCCTCTAACTCACATAGAGCTAGTAAGTTCCCTATTCATAGGAATTCCAGATAGTCCAAAGTGATAGCAAGGTAGCAGCAGATGGTGTCCGATAAAAATAGCAATAACAGCACCTACTGCATGACAGTAGAGATTTTAGCGTTATTGCCCCAGCTTCGATAAAAGTTAATGCAGCATCATTGTAACCGAAATTTTAATATTTCTTAGCAGTAACTTCAGTAATTAGTCATTGGTTTCTACATCTCTTCCTGCTTCCCAGTCCCTAATCCCCAGCGATGCACTGAGCCTGTCGTAAAGCCTGCGGCATAGCTGCGCTTAGGGCGCAACCTCTCGTAGAGAAGTGTCCCCAGTCTTGTGCTTTAGACAGATTTTTTGGGAATACTAGTGGCAGTTCCCAATATCCCCAGTTGTTTACTAACTTGAGGAATATTTAAAAATGTCTATAGAGCAACTTCAGCCTGCTACTCAGCAACAAGCCAGTGTTTATTTACCCTACATTCAAGGCACAAGGCGCAATTCCCTACCCTTTGCCATCAGTCTCTATCAAAAAGGCGTCTTGGAGGGACAGCGCAAAATAGAAGCCAGCGATCATATTCCCTTTGTCGCTACCTGGAATGTGGCTACCTTACCGTCAGACTTAACGCGTTGCCGAGTACAGTTTGATGGCAACGCTGACCTCAGTTACGAACTGATGATGGCCAGTTTTGAGTTTATTAATTTTTTGATAGAACTTATGGACAACTACAAGCGCTATCGTGTGACTGATTTTTCACAACCTTTTTACCGCAAGCTGCTACGTATAGAAGAATAAATTAGGCAATGGGCATGGGGCATAGGAAAATTATCTTTATATGAGTTCAATAAATGCCAGGGCTTAGAGGAAAGATTATCTCCTGTATTGTGCATAGCAATAATTACCAATGCCCAATCCCTATTACCCCTTATCCCCAGAGGGGGCCCAACCTTCCCCAATCCTCAATCCTCACTCCTGTCTGATAAAGTTCGACGCGATCGCTCTGGATATTAACCATTGCGCTACCCTTGCTGAAGGTAGTTTCTGGGAAACCTTACTATTTGAGAGCAGAAGGCTTTCGTCAGAACAAACTAAAATTAGAAAACACCTAGCTGGGTTATTCTGACTTTTGAAATTAGGAGTGCATGTGTGCCAAAATCCCCTAAATATTTGCTGATTGGATCAACCGAGACTTACAGCGGTAAATCTGCAACTGTTCTGGGTTTGTCTTATCAGCTACAGCAAAAAGGACTGGATATCGCCTACGGCAAACCGCTAGGTACTTGTTTGAATGCGTCTGGTGGAAGTGTAATTGACGAAGATGTTCAGTTCATAGCTCATAGCCTGAATCTGTCAGAAAACCGCGTTACACCCATGATGCTGGCTTTAGACGAAATAAATGTCCAAAAACGCTTACGTGGAGAAGACAAAACCGATTATCAACAGTACCTAACACAGCAATATTTACAAATGTCGCGAGGAGATTTGGTACTGCTAGAAGGGCCTGGTGATTTGTCAGAAGGCAATTTGTTTGACTTGTCTTTGCTACAAGTGGCTGAAGTATTGGATGCATCTGTGCTATTGGTATGCCGTTACAAATCGCTACTTTCCGTTGAGGCGTTATTGTCTGCTAAGCAGCGTGTGGGCGATCGCCTGATTGGTGTTGTGATCAATGATATCCCTGCTGAACAACTAGAAACAGTTGACAGTCTCTTGCGCCCGTTTTTAGAACAGCGAGGTATTTCTGTGCTGGCAATGCTGCCAAACAACAATTTACTTCGTAGTGTCAGCGTTGGCGAACTGGTAAAACAATTAAATGCTGATGTTCTCTGTCGTAATGATCGCCTAGATTTATTGGTGGAAAGTCTGGCAATTGGCGCAATGAATGTCAGCTCTGCTGTGAAGTATTTCCGCAAACGCCGGAATATGGCAGTAGTCACAGGAGGCGATCGTGTGGAAATTCAGCAAGCCGCTTTGGAAACTTCTACCCAATGCTTAATCCTTACAGGACAACTACCACCCGCGCCC
This sequence comes from Nostoc sp. UHCC 0302, assembly GCF_038096175.1. NCBI lineage: Bacteria > Bacillati > Cyanobacteriota > Cyanophyceae > Nostocales > Nostocaceae > Nostoc > Nostoc sp. UHCC 0302. The sequence goes on from NZ_CP151099.1 coordinate 8,185,928, forward strand.
TTTATCCTCAATCGCGCTGAAGAGTTAGAAATTCCCATTTTGTCGGTTGACTTGGATACACTCACCACTGTAGAAATTGTTGACCGTACTTTTGGGCAAGTCCGTCTCCATGAACCGATTAAAGTTCAGTGCATTCGCCAGTTGATGACTGAGCATTTTGACATTGACCGCTTGTTATCTAAATTAGGTTTGACTCCCGCGGCAGCATTACCTTAGCCTGAGCAACTCAAACACTGAGAGCATCAATGCTCAGTCCTCAGGAGGTGTTGGCGGTGAGGCCACAGCTGGCTCGTTGTCACCTACTAAGCGAGGGTGTGCTGTTTTGTTGCGCCTCACAGCACAGACTTGCTTGGTTTCATTAGGTAATCCCAAGCTCAGTATATTCCCGTAACCTGCCTTATAACCTTACCGATTCAATGAGATAAGTTTCGTATCAAAAACCGAGGCTGCCATCAATACCAACAGTTCGATTTAACTGCGGTAATTCTAGATGTGAGTTCGCTGGATCTCTGGCAAAATGCTCAAAATCTTCCAGCGATCGCGAATAACGAGCTGAAAAATCAAGAAATTGTAGCAATGTCTAACTCAGGTTAGCTTCGTACTACACGCTGTTTGGTAAAATATCTAGGTTGTTAATCTGATTACGTTAATCTTTGAGCCAGTCAATAGACCTCATTAACCACGATACATTAGCGCAAGAACTGGCAACAATCCAGCAAACGGGTTCTAAGCGAATTGCCTTGCTGGGTTCGCGTCATGTCCCGATTACACATCAGAACCTGATTGAAATGATGACCTATGCCCTAGTTTTATCGGGTAATCGGATCATCACTTCTGGTGCTACAGGTACAAATTCTGCTGCCATCCGGGGAGCAACACGGGCCGATCCAAATTTGTTGACGGTAATTTTACCCCAAAGCTTGGAACGCCAGCCCCTTGAGTCGCGCCAGCAATTAGAACAGGTAATGCACTTGGTAGAAAATCCCAGTAATGATAGTCTATCCCTTGCTGAAGCTAGTTACCTGTGTAATAAGGAGATTGTCTCCCGTTGCCAGCAACTTATTTGCTTTGCGTTTCACGACAGTCGCACTCTGTTGCAAACTTGCCAAGACGCAGAAGAACAAAGAAAAGTAGTAACACTGTTCTACTTTGATTAGTTATTTGTCATTTGTCATTTGTCCTTTATGTTTGACTAATGACTAATGACTAATGACCAATGACTGATAACTAATAACTAATGACTAAATACTAATGACTATTTTTTTGTACGCGATCGCTGCTGCTGCCGTTCTAATTTATCTACCGTTTTTGGTGGTAGGTTATGCGCGGGCGCGTGTTGGCTACGATATCTCTGCTCCTCGCGCAATGTTTGATAAATTGCCACCATATGCCCAACGAGCGACCTGGGCGCATCAAAACTCCTTTGAAGCGTTTATGGTTTTTGCAGCAGCAGCATTGATGGCATACGTAACTGGTGTGAATTCTTCCATAGCAGCCTCCGCTGCGATCGCCTTTGTAGCAGCCCGTTTGCTATACTCGATTTTTTATATTGTGAATATACCCCTTTTACGCTCACTGATGTTTGCCATTGGCTCCCTTGGCTCTGGCACTCTCATCTTTTTGAGCATCATCCAAGCTACTAGTTAATATGGAATTGGCTCATGTCTTAATTTTGAATTTTAAATTTTGAATTGCTTATGGCTTCTACTTATTCCTTTGACATTGTGAGCGACTTTGACCGCCAAGAATTGGTTAACGCTGTTGATCAAGTTGTGCGAGATATTAAAAGTCGTTACGACCTCAAAGATACTCAAACTACTGTCGAGTTAGGTGAAGAAAACATTACTGTTGGCACTGACAGTGAGTTTACTTTAGAGTCTGTACATACTATCCTGCGAGAAAAAGCCGCTAAGCGTAATCTCTCCCAAAAAATCTTTGATTTTGGCAAAGTCGAATCAGCCAGTGGGAATCGGGTACGTCAAGAAATCAAACTCAAAAAAGGCATTAGTCAGGAAATCGCTAAACAAATTTCTAAATTGATTCGAGACGAATTCAAGAAGGTACAAGCTTCAATTCAAGGTGATGCTGTCCGGGTTTCTGCCAAAGCTAAAGATGACTTGCAAGTTGTCATTCAGCGGCTGAAACAAGAAGACTACCCCGTTGCTTTGCAATTTACAAATTATCGTTGAACTGGGGACTGAGGACTGGGGATTCATATCCCAACTAAATCTTATAGCAGTCACTAAAGCCGTTAGGACAAATTAGCGATCGCTCACAAGGGAGAGCTATTCTGGTGGACAAAGAGAAGTCTGAGCGGGGACAAAGAGAAGTCTGAGCGGAGGGTTATGTCTCTTAGAAAGCTTCCTCCGCTCGTAACTTTGTAGCAGTCAAGTACTAGAGGCGACTAATTAAGCTCGGCCGCCAATGCTTTTTTGAAAAGCTGGACGCTCAGACAGCAGTTTGATATAGTTCAACACTGCTGGGTAGGGACTGAGGTCTAGCTTCAACAGCATGGAAATGTAATTGAGAATAGACCCCACTGCCACATCAGCAACACTGAATTCATTTCCCAGCAAGAAAGGTTGCCTATCGAGAATTTCGTTTAGGGGAGTCAACAAACGGGGCGTTTCTGCCTCTCTACTTGCTTCTTGAAAAATACCTGGGCCGAGGGTAGCATTGGCAAACAACACCCATTGAGCATATACAGCACTTTGCTCTGGTGAAAGTGGGTTTTTGCTGTATTTATCGGCAAGATACAGCAAAATTGCCCCTGATTCCCAAAGCTGAAAATCTCCATCAACAATTGCTGGAACTTTACCAAAAGGGTTAATTGCCAAAAACTCAGGCTGGCGGTGTTCACCAGCCTGCAAATCGAGCTTGATAAATTCGTAAGGAACTTGTAGTTCCTCTAAATACCAATGAACAATTGACGCTCGACTACGAACGCCACCATAAAGTTTCAACATAATGACAGAAGATTAAAGAACTTTGTGAGTATGGGAATGCTGTTTAACGTTGTCTTCTTTAGTAACAACTCGTGCCGCATTTAACACTCGTTTGCGTTCGGTAGAATATTTAAATTCATTGTAGGTTGTACCTAGAGGAATCAGCGACTTGGCAATTTCACGACGCTTGTAGGTACGAGCTGCTGCAAATGCACGTGGCAGAAATTCTTCTCCAAACTGAGCTGAATTTGGGAAACCATTTGGTAGAAGTGGTGTATCCCCATCCAGTACAGATCCTAAAGTTGTGGCAATAGCTAACTTATAGGAGGTAGGGATACCCTTCAAAAGTGCCTCTAAAGCTGCAGAGGGGATTGGTTCTATAACTTCGACTTGATAAACTTCTCCATCTTCTTTGATGAAGCAAGTAGCCAAGCCGATGACAATATAATCATCGCTTGCTAAATCAGGGGCATTGGGATAGGAAATTGCATTTGTCATCAGAAAATTTCTCAAAACTTAAAAATCAAATTTAAAGACTAGCAAACAGTCGCGTATGACTGGTGAACCTAGTCTTGTTCGGGAGGCATCGCTTTGCGTTTCTGAGCCACTGTGTTGGGAAGGAGCAGAGGTTGACGCAGAGGGTGCTGCACCTATCCGAAGGGTGAACTTGAAGATGACGCAGACAATGAAAATTTATTTCTCTGTGTCCTCTTTTCAATCCCGAACGAAAGGCTTGTTGGCATTCTACCAATTTGTAGCTCTCACTACTTGATTACTCTATTGAGATTGACATCTGCTATTTCTGGAATTCGACTTGGGGATGAAGTATTTATAACTGGGTTTGAGGATTAATTATTTAGGGCGAAGTTTTTCACTTGTACAAGTTAAATTCAGTCTTCAGATGGCTTTCTAGTAATCCTAGATACCTTAAGAATAGAGGCAGTGGTAAAAACCACTAGCAAATAAAAACTACACATATATTTCACAGAGGAAGCGGTTCAGGCAGGAAAATATGAATAGTCATTCATTTTTAGCTTCTGGTGACCAGCAAAGTAATCAGTGTCAACTTGTTATAAATAGTAAAATTAATTCACAACAACAAGGGGTAAACCATAGCAGCGAAAGAGCTTTGGGAGACAGCTACTTACGCTCTTGTGCTTTGAAATCGGCTCAAGAAGGAAATTATACTGGAGCGATCGCACTTTTAACCCAACTTATTCACCGCCATCCCTACAGTGCGCTCGACTACAACAACCGGGGGTTGATTTATTTTCAAAGTGGTGAAACCCAAAAAGCTTTTTGTGACTATAACACTGCAATCCAACTTAACCCGAAGTTAGCTAGCGCTTATAACAATCGGGCAAATTACTATGCTGCTTGTGGAGAACTAGCAGCAGCACTCGCCGACTATGATCAAGCGATTGATTTACATCCTAGCCATATTCGGGCCTGGATTAACCGAGGCATTACTTTGCGTGACTTGGGGCAGTATCAGGAGGCAGTTGAGAATTTTGAGATAGCACTGCTTTTTGGTCAACTAGAGGGTCACATTTGGGCTGAACGCGGCAGAACTTATCATCTTTGGGGTGACTGGAATTGTGCGATCGCTGATTACCGTCGCGCCCTCATTCAACTGCCTTCCATTGATAGCAGCAACGATATTCCTGGTTATCGCTTGCGTTTACAACTCGAAAATTGGCTAAACGAGCTGCTATCTCCTCAGCGTCCGATTGGGTAGATTCCTTTATTTCACTAAATTCAACATTCAAAAAGTAGATTCTTGATTTTGAATTTAAGTCTAGCGACCCTGTTAGGCTAATAGATGATAACTATATAGCTATTCAAAAACTAGCTATTAACTATTACTTATTAGCAATTATATAAATTAACACCCAGTTTATATGTAACCAGAATTACGAGGAAGTTGAATAATATCAAATCTCTGGTTGAAGATTTTTCTTATGGTGATGACTCTATGGATTCAACTTCTTGTCCATCTTGATTTATCAGCACAATCTGTCGCTGGTTAGGATCAAATCGATATCCTTGTTCTTGCCTAATACTTTTAGCTTGATGCGGATCAAAGTTACGGCTAAATTCTGCCCGCAAAGTATTTACACGCCCTTCCATCAGCTTGACTTCAGTGCTGATTTCTCGTAACTTTTCTTGCTGTAACGACTGTTCAGGCAGAAGTTTGATTAGCGCAGATGCTGCTACTGCTGTAATGACAAGATTAACCGCTATCTTTGCTGTGCCTTCCAGAGCCATCATCTGGTAAGAACGTTGACGAAGATGTCGTTTTGGTCGAGGAACAACCCGCGGTTTTTGTGTAGGTTGTAGCGGTGGTCTAGACGGTTGAATCGCGTTCATGATGCTAAGAAGAACCTTGCTGAGTGAAGAGAAGCACCGTAAAAGTGCGCTAGCACTATTTACTGCTTGATGTTAGCAGCCATATTACTTCATTTTTTGCAAATTGCTACACGTGTTGTATGAGTTTAAAAAGAACCTGGCTTACGTAAGTGCAGATTTTACAGCTACAGTTTGGGGCTTGATGCCACAAAAGCCTGAATACTGCACTTTGTATAGCCAGGATGACTAGTTTGCTAACAGTGTCAAATGGTAGCGTTATTTATAAAGTTCGGTGGCTAAGCGCCAAGCCAGAACTCCTGGGATCAACGCTACAACCAGAGCGATATAGACTTGAGTATCCGAGATGGAAGTTACTTGAGCAAGGTACAGAGTATCTAATATAGCCATGAGTTGAAACCTCCTAACCTGAATAGATTTTGAACAGTTCGTTTACTACTTTTCCTTGTTTTGCCAAAATTGTGGAATATCTTGTTACAAGATGCAACAAAAGCAGTTATTAGTCAGTGTAGTTAGCGATTATTTATTATAAAAATTCATAAAACTATGGATTTGTATCTGGGTATCGACTTCGGCACGTCTGGCGCACGCGCTATGGTGATTGACGATGATGGTTGTATCCAGGCTGAGGCACGATATTCTTTTGAGGATTCATCTGCTGCTGTTATGCCGTCTATTTGGCAGCAGGCTTTGTTTATGCTTGTGGAACAGATACCTGAAGGATTGCGGCGAGAAATTAAAGCGATCGCAATTAATGGTACTTCTTCCACCGTCCTGCTAGTCGATGCCACTGGCGAACCTGTAGATACACCACTACTGTACAATGATGCGCGGGGATCAGTTGTTTTAGAGCAGTTGAGGAGTGTAGCACCGCCTAATCACACAGTTTTGAGTTCAACCTCCAGCCTTGCCAAACTGCTGTGGATGAGGCAATTACCCTCGTTTAGCAAAGCCAGATATTTTCTGCATCAAGCCGACTGGCTGGCATTTCTCCTGCATGGAAATTTAGGTATTAGCGACTATCACAATGCTTTAAAGCTGGGTTATGACGTGGAGCAGTTAAAATACCCAGAATGGCTGGAAAAGATGCAAATACCAATTCAGCTACCCAAAGTTTTATCTCCTGGGACTCCAATTGCGGAATTACGCCCAGAAGTTGCTGATAAATTTCATTTACGGCGTGATTGCGTGGTATGTGCTGGGACAACTGATAGTATTGCGGCTTTTCTGGCGAGTGGGGCAAAATCGCCTGGGGAAGCAGTGACTTCTCTGGGTTCGACACTAGTACTAAAACTTTTGAGTCGTACCCGTGTAGAGGATGCGCGATATGGAATTTACAGCCATCGCTTGGGTGATTTGTGGCTAACTGGAGGTGCTTCTAATACTGGGGGTGCAGTGCTAAAGCAATTTTTCACTAATGATGAGTTAGAAAGCCTTAGCCGTGAGATTCATCCATCGAAAGCCAGTGAGTTAGATTATTATCCCTTGTTGAAAGCAGGCGATCGCTTTCCGATTAATGATCCAAATCTCCCCCCAAGACTAGAACCACGCCCAGATAATTCTGTGGAATTTCTACATGGGTTGTTAGAAAGTATTGCCCGTATAGAAGCACAAGGGTATGAATTACTACAAAAAATGGGGGCGGACAAGTTGACGCGTGTTTATACTGCTGGGGGTGGCGCGGCAAATCATACTTGGGCTGCAATTAGGGCGCGTCATTTGCAGGTTGATGTAGTCGCATCGGTATATACAGAGGCTGCTTATGGTACAGCACTTTTAGCAATGCAGGCAATTTAAGAAGGAGAAGCAATTCAAAATTCTATCTTCTAAATCCGTATCTCTCCCAGTGACAATCAATAATATCTCGGCCGATACTAGGTAAATTAGATACCGGACTATAGGGTTCCAGGTTCATCATCTGGGCAGCTATTCGGGGGTGGGTGCTTCGCGACAAGCGAATGTCATCTATCCCCTTTACTAATTTTAGAAATATAAAGCTTATTGTTAGAACTTACGCATCGTGACGAAATTAGGTCATTGCGTTAAGCGAAGTGAAACAATCTCAAACCTTGATTTTACGTCGAGAGTGCGTAACTCCTGATTGTAAAAACACTAGTGGCGTGACACAGCTAAACTTGTGCATTAGATTTTTAGATCCCCCTAAATCCCCCTTAAGAAGCAAGGCTGTTTTATTCCATCTCAAACAGGATTTGTCAAGATGGTTAGCGAGAAAATTGTAAGTAAGGGTGACTAAGAGATGAACTTTTAAACACTTAAACAACAGTAAAATTGTTCATTTTCTCGTGACTTAACTACTCAGCTAACTCAACTCCAAAGTGATTTGTTTGGAGAAGGTGAGTTATCTACAATTATTAATAATTTAAGGCAAGAACTTCTTCAAGAAATAGCAGAGCTAGAAACAGAGATAGCTGCTTTAACTACTAAAGTAAATACTGTAGAAGTTAATTTAAGAGATTTAGTCAGTAATTTAAATAGTTTAAGCCAGCAAATTCAGGGGCTTAATGCTAGTAAAGCTAATATAAATAGTCCTACTTTTACTGGGATTCCTAAAGCACCCCAGCCATTAGCTAGCTCCAATGATGACCAGATTGCAACTACTGCTTTTGTTAAGTCTTTTGCTTTACCTATTGGTGTAGTTCTTCCTTATGGAGGAGATAATCCTCCAGATGATAGCTTTATGCTTGCAATTGGACAAGCAGTAAGTAGAACTACTTATCCTGTATTGTTTAGCAGATTTGGTACTAGATATGGTGTAGGAGATGGCTCCACTACTTTTAATCTACCTAACCTTAGTTACAGAGTTCCTATTGGTTCAGGACAGTCTAGTACCAAACAATATAATTTAGGAGAAACAGGAGGAGAAGAAAAGCATACTCAATCTGTCTCTGAAATGCCTGGTCACTCTCATACTGCCACCCAAGCTGCTCACACGCACAATGTCTCTGCTCAACCCCACTACCATAATCTCAATGGCTATGCTTATGATAATAATGCAGGAGAAGATGGAGATGGCTCTGGCTCTGCTTATGGAGTTCCTCCAGGAGGAGAGAGAACTCAAAATGCTAATGTAGTTATCAATGAAGTCAGCCAAGCACCTGCAATTAGTGTAGCTAATTCTGGAGGAGGGCAGGCAATGAATGTTATGCAGCCTTATTTAGTTGTTAACTTTATTGTGAAGGTTAAGTAGATTAGTAACCTTGCTTTATTTCATTTTCCATCCAGAATCCAAGACCTACTGAAATAAATAATATTATTGTAAAAAATCCAACTAGTCCCATATCTCCTTTATTCAATACAGAGAAAATAACTCCAATCCAAGGAAGACTTATAAATCCATAGAAAGCAAACCTAATCATGCGAGGCAGCTTTTTAAACACTTCCCCAAACACCATTGCTACTCCAACAAAGCCTAATACAATAAGTGGAAGAAGTAATTTTCCTAAAACCTTGTAAAGTAAAATTTCCATAATCAATCTTTAAATTTAACAAGTGATTTTACTTTACTTATTAAAAGCTGCCTTCTCCTACCCCAAATATACTTACCTTTTAATTACTTGTATTAAAAAGCAGGGGTAATTACTTACCTCTGCTTCCTAATACATATAAATAATTTATTTACTTTAAACTGCTACTGGTAGATTAGCTGACTTCAACTCTAACTCTAACCTTGATGATTCTTCATACTTTTTCCAGCCAAGCACGTTATCTGTAGCTCTTACCCCATTAAACATATCACTAAAACTAGAACAGTATTTAGGACTGCCACTAGGATTAGCTCCAAAGACATCTTTGCAGAAAGCCCTAATATTAGTTACTGATACAAGAGACCCACTAGGGGAAACTAATTTATATTCTTTAGCAAAGATATTAGTATATCCTGCTTCCATATCAGAGTAATCAGCAGGATAATAAACTATCCTTGCTCCATTACTTAATTTGAATACTTGAGGATAATTTTCATTCCTTAAGCTACACTTTAGCCTATTGAAAGCAGCCTCTACATTCTGGTCTTTCTTTAAGATCATAACTACAACTTAACTAAGATTAAAATCTAGACAGCTATTAGATAGCTATATTTATTATAGTCTCTGTTTTATCTCTTGAATTTTCTCTACATAAGAAATTAAATAATCAAGTAGAACTGACTTTTCTCAATTAAATAAATCAATTGATTCAGGAACTATTCCTTTAAAATAGATAGCTGAGTAGATGATTTGACCTATTTGCTTTAATTCAATTTTTCCCTTTACTTGAACTTTTGCAATGCCAATAAGCCAGCACCATAAGCTGGTTCATACCTTGGAAAAATAACTTGAACAGAAGAAAACTTCTTGATAATTGATGCCTGAAATCTTTCATGCATTTTGGATCTACCTCGCCACACACTTCCTGTTGTGACTACTTCTAAAACTGAGTCATAACTAAATATGGCATCAATTACTGTAGAGGTTGCTTTTACCAACTCTTGCACAGCATCATCAATAATATTATTGGCTACTTCATCACCAGATGCTGCTGCAAAATCCACAATTGGTGCTAAAGCCGCTATCTGCTTTACTCCCCACCCTTGCCGATATATTACTTCTATTAAATCTTCTATACTCGCCAAATTAAGATGCTGTTTAAAAGCCTTTATCAAACTTGTTTGCTTCTCACGCCCATCATAGGCTTTTAATGCTGCTTGCATCCCAGCGACAGCAATTTTATAGGCGCTACCTTCATCTCCTAAAATATAGCCCCAGCCACCAACTCGCTTGGTTTCTCCTTGGTGATTTCGTCCAAAGACTATTGAACCAGTTCCTGCTGCAACTACAATTCCGACATCATGACCAATTCCACCAACTAAAGCAACCAAGGCATCATTACAAATTACAATATTAGATGGTTTTACATCCCAGATAATAGGTAGCACTTTACTATTCTGCAACTCTTCTACTAAACCTTTGATTACTTCGATATCTGCTGCACGACCTATACCTGCTAAACCTAAGTAGATAGCTTCAATCTTCACAGTATTTGTAATCTTTCTCGTCTCATCTATCGTAGCGTGAATTGCAGATTGGATTGATTGTAAAGTTGCTTCAATACCGATACTTTGATAGTTAGATGCGCCAGCTTCACCGCGTCCTAGTACTTGACGCGCATCATCCATCAAGACACAAACAGTCTTGCTACCGCCGCCATCTATTCCCAAAACATAACTCATAAACTGGGACTCTTCGACTTTTCTTGTAAAGGAATGAAAAAGATAGCAATCATTCCGGGAATTGTTAGCAAACAAACCAAGACAAAGAATAATGGATAGCCTAATGTTTTTTGTAGATAACCACTAATTAATCCCGGAAGCATCATACCTAAAGCCATAATGCCCGTGGAAATAGCAAAGTGAGAAGTTTTATATTCGCCTTGGCAAATATACATTAAATAGACACTAAAAGCTGTAAACCCAAAACCATATCCAAATTGCTCTAAGGAAACTAGGGGATAAACTAAGGTTAGGGAAGGTTTTGTATAAGCCATATATACATAAAATATATCTGGTAAGTTCAAAGCTAAAGCCATAGGAAACAGGCATTTTTTTAACCCGTATTTGGAAATAAACATACCTCCTAAAATGCCGCCGCAAATCAGAGAAATTACACCAAACGTTCCATAGACTAATCCGACTTCTGATGTTGATAGTCCTAAACCACCTACTTCTGGTTTGTCTAATAAAAATAAAGAGGCTATTTTGACAAGCATTGCCTCACCAAGTCTGTAAAGCAAGATAAATGCTAAAATATATACAATCTTTTCTTGTGCAAAATATGAGCTAATAATTGTCCAAAAGGGTATCTTTTCTATAGCTTCTGGCTGCCGCTGATCATCTGACTCAGGTATGGGTAAAGCTAGGCGATGAAATATAAAAGTTATTGCTAAAATTAAGGCTGAAAAGCTAATAGCTATAGTCCAGCTTAAAGGAATATTGTTGAGAGATACTTCAAGCTGTCCAGCTAAGACTACTAATATTCCAGAGCCAAAAATTACGGCCATTCTATAAAATAAAGAGCGAATGCCAACAAAGAATGCTTGTTGTTCTGGAGATAAAGCCAGTAAATAGAAGCCATCTGTGGCAATGTCGTAGGTGGCAGAAATGAAAGCTCCAACTGTTAATGCTGCGAGGGAGATGAAGAAGAAGTTTGGCAGTTGTAAGCAAAAGGCTATTAAACCTAAACAACCAAACATGGCAAATTGGGTATAAAGTATCCATTTGCGTTTGGTAGAGTAAATATCGACAATTGGACCCCAAAACATTTTGATGACCCAGGGTAGATAGAGAAAACTTGTCCATAAGGCAATTTGAGCGTTATCTATTCCGAGTTTTTTGTAAAAGATCACGGAAACTGTGTTGATGATGACGTAAGGTATGCCGGAGGCAAAATATAAGGTGGGGATGAATGTCCAAGGGGAGGTTGTTTGATGTTTCATGGGTTTATTAAACGAACCGCCAAGACGCCAAGTGCGCCAAGAGAAGATTAAGAAAGGATAATACGCTTGATGCCGCCTTTGAGGAGGGGGACGTTAAAGTTAATGAGGAGAGCTAGCGGGTAATTAGTCATTTTAAGGTAAGAGAGGACTTGAGCTTCATGAACGGGGGCTAAATTTTGCACAGCTTTCAATTCCAGAATTAGACAATTAGCAACTAAAAAATCTAATCTACCTTTACCTACTTCATGTCCTTTGTAATTTACTGTTATTGACTTTTCAACAACGTGAGGTATGCCGCACCTGAAAAATTCTATAATTAGCGCTTCCTTATACACCTCTTCCAAAAACCCAGGCCCCAACACTCGATGTACCTCAATCGCCGCCCCAATCACTGAATAAGCTAATCTATCCACTTCCTGACTTGGCTCTCTTCTCTTGGCGTCCTTGGCGTCTTGGCGGTTCGTTTCCATTAAACCCTCTCCAACCCTGTGGCAAAATTTATTAGAGTCCTTCCAAAAGTAGTTTTCCCAGCATGACCGTAACTATTGCCAACCTCCCCAGTCTCTACGACCCCTTTACCACTGAAGCCAAGTGGCAAAAATTCTGGGAAGAGAACCAAATCTACAAAGCTGACCCCAACAAAGGCGGTGAACCTTACTGCATCGTCATCCCCCCGCCTAACGTCACCGGCAGCTTGCACATGGGTCACGCTTTTGAAAGTGCGTTGATTGATACCCTCGTGCGCTATCACCGGATGCAAGGTCGCAATACGCTGTGGTTACCCGGAACTGACCATGCCAGTATTGCTGTGCATACAACATTGGAAAAGCAGCTCAAGGCAGAGGGTAAAACTCGCTATGAGTTGGGGCGCGAGAAATTTCTAGAACGCGCTTGGCAATGGAAGGCGGAGTCTGAAGGAACAATTGTTAATCAGCTGCGACGTTTGGGTGTCTCGGCAGACTGGTCACGGGAAAGGTTTACATTGGATGAGGGCTTATCTAAAGCTGTTTTGGAAGCCTTTGTTCGTCTTTATGAGGAAGGCTTAATTTATCGTGGTGAGTACTTAGTTAACTGGTGTCCAGCTACCCAGTCAGCAGTATCGGATGTGGAGGTGGAACCTAAAGAGGTTGATGGCAATCTCTGGCACTTCCGCTATCCGTTTACAGATGGTTCTGGTTATGTGGAGGTGGCGACGACTCGACCAGAAACAATGCTGGGTGATACGGCAGTAGCAGTTAATCCTAATGACGATCGCTACAAACATCTAATTGGCAAAACCATCACTCTGCCAATTGTACACCGGGAAATTCCGATCATTGGCGATGAATTTGTTGACCCCACTTTCGGTACTGGTTGCGTGAAGGTGACTCCCGCCCATGACCCGAATGATTTTGACATGGGTAAGCGTCACAATCTGCCGTTGATCAACATTATGAATAAGGACGGCACGCTGAATGAGAATGCCGGGGAGTTTCAAGGACAAGACCGCTTTGTTGCTAGAAAGAATGTGATTTCTCGCTTAGAGGCAGACGGCTTTTTAGTGAAAATTGAGGACTATAAACATTCTGTTCCTTATAGCGATCGCGGTAAAGTACCTATTGAACCCCTATTGTCTACTCAGTGGTTTGTTAAAATTCGCCCCTTAGCTGACAATACTCTAGAATTCCTTGACCAGAAAAATTCTCCTGAGTTTGTCCCCCAACGTTGGACAAAGGTATATCGTGACTGGTTAGTGAGTCTTCGAGATTGGTGCATCTCCCGGCAATTGTGGTGGGGACACCAAATTCCAGCTTGGTACGCTGTCAGTGAAACAGATGGGAAAATTACCGATAACACGCCGTTTGTGGTCGCGAAATCAGCAGATGAAGCTTGGGAGAAAGGCAAAGCGCAATTTGGTGAAAATGTCAAGTTGGAACAAGACCCAGATGTATTGGATACTTGGTTTTCTTCTGGACTTTGGCCGTTTTCGACTTTGGGCTGGCCTGAACAAACTCAAGATTTAGCAACTTATTACCCGACTACTACTTTAGTAACTGGCTTTGACATTATCTTTTTCTGGGTTGCCAGAATGACCATGATGGCTGGGCATCTGACGGGACAAATGCCTTTCCAAACGGTTTACATCCACGGCTTGGTGCGGGATGAAAATAATAAGAAAATGTCCAAGACGTCTAACAATGGTATCGACCCGCTGCTGTTGATTGCAAAATATGGCACTGATGCTTTGCGCTATACCTTGATTAAAGAAGTGGCGGGGGCTGGACAAGATATCCGGTTAGAGTACGATCGCAAAAAGGATGAATCATCATCGGTAGAAGCGTCACGCAACTTTGCTAACAAGTTGTGGAATGCAGCCCGATTTGTGATGATGAATTTGGATGGACAGACGCCGCAACAATTAGGCAACCCAGTCGCTATAGAATTAAGCGATCGCTGGATTCTCTCGCGTTACCATCAAGTTATCAAACAAACTACTAATTACATCGATAACTACGGTTTAGGAGAAGCGGCAAAGGGATTATACGATTTTATTTGGGGTGATTTCTGCGATCAGTATATTGAACTGGTTAAATCCAGGCTGCAACAAGGCGCTGACCCTGCATCGCGGCAAGTAGCACAACAAACCCTCGCCTACGTGCTGGAAGGAATTTTGAAACTGCTTCACCCCTTGATGCCGCACATTACTGAAGAAATTTGGCAAACCCTCACCCAACAGCCAGCAGATTCTCAGCAAACTTTAGCTTTGCAACTCTATCCCCAGGCAGATGCAAATTTAATTGATTTAGCTGTAGAAGAACAGTTCGAATTGTTAATTGGAACAATCCGCACAATTCGGAATTTACGTGCTGAAGCTGATGTTAAGCCAGGGGTGAAAGTCACGGTAAATCTGCAAACTGCCAGCGAAAAAGAGCGGCAAATCCTCGCTGCTGGACAGGCTTACATTAAAGACCTGGCTAAGGTAGAGACTTTAACCATTACTGACGAACAAAAAAGCCAAACGATTACTGCTAAAAAACCTCAAAGAGGTTTGAAGACAATTGGCTTCATTCTTCTGGGAATTATCGTTCTTCGGGTGGGTTTAGCTGTAGGAGATGCAATTAATGATGTTCCCCTATTAGGAAATTTCTTTGAAGTGATTGGTTTTGGTTACACAACTTGGTTTGTTAGCCAAAATTTACTGACTACTCAGGCTAGACAAAAGTTATGGGCGAAGTTCTTCCAGCCGACTATTGATAAAGAATTATCGCAGATAGAATCTCCACAGCCGCAAGAATCAGAAAATGCGATCGCTGGTTTAATTGGTACAGTACAAGTACTAATTCCCCTTGCTGGTGTGGTAGATGTCGAAGCAGTCACTGCCAAAATTAAAAAACGTCTCAGCAAAGTAGAAACAGAAATTAATGCGCTACGTGCTAGATTAAGCAATCCTAAGTTTGTCGAGCAAGCACCTGCTGATGTAGTACAAGCAGCGCGGGAAGCCTTAGCAGAAGCCGAGAAACAAGCAGAAATTTTGCACGAACGCCTGCGTGGTTTAGCATAGCTCAATGGGTAGTGGCAGAGTTATGAGTTGCTCAAAATTCACATTCCCAACTCAAAACTCTATCAATTACCCATTACAAATTAACTATCTGTAAAGCAAAATATATAAATTAGACTTGCTTTTCAATATAAACTTATGTTGTTTTTTAATAAATAAAAATTAAAATCAAGACGAATTTGGAATGGGAGCGAAGCGACAGCCATGCTATATCTAGCCCAGGTGCGTAAAAACGAGTTTTTAGACCAGCACCAGTTACACTTGCTGGCGCGTCAGGAAGCTGATAACTTTTGGGCAATAATTCCAGAAGAGGCTTTCATTCTGCTGGGCAAAGGAAACACAATGAGTGAGAAGTTGCTTGTTTTGGTGGAACTTTCTCCTACAGGTGATATTGAAAGAATAGAAGACGCCGGCAACTGGGTACTTCATCTGGTGCAAAGTTACCTCACAACTGGCATTACACCAGAATTTTTGCATCAGGAAGCAGAACGCGCAGAACATTGGCGACAATCTCTGACGTTGCAAAACCAAGACTTAGCGCGTCGTTCCCTAGAATTAGAAGCCCGACGCGAACAAATTCAAGCTTTAGAAGAAAGCCTCAAACGTGAGAAAAACGGTTATCACAAGGATGAAGGGTAAGCCAAAAAATGCTTTCACATACCTATTAGAAAATAATTCGTAATCCCTAATTACGAATTACGAATTACGAATTACGAATTATTATGACGCCAACAATTGTCGAATTAACCTTGCTACAGCTTTTTGTGTGAAGCGGTTAGCGACTTGCTGACCCAAACGTTGTACACCGGGATTAACCAACAACTGGGCAAGTTGGGGAGCAAGTTGTGTTAGATCAAAACCACGAGTTTCGCGGAGAATATTCAAAATACGTTTGATATGCTCCAAGGTTTGTTGTTGTTCAACTGTCGCCCCAGGAGTTTCATTGACTGCTGTCAAGCCTACCCGTTCCCGTAGAAGATATGTGAAGTTGTGTAAGACATTTTTACTTAAAGCATCAAGTCCATTAACAGATTCATCCACCAACTTGTCGCGAATGAAACTACCACGTTCAGAAGACAAAAAGTCTATTCCCTGATTCAAAACCAAGTTGAAGTCGTAGTCTTGGTTGCTACGGGCATTACGTAACAAGTTTTCTAAGCGGTTCCAGCGGAATCTACCATCTTTAAATAGCAAATCTTGCAATGATGCTCTTAATTGTGGTGCTGGGTCAGTTAAGAGGCGTTTAGAAACATAGGGATAAGCTTCGCTGAGAACTTTAAAGTTTGGGTCTATATATATGGCAATACCTTCCAGCGTCACGAGAGAGCGAATAATTAAGGCGTAGTAGGGAGGGACGCGGAAAGGATACTCATACATCAAAGCTGAGAGTTCATCAGTGATGCTTTTAATGTTGAGTTCAGCAACACTGGCTCCTTGGGCATCAGCAAATACTCTCGCAAAAGCTGGAATAATTGGTGTTAAGTCTGTTTCTGGTGATAAGAACTCTAATTTAACGTAATCTTTTGCTAAACCTTCAAAGTCACGATTAACAACGTGAACGATCGCTTCAATCAAACCATAGCGTTGAGCTGGCTTAATCTCGCTCATCATCCCAAAGTCGAGATAAGCCAATTTGCCATCGGTTGTTGCTAATAAATTTCCTGGGTGGGGGTCAGCGTGGAAAAATCCGTGTTCCAAGAGCTGGCGCAGAGAACACTGCACACCCACTTCAATCAGATAACGAGCATCTATACCTTGGGCGCGAATTTCTTCTGTCTGGGTTAATTTCGTGCCGTTAATCCACTCCATCGTCAACACACGACGATTAGTATATTCCCAGTAAATTTTCGGTACGTATACGTCTTTTATATGACCATATAGCTGGAAAAAGCGCTCGGCATTTTCACCCTCATGGATGTAGTCCATCTCTTCAAAGATGCGCTCTCCCAATTCATCGAGGATGCCAACTAAATCGCTTCGTACCCGTTTAACGTTTTTCTGCACCCAAGCGGCGATACGACGCAAGATGTATAAATCAACAGTAATTCGTTCTCGTAAGTCAGGGCGTTGGACTTTGATTGCGACTTCTTCACCAGTTTTCAGCTTACCTTTGTAGACTTGCCCCAAGGAAGCAGCAGCAATTGGCTGGGGTGATAGTTCAGCGTAAACCTCTTCGGGAAGTGCGCCTAGTTCTTCTTGAATAAACTGGTAAGCAATTTCGTTAGCAAAAGGCGGTAATTGGTCTTGTAACTTAGTCAGTTCTTCCAGATATGCAGGAGGAACTAGATCCGGTCTAGTGGATAAAGCTTGTCCAATTTTGATGTAAGCTGGCCCCAGTCGCGTTAGTAATTCTCTTAGCTGAGCAGCTCGGCGACGATCATTTTTGACAACAATTCCCCGTTTACTATCCGACCACAGCCCAAAAACAAAGGATAGAGTCGGCCTCAAGACAGCTAAAATCCGCCGCCAAACTTGTAGGGGTCTGTCTTGATAATGCGTCACTATTTCTACAGGGTTATAACGCAATGCCCCAGGTTCAGTTAATTTAGTTACCTCTTGCGTAGCTAAGAGCCTTGGGGATCTTACAACCAAGGCTTGTGTATCATTTTCTGGTGCTGTTTCAGTAACGTACAGTTCTTCTGGGCGGTTTGTACCGCCGCGACTGTCTTCCTGAATCGGTTGGGAACTAGGGGAAAGTGTCTTAACAATCATGAAGAAAGCCACCGGTCGGAACGATAATGTAAAGTATTGTAACAATATGTTTAGTAATTGACGACTGGGGATTAACGATTGGGGATTAGAAATTAGGTGTAGAGTAATAGTTTTTCCCAATACCCACTCCCCATTACCCCTTATCCCCAGTACCTAGTACCCAGTCCCCAGAGGTTTGCTACACTTAAATGGGCGCTAGTTCAATAGTAAGCTGTTGTGCATTCAATTTGCATATATTAAGTAGTGAGGATGCCCGCCACAATTTGGTTTTGTGAATTTGGTTATTGAGAATTTTTAATTGTTAGTTAGTATTGCGGGTTTGTGAAAGATCATCCTTAATATCCTCTAAATTGAAAGTATCTGGCATCTGTCCTCACGGAGATTTTGCTCAATGTTGCTTTGCCTGAGAATTGAAAACTTTGCCCTGATTGACCAACTAGAATTAGAATTTGGCGCTGGACTAAATGTATTAACAGGTGAAACCGGCGCCGGAAAATCGATTATTTTAGATGCTATTGATGCTGTATTGGGTGGTAAAGTCTCCAGTCGAGTAATCCGTACTGGAACAAATCGGGTAATGGTGGAAGCGACTTTCACCTCAAATCCTCCTTTAACTGCTTGGTTGAGCGAACAAGAAATTGATTTGCTTGATGAGAACTCCGTAGTCATCAGCCGTGAAATCACTGCTACTGCTAGTAATATCCGCAGTAGATCGCGGGTGAATGGCGTGTTGGTAAATCGGCAGATGATGGGGGGGTTACGCGATCGCATGGTGGAAATCACTGCCCAAGGTCAAACGGTGCAAGTGGGACAATCTGCCCAAGTCCGTGATTGGTTAGATTTGTATGGCGGTGACTCTTTAATGCAGTCGCGTCAAAAGGTAGCTACTACTTATAGTGCATATCAACAGGCGCATCTAGCACTAGAAAAACGCCGGACATCAGAACGAGAACGTTTGCAACAATTCGACTTGCTGACTTATCAAGTCCAAGAATTGGGAGGCGCAAACCTCAGCGAACCCAATGAACTAGAACAGTTAGCGCAAGAACAAGAACGCTTAAATCATGTCGTCGATTTGCAACAGATGAGTTACAAAGTCTATCAAGCTTTGTATCAAAATGATAATGAAAGCCCAGCCGCAGCAGACTTATTGGGAGACAGCGAAGCAATATTAAATGACATGGTAGAGTATGATGCTCAACTACAATTTTTATTAGAGTTGGTGCGGGACGCGCAAGCTGCGGTAGTCGAAGCCGGACGGCAGATTAATGCCTATGGGGATAGTTTAGAAGCTGATCCTCAGCGATTAGAAGAAGTAGAAGAAAGAATTCGGGAATTAAAGCAAATTTGCCGGAAATATGGGCCGACACTTACAGAAGCGATCGCCTACTACCAGCGTATCCAAGGGGAATTAGCAGAACTTAACGACAGTGAGCAATCTATCGAAAGTTTAGAACAACAAGAAAAGGTGTGTTTTGAACAACTCACCCAAGCTAGTAGTCAGTTAACTAAACTGCGGAGTAAAGCTGCTGCTAATTTAGAGTCACGATTGGTAGCTGAACTAAAGCCCCTAGCGATGGAAAAGGTGAAATTTCAAGTCGAGATTGTACCTACTATCCCAACCCCTACAGGAGCAGATAAAATTACATTTATGTTCAGTCCCAACCCTGGGGAACCGCTGCAACCTTTAACAGAAATTGCCTCTGGTGGGGAAATGAGCCGCTTTTTATTAGCGCTGAAAGCTTGTTTTTCTCAAGTCGACGCTGCTGGCACAATGATATTTGACGAAATTGATGTTGGCGTTTCTGGAAGAGTTGCCCAAGCGATCGCTGAAAAATTACACCAGCTAAGTCAACGTAACCAAGTATTATGTGTTACTCATCAACCGTTGGTTGCGGCAATGGCAGACCGTCATTTTCGCGTGGATAAACAAGTTATTAATGAAGGCAAAGGTAAAAAAGCAAACAACGGTAGCGTCGAGCAGCGTACCGTTGTCAGAGTTACTAGCTTAGATAATTTAACTACTCGCCGGGAAGAATTGGCACAGTTAGCGGGTGGTAAGTCTGCAAGTGATGCGATCGCTTTTGCAGAATCGCTGTTGATGCAAGCTGCTAACCACCGTCGCCAAGAGCAGAGTTGAGATTAACTTAATTTAATTACCAGTTTCATCGCCATTACTGGCGTACCTGAAACAATAGGCTTAACAACCACTACCCGAAACAGTTCTAGCAAAGTGATGAGGAACAGAGTTGTAACTGCACCTTTTATTAGGGCATTTTTTTGAGTAGAGTTGGTTCATCCAGATACTCAATTTGCCTAGACATTCTATCACTCTGTGCGGCTTTTAGTTAATAGCCAACCTGTCTATATAGAATTGTTGAAATAGGTTGCCCAAATAATTCCAGCTACCCCAATAGCGATTAATAAGTTAGTAAAAAATCTGCCTAACTCAATTTCTTGTCCAAGCAGCTTATCTTCTTGACCAGTGGTGAACAACAATGACCAAGCTTGATTAGCATTGATTTTCTCAAAGTTGTTAAAACTAGGTCGAAAAACAACTGCTCCAAGCAAATTTTTGTTGGGATAATCAAAATCAGTTTTCATAGGTTCTCTCAGTTTTTCTCTTTATTAAGAACTGGGTAATCGGTTGATGATATCGAGCTTTTCAGCGAAAAAACTAGGTAGCAACGGTATTTTATAACAATACTAACTGTTGCTTGAAATACAAAATAATCTGCATTTCAAGCAACAGGCAAATTACCGTCATCCGTTAACTAAAGTAGTTGGCAGAATTTAAGAGCGTAATGTGCAGAATTCAGTTGGTCATTATGTATTCTGCCATCGGGCATTTTTGTCCCTCTCAGGTTAGCCCCATTTATTTTGGCTCCTCTCATATTTACCCAATTCAGATTGGCGTCACCTAAATCTGAGTTGCTCAAGTCTGAGTTTCTCAAATTTGCCCCAGTAAAATCTGCTTCCCTCAAATTTGCTTTAATTAGGCTTATTCCTTTCAAATCTGCCTGCCTAAAATTTCTTTTCCCGGCAGCATATTGCTTTAAAACTTCATTGGCATCCATATTGGTTGCCTCGCAACGTGTAGCGTTGTCGCTGTATATATTTATTATAATCTACAATCTGCCACTGATGGATTCAGTGTTAATTATTTCTACTAGACTGGCGCTCTAGTAAATTATTCTGTAAAAAGCGATCGCGTCCTGCTGCTTTTGCTTGATACAATGCTTTGTCCGCTATCGCAATTATTTCTTCAAAGTTAGAACCAGACTGAGGAATTACTGTTGCTAACCCAGCACTTAGGGTTACATGAGAACTAACTTGTGAATTCTGATGAGGAATAGCCAATGCCCGAACAGCAAAGCAAATTTTTTCAGCAAGGTAAGCAGCCCCCTCCAGGTTTGTGTGAGGCAAAATCACAGCAAATTCTTCCCCACCATAACGGGTAACTAAATCGGCAGGACGTTTAACAACATTGAGGATGGCTTGAGCAATTTTATAAAGACAGCGATCGCCCAAAAGATGACCATAAGTATCATTGTAGGACTTGAAATAATCAACATCGCAGAGAATCAGAGAAATAGGCTGTTGCTCTCGTCCTTGGCGCTTCCACTCAACTAACAAATACTCTTCGAAACGTCGGCGATTAGCCACTTGAGTTAAGGCATCAACATTAACTAATCGTTGCAATTGTTGATTATCAGCAACGAGTTTTTGCTGTAGCTGAGATTGCTCAATCGAGCATCTTACCTGTTGTCGCAAAATTGGCCAATATATGTGTTTGATTAGATAGTCTGCTGCGCCTGCTTTAAATGCATGGTCAATTGACTGTTGATCTTTAAGAGCTGTAATCATTAAAACTGGAATGTACTTGTTAGAGTCAAGAGACAACAACTTATGGCAACACTCGAACCCATCCAGATGTGGCATGAGGGCATCAATGAGTACTAGATCAGGGTGCAACTGATGAAAAACATTTATTGCCTCTGTGCCATTTTTTGCTTCAGCTACTTGATACCCTTCCTGCTCTAGTGCAAGTCGCAGTTCTTTCCGAGAAAATGCTTCATCGTCAACAATGAGAACTAAAGATTGGTTTCTCTCAAGAGTAGCTTTCATTAGGGTAGTTGCCCAACTATAGTGAAATACTTTTAGCAGAACATTTCAACAGTTTTGCTACTTCTGTTACTAATTGCTCCACGTCGGAAGGCTTTTGGATATAGGTTTTAAAACCAGACACAAAAGCCTTATTCCTTGCCTTATATTCAGTATTGCCAGTAAAAGCAACAGCTGGAATTTCTCTTTTTTGTTGAGACGCAAGTGATCTAACTTTCTGTATTAACCAATAGCCATCTTCTTCTGTCATAGCAATGTCGCTAATTAAAAGATCTACTGGGAAGTTTTTAATTATTTCAAAAGCAGATATAGCTGATAATGCCGTCAGTACTTTAATTCCGTAAGGTTCAAAAATTTCAGTAATTAATACAAGAATATCTTTATCATCATCTACTGCGATAATGGTTAATCCTTTCACTATATCTAAATCTCTTTTATTATATTCAAAACTTATCTCATCAAAATTGTTTGGCACATAGCTATTATTCATAATTTTTATGTAGTTAGTAAAATGTCTGCTTCTACCGCTAATCCCTCTTTTAATTTAATCTGATTATTGCATGGAGGTTTTAGCTCATAAGCTGATAAAATATTGTTTATATTCACTAATAAGTTAATAATCATTAAAATCAATTCATCAAGATCAACTGGTTTAAGTAAATATTTCTCAGGCTCTATCTCTGGAATTTCGTTATTAGTACTTGTGGTACACGTTGAAGTGACAATAACTGGAATATGATTGTTATTGTCTACTTCCATAGCGCTTAATCTATTGAACAATGTATAAACACTTTCACCTAAGAACCTAATTTCACAAATTATGATATTGGGAATAAACCAACTCAGGATTTCTAAAGCTTCCTTTATAGAGCCAGCTGTCATCACATTTGCGCCAAAATGTTCGAGGAAGATGGTATATAGCACTCTACTATCGACATCATTGTCTACAACGAGTATTTGCACACCTTTGAGTATCCCAACTTTGAGAGGAGAGGCAATAGTTGGATTCATAATAAAACCTGCAATTAGGATTTCAAGTGCAAAGCGGGATTGAAAAAGCCGTAACTACAAGGAATTCTCAATAACCGGGTAGTCGAATCAAAAGTAGGAGAGAGTCACTTGAATGCTTCAGAATCAAACTTTCTACTCCTGTACTATGATTTGGTGTTGTTTGATTTAGTGAATGAGTTGATTAACTACAATACAAAACTTATTAAAGATTATTTTTACAATACAAACTTCTTTGAGAAATTAAGCAACAGAGCTATTAAGTAAGTCGGCGATAAAAATTCAATGTATATAAATAAATATAAATTAGCTGTAAGGTGTGTTATGCCGTAGGCTAACGCACCTTACATTAAAAGTGATTAACATAGCTGGAAATAAAGTTTTAGTCCCTTTTTTAGAGCAGCCACCAGAAGAGTGGCCTCGGTGCGATCGCCAATCTTCTGCCACTGACTGGAAGCTGCTGGATGGTTTAGGCGGGAATTGGAGCAGCCAGTGAAGAATCTGCTGTTGGCAAGTTCTCACTGACTGCTAACTCCATCAGTGGTTCGTCCACTCATCTCACTGGGATGGATACGGTAGAGCGCTATGACCTCTGGACGACCCCAGGAATCAATCCAGGTTCGACTAATAGCAGGGGAAAGCGTTGGATTTTGCGTTTTGAAAAATTGCATGACGCGATCAATATCTTGCTGATCTGTGATGTGTTCGGCTCGACCTGTCACAGTAACGCTGCGCCAATGCTTTAGATCGTGAACTTCTTCAACTTGCAAACAGACTTCTGGATTCGCATCCATATACTTGGTCTTCATCCCAACTGTAGTGAAGATGTAAATGTTTGGCTCTTCAAAATAATAGTGCATAGGCACAACATAGGGATGTCCTTCAAGCGCACAGCCAAGGTGACCATAGCCTACTCGCTGTAGGAGAATTTTTATTTCTTGTAAGCTCATTTCATCAATATCTAACATGATCATTCTCACTCTTAAATTCAGTTGATTGGAAAATAAATATCTTGACTTTAGTATCAAAATTATTGAGAGCCTGCTTACTGTAAATTGGGGCCTAATGCAACCTCCCCTTTTCCAGCCTCGTTTTCTAAATGGGCATTTCCTGATAGCAGTAGCTACAGCGCCAGTAAAGTTCTCCCAAACGCACATGACGGAGTAAAACGTCTGAACAGTTAGGGCAAAAATGCCTACTTATCATCGATTGGCCAATTGTTGTAGATATACCCCCTTGGCAAAGACTTGTTAATAAAGTTTTATTGACCATATATTTTTATAAATTTGCTAACAATATTTAGTATGACATACTAATATTAGAAATCATGTTTAACCGAGCGTTTGACAAGCGTATAAGTTGTATATTTTGTTAATAAATTCGTGAAATAAAAAGGTATTGATACCATTTGTATGTAAAAGATAAATCCTAACAAGAAAACTATCCAAAGGCTAATATTTTTTATTTATATTTGATTAGCATACTGTTTTCCACTCCTATTCTTTTTTCAATAATTCGATATCGGTTAGCTAACAGAATTAAGAATGGCGTAGCAAGAATCTCGACGAGGATGATTGTGTCTAGTTGAAATTGAAAACACCAATCCCAATAAATTTACAGCAGAATAAAGGCGTCAGTCCTTAAAAGTAAAAGAGGCTTCATATATAGCTTTTAAACTGAAACACTCTACTTCATTTACTTGCATACTGTAATTGACTGACAAGTTTCCCCTGTCAGTCAAGAGTATATGGGAAATACTTACCGCATGACTTCTAGAAAGCGGTAATCACGCATCCACTTTTCCCCTTCTTGGTCACTTAGTATGGCAAGACGTCCCGTAGTCATAAACGCCAGCTTAAAAATTTCCCATTGCTCATCAGTAATCTCCTCCTGTTGTGACATAACACCTCCTTCATCCCAGATAATTGTCACTTGTCTGCCTCCGGCAATCTCGAAGTTCCCCAAGCGAGTAATCCGACCGGTATGCCACTCAAATTTAGAACCGGCTTCCTTGGCTTGAGAAGCTTCGAGTGCCTCAGTGCTGGAGTAGAGAGTTTGATCTTCTTGATTGTTTGATGATTTGTGCTTTGCCATAACTTGTACTAATCCTTTTTTATATCTGCTCTTTTAGGCGTTCAACATACAACCAACCATACAACTGTGTTCAGCCTGTATCTTCTTCCTCACGTCGTAGTCTTGCTTCATTTTTAGAGCATCTTGTAAATTGATACCAATTCAATTAATGATTGCAACACATCCCTGGTTTAGGACGCGATGAATCGCGTCTCTACGATATGGTCTATTTGTTACATTCTTTTTTCAAATTAGTATGATATGGGCTTTTTCGCCTTTACTTGGTTCAGTTCACCCAGAAGTAAACGTAAAACTGGGAGAAGTAAAAAAAGTCCCCCACTTTTCAAAAATCAAAAGTAGGAGATAATGACTCGAAAGTTTCAAATTAAATGTCCTCTTCCTGTACTATGATTTGGTGTTGTTTGATTTTGTGAATTATTTGATTAACTACGATACAAAATGTAGTCAAGACAATTTTGCAACACATCCCAATTTTAGGAATTAACCAAAAGAACTACTGCCATTCTCTTTCCTCAAGTTCTTTTGTCGGCAACAGTAAGGTGGCTTCAATTTCTTGTCTAATCGCAGGGGTCACCTCACAATTGCTATGCAGGCAATCGAGTAGTAGTTGATTGGCATCGTAATAGCGTTGCAGTACTTGCTGTTGTTCAGGACTAAACTGCCACTGGTGGTTAATATTGCGATAATTAATCACTGTCATCCTTAACTGTTCAGCCCAAGCTGAATAGTTCGTTTGACACCATAGCTCAAACCGTTCTTGATTTTGACGGTAATTTGGCAATTGATCAGAGAGTTGTTGCAAGGATTTATAGAGTCCAACATCTAGAACAATA
The DNA here is from genome assembly GCF_038096175.1 of Nostoc sp. UHCC 0302. Lineage (NCBI taxonomy): Bacteria > Bacillati > Cyanobacteriota > Cyanophyceae > Nostocales > Nostocaceae > Nostoc > Nostoc sp. UHCC 0302. Next base: position 8,212,039 of record NZ_CP151099.1, read on the forward strand.
CCCAAAATGTTCGAGAGAGCATCTCCGCAAGCATGGCCGTGAGCAAATTCCTGGCTACTGTCAATTGCACATTCCACTAGCAAGTCATCTAAAGCCGCATCGAGAAACATTCCCTGGTCAAGGCTGCTGGCTAAGGCAAAGTGAGGAGCTATGTGAGGAGTCCGACTCAAGGCCAGGTAAAAAGCCCGAACTGTTGCATCTTTTGGTTGGGTTGGAATCGTGCGGGATTTTTGGCTGGCCCAAGTCAAAAACTCTTGTAGATAAGGGTCTTCGGCAACTAGTGCATCAATCTGTTGCTTCATCAACTGTACCAAAGAGTCTGCACTCCGGAGCATGGTAGCTGTTAATAAGAAGATTTCGCGCCAGTGCGGGTCAGTGATATGACTGACTAATCCAGATAACGCTTGCTCAAATGCTTGTAGGTTATGGCTGGCAACGATTTTCCTTGCCGTAAAGTATTCTTGAAACGCTAGATATGAAAAGGAGAAAATTCCCCGCGCCCGTTCTGCTAGTAGCCCATGTTGAGCTTCAATCGCCTTCAGTGCTGCTTCACTTTCTATTTGCAGTTCCTCTGCATCCATTGACACGTTGGTTAAATTCTGAATATAGTCCCCAATGTATTGCTCAACGATGCGTTGCTCAAAAAAGTACTGACCTTGCTCAAATGTTGCCGCTGCAATTTGACTCAGTAATTTCAGCTTTTGTGGTAATAAAAACCCTCGGTAAACGTCATCCCTTTCTATACCTCTGGCTTCATCCCATTTTCCTAACAGAAGGTCTAGACCTTGTTTATAGAAGTCAGTGCGCTTAGTGGGAAATTTTTCTTGACCGTGAAATACCCAGCAGGCAAGATGCAAAAATAGGGGTGTGATCACAAGTTGGCGAAATTGCCAGTTTTCAGCTAAGTCTAGTTTCTGAATAAACTCAACAGACTGGGACTGACCATCTTTTTGGTTTGTTTTGGTAAAGGCCACAAACCATTTTTCAGCGAAGGCTCGGATTTGTTCTGAGGTAAATGGAGCGATCTCAACATCGGTAAAGCCTCGGAGTCTAAGTCTTTGAGCTGCTGTTCGACAGGTCGCCACCAACTTATTTTTGTGATACTTATCTGAAAAGGAGCGAATTTCGGTTAAGACAGCATTGCTTTGTTGATTCAGAACTTCATCCATACCATCCAGCAACAGTAACACTCTGCCTGCATTCAACAAGGTTTCTATAACTAATGGCTCGGAAATTCCAGATATGAGAAACTCCTGACGGATGTAGTTTAATAGGCTGAAATCGTTGGTAATCTTAGACTCTTGAGCAAAGTTTCTCAGTGAGATAAAAATTGGAACTTGATTTGCTGCAAATGCACCTTGGTTACACTGAATGGCGAGATGTTGCAAAAAAGTGGTTTTACCTACTCCTGGTTTACCTAGTACCCTGAGCTTGGAGTATGTTTCAACTGCTTGTATACCGGATATCTGTTTCTGGTCAACCTCACCTAAGCCAAAACGGTCAAATTCTTTTGGAGCAAGGCTTTGCAACTCAGTGATTTCTAAGTACTGAAGACTTGCTATTGATTCCAAAATATTCACATCTATATATATGTCATCGATCGCAACTGGGCGGCTGATGTCCAATAGCTGCAAAATACCGCACTGGTCTTGAATTTTGTCGAAGCGTTGTGATCGCACTTGTTGCACTAATCTATCAATATCCAGGACAGGAGGCTGGGTGTATTCTTCTAGTTCCAAGAATTCTGTCGGGGGATTAATAGCAATCTCTCGCCAATTCAGTAACAACACCGAACAAATTTCAATAAAGGTATGACGCTCAACCGGACGTCCACTGAAAAACCGCCAAATCGGTTGTCGAGTTTTTAAGTTGACTTCAATAGCCAGATTTTCTTGAGTCCAACCTTTGCGGGCAAACGCTCTTTTAGCCTGTTGAATCCCAATGGATGATGCTTGGAGCGATCGCTTGACCATAGGATAAAAATTTGATCCTAAAATCAAAAACCCAAACTTTTATTAACATCTTTCATCTTAGAGCTTTTTCTATGCTAAAAACTTTATCCTCAGTTAAAGTTATACGAAATTCAAGCTTATACTCTCAATTTTATAAATTTTTTTGGCAAAATCAAACGTTATACATTTATCTTATACATTTTAAACTCTTGGCAATACCTGAATTCAAACACAGAACTGTAATACTTAAGTAGTGATTGAGAGGTTATTAATCATCTTTTATCAATGAATATTTATTTATTCATGATAGTTGCGCTAATAGATATTATCTAAATACATATTTTGTATCGACAAGATTTTGATAACTTGATTAGCTGAGTTATCTAGATTTTTTAGTTTGTATTTTTAAATTCTATTAATCAAAAATATGAGTTTATTGTCACTAAACAAAATATATAAAGTTATTGAAATTTCTGAAATAATTTATAGTTCAACTGAATCTGGTAAAACCAAAGAACTAGAAACATTTATGGATAAATTATCTAATTATTTAGAAGATTTTAACAACCCAGGCAGATGTTCAGTAAACATACTATACAAATATGTTGATGAATTCTCTGAGGAAGAAAAAGCAGAAGTGATAGCCTTGATGTGGCTTGGTCGAGGTATATCAAATGGACAGGCAGAAAACTTTCCCAATTTGGTTAAACAAGTAGTAGAGCTTATACCTAAAAATTATGCAACAAGTTACATTATTGAAAAACCTCTTTTAGGAAAATATCTGCGGAACGGGCTTCGAAAACTAAATATTTTGACTTCTGCTTCATTCTAAAAAATCGTCAGGGCATTAGGCTGTTACATCGCCATATTGTGTTGAAAAAGCGACGTTTTTAAGCATAGTCATCGGCCCTTGCTCTTTGAGAATCTTCATTTCTTGTTCATTTCGTACTAATAGCGCCCCAGCAAATCCTAACGAGTTCACAGATATAGATTGGAAATGCTCTTGCGATCGCGGTAAAATCAACATCCATTCTCGCGTAGCTAAAAGATTGTAAGCACCAGATTGCCTATTACCATCAATTGCGTCTATACATACAGCACGCAGTAATCTGTGATAGCACTCTAATGTTGCTTCCGCCGCTATTAATGGAGACTTTACCCAACTGGGGTCTAAGGTTGCGAAAGCGTGTACAAAAGGTAGCCCTGGTATAGTTGCAATAGAACTTTGAAATTGCGCAAATGCCAGTAGAGGTTCAATCGGTATTTGTGACCCAGAGCCAGCAAGTTTTAGCGGCACTAGTTGCAGGTGTTTGTGTCGTTGACTAGCTCCAGCAATCTTACCACCGTTGTAGAATGCTAAACCATCAAAATCAGCTAGACACGCCCACATAGCTGCAAAATCTTCCAGGGTGAGTAAGTTTTCTTGTTCTTCAAAAGCACGAGTGATGATTAGCAGGTGATAATCAACAACGTTGAATTTATTCAAGATACACACATGGCTGTCGGAAATATCCCCCACACACAAATCCTGCTCGTAGGGAAGAAAGGGATTAAAGTCTTTACCAGAGGTGGCAGATTGTTTTTCCTGTTTCTCCTGGGCTGCTTTTTTACGGTTCAGGTTAGATAGAATTCGTACTAAAAAGCGCACGCCATCTTGTTCGACAAATTCAAATTCTGTTGGTATCGATAGCAATGCCCCACATTGCAAAGCGTGTTCAGTCCGCTGTTTGATACTTGTCCATAATGTACCAGGTTGAAGTAATATTTTCCCCTGCCCCATTTCATTCCCTCAATTTGCTGGTAATTTTATACCGATTCAATTAATGATTGCGAATAGAGACGTGCCATCGCACATCTCTACAACGTTATTGGAATTAACCAGATGGAGCTGCTTCCTCGAAGGGACGAATAATAGCAGGGGCTGGTGTGACTTCTGGTTTAAAGATTGCTTGCAATGCCTGTTCTAAGGTTTGTGTCATCACGATTCGGTTTTCATAAGCTACGACTACTCGCACCAGAGTGGGTAAGCTATTTTGTGTAGCTTCTAGATAGATTGGCTCGACATATAGTAAAGATTGCTCAATTGGAATTACGAGTAAATTGCCTTGAATTGCTCTAGAACCTTGACGATTCCACAGAGAAATTTGCTGCGAAATTACTGGGTCTTGGTTAATTCGCGCTTCTATTTGTTCTGTTCCATAAATCAGGCGTTCTTTGGGAAACGTATACAGCACTAACTTACCGTAGTTTTTGCCATCCGAGCGCGCTGCTAACCAAGCAATTAAATTAGTCCGTTGTTTGGGAGTGTAGGGCAAAAACAGAAGGAATTCTTCTCTACGAGAGGCTGCGCCAACATAGGGTACAGTGGGAAGGCTGGTAATTAAGTAATATGGCTCTACCGGACGAGCTTCGCTGCCATAAATTTCGTTAGGAATCTGCCATTGGTCTTCCCGGTTGTAAAATACTTGAGGATCAGTCATGTGGTAAGTCATCAACCGCTCAGATTGAATTTTGAAGAAGTCCACCGGATAGCGGATATGGCTTTGGAGATTTACCGCCATCGCACTCAGCGGTTTAAACATTTGGGGAAATATTGCTGACCAAGTGGCAATTATTGGATCACGAGTATCAGTGATATAAAAGTTAACAGTGCCATGATAGGCATCAACCACTACTTTGACAGAGTTACGAATGTAGTTGATGCCTTCGCTACCCGTATCTGAGTAGGGATAGTGATCGCTTGTTGTATAAGCATCGATAATCCAGTAAAGATAATTTTTATTCCCAGGAAACTCTTGATTATTATTAGAATTAGCATTGGCAGTAACTAAATAAGGGTCACTGTCAAATTGCAAAAAAGGTGCGATCGCTTGAATTCTTTGCTTGATATTACGCCGGAATAATAGCTTTGTCTCTGGCGAAAAGTCCCGCGTCAGTACCATCCGCCAGTCTCTTAAATATGTAGCAAATAGCCATCTTCGCCACCACAAACCAATTTGTACACCACCCACTCCTTCATAACTGTTGTATATATTGTCACTTCCGCTTGGATAGTCTAGCTCTCTAACTCTTGTACCAGTAACTACATAATTATTAGTAATTTCACCATAATAAATTCGTGGTTGCCCAATGGGAACACTATCACGAATCGCTGGACTAGAAGTTGTTAGAGTGCTATTTTCACCGCTAATATCTTTGACAAAGTATTCTGGTAGTCCACCCGCCCCGACTGTATTCACTGGGCTAACAGTAAACCCGAAACCGTGAGTATAAATTAAATGACGGTTAACCCAAGTTTGAGCCTCTTGTGGTACAGCAGTGTAGTCAAGTTCTCGTGCAGCTATAAGTACTTGTCGCCGTTGTGTTTCAACTGTTTCCTGCTCTGGTACTGGTGGCTTTTGGGGGGCAGTTCGTCGAGTTATATCTGTTTCCAGAGTATACCTATCTATATCAGCATCAGGGAACCGATAGTAAGGTCGAATTTGTTGCAATTGACGGTTAGTTTCTAATAGCGGTCGTTCATCCCACAAGCGAATATTGCGAATCGTTAGGTCATTAGCTTTGATATCAGCTTCAGTCAAAGTTCCTTTTGGATTGAAGGTTTTAACATCAATCGCTTCTAAATCAAATGCTTGTCGAGTTAAGGCGATAGTACGCTGAATGTAGGGTTGTTCCCGTTGCAATTCATTTGGCTGGACAATTAAATATTGCATTGCTTCGGGCAGAATAAAACCAGCTACTATCACCATTCCTAAATAAACCGCTAAGCCATAAAATACTAATTGCCGATATTTAGACTGGCGTCGCCAGAAAACTGTTCGCCAAAGTAGGTAAGTTGCGATCGCCACTGCTAAAACACACAAGACGGTATAAGTCGGCAATTGTGTTGTCACATCAGTGTAACTAGCACCATAACTTACTCCACGGCTGGAATAAACTAATTCATAACGACTAATCCAATAGCTGAGGGCAATTACCAGCATCAGCAAGCCACCCACACCGTACAAATGGCGTTGCTGCTGTGGTGAAAACCCTGGAAAAATTCCTTGACTGAGGCTGTCTGCGGATAAAAGATAAGTAAGGGCAACGCTAAGGAAAGTATATAAAAATAATCCCATCAGCCAGAATTCTAGTAGCTCCCAGACAGGTAGGGAAAATATATAGAAGCTGATGTCTTTTCCAAATAAAGGCTCAGTATTATTGAAAGGAGTATGGTGGAAATATTGCAACACTCTTGCCCAGTGCTGGGAAAGTATTAGCCCAAGCATGAGAGTGAACACAAATGCGATCGCTGTTAGTAAAAATTGAGGGTAAAGAAGAAGAGCGATCGCAACTCCTACAACCAAGCTGATATACCATACTTGGGAGATAATTTGTTTTCCCAATAGCCAAATTGTCTCTGGTCGGAACAATACGGGAATTGGTAAGTTAGCCTTGCTATCTGAATAATGCCAGTAAGAGAAAGCTATTTGTCCGTAGTGAACTAGCATTAAGCCAACTAACAAGCTCAATGCTAAAGCTATAGGTAACAACCAGCCTAATTTTAAAGGTTTAAAACGTTGGGCTTCAGATTTGCTTATTTCATCACGTCTTCGATACTGAGGACTAAGAAAGTTTTTGAGTTCGCTGCTGAGTTCTGCTTCCTCACGCCTGATTTCCTCAATTTTCAAAGATTTAGAATATTTTAGCCGTTGTGCTAACAAGAAGTTTCCCAATAAATAGGTAGCAGTTACACCCACCACCAGTACCCACAAAACACCACGAGTTTCCACCCGCAGCAGAAACACTTGTAAGTAGCCGACTTCCTGAAACCAGAGAATTTCTGCTCCTAGCCGGGAACCCAAATCCAAGAGTAACCACAGCCCTAAGAATACTATTAATACTCGAAAGCTCGATTTCCCAAACATTCCTTGGCAGCCAACTTAATATCTAACGCATTGGAGTATATCCGTTTCCTATGCCCTATTACTTATTATGGATTGGTCGTCCTGAAATTATTCAGCTCAATTAAAGCGATTTATAAAAAACCTAAACGCTATTGGCTGTAATTCGATTGCATCGACAAATACCCTTTTACTTTAAAAATGATACAAATATGCTGATAGGGACACGGCATTGTCGTGTCCCTACGAGAAATCTAATATGTATCAAGATTTAGTAGCGACTGTCTTAAAAGTCAAGCGATCGTTGATACTATAAAACTAATTTATAAAATTACTAGGCAAAATTAAGCCAAAATAACCGTACAAAAGTACTAAAAAAGCGTAAATACTAGAAAGTTAATAGAAATAGCTAGATAATAGGCTGAAAGCATTAATACTGTGTGTTTTTCTGTCCATTTTCATCGTAATAGCCACTCTGAAGATTTTTTTAAAATCGCCAATTGGTCAATATGTGAGTAATACTATCGACATACTATTGTTCAGAGAGTATAAGAATTTATTGTGAGTTCTAAGGAGTGGTGTAAGGATGGTTTCCCCTCTTGTGATTTTTAATTACCTTAGAGTAGATGTACTGTTAGCAAAGCTGAACTTTCTGGAATCAGTAATGCTTTGGGTTTCTCGTTCATCAGTATTATCTTTTACTTTAGGCATAGGAGTAGCAAGTGTAGCTTTGCTCAGTACAAGTTTCAGTAGCGCCACTGCTCAGCTCCCAGATGCACCAAATCAGATGCCTCTAGGTGAGAAAACAATCTCTCAGGTTAATGCACTGTTTGTCAACCCAAGTGTCGGAGATGACAATACAGGCAATGGCAGCGATCGCGCTCCCTTAAAAACCATTACGCAAGCACTGCGTAGAGCTAATGCCAATACTGTAATTATGCTCTCCCCAGGTAATTATACTGCCGAAACCGGAGAGGTATTCCCTTTAATACTAAAACCAAGTGTTTCTATTCAAGGAAACCCCAGCAACAAAGGCAAGGACATTACCATCCAAGGAGGCGGTGGCTACCTCAGCCGCAGCTTTGGTGGTCAAAACGTCACAATTGTCGGGGCTAAGCAAGCGGGATTGACTGGGGTAACAGTGACGAACTCCAATCCCCGTGGTTACGGATTGTGGATTGAATCTAGCAATCCGGTAGTGCAAGAAAATACCTTTACTGGCAGTACCCAAGATGGGATTTCCGTTAATGGTGACGCCGCCCCGACTATTAGCAAGAATTACTTTTATCGTAATGGAGCTAATGGAATCACAATTACTGGTAACTCTCGTGCCGAGGTGCGGGAAAATATCTTTCAACAAACAGGTTTTGGGATTAATATTGCCCAAAATGCTGCTCCAGTAATAGTAGGCAATCAAATACAACAAAATAGATCGGGAATTATAGTGCAAGCAAATGCCCGCCCGATTTTGCGAAATAATATTATTCAAACTAGTAAAGAAGATGGTTTAGTTGCGATCGCCAAAGCAATGCCAGATTTAGGTAGCGCATCTGAACCAGGGGGTAATGAATTTCGCGATAATGCTCGTTACGACATTAATGCCAGTGCTGCCAAGCAGGTGATTTCTGCTCCTGGCAATAACTTTGCTATTAATCGCATCAATGGCAAGGTAGATATCAACGGTAGTACAGCCCAAGTAGCCCAGAACTCTCAACCTGCTTCTGTCTCCAACGGAACTTTACAGGAAATAGCTCCTAATGAAGAAATTACCTTCTCTGCCTCAGAAATTTCTCCAACTACCAACAAACGCCCACTACCATTGCCTAGCAATAGCATTTCTCAAAATAACACTGCTGCACCATTAAACGCTAACCTGCTGCCATTAGTGCCAGCTAATGTTCGTAATTCCGTACCTCAATCAAACCAACCACAACCCACCCCTAGAGTTGCTGGTTTTCCTGTTCCTAGGAGCTTGGCAACTAGACAAACACAAGCTACTGCACAGGCAAACATAACACCTCAACCCGCAAACTCGTCTGATATGCCGCAGTTGAATTATGTGCGGATTGATCCCAACACGATTGAGTTTACAGCACCGCAGCCCCCAGCCAACGTAGCACAGACGCAAGTATCAACTAGAGGTGAGCAAGGGCAATCATTACCAATCCTAGAAACTCCTCCCCCAAACAACTCAGAACAGCAGGTTGAGAGAGAAATTAATCCTCCCTCAACAGCCTCACTTTTGCCAGTTCCCGATCGCAATCTCCCAAACGTGCCAGTTCCAGAAAGTTCTACAACTGTCGCCTATAGTAGAGATTTGCCGCCTGTTAGTACTAAACAGTTGGGCATCCGTTACCGTGTGGTAGTGCCATTGGTATCTGACAGAGACCAAGATTTAGTGCGATCGCTTGCCCCTGGTGCATTTTCCACAGTCTGGGAAGGTCAAAGAGTTATGCAAGCAGGAGTTTTTAGCAGTGAATATAATGCTACACAAATGCTCAGAACACTCACAAGCAAAGGTTTAAGAGCGATTATGGAGCCATTGAATTAAGTGAGAAAATCACCTAAATAGTAAAGACGTTGCAATGCAACGTCTTTACTGAAATTAATTGGATGAGTCTTGCTGTTTCGATGAACGGCGTTGTTTAATTTGCGCTCGCTGTTCTGGGGTCAGAATTGCTTGAGTTTGTTGTCTTTGATCTCGGAGAATTTGGCGAACTTGTTGTTTTTGTTCTGTTGAAAGATTAAGCGATCGCAATGCTCTCCATGATGTTTTATCTCTTCCCTGAGTCGCAGATTTATATTCTTCTTGCTGTTCAGGAGATAACAGAGCAAGTATTTTTGTTTGACTTTGCTCTCTTATCTGTTTCATTTGGGTTTTTTGCGCGTCAGTTAAATTAAGCCCTGACGTTCTCTCTGAGACTGGAGTTGTATCCGTCTGAGCTGGAGCAGAACTTGATGCATCTTCAGTAGAGTTATTTGGAGAATTTGCACCATTGAGCGAAGGTGATTGACAAGCCGCGGTGAAGATTGCGATCGCAACAGCACCTAAGAGAAGTTTCACATTAAATTTATACTTCATAGATTAATCTCCTAATATTTTTGGCTGTGTGAGTCACATATCAATTGCTTCTTTTAGCCTAAAAGTATTTTTATTTTTGTTGGAGAATTTTTACATTAAATAAGATATTCTTTAGATTCTCTACTGCTAGTATATGAGTATATATACAAAATTTTCTTCGGAAAAAAGTCACAAATAAAACATGACTTTAGTCATATTTTATTAAATTTTAAACCTAGGTAATTAAAGTTTACTAACAATAACTAAGCTATTCTAGAGTCAAAATTCAGTTAGGTATTTGAGTCCGACTAGATAAGGAGTATTGGTTAAAACATTATCTATTTATGGGCAAAAAATAAATAATGAGTCAGAATTCTGAATTTTATTTATTAAAAATATTTTTCAGCTATTTTGTTACCATCAAAAATTGACTTTTGAATAATTTATTCTCTGAAAATCCCTTTCCAAGTTGTTTAAGTAAGATTCTTTTCCATAAATAATTGATAACTTATAAATAAGGCTTATAAGTAAAAATATAATTAATTCTTATTACTTATAACTGTCTTAACTGTCTTAACTGTCCTTGCATCCTTGTTAAAAATCTGAGACTTTAAAAAGCATAAAGCATTATGTTATGCGTTCCAAGCAATTTGGAGAAGCTGAAATAATTCATTTATAAATAGCATCTGCCAAAGAGTAAATTCTCAAAAAATCAAAGAGGTAACTGATGAGTAATATCAAAGAAGTACTGCCTGCTTCAGAATTTCTGAAAAAGAATTTAGGAATTTCCTCAGCTCCGCTTGAAGCATACCTCAACTACGGATATGCACTACTCACTATTGCTGGAGCCGATGGAGAGGTTTCAGAAGCCGAACTTAATTGGTTACTAAATCATCAGCGCATGGCTGGCGCTCCTGAAGAAGCAATAGAGAAATACAAAACATTTGAATACAAAAATGCTGACTTAGAAAATTTGCTGAGTAAGATTACAGTTGATGTTCCTACTTGGTCGAAATCAAAATCATTGCTGTATCATGCAATTCAAATGGCTCGTGCCGATAAGGATTACTCACTTGAAGAGCAAAAAGCGGTAAAAAAAGCAGCTAAACTGCTGAAAGTTGAAGATGATATTGCGCTTGCTCTCAATAGATTGATAGAAACAGAAGAAGCAGTAACTGCATTACGTAAAGCGTTACTACAAACTGAGGTTTTAGCTTAATCGAAGGGCTTTGTATTACTTAAAAACGCTGGGTAGTCAAACGTAATTTCTGCTAGCTGATGGGGTGTCGCTGATTGGTCATAGACTATGAGTTATTGCTCAAAACATCAGAGACATTTATCTACTTTGCCATAACCCGTATTATGGTGAGGCAACTGGTATAAAAGTTGATTACTCAAAATTTTTCAAACACCCTCTTAAACATACCTTGTCCTAAAGGACACGCTACGCGAACCCAATTTTTTAGAACACTCATAGAATAGAGGTTTCGGGCTATAGGTTTAAAACCTGATTTAAAAGCCCGAAATTTTTGCTGTCTAAAAAATTTAGCTTTTTTATCTAGCTTTAATCCTTTTCACTTTAAGGTTGGTACAAATAGCAGGGAGAAGAATTAGAGACTAATTATTTGTATTAAATACTTTGTGAAATTGTATGACCTTTGACACGGCGAGTTCTAAATTAATTTTTACAAGAAAACTTGATATATATTAATTTTCAACCAATAAATCCTTTGCCGATTCGGCATCAAAGTAATTTTTAAATAATAAAAAGGCAGGATTACCTGCCACGATGTGAATCAACGTACTTATTTTAAATATTGCATACAATATTGACGTAGCCATTACAAAATTGTGACGAAAATGCGACTTAATAACGTGCTGTATTTGTAGAATTGACCAGAACCATACTCAAGTAAACTGACGCCTTGATTCTGCGATAAAACTCCTAAGAGAGTTCCCAAAATAGGAAAGAATTTGGAACTTTCTGCGCTATTGTGACGTTAAAGCTAATCTTGGCAATAGACGAGTGGTAAACGCTATTCGCCAGACATCGCTTTGAGTTTTGATGTGAAAGACTCAGAGCGATCGCTTTTTTCTGGGGTAAATTGTCCAATTGGGGGATGAGTAGCTGCTGGTGGCAGCAGTTTTGTCCGTTTAGGCGGGATTTGTCTTGGGGTAGACAATAGACTTTCGTGTGAAGTTAGCCGTGGGCTGACATTAGACACAGGCTGACGCGTAGCTGAAGCTGTAATGCCCCGATGTTTGTTGTCCTCGCTTCCCTGCATCTTCTCTTCTTGCGCTAAAGATGTCTTCTGTTCTGCACTCACGAGTTGTAGAGTTGGCGCATTATTTTGTCGATAGTTATTGCCAACTTTCGCAGGTGGTAATTGCAGACTACTCGCTTTCTCAACAGTGGGGTTTTGCTTGGCAGGCGGTAGGGCTGGTGTAGACGATGAGGTTAAGCTTTGGGGAAACTTGCTACAAATCAGGCGTTCAAATTCCATATTGAAATGAAATATCGTTTGACCCCGCCGTTGCCAAAATACTAAAATTTGCTGTACAGAAACTGCTTTGTAACGGCCTTGATACAATGCCTCAATCACTGCTAGGTGTAACCAATCAACCGGGTATTGAGTTTGCCAACGATCTACTAACTCATTGGCAGTATACCCGCTGAGGTCAAAACTATAGTGAATTAATAAGGCGATCGCCAATTCGGCGCAGGTAGCTGAGGGATTTAGGGCTTTTATTAACATGGGGCTATTAGCTTTAGGCAATAGGTCTAAATTGTCTAGCCATCGCATATAGCCTAACGTGCTTTTGACTACATGGTTATTTTCCCAGAGTCGCAAAGTTGATAGGCAGTGTTTTTCATTTTACTTGCCAACTGCTGAGATGCAAGAATATATAGCAGAATTCAGGAGTCAGAAGTAGAGACGCGATTTATCGCGTCTGTGCAGAATTCAGGAGTAGAGACGCGATAAATCGCGTCTGTGCAGGAGTCAGAATTCGGAACCAACACGGGCTTTTGGCTTGGCTTTGAGACTGAGGTTGGATACTTCACCTAATTGAAGTCTGCTATATAGGATGATTTGATGGCAGGTGTTCGCTTAATGGCAACTAATGCTTGATAAACCATTGCCGCGACTTCGGCGCGTGTTGCCTCGCGAGAAGGTGCAAGCAGCTTGGGGTCTGGATAATTGACCACAATTTTTTGTTGTGTAGCAGTGGACACGGCTGTTCGGGCATAGTCGGGAATGGCATTTTGATCGCTATACCCTGCCAAAGCGTCGCTATCAACTGCTGATAGTCCTAACCCGTTGACTAGAGAGACAAGCACCTGTAATCGTTGCACATTTTGATCGGGGCGGTAAGTGCGATCGCTAAATCCGCCGACAAAGCCACCGCTAGCGGCGATTTGGATGGCGTTATAAGCCCAAAATTTCTTGGGTACATCCGTAAAATCTGGGGCTGTGCGCTTGGGAGTGGGGTTAAAAGCAACCGCCACTAAAGCCGCATACTGGGCGCGAGTCATCGGTTTATCTGGCTGATAGCTGCCATCGGCAAAACCATGAGTTAAATCCATACTCACTAATGCCCGAATAAAGGGTTCTGCCCAGTGTCCTACAAGGTCGGTAAACGAGGGAATATCAACATCAGGATTCACTATATAGGGGGAGATGATTGCACTTTCCTTGCCACTGGCGACTAATGCTTGATAAATTAATGCCGCCACCTCGGCGCGGGTGATGTCTCGCAGTGGTTCAAGTTGTTCTGTTTGCGGATAATTTACCACTAGGAGTTTTTGGGTAGCAACTGCTAGAGCATTGCTGGCATAACTGGGAATTTGAGCGCGATCGCGATATACAGTTAATACATTTGGATTACCTCCACTGAGTTTTAAGCCATTCACAATAGATACTATTGCCTGAATTCTAGTCAAATTCTGCCCCGGTCGAAATGTCCCATCGGGAAAGCCGCTGATAAAACCCATATTTGCGGCATTCAAGATAGCTGAAGCTGCCCAAAAATCGGGTTTAATATCCGTAAAGGTACGCTGTTGATTGGTAGTAGAGAGTTGAAAAGTCTTAGTAATCAAAGCAGCATATTGAGCGCGGGTAATTGGGGCTTCTGGTTGAAAAGTGCCATCAGGAAAGCCGCTAATCAAGCCTTTATTCACCAATGCTTCTACAAAAGCTGTAGCCCAATGCCCATCTAGGTCAGGAAAATTAGTACTAACTGCTACTCGACTAGGAATATCTGCCGTAGCTGCAATAAATTCTACCAGCCCTTTGACCTGAGTAGGATTAACTTCGTTGCCTACAGAAACCAATTTTTGAGATGTGGCATTTTGCAAATCAAATTCGCCACTATCACGAAAGACATTGTTGGCGGGATCTTGGGTGTTACCCAAGTCTGGGACTGCATTTCCATTGACTAATAGACCACCTTGCGTATTTTTGACAATAAGATTCTGACGCAGTACAGGACGGGCGTCTCGCGAGAGAGCGATCGCCGTCCGGTTTTCTGATAGTTTATTATTGGCAATCAAAGGAGCGGCAAAGTCACTGATTGCTATGCCCAAAGAATTCTTTTGAAAAACGTTCCGCAGTACTTCCCCTTTGCTATTACGTGCCATCATCAAACCACTAGAAGCGTTTTGCGAAAACACATTATCCCGAATTGCAGGCTTGGCATTGCCTGTTGTAAATACACCTTCTCGCGCACAGTTTAAAAATGTATTGTTAGCCAAAGTAGGTGCAGCCGATTCAATCCAAACACCAGTGCCTTTTATGACAGAATTTGTCACAGTCACACCCAAGAGACTGGCATTCCCTTGCAAAACTAACGTGATCTTTTGTGTACCAAAAGTAGGACTCTGATACTCACCACTTCCGGTAATCACAATTCCTGCACCTTTTTTAGCTTCGTTACCCACCACCGTCACCCCAGCAGGGATGATTAGGGGAAACACTTCACCAGTAGTGGCTTTGTAAATCCCGGATGCTAGCTGAATAATCGCGGGCGGTTTGGTAGCTTTTAAGGCACGGGTGAGGCTTTTAAAAGGACTCAAGCGTGAACCAGGATTGTCATCATTCCCCGTAACGAGGTTGACATAGAGTGTGGCAACGAGGGTAGAGTTCACCATTGATAGTCGAGAGTCAATTGTTTAAATTATGACAATCATCAATGACACTACTTGTAACAGATTTTTTCCAAGTAGTATCTCTGTGTATAGAAAATATATCCGCCTTACATCTTCCCGCAAGCGGCGACTCTGTACACACAAGTTATAGACTCTTATGCAACATTCTGAGTTCTAATCTCGAAATTCCGAGTTCTAATCTTAAAATTCCGAGTTCTAATCTCGAAATTCCGAGTTCTAATCTTGAAATTCCGAGTTCTAATCTTGAAGTTCCGAGTTCCAATCTTGAAATTCCGAGTTCCAATCTCGAAGTTCCGAGTTTCAATCTCGAAATTCCGGGTTTCAATCTCGAAATTCCGAGTTCCAATCTCGAAGTTCTGAGTTCCAATCTTGAAATTCCGAGTTCTGAAAGTAATTGCCTTACTTCCCTTGGGAATACTTACATTTAGATAACCTAGCGTGAGTTCGATGAACCTCTCCCTCCCAGCCTCCCTCTCCGAAACGGAAAGGGAGGAGCAATGAAAAATTAAGCTTTTTTCTCCCCTCTCCGTGTCGGAGAGGGGCTGGGGGAGAGGTCAAATAAGACTTGTCGAACTCACGTTAGCCTAAAGGAGTATTGAAAATGGCAGATAATCGGATCAGTGCTAATCTTTCCCAAACAGATCGTGAAGTGGTAATGCAGGCGATCGCTACTATTAGAGAGAAGTTACCATTTTTGATTGACTTGACCCCAGAAGAACGAAGATACTTACCTAAACTAGGTGACAAAAGCCGAGCATTTGTAACTAAAGCATTGGAAGTAGCAGCCCAAAACCCGGACTTTTTGCCGAGGTCATTTGATGTGGATGAAATGCGCCGGGATGTAGAATTATTTGAGGCATTGTATCCAGTATTACTGTCTCTCACACAACTACAAGAACTCGTGGATGATACATTTATTGCAACTGGTAGCGAAGCTTATACAGCTGCCTTGGCAGTTTATAACTATGCCAAGGTTAGTGGTAATATCACAGGCTTAGATGCAGTGATTGATGACATGGGGCGCAGGTTTACCCGTAAACCTCGGAAAACTCAGCCGCAAGCCAGCATTATCAGCGACGAAAATAACTCGGTGATTCAGCCTTAGAACCCGCGCGTGTAAAGACGTTGCATGGCAACGTCTCTATAAATTGAACCATGTTGAGAGCGATCGCATCACAGCATCTCTTTGGGGTTTTAAAAGAAGGGTTTAAGCTTGCTATTCTGGTATTGTGTCCCTAGTTACGTTGTCTTCGCTAAAACCAAACTACAAACGGCATATACTCCTCAACTTTTCGTTGACAGAGTACTAGGCAATAAGGGGTAAATTTCAGTTCTGAGTTTGGCATTCCGAGTTTTTAACTCGGTTTTTTGGATTTTAAGCGTAGTATTCTAGGTTCCAAACTCGAAAAATTCTTACAATACAGTTATTAACACCTAATACTGAAATAGTTCTTTGAGAATCTGCTCTGGGCAACAAGCATAGACGCTTGGAATAGACCTTATAAATCGGATTCACAAGCCACTATGGATATCTTGCTTTCTTATACTCGAACTTTATTACCAATTTACCGAACAGATATAGTCAATTTAACTGTGCCGATGCAATCTCAGCAAGGTTTGATCCATGAGTCAGCTTTCCTCCGATAAGTCAAAAAGCAACAGCACTACCACTGGTTCTGAAGCTTACAATGCTCAAGTCACTGCCAACAGTAATTCCCAGGGTATTGTCGATAGGCGTATGACAAAGCTCAACAGTTCCTCAAACCTTGCACCCCAGCAGCAAGGGAGTTTAAAGTCTAAAGCAATCGGTTGGGCGATCGCCTTCACCATGCTCCCAGTTGTGACAATTGGGATAGCTTGTTACTTTGGCAGTCAGTCTATTACTCGGCAGATCACTCAAGCTAAACAAGCAGGTTCGGCGGATCTGACACAAGTTGAACTTGCACTAGACAAACACCGCTCATCCCTGTTGCTTGAGACTGCACTGATAGCTGTGGGATCAGGGGCGCTAGCCACTTTTTTAATCAATCGTGTGACTCGTCGAGTTTTGTCTGCTGCCAATATTTCTAACGCTTTAGTCAACAGACTAGATCGGGAGGAAGTGAGGACTCTGACTCCAATTGTTGGCAAAGATGAACTAGTTGCTTTAGAAACAAACATCAACCTGCTACAAAATCTTTTGCCTGAGCAAAGCTGGCAACAAGAAGTTGAAGCTGAACTATCCCAGTTATTAATACACATAACTCGTCGCATTCAGGAATCACTTTCTCAAGAAGATGTCCTAAGAACGACTGTTGAAGAAGTCCGCAAAGCTTTTAGAATAGACCGCGTGGTCATCTTTCGCTTTGAGTCCAATGGCAGTGGAACCTTTGTGGAAGAAGCAGTAGCACCCGGTTTACCGAAGACTTTGTGGGCGACTATTTCCGATCCCTGTTTTGAAGTGGGGTATGTCGAACAGTACCGAAATGGTCGTGTCCGAGCAATTAATGATATTTATCAAGCTAACCTTAAAGATTGTCACATCGGTTTATTAGAGCGATTTGCAGTCAAAGCAAATTTAATCGCGCCCATTCTCAAAGATGGCAAACTATTCAGCTTACTAATTGGGCATCAGTGTTCTGCACCTCGTGTTTGGCAACAGTCTGAGATTGATTTGTTCGCTCAAATCGCCGCGCAAGTAGGATTTGCTCTCGACCATGCCAGGCTTGTAGAACAGATAGCCGCAAGAGGCGACCAAGCCCAATTAATTATAGATATTACCCGCCGCATTCGGGGATCACTCAACGAAGAAGATGTCCTTAAAACGACTGTCAACGAAATTCGCAAAGCGATCGCTACAGACCGAGTATTAATTTATGGCTTTGACAAAGACTGGTATGGCACAGTGATTGCTGAAGCAGTGCTTCCAGGTTTTCCCAAAGCATTGCGAGCCAACATCAAAGACCCTTGTTTTGCCGAAGGCTATGTTGAACAGTACCAAGCGGGTAGAGTCCGAGCAACCAACAATATTTATAAAGCGGGATTAAGTGCTTGCCACATCAGCCAACTCGAACCTTTTGCCGTCAAAGCAAATCTGGTTGCACCGATTCTCAAAGACGACAAGTTGTTTGGCTTACTGGTTGCTCATCACTGTTCTGCACCTCGCGAGTGGCAGCAGTTGGAAATTGATTTGTTTGCTCAGTTAGCCATGCAGGTGGGATTTGCTCTCGACCATGCGAGGCTACTGCAACGCATTGATAATGAAGGGATGCGAACTCAGTTAATAGCGGATATTACCCGCCGGATTCGGGGATCACTCAACGAAGAAGATGTTCTTAAAAGTACTGTTAACGAAATTCGTAAAGCGATCGCCACAGACCGAGTAATGGTTTATGGCTTTGACAAGGACTGGTATGGCACAGTGATTGCTGAAGCAGTACTTCCAGGTTTTCCGAAAGCATTACGAGCCAACATCAAAGACCCTTGTTTTGCCGAAGGCTATGTTGAGCAGTACCAAGCAGGTCGAGTCCAAGCAACCAACAATATCTATGAGGCGGGATTGAGTGCTTGCCACATCAGTCAACTCGAACCTTTTGCCGTTAAAGCAAATCTGGTTGCACCAATTCTCAAAGACGACAAGTTATTCGGCTTACTGATTGCTCACAACTGCTCTGCACCTCGCGAGTGGCAGCAGTGGGAAATTGATTTGTTTGCTCAGTTAGCTATGCAGGTGGGATTTGCTCTTGATCATGCTAGGCTGCTAAACCAAGTAGAACAGGCTTATGTATCTGTAGAATCTGCTTATCAAGAGCAGCACCAACAAAAAGCAGCGCTCCAGCATCAAGTCTCAGAACTTTTGCGGGATAGTGAAACTATTGGGGAAACTCTCACCTCTTGGACACAGAGCCAGATGCAGTCGGTGACATCTACCTACAATCAAATTCAAGCATTGGCTAATTCATCTCAAGAAATGCTCTTTTGTGTCGAACAAACTGAACGCCAAGAGCAAAAACTCAATCAGATAGTAGAAGACGGGCAAGAGGGAATCAATCAGATTGTAGACAGCATTGCTGCGATTCGGGCAACAGCCACGGAAGTTGCCGCCAGAGTCAAGCGCTTAGAGCAGCCTTCCCAGAAGCTCTTTCAAGGAGTAAGCCTGATTGGTCAAGTGACATCACAAATAAAGTTTGATGCCATGAAAGTCGCCCTAGAAGCAGCCCGGACTGGCAACACAGGTCAAGAGTTTGCGGTAATAGCTGAGAAACTTTTGTCACAAGTACAGCAGTTGGATATCGACATTGCAGAAATTCAATCCTTGGTTGCCGAAATTTACACAGCAAATAACGCAGTCGTGGCATTAATTGAGGCAGAACAGGAAGAAGCGATCGCTCTGACTCAAGGAGTAGAAGAAACTCAGCAAAAACTCAATCAAATTAACGCCATTGGTATTCAGGTGAACGCACTGATTGAAGAATTAACCCAAGGGGCTGCAAACCAAATCGAAACTTCAACCGCAGCCAATCAATCTATTTTGGAGGTTGCAAGTATTGCTAACCAGATATCAGAGCAAGCTGTGACAGTAGCTAGAGACTTAGCTAAGTTGACAGCAATGGCGCAAGAGCAGGAGTAGAAGGCACAGGGACAGGAAATGCTCACGAGTATCAAAGCTAGTAGTGGCGTAACCGGGCTAATTTAGTGCATAAAACATCAAGACAATTTTCTTTTCTTTCTCTCTGTGTTGCGCCAGTTGCTACAACGGGGAGAACCCCCGCAACGCACTGGCTTCTCTGCGCCTCTGCGGTTTATTAATCCACCATTTTAATCTTGTGATGCCACTATATTAATTTTATTTTTACTTTATAAATGACCTCTTACTCTGCTTCTGGTGACAATACTCTAAGTATTTTTGGCATAGCTTGTCTACCAAGGCATAGGTGCTAAACTCCAGATTAGACCAATTTAATTAATAATTGCAACACATCCTTGGATGAAGACGCGATGAATCGCGTCTCTACAAATAGTCTATTTGTCACATTCTTTTTTCAAATTGGTATTAAATCTACCCTACATAAAATTAACCAGAAAGAAACTGCTAGTACTAGCAGTTTCTTGTTTTAAATGAAATTATTTAAATATTTTCGAGAACTCTTTCTTTATCTAGTTGTAAAAAGTGTTTAACGATTATGTCTATACTCTCTGCTAATAGTTTTAGTTCGCTCCATTATTTGCTTAAATATTAATAAATGTTTGACGTGTTAAGCATGGCTTAATATAGGAAGTTTTTATCGTACCTGCTAAACTTTTGACAACCACAGGATAATTATAAATTTTATCTCTTGGATTTACTATATTTTCTGTTATAAATTTATCTACTCCTGTCTTAAACCAGTTAAAAATAAAAATTCAATCATATCGACGGCATGATTAATATAACTTTTATAATTATTTTTAAATGAATTAATTGTTAAGTCTCTTTCTTCAATACTGCTCGAACATGGGATAATTGGTTATATGCCTTGCTGTTGCGTTCTTTGGAGTACATCTAGTATCTGTCTAATAAAATTAATTGTTTCTGTGAACTATGAAACCTAAAGAATATAGTAATTCGTATTTTGATGAAAGCACTAACGGGGTTGTTGTAATGGTTGAGCCATACAGCCAAAAAGAGCAAATACAGCAAGTTGTTTACCGGATATTAGACGCCAATTTAGACCGCGCTCGTGAGGGGTTGCGAATTATCGAGGAATGGTGTCGCTTTGGTTTGAATAATGCCCAGTTGTCTCTGGAATGTAAGCATCTGCGTCAAGAGTTAGCCAAGTGGCATACCTCTGAACTGCGGGCGGCCCGTGATACCCCAGGCGATCCTGGGACTGAGCTAACCCATCCCCAAGAAGAACAACGAGCTAGCATTAAATCGTTGTTGCAAGCAAACTTTGGGCGTACAGAAGAAGCGCTGCGGGTGCTAGAAGAGTATGGCAAGCTTTACAACTTAAATATGGCAAAAGCTTGTAAACAGATGCGCTATCAGGTTTATACCCTCGAAAGTAGTTTATTGGGTCATCAGCGCCATCAATTGTTGTGGCGATCGCGTTTGTATCTGGTTACCTCCCCTAGTGAAAATTTGTTGAACACTGTCGAAGCTGCACTCAAGGGTGGATTAACGCTTTTACAGTACCGCGAGAAAACTGCCGATGATTCTATTCGTTTAGAACAAGCCAGAAAACTACGGCAGTTATGCCATGCATATGGCGCTTTGTTCATCATCAATGATCGGGTAGATTTGGCTTTAGCGGTAGATGCAGATGGGGTGCATTTGGGACAGCAAGATATGCCTATTGCCACAGCCCGCCAATTACTCGGTTCACAACGCTTGGTAGGTCTATCTACCACAAATCCAGAAGAAATGCAAGGAGCAATTGCTCAAGACGTAGATTATATCGGTGTAGGGCCAGTTTATGAAACTCCTACGAAAGTAGGTAAGGCAGCAACAGGTTTAGAATATGTGAATTATGCGGCCAAAAATTGCCCAATTCCCTGGTTTGCGATTGGGGGCATAGATGCAAATAATGTTAATGATGTAATCGATGCAGGTGCAGAACGTGTAGCAGTAGTGCGATCGCTCATGCAAGCTGAACAGCCCACTCTTGTAACACAGTATTTCCTCTCCCAACTCAATCGGGTTAAACCGGAACCTTTATAATTCAAAATTCAAAGTTGTTTAAGAAAAATACCTTTTTCAACGTCCCAGTCCCTATGTCTAATGAGATTAACTTTCAAGTAAATGGGGAAACCCAGAGATGCTTAGATCAAACTCCTTTGCCCGACTTACTTCAACAGTTGGGTTTCAATCCTCGCTTGGTAGCGGTTGAGTATAACGGCGAAATTTTACATCGCCAGTTTTGGGAGCAAACAAATGTGCAGCAAGGCGATCGCTTAGAAGTTGTCACTATAGTCGGCGGGGGATGAAGAGGATAACTAATAATGGGCTGCGCCCCGCTACGCTAACCTAATTCGTAATTATGGTTAAGGATTAGGTGCGTTTCTATATGCCCAGTAACCAGTCCCCCAATTTAATATACAGAACGGTGCAGAGTTTTACGCTTGGCTAATTCTTTACCTTTGTGACCTAGTTTTTCACGTAACTGTCGGTCTTGACACAACCGATTGAAAGCTTGAAAAACTTCATAGCCAGAATTGGGATTAACCAGTATCCCGTTCTCTTCGTGCTGAACTGCATCTAGAACACCGCCTAAGCGCGGGGCAATTACAGGCTTACCAAAGTAACTTGCTTCTAAGTAAACGATACCAAAACCCTCCATACTTTGAGCTTTGCTATCTAACACAGTCAGCATTGCAAATATGTCACAGGCTGCATAGTAGCCTGCTAATTCGCGATCGGATACATATCCAGCAAAGTGGACTCGCTTATCTACCCGCAAGCGATTTGCTAAAGATTTCAACTCCGGTTCACAAGGCCCTTGACCACAGAGTATATAGTGAACATCGACGCCAATAGTCAGCAGTAGTGGGATATTATCAATTACTCGGTCAAAGTTTTTATGTTTTACCAACTTTCCGACTGAGAGAATCACTATTGCTGTTTCTGGAATATTGTAAGTCTGGCGCACGCAGACACGTAAATCATCTAGATTACTTGGATTCGCCGCCTTGCCAAATTTTTCTGGTCTAATTGCTGGGTTAATGACGTGGGTTGGAGTATTTAATCGGAAAGTAGTTCTGAGATAATCTCGTGTATGGGAACTGTTGCAAACAATCCCTTCGGCTCGTTTGAGTGTCAATTTAAATAGCGATCGCAACAGGGGATTACGTAAAGCGCAAACAATATCATTACCATGCAGATAGATAAAAAAACGAATAGGTAGAAAATAGCTTAATAACAATAGTGAAGGAAATTCATAGCCGTGGCCCCACTCTATATATCGGTAGTGATAGCGAAAATAGAGTTTAATTGCTAGTACAAATGACCAGATTATATTGAGGATAGGTTTCAGAAGACTCCCCATAAAACCACTACACCAGTATCTAGAATAAGGCCAGCGATATACAGGAAACTGTTGAGCTTGGTCAAAGACTTTATCTCCTGAGCAACCAGATGCTAGCACAATTACTCGCTTTGGGTCTTGGAGACATCGATTATAAATATATTCTCCAATTGCAGCTTCTTTCGGTAGAAAGAGCCGAGATATCACTAAGATATCTGGGTATGCAGTTTTCTCTCTGATTTGTGTTGTCAGTTGAGAAATATGTTCCATGATAAAGTTAATAACTACACTTCAAATAATTTTTATTTTCTTCCTAGTGTCAATTTATTAAAAAACTAGTGCTAATTGACTACTACTTGTAAGCGCTGATAACCTCTACCAATTGTAGTTTATTGGCTGAATTTTATATTTAATTAATCTTTATTCTTGATTGCTTACTCCTTTAGTATAACCAATGAATTAACTGTTAAAAAAATGAATGATAAAGTTACTGTTTTCATCCTTGTAATTAATTTTATTTGAAAAAGTTTATTTGCTATAAGGAAAAATTATCTATTTTTATATCTTTTTAAATTACTTAAAATAGACTATTTACTACTAATAGGATAGTCCATAAAGTCGAAAATCGCTAGATATAGCTTTTATAACTACAGGTATTCTACTGTGTATGAAATTTGAGTTAAGTAAATACAGAAGAGTCACTAATCATAATTTATAACATTAACCAAAAATAAATTTTCAAATTTACTGATTTTATTTTTAGTTTCAAATCATCAAAAAAACTTTTACATGAAAAAAAATTTATCAAAGTTAATTAAATTTAAAGTGAATTTACTAGCGCGAAAGTTTGAATTTTAGCTGCTAATAATAGAATATCGTAAATACCATAGACTAGTATGCCAAAATGGCAAAAATTTTAGATATTTGAGGCATATTCAATAATTTATCTGCTCTTCTCAAACGCTAACTATAGAATTAAATACAGCCAAAGAATGATTGAGAATAGCTAATATTAGAAGTACTGCTGAAATGATAGGGGATTAAATATAGAAACTTTGTGTGACGTAAAAGTAATTTTACAGAGAATCGAGTATCAAGATGTAGCTTATACAAAATAGTTACTGTTGAGCCCTAACAATAACTACTGTAATTTTAACTACTAACTACTCTAAGAGAACACAAGTTTCCCAAAAGCCTGATTATTTTGCCACTCCACATAAATTTTGCTTGAAGATTATGAGTGGTAAATGCACAATTTACAAATAAAGACTAAGCTTTATCAGCCATGATAACTAAAATTCTTTCCCTGCATCAAGGTGAAGCATATCTTACTAGCATAAAAAAAAACAGTCAAAATAATCACAAAAAATAAAATCATTTGTATAATCCAAGACTATGGTCTGAAAGTGCGACATTCAAAACATAGCTGTAATAAATTTTTCTTACAGGTGGTGCAGTACATATGATGTGGAAATAATTAATAGATCCCAAAGTTCTATGATTGAAGAGGTGTTTTGAGGTACGGTTATCTACTCAAGAAATCCCCCCTGAGATCGCTGTCTACCCAAGATAAGACGCGGTAGATTGAATATGTAGCCTAACAAAACTGCCAATCTAAAGCTCGCTTGCTTGTTACGGGCCGGCGTCATCTACGCACCGCAAAACTCCCTGCTAGATGGGGGAAATCATAACCAATACCGTTTTTCAAGCGACCGTATGTATTATGCGTAAAAAACTACAACAAACCATCAAACCTCTGTTAAAACCTTTCTTTGTCCTTAGCCTAGTGTTAGCTTTGGCGTTTAGTCACGCTGATGGCGCATTAGCTGCTAGTGGTGGTCGGATCGGTGGGGGTTCTTTCAGAGTTCCTTCTAGCCGTTCTTACACACCGCGTACTTATGCGCCTCCGGGTGGTGGTGGGTACTATGCACCTTATCCTGGTGGCGGCGGCTTTGGCTTTCCTTTCCTACTTCCCTTCTGGGGTATTGGAGGAGGCTTTGGCGGTCTGTTTACCATCTTAATTTTCTTTGCGATCGCTAACTTCCTGGTACAAAGTTTCCGTCGTGTCTCTAGCGGTGGTGAAACCGAAGACGTAAACTACGGCAGTAATCCTTCTGTTTCTGTAACTCGTTTACAAGTAGGTTTGTTAGCTCAGGCTCGTGATTTGCAACCCGAACTCAACCGCATTGCTGAAACTGCTGATACCAACTCCCCAGAGGGGAGAGCAGAAATTTTGCAAGAAGCTAGTCTAGCTTTACTCCGTCATCCTGAATATTGGGTATATGCAGGCGGCGGAACCCAACAAGCGAAATTAAATTCAGCTGAATCTCAGTTCAACCGCTTATCACTGGCAGAACGCAGCAAGTTTAGCGAAGAAACTCTTACTAATGTTAACAACCAGCTCAAAGCAGCCCTTAATAAAGAAGCTTTGCCTCCTGCTGGTGAACTTGATAACCCCACTCGTTTAATTAGCGAAGGCCCTGGCGAATACATTATTGTCACCTTACTAGCAGCTACACTGGGTAAGTTTGACATCCCAACTGCCATTAACAGTGCTGATGAATTGCGTCAAGCTTTGCGGCAAATTGGTAGCATTCCTAGCGATAGACTCCTAGCACTTGAAGTGCTTTGGACTCCGCAAGCTGAAGGTGATACTCTCACATCTGATGATGTGTTAGCAGAATATCCTGATTTGAGACTTGTATAAGCACCTAGAATTTTAAAACAAAGACACAAAGTTTTATCTTTGTGTCTTTGTTTTTTATGCAAGTAATTTTATCTGTGAGGTATTGGCTCAAATATTAACTCTCAAAATTATGTCTGATAAACTAAATGTTTTTCCCGGACAAACTTCTGCTGCTGCGCCTAATTTCACAAATCCAGAATTTTCGTAAAATGATATGGCTGCGAGATTAGGATAATTAGTATATACCCAAAGTTGTTTAAATCCAAAGTCTAATGCATATTCTTTTAAGTTATTCATCATAATTTTGCCCCAGCCTTGCCGCCGATGTTTTGGACGTAAACCAAACCATCCTATCCAAACAATATCAGGCGGACTATCAACTAGCTGGTAAAGACCCATTACACCTATTGTTTCTGTTTCTAGCTTTGCTAGATAAACTTGCCAAAAAGTCAGTGATTGATCACGTTTGCCAATTCCGCACCACTGGAGCATATGTAGATGGAATTTCTCCCCAAATTCTAATTCTTTTAAAAGAGGAATAAAGTCTACTATGTCTGTAGTTTGGATTATTTTTAGAGAATTGATTGCTGTTTGATTAAGGTTATGCATAATTCTTTTGTTCTGCTTCGTACAGCAACTAGAAAAACGCTTGCCATCAGACACGCAGTTTATTTGAAATTTTAAATTTATTATACTTCTTCATTATTAATTTTATCTTACCAAATTCACAATTAAAAGTCAATTAGAATTTAAACAAAAGTACTAAGAAAAAACTTTACTCTTATTAAAGTTAGTTTAACTAGATGATTTAGGAAAAATTTAGAGACTGCTTCTAATCCACCAGCTGATTTTATTTAAATTAGGATGTATTTCTGTCCAAAAAATTGCTGATGGGTCTGCTTCTTTTATGGCTGCGAGTATTTTATCTATGCCCTCAAAATTTTTCTGAATTACGTGTTTATCTAGCTTAGGGATATCTAACTTTAAATATTTCAGGCGGTTAGGTAACTCTACTTTATCTTTTACTGTTGGGAAGTTAGAAATTTTTTCAACTTGTTCTAAAATTTTATCTATTGATGCGATCGCTTCTGCCAAAGTTGGCTTTTTAGCTTTTATTTGTAAATCTTTTTCTGCAAAATTTTCCTCTTGCTGTTCTAACTTTACTCTCACTATCTTAACTAAGAACATATTATAATCAATCTCGATTACTTCACCCAGTTGATTGTGGTATTCTCCATCATTGATGATGAGTACTATATCTCCTTTCTCAATTTTTTCTTTCACCATACTTACTATCTATTCTCTACATTAAATTATTAAATAATCTCTGCTGGGGAAAACACTACTCGAAAACCACATATCCTTAACCCACCGTCTGACTCATTCCAGCTACGGCTGGCGCTGCGACAAAGTTCAGCGCTAAAACTCCAAGAACCACCGCGTAGCACCCGACGATGTACATCACCACCTATTTCCCAAGCTGTTCCATCTGATGGTGCATCTTTATAATTGTTGTGCCACGGATCGGCACACCATTCCCAAACTAAGCCGTGCATATCGTACAATCCAAAGGCGTTCGCTACTTCAAAACTGCCGACATTTGTCGTTTCTTTACGATATCTGCTTTTTGGTTCAATAGCATCGTTGCTGCTACAGCTTACTAAGTCAGAAGTAACCGTTTCGCCAAAGTGGAAGGATGTAGTGGTTCCAGCACGACAAGCATATTCCCATTCGGCTTCACTGGGTAAACGATAGTCACGTCCGGTTTTTTCCGACAGCCTTACACAGAATTCGACAGCCTCATGCCAAGATACATTTTCTACTGGGCGATCTAAACCTTTAAATTTAGATGGATGAGGATTTAAGGTTTGTTTCACTTTCGGTAAAGCTGCAACAGCTTTCCATTGTGCTTGAGTTACAGGGAATTTACCCATAAAAAAGGGTTTGATTGTGACTTTGTGTTGAGGACGTTCGTCAGCATCTCCTTCAAAGTCTGGTGAACCCATCATAAAAGTACCGCCGGGAATCGATACCATCTCTAGTGTAATGGTCTTGTTCAATTCTTCAGCAAAAAATTCTGCACTGCGGCGATCGCGGTTTACTTCTCTCCCAGCTGTGTCTACTGTCACTATGTCAAATTCAAAGGTTTCTAAGTCTGGTAATGGGACTATTACTTTTGCTGGTGGAGGCACTAATATCGATTTAGGAAGTGAGACAATTTTTAGGGCAATAGGTTCACTAGTTAATTTTGTAGATTTTAAATCGTTAATAACTTCTACAGCAGTTTGATACCTTTCGCTGGGAAAATGCTTCAGTAATTTATCTAAAATTATTCTTAATTCTTCACTGATATTAATACCTTTTCTCTGTAAATATTCATGCCACAACCATTTAGCATTCATCGCATCATAAAGAGGGTCATGAATCCGTCCGTGAGCATCTTGTAAAGGTAAACATTGAGTTAAAAGACGCACGCAAGTTACGCCCAAAGCGTATAAATCACTGGCATGACAAGCAAACCCAGCCATTTGTTCAGTTGGGGCATAACCAAGTGTATAAATTACTGTAGATTGTCTTCCTACAGTGGCTTGGGTTACTTGTTTCGCACCACCAAAATCAATTAATACAGGTTTTTCATCACCGATACGGCGAATAATATTTTCTGGTTTAATATCCCGATGGATAACGTTATGAGTATGAATAAATTCCAGAACTGGTAATAAATCAGCTAAAAGTTCGCGTATTTCTGCTTCGCCATAAGTTTGTTGTTGAAGTTCTTGTAAAAGAGTTTGTCCTTGAATAAATTCTTGCACGAGATATAAGCTAGAACCTTGTTCAAAGTAAGCCAGCAATCTGGGGATTTGGGTATGATTTTCTCCCAGTTCATACAACCGAAAAGCCTCTTCTTTGAAAAATTCTGCTGCTTTGGTACGTTGTCCTGTTCCCTGAACTTGGGGAAAAAATTGCTTGATGACGCAAGGTGCATTTAGTCTATCTGCATCTTCTGAGGCATAAGTTCTACTGAATCCGCCTTCACCTAATAGTTCCAATACACGGTAGCGGTTTCTGAGAAGTTTGCCAAAGTTGCTTTGTCCGCAACTTATGCAAAATCTATTGCCATCAGCATTGAATGGATTTGAGCAATTGGGATTTTGGCAGATTTGCATAATGAAAGGGAAATAGCATCTTTTCCAAAGTTAGCCCCAACATTATCTATTTGAAAACAGTTATGTAGAGAAGCGAACACGGATGTTTATTTATGTATTTAAAACTTCCTTCATTACGAGGGCAGGAAGATGAAGAAATTTTATATATCTGTTTATCTATACTGGGTTGGTTATAAATATAAGTAGATATGAATACAATAATTTACACCCTATAAAAAATAATATTCGAGACGTTTAATTATGTCAAGATAAACCGATTAGGTTCATGAAAAATATATTTTTAAAATGATTAATTATTTTATACCAAAAGTTTTTTTGACTAAGATGAGTGATCAGAAGTTTGAGTATGTTTATAAGTAGATAAAATTTTATTACTCAGTAGTAGAGAAAGAGTATTTTTTTAGTTTTTATTCTCTCCAGAAGCGCGAATAAACTCAGCTACCAAAGCAGCGATCGCTGATACTGAAATTAGCATGACGCTAAGAGCATTAATATCAGGTTTTACGCCTGTTCTAATGCGACTAAAAATTTCCATTGGTAATGTGTTATAACCGCTACCAGCAGTGAAACTGGCGATGAGAAAATCATCTAAGCTCAGGACAAAAGCTAACAGACAACCTGCGATAATTCCAGGCATCAATTGCGGTAACAATACTTTAATAAAGGCTTGGGTTGGTGTTGCTCCTAAATCGAGTGCTGCTTCTTCTAAGTGAGGATCTAAGTTCGTAAGTCGGGAAGAAACTACAAGTCCAACGTAGGCAAGACAAAATACTATATGAGCCGCGACGATTGTCCACAAACTCAGAGGAACTGCAAATGCTGCTAGACATACTAAAGTAGCTACTGCGATCGCAATATCAGGAATAATCAATGGGAGATAAGCAACACCGCGATACAAGTTCTTCAACGGAAATTGATAACGCGCCAACCCCACCGCCATCAAGGTTCCCAGCACTGCGGAAATGCTGACTGCACAACCAGCAACTATCAAACTGTTTTTCAAAGCGGATAAAATGCGATCGTCACTGAATAACTTGCCATACCAATCGAGGGTAAACCCTTGCCAAGTTGCACTGTAAGGCGATTGATTGAAGCTATAGAAGGCAAGTACCAGTATAGGTAGGTACATGAACACAAATATCAATAGTGAGAAAACCGCCTGCCATGCGACACGCGGTTTTTTGAGTGATGGAGAGCTATTCACGTTTATTTAGCTTTTGCTAATTTAAGCCAACATATATCACATTTAATAAAAAAAGTCAATATTTTACAGCTTGTATCCATATAATTACTCATTGCATACTTGATACTTTGTTGTTTAATTAACATTTTAAAATTGGACGATTTACACGCTATTTTGGAGCTAATTCACCAATTATTACCTGATACTTTAAGTAAAAAAGTCATCTGAAATTTTTAATATTAGAAAAGTTTTAGAGTAAAAAATGCAACTAAGTTTATTTAATTTAGAGTATTTTTATCTTTAGGGATAGGATAATTTATTTACTAAGGTAGACATATATTCTGTAACTATAGGCATAGAATTTTGATATAAATATTTCTGAAAATAGTATGCGGTTTTACTTTCTAGTGCCAAATTAATAACTTGAAAGCACTTATTAAACAGAAAGTAAAAATTTCTAATTTCAGTATTACTTTTTAGGAGGTTTGTGATGCGAATTGCTCAAGTTGCCCCATTATGGGAAAGAGTACCGCCTCCTGCCTATGGCGGTACGGAGTTAGTAGTGGGGTTGTTAACTGATGAATTAGTCAGACGCGGACATGAAGTAACTCTATTTGCAACGGGAGATTCTATTAGCCTGGCAAAACTCGCAGCAGTTCATCCCCGTCCTCTCAGACAGGATTCGACTATAAAGGAGTACAGCGTTTATGAGATGCTGCACCTAGCTTCAGTGTACGAACGGGCAGAAGAGTTTGATATTATTCACTGTCATACAGGGTATACGGGACTAGCTTATGCACATCTCGTCACAACCCCTACAGTTCATACGTTGCACGGTATCTTTACCCCAGACAACGAAAAGATGTTTATGTTTGGTAAAAAGCAAGCCTTTGTAAGCATTTCTGATGCACAACGAGAACCAAAGTTAGGACTGAATTATATTGCGACAGTTTATAACGGGATTGATGTTAATAGTTACGAGTTTTATCCCCAAGCAGAAAATCCACCTTACCTCGCATTTTTGGGTCGAATATCTCCAGAGAAAGGAGTGCATTTAGCAATAGAAATTGCTAAAAAAACTGGTTATTGTTTGAAAATAGCAGGGAAGGTAGATGCTGTTGATATCGAATATTTTGAGAAGCAAATCAAACCGCAAATTGACTCCAAGCAAATTCAGTATTTAGGTGAAGCCAACCACACGCAAAAAAATGCCCTAATGGGAGGTGCAGTAGCAACTTTGTTCCCAATTACTTGGCGAGAACCTTTTGGGTTGGTAATGGTTGAGTCAATGGCTTCAGGTACGCCAGTGATTGCGATGAAGCTGGGTTCTACTGTAGAGGTAATTTCCCACGGCAATACGGGTTTCTTATGTAACGACATTCCTGAGTGCATCAGTGCTATTGACCAGGTAACCAAGTTAGACCGCTATGCTTGTCGAAAATATGTAGAAAACCGTTTTAGCGTTCAAGAAATGACAAATGGTTATGAAGCAGTTTATCAACAAATTTTAGCAAAACGATTTGCTCATAACGGGTATTTCCGCAGTTTGGTTAGTTTAACTAACAGCCACACTTAATTAGTCTAAATTTGGTTGAACTTCGCTCTAATTGCCTCTATGCGTTGACGATTGACACCCAAATCACCATAACCTAAGCGTGAGGCGGAGCGAACTTGAATTGTATTAGTATTACGGTCAAGGTAGAATTCTACATCATCCACAAATCCCAACAATGCACTCTTAAATTCCGCATATAAATAATCGTCACTTTCAGTAATTATCTTAGTTCTGGGTAAAGACTGAATGATACCTTTAACAGCAGCGATCGCTTCTTCTGGTCTAGAGGTGAAAGTCAGCGGTGCAATTTGGTGTACTGCATCTGAACTCTGACTGGAAACACAGTTAGGAGAGTTAGGGCAAGGTGCTAATTTACCATCGTGAACACCTAAATTATTCGGTCGTTTGCCTGCAAAAGCCATAATTTTTTGGACAAGGATAAAGGTTAATAAAACTACTTTTTTATGCGAGAAATGGTTAGGAAATTACTGAATTTCCTATAAAATTAAGTTTACGCTAAAACAACTATGTGAATGTTAAAAATTTAGCGAGAGTTTATTCATATTAAAATAACCCTGAGATTTGACTAAAACATCGGTGATGCGATCGCTTTATGATGCGGTAAGTATCGTCTATGCAAAAACAGATTATGACGCAAACAACGTCTATAAATGACTCTGGGCGTTTGCAACTCGCACCTCTGGAAATCCCATCCCGTTTACTGTTGGGGCCGGGCCCCTCAAATATTCATCCTACAGTGCTTCAGGCGATGAATACTCCAGCAGTTGGACATCTTGATCCAGCTTTTCTGGCGCTTATGGATGAAATTCAATCCCTGCTGCGCTATGTATGGCAGACAGAAAACCCACTAACTATTGCAGTCAGCGGTACAGGAACAGCTGCAATGGAAGCCACAATTGCTAATGTTACGGAACCCGGTGATGTGGTTTTGATTGGCGTAGCGGGATATTTTGGCAACCGCCTCGTTGATATGGCTGGGCGATATGGTGCAGATGTGCGAACCATTACTAAACCTTGGGGACAAGTTTTCACGCTTGCAGAAATCCGAACTGCTGTTGAAACCCATCGTCCGGCTATACTAGCGCTAGTTCATGCCGAAACTTCCACAGGCGCACGTCAACCATTAGAAGGAGTTGCTGAAGTTTGCCGTGAATTTGGCACTCTGCTACTGGTAGATACAGTGACTAGTCTGGGTGGCGTCCCGATATTTTTGGATGCTTGGGGAGTTGATTTAGCTTATAGCTGTAGCCAAAAAGGATTGGGTTGTTCGCCTGGTGCTTCTCCCTTTACAATGAGTCCGCGGGCAGTTGAGAAATTGCAGCAGCGCCGCACGAAGGTTGCAAACTGGTATTTGGATATGTCGTTATTAGGTAAGTATTGGGGTACTGAACGCACATATCACCATACAGCTCCAATTAACCTCTACTATGCGCTGCGGGAAGCACTACGTTTAATTGTAGAAGAGGGTCTGGCAAACTGCTGGCAGCGTCATCAAAAGAATGTGGAATATCTCTGGCAAGGTTTGGAGGATATAGGATTGAGTTTGCACGTTGAAAGAGAGTTCAGGTTACCAACCCTAACTACTGTCCGTATTCCAGAAGGAGTAGATGGTAAAGCAATTGCACGCCAGTTACTCAATGAACATGGTATTGAGATTGGTGGTGGTCTTGGTGAACTAGCTGGTCAAGTCTGGCGTGTGGGGCTAATGGGCTTCAATAGCCGCAAAGAAAGTGTTGACCAACTTTTAGCAGCACTACGGCAGGTATTACCTAAATAGTTTTGGGTACAATTTGGTGCGTTACACACTGTTAACGCACCTGATAAAAAGAGCAGTAGATTTTTCTGCGTATTGTTAGGCTATCCAAAACTCACTGCGAGAAAAAACCAGCAACTAGCAGAGGGAAAAGTATTAAAATAGACATAATTAAGACGAGAGTTGCCGGGTCAACTTTAATATGATTCTTTTGTGGCTCGCGCATTTGATAATAACTCAGTATTAAAATAGGTATAATAACTCAAACTAAAGTATGTTTACTCTTTTTTCAAAGCAGAATCCGGGTGAAAAGTGTAAAATTTTTTGCACAGTAGTTTTTACTTGCTAGTTAATTGAGCAAACTGAGGCTTTTAAGAATATACAGGAGAATTCAAGAATCAGAATTCTGAATTGGGAAATAAAACATTCTTTTTAACTGACTTTACTTCGACTAGGCTCAGTAACCATGAGGACTATATTGTTTACTTCACCTTTGTTGAAATTCGCCATAACTCAAAAATCTTAGAACTTTACCCCCAACTCCTGGCGCAGACGATACAAAATTGTGTTTTGGTCAACTTGAGAAAGAATTTCTTGAATGACGCTGCTAGCGCCCAATTGTCCCCAAGTGCAGCCTTTTTCGAGATACACTTGAGCTGCTTTCCCAACGGAATATGCTCCGTAACCAGCAATACCAGCTTGGGCGATCGCACTACCAGCGTAAGCAGTAATATTAGTGGGATTGTCACCGCTAGCTAAGGCAGCTGTACTCTTACCTAAACCTAACAAGAAACTGCTGCCTAATTCTCCCAGCAGTAAGCCACCGGAACTGAATAAAATCGTTTTTAAAATCTTGCTGGCTTCATAACTAGTCATAGGCAAACCATACAATCTCGCCAAAGCGCGAATTAAAGCTAAATCAGCCACTGTGCCGCCAAGTATATCTAAAAAGGCGACGGGATTTAACGCTACTGCTAAAGCTTTGTATTTGGTAAATTGCCAGATGATCTCTTCAGCTTCTTGTTGACGTAAGTCGATGGTTTTTTGGGCGATCGCTTCTTCTGCATCGCGTGCTTGAATAAGTGCATTTAAGGCGAGAAGCGATCGCCCTTCGCGATTGAGAATATTTAAAATTGTCTGCTTGAGTTCATCCACCTGGATTGGTGGCGTTTCCCATTCATAACTGACGCGACCATCAGCCCACTCAACCCGCACTTCCATTGGTGCTGGTTCCGCCGCCACCATAACAATTTCATCAGGTAGTAGAGGCTTTGCTTCGATATGTCCTGCACCTAGTTGTTGCAAATTTTGGTAAATCGCAGCTTGGTCTGTATCTGGGTAAAGGTCTATCTTGTTAAAGACTAAAATCAGGGGTTTTTGCGCCTGTCGCAATTCTAAAAGTGCTTGATACTCAGTCCGTGTGATGTCGCCAGAAACGATAAACAAAATCAAGTCTGCTTGATGCACAACTTCTCGTGCCATTTGCGATCGCGATTCACCCTCAATTTCATCTAATCCAGGGGTATCAATTAACTCTACTTGTACTTTACCTCCTGGCTGCCACCGCACAGAACGCGGCCATTGAGTGACTCCGTTCAAAGGGCCAGTTTGCAGAATCTTGTCTCCCAATAAAGCATTCAATACCGCTGATTTACCACGACTCACCAGACCAAAAGCGGCAATTCTAATCACATTAGAGTCTAGCTTGTTGAGTGTAGAGTTCAAAGCCTCCAATTCTGGTTTGACCAAACCTGCCAATTCTGGGTTAGATGATAACTGTCCTGACTTACGAAGATATCCATACCAAGACAGCGCTTGTCTTAGACTGGCGCGGGCCCGATTTAAATGAGTTTCTTGCAGATTTCGCACAAAATTAGATTGATTCAAAGTTGAAAAAACAAGACGCTATATATTAATTTTGCTCTAATTCCTAACCTATCTGTGTATTATCTCAACTTAAAGTAGATTTAGAGATTCTTATAGCCTAGTAGAGTCACAATATGGTTAAAAAGCGCACAGAGCAGAATAAGTCAATAGAACCGCCTGAACTACCGGAGGAACTGGTTATTGAAAAATTACCAGATGGGGAACTATCTGAGCTTGATTCTTATAAAAATTTACTTTTATTAAATTGTCAACTGACTGGTGCTAGAGGCGTAACTATTGAACAGTCACATTTCCAAAATGTACAAATGGCTGATGAGCGATTTTCTCGTTTTGATTTGAGTGATATTCGTTTTGATAAATGTGACTTTGCTAATACTGAATGGGATAAAGCCAGCCTTAATAGGGTGGAATTTAACAGTTGTCGGATTTTAGGATTTAAAGTAATAAAATCCCAAATTAAAAATACTTTAATAAAAGACTGTCATGGTAAGTTTGCTCAGTTTGAGTTTACAAAATTTAAAGCTACTCGTTTTGAAAACTGTGTACTAGAAGATACTAACTTTCAAGATGCAGATTTATCTAATGTTACTTTTCTAAATTGTAATCTTCGTAATGCTATGTTGTCTGGTGCGAAACTTACAGGTACTGATTTTAGAGGTTCACAAATAGAAGATTTACAGGTAAGCATTGAGCAGCTACGAGGAGCTATTTTTGACCCATTACAAGCCGTTTATATTTTAGAGCGTCATGCTGGAGTTATAGTAAAATACTCTGATTATGAATAATTTTAACTTTAGGCATTTAAATCGCCTCGTAATCTCAAATATATATGGGATTAAATAAAAATGCTAAGTTAAAATATCACTTTTACTCACAAGCTTTGGTGAAGCGATCGCCTGCGAACAGCAATTGTATAACTCGGTCTTTGTGTAGCTTCTCGTTTACTCTTAACTAACCGAAAGTCATTATCTATATATAAATGTTCTAGAGCAATGTTCTAGAGCAGAAGTTGCGAGATAAGCTTTTTCTAATTTTTTTGCAGTATTTCTATCTATATTTTCTAATTTCAGGTCTTGCTGTGAGTCTGCGTTCGATAATGATTCTTTAAATTGAGATTTTACTATTGTGGTAAACCACTCGTTTGCATCATCAATCGTTAGCGCATTCTCTCTGTTTTTTAAAGCTTGGAATATTCCAACATTTTTGATGTACCACTGCTCATTTTGAACTGAATACTTTTGCAATACCATTAAATCGTACGCTGGTAGCTTCGATATAAATTTTCGCCAAAAAGCAGATTTTTGTCCTGGCGTATAGCGAGCAATATTCGCATAGTAACCATCGTCATGAAAAATTTGGTAAGACTGATCGTGTAATCTACCTGCAAAATGTCTTGAAAAGGTATAGTAGACCATAATGGTATCCATACTCCCATGACAATTGGTACTTGTTCGATAACTTTAGGATAGGGATTGCGTCGGCTCAATTCTGCAAAATATGGCGCTAATTCATTTTTATAAAATTCTATTTTGCTTTTTAAAGGCTCTACATTGCGACCTTTAACAAGTTCTAAAATTTTATTTTTAAGTTCTGATGTACCCCAAATTACTAATTCTTTATCAATTGTAATATTGAACATTTATATTTACCCCGGATAATTTCTGGTGCAACGCAGAGACGCAGTTAATGGCGTCTCTACTTAAATAGCACCGTTAGTGACTACCACCAAATCCGATTTCCATTTTCGTCAACTCGTGCCTGTCTAATCACATCGGAAATTTCTTCCGCATCTTTAACGTGGTGGAGTGCTTTCTTATCGCCATCGGGTTCGTCCACAACAAAATAAGTTGGAACTGTAATATGGTCGCCTGTAATGTCTGGTGAATCAACAGCTACCTGCTGGGATTTTTCTTCAACCGATTCAGGCTTATCAGAAATTCTATCTCCTGGATTTGCGGTTAAATTTCTTTCTTTAGCTGTTGGTTCTTCGCGAGAATGCCAATCTTCGCTTACTGGTTGATTAATTTGATTGTCTTTATTCTCTTGATTATTCTTAGTCATGGCTTTTTCAGGAATTGAACACTATGTCTTTACTAACATCACTTTAAAGAGTTTAAAGGTGTGAAGAGTTCTTTCCCTGGAGAGAATTTAAGAATAAATATTCTTAGTACCACCTCTTAGGTTAGATATTAGTGCACAGGTTTATAAGCAACCTCCGACTCCAGAAACAAATAATAGTCAACCCTTGTGAGGAATTTAAAATTCAAAAAAATATTGTGAATTTTGAGAGAAGTTCAGATCAGCGGCTTCCGCTGATCTGAACTTCTCCTGTCGGAGACGCTTCTCTGCGAGAGGCTCCGCCAACGCGTAGCTTGCCTCCCCATAGGGGTAGGGTGATTTTGAATTTTAGTGTCGACTTTTCTGTGCAGCTTAAGGCAGTATAGCAACAGTTATCTCGTGAAAGTTCCTGCTGAATTTACTTCTTTAGTTGAAAGGGTGTATATTTTCCACCTAATGCTTCTACAATGCTGCGAGTATTGGCTTCTATCATTTTGATATAAGAATCGCCGTTACTCCCCTTAGCACCAATTGAATCAGAGTAAAGTTGTTGTGGTGCTAAATTTATGCCTGCTTCTTGAGCAACAGTTTTAATTAAAGCTGGGTTAATTGTAGTTTCGGCAAAAATTGCCGGAACGCCGATCTTTTTAATTGACTCTACCAATCTTTGGACTGTTTGAGCGCTGGGTTGTTCTTCAGTGCTAATCCCAATTAAAGTTCCTGCGATCGCAATCCCATAAGCTCGTCCATAATATTGAAATGCATCGTGGGTTGTTACAAGTTTGCGTTTATCTGCGGGAATAGTTTGAATCTGTTGATTAACCCAGCTATGCAATTGCGTTAATTCATTAGTAAGTTGTGATGCTTTTTGGGTAAATTCTTCTCTATCTTCAGGTGATAATTTAATTAACCCATCCCGAATCACATTCACCATTGCGATCGCATTTTCTGCACTGCCCCAAACGTGAGGATCTGGGACAACTTCACCTTTACCTTTATGAGACAGCGCTGTGGGCGGGTTTCCCGACTTGAGGCGACTGTCGTCTAACTGCAAAGGTTTAACAACTTCCCCCACTGCTAATTGCTGCGCTTTCCCACCAGAGGCTTTCATTAATTTAATCAGTCCAGGTTCCAAATTGTAACCGTTATACAAAATCAAATCTGCCTCTTCCAAAAACCTACTATCTGCTGGTACTGGTTCATAAACATGGGGATCAGTTCCTGGTTTGAGAATTCCAGTTAGTTGAATTTCGTCTCCTCCAACTTTTTGTGCCAAATCAGCAATGATAGTGCTAGTTGCAACCACTCGCGGCTTATCTCCCTTGGCAGTGTTGCGATTAGAGTTCTGTTGAGTACAACTAAATAAAGCCAAAGACAAAAGCATTCCCAAGCAAAGTCTAGAAATCGGGCTAGAAACTATTTTTCTCTTCATACTGTTGACTGTTGCATTACCGCGGCTATTACTGCTGTATATCTGAAGTATTAGTTTCATTTATCTTGGATATTACTTCTAATTATAGATTTTTTCATATTTATCTCATATTTATAGTAAGCTCAAGAAATGAATATTGAAGCATAGTTATGAAAAACCCCTATTTAGCCTCACAACTTAGCCTATCTCCCAGAAATACAGCAGGTTTACCTGCACAAATTGCCAAAACTATTGATATGAGTTCTACTGCACCAATTAACATTACCCATTTAGGGGTACATTACCGGATACAAGAAGCCTTAAGAGACGTTAACTGTATTGTCAAACCGGGACGACTCACAGGTATTTTTGGCCCTAATGGTGCTGGCAAAAGTACGTTGATGAAAGCAATGTTGGGCTTAGTTCCCGTTAGCAGTGGTAAGGTGTTGTACCGAAGCAAACCTTTGATGCAGCAACTAGAAAAAGTTGCCTATGTACCACAGCGCAGCCAAATCGACTGGACTTATCCTGCTACGGTTTGGGATGTAGTGATGATGGGAAGGGTGAAGAAAACAGGTTGGTTGCGTAGCTTTTCAGCAGTTAGTAGGCAAGTAGCAAAAAACTCCCTAGAAAGAGTTGGGATGATAGAATATCGCGATCGCCCCATTGGACAATTATCAGGGGGACAGCAGCAACGAGTATTTTTAGCCCGTGCTTTAACACAGCAAGCTGAAATTTTCTGTTTTGATGAACCTTTAGTAGGTATTGATCAGAAAACTCAGACAGTAATTTTTGAAGTCTTCCATGAACTTGCTGCAACCGGCAAAATTGTCCTAGTAGTTAACCATGACTTAGGAGAATCAATTGCCCACTTTGACGATTTAATCTTACTAAACCGCGAACTAATTGCCACAGGTTCACGGCAACAAGTACTCACAGAAGATAATTTACTTCACGCTTATGGCGGCAAAGTAATGTACTTTTCAGAAGCAGCATAGTTATGACTTATCATTCACAAATGACAAATGACCAATACTTCTCTACGAGAGGCTGCGCCCTAAGCGTAGCTATGCCGCAGGCTTTACGACTTCTCTACGAGACGCTACGCGAAAGCTCAGTACAAGTGACCAATGACAAACTATGCTACAAGCTTTAATTGAGCCTTTACAGTACGGCTTTATGCAGCGATCGCTCGTAATTGCCATTTTAGTAGGTTTGTTATGTGCTGTTGTTGGCAGCTACTTGATGGTGCAGCGATTAGCACTGCTGGGTGATGCTATCAGTCACTCAGTTTTGCCAGGACTTGCGATCGCTTTCATGGTGGGAGCGAATATTTTTGTCGGCGCATTTATTGCTGGTGTTCTCAGTACAATGGCGATCGCCTGGATTAGAACGCGATCGCCTATTAAAGAAGATGCAGCAATGGGGATAGTTTTCTCTGCATTCTTTGCCCTTGGGATTACCCTAATTACAGTAGTTCAAAAAGATAATAAAATCGACCTCAACCACTTCCTCTTCGGTAACATTCTCGGCGTTACTATTGATGAAGTACGAGATACAGCTATTATTGCCGTTATTGTTTTAGTGGTTGTTCTTTTATTATATAAAGAACTTTTATTTTACACATTTGACCCTTTAGGCGCTCAAGCCGCAGGATTGCCAGTCAATCGGCTAAACTTTGGATTGATGGTATTGATTGCTTTAACAATAGTCGCCAGCATGAAAGCCGTAGGTGTAATTTTAGTACTATCACTTTTGATTACGCCAGGGGCAACCGCCTATTTATTAGTTAAACGCCTCAATCAAGTAATGATTTTAGGTGCAGTAATCGGGGTATTTTCTAGCATTAGTGGTATGTACCTCAGCTACTTTTATAATTTGCCCTCTGGCCCTGCGATCGTGTTAGTTGTATCCGGATTATTTGTATTAGCATTACTCTTTAGTCCCAAACATGGTATTTTTACCATGAAGCGCAAAGAAGTATTGACTGAATAACTCGTAATTATTGATACAATATAGGATGGGTATCACCCACCCTACATATATTTAAAAATCAAATATCATTCGTGTATTACAGTTAGATACTTCTTACTTTTTTACGTTTACGCGAAAAATGCCAACCAATACTGTAAGCACCGAATACCAATAAAGCCAAACTAAAATCGGGTTCTGGAACAGCAGATACACTATCAGAACTAATCGCTACACCAAAGTCTTTTTTTAAGTCTACATTATCATCAAATGCGCTATCAGCAGCACCAATAAATAAAAATTGTGCATTTGTGGGAACTTTTACGACAATACTATTAAAACTGTCATTACTAAAACTGTCGCCACGTGAGACGTAAAAAATACTATTATCTAAACATTGATTTGGTAGGCAACCGTTTGGCACAATTGCATGAATAGCACCCGGAACTCTCTCCGTTGTCGCACCATTGTAATAGCCACTGCTAGCTAGCAATGTATTGTTAGTACTGAAAACAGCCCACATTGCTCTAAAATATTCGTTATTAGGATCACCAAAGGGAGAAAAACTTCCAAATTGCTCCAGTTTAATTGTGTCATCTGTCTTAATTCCCAATTCTTTTAAAGAAAAGGGTACGCTATTAACACTTGATGAATACGAAGAAATGAAACTTGCAGCAGGGTTGATGTTGAATTTTACTGTTCCTGCTTGAGCAATATCGTTTTTTACTACTACTAAGCTTAATACGCCGCTAGCAGTCGCAACTAACAATTTGCTAAATAAATTAGTCATTTTCTTATCTTTAAAAAAGGTTGATATCCAAGCCGTAATTAATCGTCAATGACTGAAGCCAATCCAAGAGCAAACTATTATTAAACAAGTGAGCTGTTTCACTTTATAGGTATATTCAATAACTTAACACTATGTGTATTTTACTACAAAGGTTATAATTTTAAATCTGTTAATAGATGCTTGACAAGCAACAAAAATAGTGTTTTTTAACATTATTGTAGAATATCAGGTTTGAATGGCAAGTATTACCCATTTCATAAAAATTGTCCTCAAGCAACTGGTGCAAGATGTCATGTTTCAAGAGTCTGCCAATAGCACGAGGTCAAGGAAGTTTGGCATTTATGGATGCTATGTAGCTCATTCCCTAGATATAGCACTGTTTTATTGTTTGATATTATACTTTTAATTGCTTCGGAGTGACGAAGCGATCGCCCATAACCATACAGACTCTTTTGGCTGTGCTGGTATCTATACAAAAAATAATTGCTAGTTCGGCTAAGCTGACAACAGCAGTTTTAATCCTCAAAACAATGACAGCAAGTAGTCCCACAATTTTAGCCCTGGACTTTGATGGAGTGATTTGCGACGGACTAATTGAATATTTTGAGGTAGCGTGGCATACCTACTGTCAAATTTGGACGCCTGCTAATGACACACCACCAGATGATTTAGCTTTAAGATTCTATCGTTTACGACCTGTGATTGAAACAGGTTGGGAAATGCCTGTTTTAATCAAAGCCTTGGTAGATGGAATTCCTGATGAAAAAATACTTCAGGAATGGTTAAGCATAGCACCACAAATATTGTTAGAAGACAAGTTACAAGCAAAAGAAATTGGTGTAAAGTTAGACAATCAACGGGATGAATGGATTGCCACAGATTTAGACAGCTGGCTGAGTCTGCATAGATTTTATCCGGGTGTAGTAGAAAAAATCAAAGTAACTATTGCCAGTGCAGTTGAGCTATTTATCATCACCACTAAAGAAGGGCGTTTTGTGCAGCAGTTATTGCAAAAAGAAGGGGTGAATTTACCACCAGCAGTAATTTTTGGTAAAGAAGTCAAGCGTCCCAAGTACGAAATATTGCGAGAATTAAAGCAGCAAGCAGCAGAAAAGAAAGTTAGTGTATGGTTTGTGGAAGACAGACTCAAGACGTTGCACTTAGTTCAACAGCAACCAGACCTTGAGGACGTGAAACTCTTCTTGGCAGACTGGGGCTATAATACCCAAACAGAAAGGAAAGCCGCCAAAGATGATCCACGAATTCAGCTGTTATCCCTTTCTCAGTTTGCTAAAGACTTTTATGCTTGGCTTTAATTAACTCAAGGATGAGGGGCATGGGGCATTAAGAGTGCTGAGTCAAGAGTAGAGACGCGATTATACTCTTACGAGAAGCCCAAGCAGAGCGTCTACGCGTCTGTACAGTAGTTAGGATATTGCCCCTGCCCCCCTGCTCCCTGTCCCTCCCCTCCCTACTCCCCACTCCCTACTCATATATATGCTTGACCTGACAAAACTAGCAAAACAAATGCAGGGTTTAAGTCAGCATCTTACTTTAGAAGCTGCTGCCAGTCGCCAACGTTTAGAATTGGCTCAACAATATCTCAAAAATGCTTACGAATCTCAACAAGATTTAATTTCTCGCCAAGAAAAATGGCGAGATCGCATTCTCTTTGCTAACGCTACCCCCATTGAGCCGCTAGAAACCTCGATTGATATCCCAGTTCCCCCGAAAGTACATACTGTTATCGCTACTGATGGTTCGCAAATTGCCCCTAATCATCACGAAATTGCTTATTGCTATCTCTTAAATATTGGGAGAGTAGTCTTACATTACGGCCAAAACCGCCATCCACTACTCGATAGTTTGCCAGAAGTATTTTATCGCCCCGAAGATTTATATATGTCTCGGCAATGGGGAATTAGAACCGAGGAATGGATGAGTTTTCGCCGTACTGCTTCGGAAACAACGGTGTTGGCAGAACTTGCGTGTGAAGCCAAGGGAGAAGCACCAACGTTAGCAATGGTGGATGGTTCGTTAATTTATTGGTTTTTAGAACAGTTGCCAATTGATGCACGCGATCGCATCTTACCCCCTATCTTGGAAGCTTGGCAGCAGATGCGTGATGCTCAAATTCCTTTGATGGGATATCTTAGCGCCTCTCGTAATATCGAAGGCATCAACTTTTTGCGTTTGTTGGCTTGTATCCATCCAGCACCAGACTGTAAAAGTTATTGCCCAAATCAGTTAGAAAAAGTACCTTGTAAAGTTTTTGAACAGTTGCGAGATACTTCCCTTTGGACAACCAGACTTAAACCTGGACAACG
Organism: Nostoc sp. UHCC 0302; assembly: GCF_038096175.1. Lineage (NCBI taxonomy): Bacteria > Bacillati > Cyanobacteriota > Cyanophyceae > Nostocales > Nostocaceae > Nostoc > Nostoc sp. UHCC 0302. Next base: position 8,255,893 of record NZ_CP151099.1, read on the forward strand.
CGGTTGTCTATGGCGGAGTAACACTCCTATTCTCGAACTTTACGGAGACCAAACTATTTACTTTTGCTACGTCCATGTTGGCACTGAAATTGCCCGCATCGAAATTCCTGCATGGGTAGCAGAAAATGCAACTATGTTTGATCAAGCACTAGGGCTGATGCTGGCACAAGTGCAGAAAGGATATGGCTACCCCGTAGCGATCGCGGAAGCTCATAATCAAGCGGTAGTCAAAGGTGGGGATAAAACGCGTTTCTTTGCCCTCCTCGAACAACAAATGATTAAAGCTGGTTTGAGAAATGTGGGAACTTCCTACAAAGAAGCTAGAAAGCGGGGAAGTATTGCTTAAATAAGCTGTTAATGAATTTATTTAGTTAATATTTAACCTGAGTTCGGGTTAAGCAGATTGAGGTAAAAGCCATTCCATTTGAAGGCTGGGTTTGTTAGGTTGATGGCAATAAGCGATTAATCCGCACAGAACGTTAACGCAGAAATTAACGGGGCTTCGGTGTCTAGAATGTTCGATTTGAGAAATATTCTTAAGTTGATCGTTAATAGTCTCAATAATGGAGCGTTTACGGGATAAGAGCTTATCATGGAGATGCATCAAATAGTTTTTCATGTTGCGACGGGGTTTGGCAAAAAATTTAATGTCGAACTCTTGCAAAAGTTGAGAAGCCAGTTTTTGAGAGACATATCCGCGATACCTTCGGTAAGCTTCGCTAACGCCAAATATTTTGCCAAACAGATCACTGAGGAAATCGGGAACTGGTTGACGGTCATCAATATTACCAGGAGTAAGAACCACATTTAAGAGTTGACCAAGTTCATTGACGACTTTTATGTTGCTTAAACCCGAAAAACCAATCCACAGAAGTCTTTCCACGAACTGCTAAACCTTCAAAAACCTTATGCCGAGAAATCCGACGATTATGGCAGACCTTCAGACATGTTGAATCGATAAAACCGATACCCGTACACCGTCCAAAACAATGCTTCAGGTAAACGCACAAAGGTATCAAGGTTGATGGTATCCATTCAATGAATCGTTGATAACTCGGCAGTCCCGGAAAAGCACAACTCCATTGCTGTTTGACATGATTCAAATAAAAATGCTTGAAATTCCGGTAGTGATTTTGATGAAATGCAATCAGTATCGTCATTATTTCACTCAAACACAGACTTCTAGCCCGAATCCGTCTTATTCCTCGATGTACCAACAGCTTTTTGTGCCATTGGCTTTCAAACGCCTTACAAAAATCATCTACATGGCAGAACAAAAATTCTAAACTAAACATAGGACAGGTGCTGGATTTGACGTTATTTTCAGCTTACTACCTGTCCCTTTCCTTATCCCGAACTCAGGTTACATAGGTGATCCACCGCGCAAATTATCTTGTCCCAAACCTATTGTTTCAACGCGAGTTCGACAAACCTCTCCCTGCCTTGAACTTTAGTTCAAGTCTGTCCCTCTCCGAGTCGGAGAGGAACGGTTTTGCGTAGTAAAACCAGGGAGAGGTTTCTTTATTAAGTTAATTAGGGGACAGGATATGACCCCTCAAACTCACATTGTTTTACGATTGATTAGTTGCTAGTTCAGATACAGCAACTTTTTCATCGGCTATTTGGGCATTTTCGACAACAATTTTGCGGAATAGTTCGCCCTCAATTGTCTCCTGCTCGGCTAATAAATCTACTAAACGTTCCAATACTGTACGGTTTTCTTCCAACAATTCTTTTGCCTTGATGTAAGCATGATTGACAATTTCACGGACTTGTGAATCAATTTTGGCGGCAATTTCCTCAGAATAGTCTGATTTATTCATCCAGTCACGCCCCAAAAAGACCTCTCCGCTTTGATTTTCCAAGGATAATGGGCCTAAGTTTGACATCCCGAACCGTGTCACCATCTGCCGCGCCATTCCCGTCACCTGTTGCAAGTCGTTGCCTGCACCTGTGGTCACTTCTGGCTTACCAAAAACAATTTCTTCAGCAGCGCGACCACCCAAAGTTGCAGTAATTCTGGCTTTGAGTTGAGAACGAGAAATTAATCCCTGTTCTTCGTTGGGAGTAAACCAAGTTAATCCGAGTGCTTGCCCTCGTGGGATCAGAGTGACTTTCTGCACGGGGTCATGGTCTTTGAGTAATGTGCCGACTAAGGCGTGTCCAACTTCATGGTAGGCAATCAAACGCTTGTTCTTGCTATCTACCAAAGCTGTACCTTCCATCCCCGCAACTACCCGGTCTACAGCATCATCAATTTCTAAAAGAGTGACAGCTTCTTTGCGTCTCCTAGCGGTGAGAATAGCAGCTTCGTTGAGCAAGTTGGCTAAGTCTGCGCCAGTAAAACCAGGAGTGCGACGAGCGATCGCTTCTAATGAGACACTAGGATCAATTTTCTTATTGCGCGCATGAACTTTCAAAATTTCCAAACGCCCTTTGAGATCCGGTGCATCTACAATTACCTGTCTGTCAAAGCGTCCTGGTCTGAGTAGTGCAGCATCCAGTACATCTGGGCGGTTGGTAGCAGCAATAATAATGATACCTGTATTACCTTCAAACCCATCCATCTCGGTAAGCAATTGGTTGAGGGTTTGTTCGCGTTCGTCGTTACCGCCACCGATACCAGCACCCCGTTGCCTTCCTACGGCGTCAATTTCATCGATAAATATTAAGCAAGGGGCATTGTCTTTAGCTTTCTTGAACAGGTCACGCACGCGGGATGCACCGACACCCACGAACATTTCCACAAATTCCGAACCAGAAATACTAAAAAATGGTACTCCAGCTTCTCCAGCGATCGCTTTTGCTAGTAAGGTTTTACCTGTACCAGGAGGGCCAACTAACAGCACTCCTTTGGGAATACGTGCGCCTACAGCGGTAAATCTTTCTGGCTGTTTGAGGAACGTAACAACTTCTTGCAGTTCTTCTTTAGCTTCTTCCACCCCTGCTACGTCGTCAAACTTAACTCCAGTTTTGGCTTCCATCTGGAAACGAGCGCGGGATTTGCCAAAATTCATCGCTTGGCTAGAGGCATTGGTAGAGCGCCGCAGGAACAATAACATTAAAGCTACCAGCGGCAAAATCCACATAAGATTGATCAACAGTCCCACAGCAGCCCGACTGTTGGCAGAGGAAACCTCGCCAAAATCAATATTCTTTTGTTTAAGTATGTTGATTAGCTCTGTGTTTTGCGCTAAAAGTCTTACCTGTAGAGGTGGTGCATCCGGCTTCTGCCCCTCTAGATACACCCTTGCTATCTGTTCCGTTTCGTCAAGCTCTACTTTTTTGACTTCCCTTTGCTTCGCTTTCTTGATCAACTCACCATAAGTTAGGGTGTCGCGCTCTGCCTTTTGCGCTAAGGCGGGAGTACCCCCGAAAATACCCGGCAACATGATCAAACTTGCTGCTAGCGCACCAGCCCAAGCAAGGCGCTTTGGTGACTGTTTATTCAATGCCTTTTTTCCCAAATTTGTCATAATAATTACCTTTTGTCTGTTGGCATAAGCTGAGCGCTGGTTTTATGCCTATTCTTCTAGCAAAAATCGCAATAACTGGAAATTACAGTTTTCTTATCTAGTCTAACTTCCATATAAAAGCATTCCCAAGTCTCTTCTGGCTCTAGCATCAACTCGATTAGGTTGGATAATTTTACTCCCCAGTCAGATGACAACCAAGTCAGCCTAATATTGCACTCATTAATAGGCTGAATGTTTAGTAACTATTGTGACAAAATTTTCCCTGTCTTGAAAATGGATATAAGGGTTTAGGGGAAAGACTTTTTCATCCCCTTATTGTAGGTGAAAAGTCTGTGGAAGCATATATTCAAAATTTATGGAAACTCTAATTTGACACATTACGATACAAATCGCTAAAATAGCCATAGTCGTAATGACTTCATTTTTTAAGAAATCTTGGTAATATTTAGCTAGCTAGTAGTTTATGGGTGAATTATTATGGTGAGAATTGTTGGCATTGGTGGTAGTTTAAGACCTAACTCCTATACCCAGATTGCTTTGCAGGTTGCAGCCCAAAGGATAGAAGCCCTCGGTGCAGAAGTAGAAATTCTTGATTTACGGCAATTGCAACTACCGTTTTGCACTGGCGCAAAAGAGTATCCAGAGTATCCAGATGTTCAGCGATTGCAAGATACTGTTACTCGCGCCGATGGATTAATTTTAGCGACACCTGAGTATCATGGGAGCGTTAGCGGTGTCATTAAAAACGCCCTTGATTTGATGAGCTTTAATGAACTGTCTGGTAAAGTGACGGGATTGATTAGTGTTTTAGGGGGCCAATCTAATAGTAATGCGCTCAACGACTTACGGCTGATTATGCGTTGGGTACATGGTTGGGTAATTCCTGAACAAATTGCCATTGGACAAGCTTGGGGTGCTTTCAATCCTGAAGGGAAGCTAACAGATGAGAAACTCTCCCAAAGGTTCGATGAGTTTGCTCAAAGTTTAGTTGATAACACTCGCAAGCTGCGAGGAGTTAATTAAAAAATGTAGGGTAGGCAAAACTTTGCCCACCCCACAATTCACAACTCCTCACTTTTAATGGTGATGATGGTGGTGATGATGTCCAGTTAGCTGAGGATTAACTGTCGCTCCTTGCTCACTCTTCAATTCAGCAATATGAGCATCCGCCCATTGGGCTGCCATTGCTAAGAATTCTGGATGGTCGTTAACGCACGCCATTTGCACGTAGTCCACATCAGGATGTTTCTTCTCCAAAGCATGGATGATGTGATGTACATCCAGTAGAGTTTCGTGGTTTTCTGTGGCAAAACCAATTGGCATAAATATCAATACTTTTGCGCCCAATTGAATGAGGTTTTGTGCTGCTTGTTGTGCGTTTGGCAGCGTCCACTCAATTAGGGGTGTATCGTGGTTGAGCCAACCTACGGAGATTAAAGGATAACGGTTAATTAACTTATCCCGTACCAAATCGTATAGTGCTTGACTTTCAGTAATCCCAGAGGTAAATCCTTTGGCTTTGTGGGGACAACCGTGGTTCATTAGCACAATGCCAATTTGGGAAGGTAGGTAAGCTGTGGCCAAATCAGCGTTAATTTTATCCTCAACCAAATGAGCCATCAAATCGATGTAGGCTGGTTCGTTGAAGAAAGAAGGAATGTAACGTTGTGCTTTAACCCAATGTTCTTCACCATCAGTCAACTCGGCTAAAGCATTGTTAACTTGCTCGATCGCAATTCCACTAGTAAAGATAGAATCAACAACCAGCAGTGGGTAAATTAGAATTTTGTCAAACCCTTGGTCTTTGATTTCTGTTAAAACTTGCTTGGGCAAGAAAGGGGCGCAGAAGTTGAAAGCTTTGAAAACTTGGACACCATTACCCCATTTTTCTTGTAAAAGCTTCTCAATTCCAGCCCGCTGCTTTTCAAAGATGGCGTTGTGTGGAGAGATAAAATCATGATGTGTGTGTCCCCACTCATGGCGATCAAATAACGCCAAAAGTCTTGCCAATGGTGGATAAATCCAGGTTGGCACTGGTGCAAATTTTGCTGTAAGTAGATTTAAAGCCTGTTCGTTATAGTTGGCAAAATCTTCGTAGCTTTCGACTTCACCATAGCCCATGAGCAGTACAGCTACACGGTCTTGACCTGATAGATGCTCGTGATTATGTTGTAGTTTTTCTGGCGTGGCTACCACAGTGAGTTCCTCAATCTAACCAAACTAAAGAGAATTCGGGAATAGCTTGATTATTTCCCTTACTCATACTCGTAACATCCTATCCCATCCGGGGGGATAGGACGGGTAAAAAATGAAAATAATACATCAAAAGACATACTGCGGTTATTACTATTTAGGTAGTGATTAAGAAACTATTTCCCAGTAACTGATTTGTGTCATCTTTAATAATTGTTTAATAATTAACTAAAGCTACTAAATAAAAAACGGATGAGGATTGTTATTTGCCCTGGAATCCATGACTCAAGATTAACCCAAAGCTTTATGTCAGAGTGTTTAGCTCAAGTTTCTGATAGTTTAATCAGTCAAAATCCAGAAGATATTCTAATTTTTCCAGGCAAGGATTTTGAGGCTGTATCGGCATTTCACATCTTGCAGTTTTTGCGCGATCGCTGGGGCGATAAGCTAGAATCAGCAGTCTTATTCATTAGCTTTAGTGCTGGTGTAGTCGGGGCAATAGGAGCGGCGTATTTGTGGCAACTCTTAGGCGGTTATGTCAAAGCATTTATTGCTATAGATGGATGGGGAGTGCCACTGTCGGGTAATTTCCCGATTCACCGAATGAGCCATGATTATTTCACTCATTGGAGTTCTTCTTTGCTTGGTAGTGGGCAAAATAACTTTTATGCAGAACCAGCAGTCGAGCATTTATCGATGTGGCGATCGCCTCAAATTGTACAAGGTTGCTGGGTAGATTCAAAGTTTGGAATTTTTCCACCCAAAGGTCATCTGACAGCAACTGAATTTTTGCATATGCTGTTAAAGCGCTATGAAGCAAATTAGTCCGGAAAACAGACTTAGTAAGCAGGAGTGAGAAAGAGGAGGGGGAGAAGGGGAGATAGGAAGAGGAAGGAGAATAATTGTGAACATTGTTATATTACTTCCCCCACTCCTCCACTCCCCCACTCCCCCACTCCCCCACTCCCCCACTCCTCCCCTCGCCATCTACCCTAGTCACTATCCCCAAGTATCTAATGTTTCCAACTGAACCTGCTGCCGCTAATAACGGGTTTGGCAAGCTACTGAAAAACCGTGGTTTTATGCTCCTGTGGATTGGGCAACTGGTGTCCCAATTAGCAGATAAAGTCTTCTTTGTTTTGATGATTGCTCTGCTGGAGAACTACCCACCTCCTCCAGGGTTGGCACAAAACTCAATGTACTCAACTTTGATGGTGGCATTTACAATACCAGCGATTTTATTCGGTTCTGCGGGTGGTATCTTTGTTGACCGCTTGCCAAAAAAGCTGATTATGGTTGGCTCAGATATTGTCCGTGGGCTATTGATTCTGTGTCTTCCTCTCTTACCACGAGAGTTCGTGATTCTGTTGATTCTAACTTTTGCTGTTTCTACAGTGACGCAATTTTTTGCTCCAGCTGAGCAAGCAGCCATTCCTCTGTTGGTGAGGCGAGAGTGTCTAATGGCAGCCAATGCTTTATTTAGCAGCACAATGATGGGAGCTTTAATTGTTGGCTTTGCTGTGGGAGAGCCAATATTGAGTTTGGCAAAAAGTTTGATGGGAGAGGAATATGGTCAGGAGATTGTAGTTGGAGCATTATATCTGCTTTCGGGTGTAATTATGCAGCCGATTAATTTTAAAGAACGCAGAATCAGAGACGAGGGACGAGCAGCAAATAATCCTTGGACTGAATTCAAAGATAGTATGCGCTATCTCAAGAAAAATCGTTTGGTCTTGAATGCCATGCTGCAACTGACAACTTTGTATTCAGTGTTTGCCGCGTTAACAGTGCTGGCGATTCAATTAGCGGAGGAGTTTGGTTTAAAAGAAAAACAGTTTGGCTTTTTCTTAGCAGCAGCAGGGGTGGGGATGGTGCTTGGTGCGGCAATTATAGGTCACTGGGGTGATAAATTGCATCACAAGCCCTTACCTTTAATTGGATTTCTGCTGATGGCAGTAGTTTTAGGGGTGTTCACTTTTACCCACAACTTGTTACTGGCTCTAGGTCTCTGTGCATTTTTAGGTATAGGTGCTGCCCTCATTGGCGTACCGATGCAAACTTTGATTCAACAGCAAACACCACCAACAATGCATGGTAAAGTGTTTGGCTTTCAAAATCATGCCGTTAACATTGCCCTGTCAGTACCTTTGGCAATTACTGGCCCATTAACGGATGTTCTGGGTTTGCGGACTGTACTTATAGCAATGAGTATTGTCGTTGTTGTTATAGGTGTTTGGGCTTGGCAAAATACTCGTCGAGTCTTGCAAGACGTAATTTAACCACTATAGGATGGTAATCTATCCTTAATATTTAATTTAAAATAAAAGCCTAAATAAGAATTTTGATTAGAGTTTTCAATTAAAATGAAATCTTAACTACAGAATTTGAGCATTAACTTTAGCTATAGTCTGAGGTTTGACCGTGCGTTCACACAGTGTCTCCGTAGGAGATTCGCTTTCTCCAAGTCACCTAGAAACCGAGAATCACAAACAGTCCCATATTTCTAACCCGCCAGTCGTGACGCCCAAACGCGCATCTGGCGGTTTTGCTCTGCTTGATAGCCTCCAGCGCCACGGCGTTGAGTACATTTTTGGGTATCCTGGTGGGGCGATTCTGCCAATTTACGACGACCTGTACAAGGTGGAAGCAGCTGGTGGTATTAAGCACATTTTGGTAAGGCACGAACAAGGTGCAGCTCATGCCGCGGATGGTTATGCCCGCGCTACTGGAAAGGTAGGGGTATGCTTTGGTACTTCTGGCCCAGGAGCAACTAACTTAGTCACAGGTATCGCCACAGCCTACATGGATTCGATACCAATGATTGTGGTCACGGGACAAGTAGCACGTCCGTCGATTGGTACGGATGCCTTTCAAGAAACCGATATATATGGGATTACGCTACCGATTGTCAAGCACTCGTATGTAGTGCGTGATCCCAGAGATATGGCGCGGATTGTGGCTGAAGCCTTCCACATTGCTAGCACAGGGCGTCCAGGGCCAGTATTGATTGATGTCCCCAAGGACGTGGCTTTAGAAGAATTTGACTATGTGGCTGTAAAACCGGGTTCGGCGAAGTTACGCGGCTATCGTCCTACGGTCAAAGGGAATCCACGGCAAATCAATGCAGCGATTCAGTTGATTGGCGAAAGTCGCCGTCCGCTATTGTATGTCGGCGGGGGTGCGATCGCTGCAAATGCTCACCCAGAAATCAAGCAACTAGCTGAGTTATTCAATATTCCTGTCACCACAACGTTGATGGGGATCGGTGCTTTTGACGAACATCATCCCCTAGCTTTAGGAATGTTGGGGATGCACGGCACAGCCTACGCCAACTTCGCCGTCAGTGATTGTGATTTGCTCATTTGCGTTGGTGCAAGATTTGATGACCGCGTTACAGGCAAGTTAGACGAATTCGCCTCCCGCGCCAAAGTAATTCACATCGACATTGACCCAGCAGAAGTTGGCAAAAACCGCATTCCTGAAGTGCCTATTGTTGGCGATGTGCGGAATGTGTTGGTTGACTTATTGCGTCGATGCAAGGAACTAGGCGTCAAGGGTACGCCTAATCAAAACCAAGAATGGTTGAATTTGATTAACCGTTGGCGGGAAGATTATCCTTTAATAGTGCCGCACCATGCCGACAGTATTTCACCCCAAGAAGTCATCGTAGAAGTCGCTAACCAAGCACCCCACGCTTACTACACCACAGATGTCGGACAACATCAAATGTGGGCAGCACAGTTCCTGAAAAATGGCCCAAGACGCTGGATTTCCAGTGCAGGTTTAGGAACGATGGGTTTCGGGGTACCAGCCGCAATGGGCGCTAAAGTAGCGTTTCCTGATGAAGAAGTCATCTGTATCAGCGGTGATGCTAGTTTCCAAATGTGTTTACAAGAGCTGGGAACGCTAGCACAGTACGGGATAAATGTCAAGACTTTAATTCTCAACAACGGTTGGCAGGGAATGGTACGCCAGTGGCAACAAGCCTTCTACGGCGAACGTTACTCATGCTCAAACATGGAGGTAGGGATGCCAGACGTAGAGCTGTTGGCCAAAGCCTATGGAATTAAGGGTATGGTGATTCGCGATCGCGGCCAGTTGAAAGATGCGATCGCCGAAATGCTAGCATCTGACTGTCCAGTAATAGTTGATGTCCGAGTCACCAGAGACGAAAACTGCTATCCAATGGTAGCTCCTGGCAAGAGCAACGCTCAAATGATCGGCTTGCCTAAACAAGCACCGAAAGCCGCAGCAGAACCAGTTTATTGCAGCCACTGCGGTACTAAAAATCTTCCCAGCCATAACTTCTGTGCTGAGTGTGGTACGAAGCTGTAAATCTTTTTGATTTAGAAAGGCAAATTAAATTAACTATATATGCAGAGGATAAACACCTCTGCTTTTTTTTTGATACAAAGATTCATAAAAACAAGCAATAGCTAATGTGTTTTTCGCCATTCTTTTGGGAATCCTGAATCTAGGAAGCTGAATAAATTGCAAAAAATTGCTTCCTCAACCATTACGGAATTTTTAAAGGATAATTATGTCTAAACGCAAGTTGCCCAGAGGACGTAGTACTAGTTCAGTTGCTTTAGAACCAGAAGTTGCGATCGCCGTTATTGGACTTTTTTCCGCAGCTGCTGATGATGAAGGCATCACTATAGAAGAACAATACGCTTTAAGTGAACTTCTAGGAGCAGTTTCTCAATTTGAAGATTATTCTGATGAAGATTTTGAAGAATTGACACAGAAGGTCGTCAGCTTATTAGAAGAAGAAGAACCTGAAGTTGTAATTGAGCAGGCGATCGCATCTTTACCCGACGAAGATTATCGCGAAGCCGCATACGTTACCGCTATCTTGGTGGTGGGGATTGATGAAGAAGTACCCGAAAGTGAACAGGACTATATATCCGAGCTTCAACAAGCCTTGAAGATTTCAGACGAACGAGCGCAAGAACTCATAGACGCAGTGTTCGGCGAGGAGGAAGAAGAAGAATACGAAGAAGAGGCAGAAGCATAATCCATTTGAATTGCAAGGTACTCAGCTAACACCATCAATTTACTGCCATCAAACTTGCGTTAAAAAAGCACCATCCCAAGGTGCGATCGTCAAATAGTTTTTAAAACTATGTGATGAGCCGGAAAATTTCTCTTGACTTAATAACGCTGTTGCTGAGTATCATCAATGTGAGTACCCAGCAACCAGCTAAAGTATAAACTCAAGTTGCATCGAAGATTAATACAAACTCAATATTCTTTAGTTAGAAATTGGTACATTTTTAAATGCAGCTGTATCAGGCACAAAAATGTCCAATTTATTAACACCATCAGGAACCCTTACCCAAATATAGGCATCAGCTGAGGCTTTTGGACGTAATTGAAACAAAGAAACGCTTCCTGTTGAACGATCCAAAGCAACTCCTTTATAGGCTTCGCTAGTTTCGGGATTCCGCGCTGTTGTACCCGCAACCGATATAATGTCACCACCGCCAACTCTTTCCGTTGCAAGGCGACGGATACGCATTTGGACATTCACCACATCACGATTTCCAGATGCTGGATCTTTAATCCGCTTTGCTGAAAGTAACTCTACCTCTGCTTTATTGCCAAAAGCAGGTTGTACAAATTGACCAGGCTGAATTGCTGAAGTAGTAGCTGTTTCTGACGTGGATTTTGCTGGCGATGTAGACGTTATTGGTTCTGCTGAAATTGGTTTTTCGGTAGAATTGGAAGCGGGGGCAGTAACATTTCCCGTGCTAATATTAGTAGTATTTAGGGTCTGCCGCAGTGTAAAAACTTCGTAAGCTGCATAACCACCACACACTAAAGCCAAACTAGACAGTAATACAGCCACACCAGACAGGAATGTACTCACACCGTTGCCTCTATTTTATATTTCTATAAATGCAGGTTTGTTCACCTTTCGATGATTTAATTAAGTAACTGCATCTATTGACTTCTATCTCAGGGAAGAAGTTTAGGTCAAGGTGAGAAAACCGATTATAGGCGTGAGGAGTATTAGTGAGATTTAAGATATTCAACAAACCACTGAGTTTTTTGTTGCTATTTTTGTCTATCCAAATAGCATTTAGTTCTAGAGTTGTTAAAGCTCAAAACCAAGTTATACCAGCGACTACCACAAAATCAATTTGCCCCAGCCAATTAGGTACAGCTATAGATGCTGTAATTAATCGTCCTATATTTAGGCGATCGCGCTGGGGTATTTTGGTGCAACCCCTGACAAATACGCAAACTCTCTACAATCGAGATGCTCAAAAATACTTTACTCCAGCTTCTAATGCCAAGTTATTAACAACAGCTGCGGCCTTACAGCAATTGGGGGCAAATTTTCGTTTTCGCACTTCTATTTATCAAAATAGCAACGGGGTTTTGCGCGTTGTCGGTAGAGGAGACCCCAGCTTAAATGATACTCAGTTGCAAGCATTAGCAAAGCAGTTGAGACAAAAAGGTATCACTCAAATTAAGCAGTTGATTGCCGATGATAGTTATATTCAAGGAGATATTGTTAACCCTACTTGGCAATGGGAAGATGTGCAGTCAGATTATGGCGCACCAGTCAGTAGTTTTATTTTGAATCAAAATATTTTCAGTTTAAAACTTGTGCCGCAAATTGTGGGTAAACTTTCTCAAGTAGTATGGACTGATACTAATGAGGCCAAACAATGGCAGACAATTAATCAAACGGTAACAGTTGCACAAAATCAGCCAACTAACATTAATTATAGTCGCGATTTATCGGGAACAGTATTGCGAATCCAAGGACAATTAGCAGCAAATTCTGAACCATATTTATTAACTTTGCCTGTAGTTGATCCTAATTATTACTTTTTAAGACGTTTCCGTACTGTTTTGACAACAGAAAAAATTAATTTGGGACAAACTTTAGTAGCTTCTGGTGGTACTAATCTACAAGAAATAGCAGCAGTAGAATCACTACCTTTATCTGAATTATTAATAGAGACAAATGTAAATAGTAATAATTTATATGCTGAAGCACTACTGAGAGCATTAGCTGTGAAAAAACCTATAGTGCAAAATCAGAAAAGCGTTGATGCAGGTTTAGAAATCGTCAAAGCAAGTTTAACTCAATTGGGAGTTGATTCAGCAAGTTACGTTTTAGTGGATGGTTCTGGGTTATCACGTCGCGATTTAGTCACTCCAGAAGCATTTGTGCAGACTTTGCGGGGAATAGCAAGAACACCAGCAGCATCTTTATATCGCGCATCTTTACCTGTGGCGGGGAAAAGCGGAACTCTCAAAAATCGCTTTCGCAACACACCTGCTGAGGGGATTGTGCAAGCCAAAACAGGCACAATGACAGGTGTGGTTTCTCTATCTGGATATGTAAATGCGCCTAATTATGAGCCGTTGGTTTTCAGTATTCTTGTAAATCAAACTGAACAACCAGCAACAGTTGTGCGGCAAGGAATGGATGAAGTTGTTGTATTATTAACGCAGTTAAAGCGTTGTTAATATTCTTAGAATATTTTAAGTTATTTTTTAACTAAACCCTGGAGCGATCGCAAATCATAATTTAAGATTTTCCCAGTATCAAAAAGTTGATATCCAGCAAAGAATAAAGCAGATGATGCCAAAAATACTAAAAAATTAACTGAGGCAAATACATTACCTGTAAAAGCTATCACTATAATTCCTAGCCCTATCAAAACCCATCCTAAATTTGGATTTATCCGTCTTTGAAAAAATAGGAAAACTCCAGCAATGCATAACAGAAGACCAGGAATACGAAATAAAATACCAACTTGAATGCTAGAAGCTAAAATTACGATGGCTGCTAACATCAAAGCCAAACCTGCAAGCTTGCTTGTCTTATTTACTGAATGTCTACTGTTGGCAGTAATTGGAGATTGAAACGTTGTAGGATTTGAGGTAGAGAGCAGACTTTGTTGATTTTGAGGTTTATTTTGAAATATAAATGTTACTTTACCTCCTTGACCTAGCTCTATTGTGTCTCCTAAATTCAACTGATAAGGAATATTAGATTCTAGCCTACTGTTGTTAAGAAATGTTCCATTAGAGCTTCCCAAGTCTTGAATAAAGTAACTGTCTGGGTGTATTTGAATTTGTGCATGAATTCGAGACACCACATCAGCATCTGGTAAGCTAGAAATATCAATATCTGGTGGAATTTGTTCATTTGGCTTACCGAGGTGGAACACGGTAAGATTTAGTGGTAGCTCAAAAGAAGTATTTGTCTGGACATGAAATAGCTCTAAACTCAGCCCTGTATTGTTAAATGTATTTAAATTTTGCATGGCTTGTTTTTTGAGGAGCAATTCCCTACTTTTATTTGTATTGGGGTAATATCTTTTACAATAACAAAATCAGAGTAAGTCTCGACACGATTTCTCAAAGTATACGCATACATATGTAAGTCTATACAGATTATTCATGTGTTGCAAAGATTTTTGGAAATGGGATAACACCACAACTACCGTGAAAAAGTGCGATTGCCTCCTACACTGAGCTTTGCGTGAAGCCAATCGCACCTAAAATTTAATTGGATTCAAGGGGAATTTGAATCGAGAATTCTGTGCCTTTTCCTAATTCTGATACACACTTCAGAATTCCACCATGTCTTTCTACTACTATTTGATAACTAATAGACAGTCCTAATCCTGTACCTTTGCCGACTGGCTTTGTGGTGAAAAATGGATCAAATAGCCGTGTTCTAACTTCTTCGGGCATTCCTATTCCATTGTCGGCAATCCGTATGAGAACAAAATTACTGTCTAAAACTTCAGTACAAATCCGAATCTGTGGTTTTTCAGTTGTTTTTGTATTAACATCTAACGACTGCCTACTGACAATTGATTCTTCTAAAGCATCAATCGCATTAGTCAAAATATTCATGAATACTTGATTGAGTTGCCCAGGATAACAATCTACTAAGGGTAAAGCCGCGTATTCTTTAATAACAGATATATCTAATCCAATACCACTATTTTTCCAGCGATGGTGCAAAATTAACAGCGTATTTTCAATTCCTTCGTGAATGTCAACTAACTTTTTCTCTGCTTCATCGTGACGGGAGAAATTTCGCAAACTAAGAACAATCTCACGGATACGATTAGTACCCATGTTCATCGAAGAGAGAAGTTTAGAAAGGTCACTAGTAATAAAATCTAAATCAATTTCTTCAGAAAAATCCTGGATTTCTGGCTTAGGAGTAGGATAGTGTTGCTGATAAAGGTATAGTAGCTTTATCAATTCTTGAAAGTATTCTTTAGCATAAGTCAAGTTGCCATGAATAAAATTTACTGGATTATTGATTTCATGAGCAACTCCAGCCACTAATTGTCCCAAGCTAGACATTTTTTCCTGTTGAATTAATTGAGATTGAGTTTCTTGCAACTTATGCAAGGCTTCGGTGAGTTTTTCTGCGTGAGTTTGGGCTGCTAAAGTAGCAGCACGACTTTGAGTATAAATTTGAGCGTGGTCGATTGCGATCGCTAGTTGATCTGTTACAGCTTGCAGCAGAGTAATTTCACTGTTAGTCCAAACGCGATCGCCACTACCATGACTACAAACAATTGCCCCAATTTCTCCTGAATTGCTCTTAACTGGTAGTAGTAGTTGAGAAGTGATACCAAACTCCATCAAGAGTTCTTGCATTTCATCATCTAGGTGTGACTTACTATTAATATCATCAATGCAAATTACCTCTTGATTTAGAAGTGTTTTAGTCAAAAAAGTACTTTTTTGTAGCGGAATAGTGCCTAGTAAAGTCGGTAAATTAGGGTTGCGTGCTTCATGGGTGATGCTAATATTTGGTTGAGATGGATGTGGTAAGTAACAAAGAAAGTAACAACGGTCAATTTGCAATAAGCTACGAATTTCGCTGACAGCAGTATCTAAGATAATATCTAAGCCATTTGTAAGATCCATCACTGCAAAGATAGCGGTTTTCAAAACAAATCGCATCTTCGGAATTTACAAGTTTTTGGGCTGCTATAATGGTAGATTCTTGGTCTTCAGGGTGAATAAATTTTAGAAAGGGTTTAGCAAATAGTTCCTGCTGTGACCAACCAAGCGTTTTTGTCCATACTGGATTTAAATGCTTAAAATAACCATCAAAATTAGCAATACAAAGTAAATCTATAGAAAGTGAGAAGAATCGGGAATATTGTTCTTCTGCTTGTTGGTACTCAGACTTAGTTTGTTGCATCATATTTATATACCGCTGTTATGCTTTATTTTTAAAAGAGAACTACTGATCAGTTAATTTGTTTGATAAAGCTTTATTAGCCATTAAAATTAGACATTTTCTACCCCTAAGAGATAATATTTAATAGTTATTAAAGCTGCAAAATTAATTTTAAATTTTATAAACTACAGAAGTCCTAACCTCTCAGTCTGGTGGACTAAATAGACTAGCTTGCTGTTTACTTAATTTTCTATTAAATATAGATTTCCCTAAAAAACTTCAAAGTAAACATCTATCTTTTAAATTTAAGATAAGAAGTGTTACGCTAGCTTCAAAAATAAGCATTTACACTCACTTGTTTCTTATAAACGTGAGTTCAACAAGTCTTTTTTGACCTCTCCGACGCGGAGAGGGGCTTAAATATCTACTAATGAAAAATCAAGCTTTTGAAGCCTATCTCCTTGTAGAGGAAAGGTTTGGAGAGCGAAAAGTTGAGCTAGTCGCTTGGCTTGGGCGGGTTTCCCAACTTGGGCGTTAGCGACGCAGGAGCGTCACTGGTGTTGAACGCCGACTTTCGGCATAGATGCTTTGCAGTTTTCAAAGCTTTTCAAGAGAGGGGTTTTTTAAAACTGTCGAACTCACATTATATTAATCAGGGAAAATACTTATTAGATAAATATAGAAACTGTTAAAATTTCGGTATTTGCTGAAGTTGAGACTGATGCTTTAAACTTCACTAGTCTCAAAATTGAGCATTTCATAAATATTACTGAACGAAATTTGGAAATTTATAGAAGCTAATGTTAACAATGCATCAGATGATTCATATTCAGTCAATACCCATTTACCATGTATTCGCTTTTGGATTCAGCGGCTTCTTCTAGTGCCAAATATTCTTCACGGGTGTAAAAGCGTTTTTCTGTCTGTGTTTGCATAATTATCTCTATTAGCAAATACGTAAATAACCTGAGTTCGGGATAAGGAAAGGGACAGGTAGTAAGCTGAAAATAACGTCAAATCCAGCACCTGTCCTATGTTTAGTTTAGAATTTTTGTTCTGCCATGTAGATGATTTTTGTAAGGCGTTTGAAAGCCAATGGCACAAAAAGCTGTTGGTACATCGAGGAATAAGACGGATTCGGGCTAGAAGTCTGTGTTTGAGTGAAATAATGACGATACTGATTGCATTTCATCAAAATCACTACCGGAATTTCAAGCATTTTTATTTGAATCATGTCAAACAGCAATGGAGTTGTGCTTTTCCGGGACTGCCGAGTTATCAACGATTCATTGAATGGATACCATCAACCTTGATACCTTTGTGCGTTTACCTGAAGCATTGTTTTGGACGGTGTACGGGTATCGGTTTTATCGATTCAACATGTCTGAAGGTCTGCCATAATCGTCGGATTTCTCGGCATAAGGTTTTTGAAGGTTTAGCAGTTCGTGGAAAGACTTCTGTGGATTGGTTTTTCGGGTTTAAGCAACATAAAAGTCGTCAATGAACTTGGTCAACTCTTAAATGTGGTTCTTACTCCTGGTAATATTGATGACCGTCAACCAGTTCCCGATTTCCTCAGTGATCTGTTTGGCAAAATATTTGGCGTTAGCGAAGCTTACCGAAGGTATCGCGGATATGTCTCTCAAAAACTGGCTTCTCAACTTTTGCAAGAGTTCGACATTAAATTTTTTGCCAAACCCCGTCGCAACATGAAAAACTATTTGATGCATCTCCATGATAAGCTCTTATCCCGTAAACGCTCCATTATTGAGACTATTAACGATCAACTTAAGAATATTTCTCAAATCGAACATTCTAGACACCGAAGCCCCGTTAATTTCTGCGTTAACGTTCTGTGCGGATTAATCGCTTATTGCCATCAACCTAACAAACCCAGCCTTCAAATGGAATGGCTTTTACCTCAATCTGCTTAACCCGAACTCAGGTTATGTAGAGACGTTGTACTGCAACGTCTCTACATTTATGGCGAAAAATTGGTTTTTAAGCCAGATATAGAATTTTTGCCAACCTGGATTACAGGTAATATCTCACAGTAGTCACAACTCGACTCTTTTTAGCCCTTAAAGCTGTTTTTAAGAACAGAGTTGTTTGGTTATGCAAAAGACTATCCCACCAATTGCGAGTCACAAAAGCAGGAATAATGATAGTTGTGAAAACATCTGGATGATGTTCCTCAAACTGACTGACAAAATCAACAAGTGGCCCAATTACAGAGCGATAAGGTGAGTCGATAATTTCTAAAGGAATATCTGACTCTAATTGTCGCCATTTTTCTAGGAATTTTTCTCGGTCTGTAGAAGCAATATCTACGTGAACTGCGACAATTTCATCGGCAATTGTCCGTGCATAATCCAAAGCTTCTACTGTTCCTCTGTTAAGTTGTCCTACCACTACCACTGCTGGATGAGTAACAACTGTTGGTTGTGGTCTAGGAATATAACTTCGAGGTGGCATTCCTTGAATACTTAACCGTTCGGCTACGTATTCATAGTGACGGCGAATAGCTAAAAATAGAGCGACTACCAAAGGAATTGCCACCACGACTAACCAAGCTCCTAAAAGGAACTTAGTGGAGACGATGACGACCAACACAACCGCTGTAGCAATGGCTCCCAAACCATTCATCAAAGCACTGGCCTGCCAACCACCTGTCTTTTCGTGAAACCAGCGACGTACCATCCCGGCTTGGGAGAGGGTGAAGGACGTGAAGACACCCACTGCGTAAAGCGGAATAACGGCGTTAACTTGTCCTTTGAAGATAACGACTAAAATTGCAGCGCAGAGGCTTAGGAGAATAATACCGTTTGAGTAGACTAAGCGATCGCCCAATAGCGACAACTGCCGTGGCAAAAATCCATCTCGTGCCAAAAAGTAACAAAGTCTGGGAAAGTCTGCATAGCTTGTATTAGCAGCTAAAAGCAAAACCAACAATGTCACAACTTGGATAAAGAAATAGAAGTAGTGTAAATAACTACCATTCAAAATCTGCCTTCCCAAAAGAGAAACCACAGTTTGTCCCTCTTCTGGGACAATGTGATAAATGTTTACTAAATATGTAATTCCCACAAACATCAGCCCTAAAATTACTCCCAAATAGAGCAATGTGAGGCGAGCATTTTTCCATTCTGGTTGCTTAAAAGCTAAAACTCCATCAGAGATTGCTTCTACTCCCGTCAATGCTGTACATCCAGCAGAAAAGGCACGCAAAACGAAAAATAAACTCAGTCCTTCGGTGACAGGAAGGACGGGGTATTCATCAGCAATATGGCCAGTTGCTTTTTTGAATAAACCAAGGGCAATCAACACAAAAATGCTGACAATAAATGCATATGTAGGAATCATAAATATCTTGCCTGATTCCTTGACGCCCCTAAGATTTGCCAGCATTATTAGGAAAATAAAAATCAAGCAAAGGCTGACTGTAAAGGGTCGTAGTGATGGCACTGCTGAGGTCAGGGCGGCTGTACCCGCAGATATACTGACAGTGACTGTCAATATATAATCAATCATCAGCGAACCGCCTGCTATCAGACCTGGATACAGACCGAGGTTTTCTCTGGCAACAATGTAAGAGCCACCACCTTGAGGATAAGCGCGAATGGTTTGTCGATAGGAAAGTACAACTATTCCTAGCAGGATGATAATTGCCACAGCAATTGGCAAAGACAAACCGAGAGCGCCACTTCCCGCCGCTACTAGAACTAGCAGGATTTCTTCTGTGGCATAAGCAACGGAGGAGAGAGCATCTGAGGAAAGAACTGCCAAGGCGGCGGCATTACTCAATCGCTCTTCACTATGAGCGCTTGTTGGTAATGATTTACCAAGTAAAAATTGCTTTAACTGAGGGTAGAGGGACATAGAAAGTCCACCTGACAAATGGTTTTACTCCTGCTCAACTGGATAATTAACTAAACACTAAGCAAGGAATATAGCAATTTTGGCAGATTAGTAGGCCATTAACTCGAAATTTTACAATCGATTGGGTTAAGTACTTATACTTAGTTAATCATAAGTGGCGATCGCACTAATTTCTGAATCAAAGTATATTGAGGTGCAAAATGCGATAGGCAAATCCATTATTTATACACCACGTTATGACACTTTTAAGCATTTTACTGCTTATAATACTTTCAACATGGCAATAGACGCTGCTATTAAACCTTTAACACCTGTAATATTCATACCTTCATAATAGTCGGTCAGCTTGTAGAGTTTTGAGGCATTAATTCAACATTTTATTGAGAGTGAAGCTTTGTATTGATTTGAGTTACAAGTGGTTCTAAAATTAAGCGGATCTGACTTTCTCTGATATAATCCTTAGTCGTAATTTTGGTGAGTGCATGACTTCTTAATAATATGGTTTCTTCTTTAAAAATTTCTGCACAACAAAGGTTAATGAAGCGTTCTGTAACATACTCCATTACTACAGCTTGTTGTATATACTGCATAGACATTTTTTCGATGAGCGATCGCCTATGCAAAGAGACTAAAGCTTCTAATAATTCGCTCCCCGACTTTTCAGTAATCAAATCATCTTGTAATTCTTCAAAAAAACCTGGCTCTCGATTGATTGCTAGCCAGTACATCACAGATTGTTCTATATTTGTCAACCGATTGAATTGCTTTTGCAATATATCATGAATATCATTAAAAATTAATGTTTCTCGCTTCCGATATTCTACAAATTTAGAAATATTTCCCTCAAAAACCTCTAGAATACCTGTAGCTACTATTTTTAAGGCGAAGGGATTACCAGCATAGTGATTAATAACCAATTCCCATTCAGGTTTTGAGCCAGTGAACTTACCTTTGTGTTGAAAAATATTTTGTGCTTCTGCTAGTTGCAGACCTGTCAGACTGATGGAGCGAATTGGTAAGTTTTCCCCTTCCTTAGCTGCTAAACCTTTGGGTTTTTCACGGGAAGTCAGTACTAAACAACTTTGATTAGTTGTTTCTGCAATACAACGGAATAACTGACCATAACCTTCATATCCTTCTCGATAACTATTTCTAATATCACCACTTTGCAATATAGATTCGGTATTGTCTAAGATGAGTAGACAACGATGATTTCGCAAAACCGCCATCAATTTTAGAATTTTCGCGTCTAGCGTTTTTGGTAAATCATTTTGCTCTACACAAAAAAATTGCATGAGGTCTGCTAATGTGTCATCTATAG
Source organism: Nostoc sp. UHCC 0302 (assembly GCF_038096175.1). NCBI lineage: Bacteria > Bacillati > Cyanobacteriota > Cyanophyceae > Nostocales > Nostocaceae > Nostoc > Nostoc sp. UHCC 0302. Next base: position 8,276,948 of record NZ_CP151099.1, read on the forward strand.
GTGGAGTATTGCGTAGCGATCGCCAAATGACATACTCAAATTCAGACTGGACTTGTTGTGCTAATTTGGCTGCAACAGCAGTTTTTCCCATTCCACCCATACCTAATATAGTGATTAGGCGGCAGCGATCGCTCAAAATCCATTTATCTAATTTTGCTAGTTCATCTGTACGCCCGTAGAACGCAGAGACATCAATTGCTTCTCCCCAGTCTGTTTTGAGACATGAGGGGGATGAGGGGATTAATTTGTCTCCCCTATTTTCTTGCTCCCAACCTTCCCATCTTCCCTGTTTTCGCCATCTGCGCTCAAGTGCTGATTTGAAGTTTGTTTTGCTAACCTCTTCACTTAAAGCTTGGGTCAGTATTTTCCACAACTTTGGCGCTACAGTCCGCTTCAGATAGCTCACCGAGTAACTTGTGTCTTTAGCAATCTTCTCATAGGTCTGACTTTGCCAAGAACCTTGTAAAATAGCAATTTCAGGGGAATTCAACCGTCTACCGACGTTGGTAAAGACCGCTTCATCTGCCACTTTTAGACATTGCTTAAAGTTCATAGTGTGCGAGCATGTGTATTTAAGTGTCAGGCACTTATCAGTATTTTACCAGAACTTTATGCGAACTTTTAAGAACTTATATGTATTGTGCGGATATCACTAGGTTTGATAGATTGAGATTTAAACTTTTAAGAATTTCTTTATTAATGAAAATTTTTCTGAAAACTACAAAATTAAAATCTATATGGAGCAAAATTCAAAATAACCATATATACTTATATATTTTGTTAGCAAATGCTGTTGTTGCTCGTTTTTTATATAGTTTTTATATTCCCCGTGAAACTCCAGAGCAATGGCCTTTATGGAAATACGATCCCTTATTTATTACAGCCGTAGTAGTGTTCGGTATTGTCTTTAAGGTTTCATTAAATATTCCAGAAAAAATGAATATTACTATTAAAAGAATTTTATATCGAGGAATTATTAATTCTGAGGATCATTTACAAGAAAGTTTAAAAAAAAGAGCAAATAAGTTGAGTAATATATGTGGTTCTATTCTAGGAACAGTAATATTTATTGCATGGATCAGGGGTTTTGAACTGAAAATTATGAACATACTTCTAATTATTTTTGAAACTTTTCTTGCATATTTAACTGGTCGTATTCTTGGTACTATGGTTGCTTATGGTACTTTAGGATCTATCCTTAGAAAGGAAAAAATTACTCTTAATTTACAACCAGAACACATTGATGGTGCGGCTGGATTAAAACCTGTTGGTGATTTTTATTTTTTTCAATTCGTTATAGCATCCATGCCTGCTTTTTTTATAGCAGGTTGGTGGTTGTTATTATTAGTATTAACTAGAAATGGTATTTCAATACCTAAAGATACCTCACAATGGAAAGACGAAGCAATACTGCTTTTGCCATTAGCTATGATTGTTGAAGCTCTTGTTTTCATCTTACCAATGGTAAGTTTTAATCAACAGATGCGGAATTTCAAAGCCAATCTATTGAACGATCCAAAGAAATCAGAAGCTAAACCATTAAAGAGTGCAGATCAAATAAGTAATGCGATTACAACAATGAAAGCGGAGCTTTTAAATGCAAAAAATGAGCCAGAACATAACTTAATAAAATATAAAGTATCTTATTTAAGCGAAAAATATCACGCATACGAGCGGATGCCTACTTGGCCAGTATCGCCAAGTATAAGGAGATTATTTACTATTAATAATTTAATTTTATTAATACCAATATTATTAAAAATAATACCTGTAATTATAAATACTTTTAATAAAATTAATCAGCACTCTCCTAGTTAGATTGATTTTTACTATAATTTTTTAGCATAACAAGTACTGAAGAACCATATATATTTACTGAGTATTTAATTTACTGTATCCTCCTAATAATAGTAACCAAGTTATTACAACTATCCAATGAACAAAAACTGATGTCCATAAAGAACCCGTTTGAAAATATATAATTGTACATAAACTTCCGAAGAATGTTACTAATAACAAAAAAACTTTATTAGTAAAGGTATGATATGCCGATGGAAATACTGTAATTGCTTCAAGAGGATGATAAATAACAAAACCTACTAAGCTGAGACACCCCCATAGCCACTGGTCATTTATTGAAGCATTTTCTGTCAAATGAGGAAGTAGTAAAACACGAAAAAATAATTCCTCTGTTATTGCGGGCGTAAAAATAGAAATTATTATTATCTTAGCTGCTTCTAATAATGATTGTTGAAACAATTCAAACTTTAAAAATTTTAAATAAAAGCCTATAGTCAAAGAAATTACTGCAAATAATAGTAATAGGATTGCTGAATCTAGCCAAGATTGACGAGAAGGAATTGTTAAAATTGCCTTCTCTATACGTAGTATTAATGTATTCATTTGTTTATTTCGTTAATTTATTTTTATTAGATTATATTATACTCTAACCTACAAACAATATGCATTCACTAGAAGAAAGGAATGAAGTAAAACCTGGAGATGTGGTTTATCTAAAAACCATTGATATTTTGGGAAAACCACGAGTTAAACATTACGGTATAGTAGCGGAAAATACTTTATTTGTATATCATTTTGTGGGTAAAAAAATAAGTAAAGGTATTTTTCGTAAAACGCGTTGGGAACGTTTTGCGACATATGCAAATGAAGTAAGAAAAACACATGTTGTTGATATTTCAAATCCTGACCTTGAAAATATAGTTTTGGCACGCGCTAAAATACTTGTAAATTTAAAACCTATGTATGACTGGCATGACAGCAACTGTGAAAATGCGGTTAGATGGTGCAAAACTGGAAAATGGCAATCTCTGCAAGTTAGAGACCTCAGTTTTTACCCAATTGACCAAGTTTTCCCATTATTTGAACGATGGAGGCGCCAATATATTGATAATGAAACATCTCGTACAATATTATTTTTAGGGCGATCTAGAAATTTTAAAAAATATCATATTTCTTTTAATAATGAAAATTTAGATGAGGAATTATGTATATTTAATCTTCCTGAAAAACTACGAAAGAAGTATTACTCTAGTAGAAAAAAACTTTTAAATAATATTAAATGCCAACAAATTAAAGATGACTTTATAGAAAAGTTATTCAAATATAAATGTGTTGTTTGTATTGTTCTGATGATTATAATTGTAATTATTCTAAAATCAAATATTACTAACATGATTAACTCACCTATTTCATTTACGCCTGTGAATCCTTTGCCGCCTGACATTAGCCCAGTAAGAAAGTGTCATAGCCCTTATAAAGTCAAACCTCGTGATACATTAACGCATATAGCATTTAAGTGTTATGGAGATAGCACAAAGTCAGATATTATTTGTAAAGCAAATCGAGATAAGATTAAAAACTGTCATAATATCCTGACAGGAATAAAAATTGTAATTCCTTGATCAAAGTGATAGTAATTCAATTTTAAGGGCAATATGGACTCTACTTTGACTGTAATCTAGATGTAGCGATCGCTCCTAATTCCAAAAAATATAATTAAGCGATCGCTTATAGTTTAGGTGTAGTGTGATCGCCCTTCATGGTAGTTGATAAAATCAAGTGATCGCTTACAGCCTTTTTACTACTCTAACTAGTTCTTTAATTGCAAATTAGTCAGAGAATTTCTCTTTACTTAAAGCTAACTTCTAGTGCGATTGTCTATGCTCATAATATAAACAAAATTATTTACTTAAAAAGATTCTGAATGTCTCTGGCTCCAGAAATTACTCTTAACACTTCGATACCTTCTTCTATTAATAAATAAAAAATTAGGCGTTGCTGAATCAAAGTATGAATTGTGCGATCGCTCTTAAAGCTTCAAGCACTTATCAGTTGAGTCAAGCGTTTCAGTATGCGAAGCACATTGTACAATTCATTTCCAGCTTATTCATTCGTAGCTCCTTCTAGCCAAACCTCCACATCATCTGCTAGCAATTTATGTGCTGCTTCTAGCATTGATGCAGCGATATCTTTGAGGTCTTCGCGATTATGCAAGTAAGTTTTTAAAGCTTCCATTGGGTCAATGCTACTACTTGCACTCAATTCGGGAATCCGGGGTCGAGCTAACTGACTGAGCAATTCTGCTTGAATGGTATAAGTATGAGCTGCACTTAAGGCAGTATGTAGAGAAGCTGTATCAATTAAATCCATCTGCTCAGAGCGGAGTTTGTAAATTAGCCGCACTACAGCATCTTGAATATCATATTTAGCGATCGCTTTCATTAACACCGCTTGCGGATCTTCTGCTTTGGAGACATCCACCTCAATTGTGCGGAAAGTCCGAACTGGTAAGGGACAAAATTCCCACTCAACCTTACCCCGCTCCAGTTCTAGCATCACATAGCCTTTGTCTTCTTTTTCTTCGCTAAAATCTACCCGCTCAATGCTTCCTGGATAAATCACTGGCGGGTTGTTAGATTTATTCAGGTTCTGGTGGCGGTGAACGTGTCCCAGCGCTACATAATCAAAACAGGGACGCGTTAGCAAAGAAAGAGGCAGAGTAAAGCCTTTACCCACTGCCAAATAGCGTTCTGCTCCCAAGGTTGCATTATCAGCCATCAAGTGAGCCAAAAGCACAGTTGGCACATCGGGGTCAAGACGGCGAATTTCTCCTTCTAAAACAACTTCTAGGCGATCGGTTAACAGTTGGTTGACTTCTGCCAAAGACAAACCTTCGGTTTCTTGGCGAGTCATGAGCGTTGAACGAGTCAGCCAAGGGAGGGTAATCACTTGCACACTGCCATTACGGGTTTGAATGTGGTGGGTGGTTAATATGTCACCGACAACAAATCCCGGTACTCCCAAGGTACGGTAAATATTTAAACTTGCTCCTCCCAATCCTTGAGAATGTTGGTCGTGGTTGCCCACTAACAAGACTGTGGGAATATTCGCATCCACGAGACGACGAAATTGGCTAGCAAAAGCTTCTTGGACATAAGGTGGCGGTGTAGCATCAGGAAAAGCATCGCCACCGAATATGACCATATCCACAACACCTGACAGGGCTTTATCGATACATCGGGAAAGAGTATTGACAAAATCCTCCAGCCGTGTATTTAATCCTGTGGTGGGATTAATGCGCCCGTGGGAAAAGCCGCTTCCCATATGAATATCGGAGAGGTGGAGGATTTTAACCATATTTGTCCTTTGTTCCTAGTGATTAGTCATTTGTCTAAATACTAATCACTAATTACAACTAATACCAATTCACGCCTAATGTGAATTAGAAAAAAAGGCGGGAGAAGTAAGAAGATGAAAGTTACCAGACTTTTAACTCAGACTTCCCCCATGACTAGCATAGACTTTGGAACATTAATTACAACAATATTTGTAGTAGTCGATGATTGGTATCAAAAGCAAGTAAAAAATGAAACTTTGATAAAACCGGGTGCGAAGACGAGAATGAGTGATAGCGAAATCATGACACTAGCATTGGTCATGGATTATCTACCATTTCCCGGAGAAACACAATTTCTTGGTTTCATCAGGGGAAATTACAAGCAATGGTTTCCAAATTTACTCGACCAGAGTCAATTTAATCGGCGGTTACGCAAATTAGATGGGATGTTAGAGAACTTACGCCGCAGTTGGGTAGAGCAATTGGTTGAAGGAAGTGAAAAATATTTCCTTCTCGATACTAAACCGTTACCAGTATTAGGACTCAAACGAGACAAGCGATATAGTGACTTTGCCGGAAACGCTGCCCCTGGTCGATGTGCTGCTAGAGAAATGAGTTATTTTGGCTACAAGCTAGTAATGCTATCAACGTGGAATGGAATTGCCGTTGCTTATGACATAGTACCTGCTAATACTGATGAAAGAATTGCCGCTGATGCTGTTTTAGAGATGGTTCAGCACAGCGATATTTACGCAGATAAAGGCTTTATTTCTGCCGACTGGCAAGCTGCCATCGCTCGCCGCACTGGTAATCGTATCTGGACAAACAAGCGCGATAACCAGCATCTTCAACATTCTCATGCTTTGAAACGTTTTATTAGTCGTGTTCGCCAACGCGTTGAAGGTGTTTTTCACGAAATTCAAAATACTGGCCGTAATCCCGAACGCCTACTTAATAAAACTGTTGATGGCTTTTGTGTACATATTGCTGCCAAAGTTGCATCTCACACACTACGTCTATTGCTTCGCCGCCGTTTTGGCATCAATGTTCTCACTTTTCAGTCTCAACCTATTTAATTCACATTAGGCGTAATTCGTAATTCGTAGTTAAGAGGCGTCAGATTTAATTTAACGTGAGTTCGACAAACCTCTTCTTCCCGCCTCCCTCTTGGAAACCTACCGTGTACACACAAGTCGAATTTCTTCTTAAATCCCAAAGATTACCCACTTAATCGCAGTGATGGTTAGGTTGGGGTAAAACTAAAGCTAAAACCTTAGTTAATCAGGTTTAAAGTGAGGTCTTGAGAATTCATGCAATCAGTATCTTGAATTTGGGTGGTCGTTTATTGAATTTGGGTGGTCGTTTATTGAATTCGGGTAGTCGTTTATTGAATTCGGGTGGTCGTTTATTGAATTCGGGTGGTCGTTTATTGAATTCGGGTGGTCGTTTATTGAATTCGGGTGGTTGTTTATTGAATTCGGGTGGTTGTTTATTGAATTCGGGTGGTTGTTTATTGAATTCGGGTGGTTGTTTATTGAATTCGGGTGGTCGTTTATTGAATTCAAGCGGTGGTTAGGGTGGGGTAAAACCCAGATTCTTGAGCAACTTCAGACTTGTATGTACACCGTAGCTTGGAAACGGAAAGAAAGGAGCAACGTAAGTATCAGGTTTTTAAGCCTCTCTCCTTGTAGGCTACGGTGTACACACAAATGATCTAATGACCTCAAATCCTGCATCAGTAGCGTGTGTTATGCCAAAGGCTAACGCACTATCCGAAGGTTTTGGTGGAATGGCACTAAGTTAAGCACAAACCCTTGATATAACTGGATGAGAGGGTGTGGGGTGTGGGGAATTAAGAAGATGTTAAACTCCGCCGCCCAACTAAAATTTAATTGTCTTAAACACAAACCTGCAACCCTACCCCCAACAAAGAGCCCTGACGAGGTTTGACCTTTTCTTAGTGCCATTCGGTTTTGGTGCGGTACTCTCAGCGGTAACACAGCGCTAGTCCGCTCAAGTAGGGAAACCCTTGACGCTCGTACCCTTACGGGGAAGCAAGCTACGCCTTGGCGTCTCCCTTGGGGAGAGGACTCGCTCTAAGCGTTCGCGTTAGCGTCTCGTAGAGAAGCTATGCCGTTGGCGCAGCCTCTCGTAGAGCAGGCTGCGCCAACGGCTGGCTTCCCTACATATCTAATTACTGAACCGTAAATCCTTCAGGTCTGATTGCGTCTTGTAAATCAGCCCCTAACAGGTTTGCACCCTGGATGTTCGCATTTGTGAGATTTGTCTTTTCCAAGTCAGCTTTTTGTAGATTAGCTGCTTGCAGATTAGCTCCTAGCAAGTTTGTTTTCTCTAGGTCTGCATCAAATAGGTTTGCTCCTACTAGGTTTGCTCCCGCTACATTTGCCTTGCCTAAATCTGCTCCTTGTAAATTTGCAGCTTGCAAGTTTGTTTGCTGTAAGTTAGCTCTCTCTAAATCTGCTCCTTGCAAATTAGCATTCTCTAAGTTTGCCGCTTGCAGGTTTGCATCCTTTAAAGTAGCCCCAATCAAATTACACCCGACACATTCATTAGTTTGTAGTAAATGTCTAACGTTTGCTGCTACAGACTGTACTGGCGCTACAACCGGAGATATCACTGGCGCTGATGTGGTTTCTGTTGGCGATACAACTGGAGCTGATATAGATTCTGTGGGTACAGATGGTGTTACTGATTGAGCTTTGGCGCTGGGTTGGTCAAGCAGAGAAATTCCCGCTACAAGTACTAGAAATACTGCTGTTACAATCCAGTTTGTTAATTTTTTTGAGTTTAGTTTATTCATTAGTTCCTTCCTGTTACGATTTGCAGTCGTTGTTTTGCTTTTGTAAGAGCTATTCATAAAATCGCTTTATATTCACTGTAAATAACTTGATTGATAAGAGCAAATATCATTACTGTTTAAATTCATAAATTTTAGTGATTAAAAAAGTTAGTGATTGAGTGAGATTAAGGAGAAAGATCAACTAAATATTTTGTGTAGCAAATTGCGCTGTGCTGGAGGCGATCTCGCATTTTGCTAGTTTTAGCCAGGCTGCTTATCGCCAAATTCTTAATGAGATAACATTGCCAGACTAGGTAAGAGTTGAAACGTTCCACTTTTCATCATGATCGAGAATCCCAGGTAGATTAAGACAAACGGGAAAACTTTGCGACCATAGCGAGTCAGAACGGGAGCCATCAGAGGATTGCGAGTCAGGTTGTAAGAGAGCAAGCACCACATCCCTACAGTCAAATAGCAAACACATAGAATTACTCCCAAACTTGGAAGATTACTGCTAGCAAACAACGGTACATATATCCCAATGTTGTTTGCTCCATTGGCAATGGTGACTGCTGACACACGGTAGGTTTGCGGATCGCGGATGGTTGCCCATATTGATTTTTTACAACGCGGAGAATGATTAGGAGTTAAATTAACTGATACAGCTTGTACTGTCTCTACAGCCTCTTCTCGGCTCATGAGATGACTGATACCAATCGCAATGGGAAGTATACCTAGCAATCCAATCCAGGCTTCAGGAATAACTAAACCGCCGATGAAACCAGGGAGACTTGCAAACACTAATGCAGTAAATCCAAGAAATTCACCGATAATAATATGCTTGGGACGAAAGGTGTGATTGATTTTTCCGAAAAATGCCGTCAAATATAAGTTGTCGTCAAAGGTGGTTGCAAAAGCCGCAGATATGCCAATAATTACTGTACTAATCAGCCAACTCATAATCTTTACTCCCTATGATTCAATGCTGTTTTTTAGCCCTTCCTAGTTCTTCTCTGCTTCTCTATCTGAGGCAGCACAAGGGATTTTTAGACTGTTTTGCCTAGCCTTAGCCACTTGAGGTTAGCTAGTTATCAGTCAATTTCCCTGTGTTTAGAATTTTTGGAGGTAATCGCCACCAAATCAAGTTGGTGATTTCTTTCTCAGCAAGGTACCTTGGGAGCGCATGAACTTTATATTATGACTATCCCCTAGATAAGAGCAAATATCCTTTTTTTTTAAAACGATAAATACAAGTAATTAATAGCTGAAGTATAAGGAAGGTTACAACAAGGAGATAGTGTCAGATGTGCGCGTAAGATAATTCCTATAAAAATTAGTCACTTTATCTCTCATTTAAAATTTTCTTCAGAGAATAATGTTGAACTTTTGTATTTATGTACTTTCGTAACTAGGAAGTTTCAATAATAAAAACGGGATACCTATAGATGGCGGCTTGTCGTCAGATATTCGGATGTTAATATGACTAATCGCGCCCTCATTACTTCTGTTAGAAGATTTCTGATAATGTTTGATTTATAACTTGTAATTATGCTAACCAGTGTTGATCGTTTATTATTTGTCCGGCGAGTCCCGATTTTTAAGGAATTGCGGGATGATTTTATTGTGCGGCTGACCTCAGTGATGGATGAACTGTCATTTCCAGCTAATTACACCATTTTTAGACAGGGTGAAGAAGGGCGATCGCTTTATATTGTTGTTTCAGGTCGGGTTAAAGTTCATATTGGCGATAAACAACTGGCAGAGGTAGAGCAGGGAAAATACTTTGGTGAGATGGCAGTATTTGATACACAACCCCGTTCTGCAACGGCAACGACTTTAGAACCTTGTGAATTTTTGGAATTAACGCAAGAGCAACTTTATGACGCAATTGAAGAAACTCCCGAAATTGCAGTGAACATCATTCGGGAATTATCGCGTTTGATTCGCAAGCTGAATGACGACATGAACGTGACCGCTTCAGGTCGTCAAAATAATTCGTAATTCGTAATTCGTAATTCGTAATTCGTAATTCGTAATTATCAATTATGAATTATTAAACTTAAGGCATTGCTGGAGAAACCGCTGCGGAATCTCTACACTTTCTCCCCAATGCAAATGAATATAAGACGCATGAACATTAGCAGGCAAACCCCATCCTTCACATCCCATATTTTCGTCACAATCAAAGCGATAAGTTTCAAACAAAGGCTGATTGGGAGTTGAGATTAAACGGGAACGATGAAACTCATGCCCGTAAATATTTGTGCCTGTTGATCCTAGTAAATTATCTTGCAAAGCTACTGCACGACGATATCCCAAGGTAAGACCCCCACCCATTACAGCAGATGTGGGTAAGATTTCCACCATCGACCAAGGTTTACCCTCAAAATCGACAATTTGCTCACACAAATACATCAATCCCCCACATTCAGCAACTGTGGGCATTCCTTTCATAATTGCTGTTTTCACTGCATCACGCACGCTGAAATTTTCTGCTAATTGTTGAGCAAAAACTTCTGGGAAACCACCACCGAAATACATTCCCTGCACATCTTTTGGTAATCCAGTATCTTCTAAAGGACTCCAGAAAACTAGTTCTGCACCTAATTGTTGTAGCAAGTCGAGATTGTCTTGGTAATAGAAATTAAAAGCGCGATCGCGCGCGACGGCAATTTTCAAAGAGGAGGGGGGGAAAGGAGGAGAGGGAGAGGGGGAGAGGGGGGGAGATTTTAATAGGGGTAACAAGTTTTGCCAGTCAAAGCAGGTGTCGCCTAAATCCGCAAAGTGATTAATTAAAGCATTCAGTTGGGGAAGTTCTGCTGTCGGTACTAAACCCAGATGGCGATCAGGGATTGTGATGTTATCCTGACGCCTTAGCACGCCGAGAATTGGTAATTGTAAAGGTTCTAAAGAGTCTTTGAGAAGAGAGAGGTGGCGATCGCTTCCGACTCTATTTAATACCACTCCAGCAATTTTAATTGTCGGATCAAAAGAGCGGTAGCCGTGAGCGATCGCAGCTACAGAACCAGACAACCGACTACAATCAATCACCAATAATACAGGCAAATCTAACAGCCGTGCGATGTGAGCTGTACTGGCAAAAGAAGTCGGGGATTGTGAATTGCATTTTTCCGAATCCCCAGTCCCTAGTCCCCAATCCCTAGCCCCCTTCACCCCATCAAACAACCCCATCACTCCTTCCACGAGAGCATATTCACTCATTTGGCTATGACGAGCAAAACATTGCTGAACGTAAGCTTCAGATGTCAATACAGGGTCTAAATTACGACAAGCACGACCAGTAACGTGCTGATGAAACATTGGGTCAATATAATCTGGGCCAACCTTGAAAGATTGTACTGTGCGATCGCGACGACACAAAGATGCTAAAAGGGTGAGCGTGACTGTTGTCTTACCCACCCCGCTACGTTCTCCTGCAATGACTAAAGCCATAAATAGAAAATATAAAGTGTTACAGCAGTTTGCCAGTAAATTAAGTACAGTGTCTAATGTCTAAATTTAAAAGCTATTATGACTTACGCATTGACAGGAAAGACCAAATATGAATGATTTACTTGTGGCTGCTGACTCTTGTACAGACGCGTAGACGCAGGGAGTGCGGCTTCTCGTAAGAGTATAATCAAGTCTCTAATCCTGAATTTTGCTGTATGTATATTGCTCCAAATAAAAACATTATTTTATCAAGTTATAGCTAATGGATTTTCTGACAATTTTAGGATTAGCTGCTGCCACAATAACCACAATCTCTTTCTTGCCACAAATGATTAAAACTTGGCAAAGTAAATCAGCAAAAGATGTTTCTCTGGTTACGCTGATTACATTTATAACTGGTATTTTTTTGTGGTTAATTTATGGATTATATCTACAATCGTTACCGATTATTCTTGCTAACGGCGTGACATTGATTTTTAACTTCATAATTCTATGGCTTAAAATTAAATATAGATAGACCTAACTTAAATAAATACCTGTGACATCTTCTGCATTTACTTCTGAACGCCTCCTATTCACCCCTACTACCCCGAACAACGACGCTATTCCCATCATCTTTGCCTTTCCCAATGAATATAGCGTAGGTATTACCAGCCTTGGCTATCAGGTAGTTTGGGCAACTTTAGCAATGCGCGATGATGTGCAGGTAAGTCGCTTATTTACTGATATTCACGAACAACTTCCCAGAAAAACAGAAATACTTGGATTCTCTATTTCTTGGGAACTCGATTATGTGAATATTTTAAATTTACTGGAATCTTTAGAAATTCCTATTCGGGCAACTTCGCGCAATGATGCTCATCCGATAATATTTGGTGGCGGCCCCGTCCTCACAGCTAACCCCGAACCTTATGCAGACTTTTTTGATGTAATTTTATTGGGGGATGGCGAAAACTTATTGGGGGATTTTATTGAAGCCTATAAACAAGTTAGACACGCCTCCAGAGAAACTCAACTTAAAGCACTTGCACAAGTACCAGGAATTTATATTCCTAGTTTGTATGAGGTAGAGTATCAAACTATCGATGGTGCAGTTAAGTCAATTAAACCAGTTTCCGCCGAAGTCCCCGCAGTGGTGCAAAAGCAGACTTATCGGGGAAATACTCTCTCAGCATCAACTGTCGTTACAGAAAAGGCAGCATGGGAAAATATTTATATGGTGGAAGTGGTGAGAAGCTGTCCAGAAATGTGCCGCTTCTGTTTGGCAAGTTATCTCACATTGCCTTTTAGAACAGCAAGTTTGGAAAATTCATTAATTCCCGCAATTGAAAAAGGTCTACAAGTTACAAATCGGCTGGGATTATTAGGCGCGTCTGTTACCCAGCATCCAGAATTTGAGGCATTATTAGATTATATTAGTCAACCAAAGTATGATGATGTGCGTCTGAGCATTGCTTCCGTGCGAACTAATACAGTAACAGTACAACTGGCAAAAACTTTAGCGCAACGAGACACGCGATCGCTTACCATTGCTGTAGAAAGCGGTTCCGAAAAAGTCCGCCAAATCATCAACAAAAAGCTGCATAACGATGAAATCATTCAAGCAGCAGTTAATGCCAAAGCTGGCGGATTAAAAAGCCTGAAACTCTACGGAATGGCCGGAATTCCTGGTGAGGAACCAGAAGATTTAGAGCAAACAGTAGCGATGATGCGTAGTATTAAAAAAGCTGCCCCAGGTTTGCGCCTAACATACGGATGCAGTACCTTTGTTCCCAAAGCACACACACCATTTCAATGGATGGGAGTGAATCGTCAAGCGGAGAAGCGGTTGCAGTTATTACAAAAACAGCTAAAGCCGCAGGGAATAGAATTTCGCCCAGAAAGCTATAATTGGTCAATCATACAGGCTTTATTGTCGAGAGGCGATCGTCGGCTTTCCCAACTTCTCGAACTCACCCGCAACTTTGGCGATTCTTTAGGTAGCTACAAACGTGCTTTCAAACAGCTTAAAGGACAAATTCCTGACTTAGATTTCTACGTCCATGCTGATTGGTCAACAGAGCAAGTATTACCTTGGAGCCACTTGCAAGGGCCTTTACCACAGTCTACACTACTAAAGCATTTAGCTGATGCCAAGAGTCATTTCAACTCATCGCCAAAAGAACTACAGCCATTACTGGGGACTAGGGACTAGGGACACTTCTCTACGAGAGGCTGTGCCAACGACAAGCGGTAGTTGAATCTCGACTTCGCTCGATTTCCGCGCAGCGATGCACTGAGCTTGTCGAAGTGTCGAAACTCAGTGCATTGCTGGGTACTGGGAGATTAAGGGGACAAATGTAATTCCTGACTCCTACCCAATACCCCATGCCCATAAATTCATACTTGAAAACTTGATGCAAACAACTGCTGAGTATTACTGCGCCTTTTGTGGCGAACCGAACTTAACCTTTATTGATTTGAGTGCTGGAGGCCAGCAATCTTATATAGAAGATTGTCAGGTTTGCTGTAACCCCAATATATTGTATGTGCGGGTTGATGAAGACACCTTAGATATCGAAATTGATAGCGAATACGAAGGCTAAATTTTAGATTTTTCTTCCATGCAGCACTTTAAATATTCCTCAGTAATTAATGCACCAGTAGAAGTAGTTTGGAATTTTCATGAAAGACCAGATATCCTACAACTACTTACTCCACCTTGGCAACCAGTCCAAGTACTTCGCCGTGAGGGGGGACTAGACGTAGGTGCAATCACAGAATTTCGGCTTTTTTTGGGGCCATTACCGTTAACTTGGTTAGCGCGTCACACTGAATACGAAAAATATCGTTTGTTTACTGACGAACAGATATCTGGCCCTTTTGAGTCTTGGATACATCGACACGAATTTGAACCACAAAATGGCCAAACAAGGTTAACTGATGCTATTTCCTTCTCTTTGCCAGGTGGAGAAATAACTGAATTTATCAGCGGTTGGTTAGTACAAGTGCAGCTAGAAGCAATGTTTCGCTACCGTCACCATGTAACCAAACGAGAATGCGAATCACGATAACAGAATCTGCTGAACAATAAAATTTTTATCTCAGTCCTAATTAATTATCCTTATTCTTCAAACCTTGTCGCGAAACCCACTTCGTCAAACCAGGAAACAAGCGATACAAAGCTTGTGATACATTGGCATAACCAACCATTACCTCCGACTTATTATTTTTGACTGCATCCCAGATAGCTTTTGCCACATCTTCCGGCTTTTCCACAATAGGATTTTTCACTACATTATTGAGTTGTTCGCGACGGTTTTGGACATCTTGCTCATCCTTACCTCGAAAAACTGCGCGTTCCATTAAACTACTCTTAATTAAATTCGGATAAATTCCACAAACATGAATACCTTTTGGTTGTAATTCTGCTTGCAATGCTTCCGTTAACCCCGTTACGCCAAATTTACTAGTACAGTAAGGAACTAAATAAGCAGTAGGAACTTTGCCTCCTATGGAACTTAAATTCACAATAGTTCCACTTCTTCGTTGGAGAAAATGAGGTAGAAGCGCATGAATTGTGTGAATATATCCCCATAAATTAGTGTCTAAAATCTGATGCCAATCGTTGAGGGAAAACTCCTCTACTGGCCCTGATGCAAAGATGCCTGCATTATTGATCAGCACATCAATATAACCATAATGCTCCAACGCTTTTTGCACTAGTGTCTCTACTTGGGATGATTCTGTAACATCGCAAGTAACAGTTAATGGCGCGGTACAGCCAAGACTTTGTATATCCTGTGCTACAGCCTCCAAGCGTTCACCCTGACGAGCTGTAAGTACAAGGTCATATCCGTTTTTGGCAAATAAAATAGCTGTTGCTTTGCCAATACCTTGAGAAGCACCAGTAATCAGTACGGTAGGAGCCATATTTTAAGGTTTAAAAACGTTATTTACTATTTATTAGTCTGAGCAACAACGCTCAATAAACCTTCTGACTTTCGTTAGATTTTTAAATTGCAACTTATGAAATATATTGCTGCTTTCATTTCGCTGAGATTACTGTTAAAAATCAACGCATACTGTAAATACCATTTACCTGTTAAACAAGCCTCTTGATGAAAAGGGTAACAAAAATGATTACTAAACTTTCGTTATATAAATATTTTCTAAACAGGTTCCAATCTACTACTTTAGAGTTGCTTATAGTTTGAAACTAGAGACAGATAGCGCGAAATGAATGACTAAGTAATATAAAAGTGTAATTAATTCTTAAGGAAAGTTAACAATGGCACTTTATCCTAGTGATAAAACTGAAACTGCATACAATGGCAAAGACCGCAATGCTGCTACACCTGGGTTGACTCCCCAGACCGAACTTTGGAACGGTCGCTTGGCAATGATTGGTTTTATTGCTTATCTACTTTGGGATCTCAACGGCTACAGCGTAGTACGGGATGTATTCCACTTCTAAGTGTCTTTGTTGCAGAGTTCAGCTGTTTTCAAAGGGTTAAAGTGAGGATACTCATCGCTGCGGGTATTAAACTCAGCAGTATCCTCACATACAGCAGAATTCAGAAGCCAGAAGTAAAACAGGCTTGCTGTCTAGCTTTGACAGCTAGGTTGTGTACTACACCAACCTAAAATCTGCTGTATATCAACTATCAGGTAGCTCCTAGCTGAGAACAGCTTTTGACATAGTGGCTATATTATATGTAATAATAATTCAAGTATCTTAATATTTATACATATTGGTAAATTATTAGCACTGTCTAGTGCAAAACACTGACCACCAATAGAGTTTTCAGGCTAGTGGTTAGTGCTTTTTTCATGAGTATATTTCAGGAACTTTCATCTGAAACTAGGCAAAAGATAAAACATGATTCAGTTAGAGCAAGCACCGATTCATCAAAAAAAACCAACTTTAGTAGTAAAAAACAAATATCAGTTTAAGGGACTTTTCATTGGTATTGTAATTATTAGCGTATGGGCTGTTAGCCTCGGTTTTTTACTTACCCTTGACATCTCCAAGTTCAAGCTTTGGATGTTAGTGACTATCATACTTGGACAAACATTTTTGTATACCGGATTATTTATTACAGCTCATGATGCAATGCATGGGGTAGTTTTTCCTCAAAACCCCAAAATTAACCATTTTATTGGAGCATTGAGCTTATCTCTTTATGGTCTTTTACCATATCAAACCTTACTGAAAAAACATTGGTTACATCACCATAATCCAGCTAGTGAAGTAGATCCAGATTTTCACAATGGTAAACACAAAAATTTCTTTGCTTGGTATTTTCATTTTATGAAGGGTTATTGGAGTTGGAGACAAGTTATAGCTGTGACAATTATCTATAACGTTGCTAAGTTTCTCCTGCATATACCCGGTAATAATCTAAATTTATTTTGGGTAGTTCCTTCACTTTTAAGCTCATTACAATTATTTTATTTTGGAACTTTTCTACCTCATAGTGAGCCAGCAGGGGGTTATATTCAACCTCATAATGCCCGAACTATCAAGCGTCAAATTTGGTGGTCATTTATTACTTGCTATCATTTTGGCTACCATGAAGAACATCATGAGTATCCCCATATTCCTTGGTGGCAACTACCAGAAGTTTATGCAAGGTTCAGTTAATTGTTAATAGGCCAATAAATATAGCAATTTCTCATTTTAATAAAGCACACGGATAGGGGCCCACATCTGTGGGCCTCTACGAGTATCTGTATTTATTTGTGTACCTTACCCATACGGTAACTGCTATATCGTTACCTATTAGCTGCCAGCCATTCTTCACGACTGCTTGCTTGGAGTGGCGGGCGTAAGCAAAGATAAGCAAGTGAACCGATTAATGGGAATATAGCTACTGCCCAAAACACTTGGGGATTATTCCAGCCACGACGCCCCATATCATCAGCCAGCACTGTAGGGAATAAAAACCAAAAAAGGCAAAATGCCAAACTCATGCCATGAATAAAGCGATCGCTTTGAAACTGCTGTACAAAATCTTTCCAATCACCGAAGCTTAAAGCGTAGAATAGCAAAACAATAGTGCTGAGACTCAAGACAATACCGAAAAACCGAGAATCTAGCAGTTGTAAAAAAGCATCCTTTCGCCCAGAAAATTCTTGATTCGGTTCACGAAAGGCTAAATATGGGATGAGACCAAGTACTCCTGAACCTACTGATGCTAAAGCAAAAGGCCAGAAAGGAATCCACTGCGTTCTGCCATCGATAAATAGCAGACCACTGTAAATTAATAGCCAAATGCCTACAAGCGAGAACAATGACAGGATAACTGGATTTATGTTACTCCACTGAAGAGTAAATATATTTTTTAATAGCGTCAGTGTCTCCTCTAGATGCAGTGGTGGAGCTAAGAATAAAATATAGGCGATAAATCCAGCCCATAGTAACCACAATCCAAGTTTTCTTGTCATGATTTTAAGCTTTATGGAATTATTCATCTCACGCAGAGGAGCCACTGCGTTGCGGAGGTTCCCCCCGTTGTAGCAAGTGGTGTCGCGCAGAGGCGCAGAGAGAATGAAGAGATTTATTTCAATATCTCAATTTCATCTCTGATGCCATGTGTTATTTTGATTATTCAATTTGTTGCTGGTTGCTGATTGAGTCTTGCCTCTGTTCCTACTTCTGGTAAAGGTGGACGCACACTCAAATAAATCAATGGGCCGAAGAGTGGTATAAATGCTATTAACCAGAAAAGCTGCGGATTTTTCCAACCGCGACGCGCCATATCATCTGTTAGTAATGCCGGAAATAATAGGCAAAGTAAGCAAAAATCTATGCTCATTACATGGATGAAGCGGTCAGTTTGCCACTGCTGCACAAAGTTACCCCAATCTCCTCCCCGTAAACCATAAGCAACTAGAATAACCGTCGCTATTGTTAGCACAAAACCAGTTACACGAGAATCTAATAGCTTCAGAAAAGTATTCTTTTTACCAACAAACTTTTTATTTGGTTCCCTTAAAGCTAAGTAAGGTAATAGAGCAAACGCCCCGACACCAAAGGAGCCAGTGGCAAATAACCAAGCAGGTATTTTTTGCCCTCTACCATCAATGAAAAGCACTGCACTGTATATTAAAGGCCAAATGCCCATCAGGTTGAACAATGATACAACAAGAGGGTTAATACCTTGCCACTGAGCAATAGAAAGGTTTTTAATTAACTCGAATGTATTAGGTTGCTGGGGAGGAGCCAAAACAAAAGCATAGACAATAAATCCCAGCCATAGCACCCAAAAGGCAATTTTTCTCGCCATGATTGCAGACAATTAGTATTAATTATTGATTTTGATAAATCCCTATAAGGATTAAAAATTAAGGATTGAAATAACTGAAAGCTTCTGATAGGTAATCCGCAGCAGCTGTCACAACAGCGATCGCACTTTCGTAATCTAGGCGCGTTGGGCCTAAAACTCCCACACTTCCTACTGGTACTGAACCTCGGCGATAAGTGGAAGAAATCAATGTACAAGTGCGTATCGGCTCTAGTGGGTTTTCTGCACCAATGCGAACCGTTACCCGTGGTTTACCCACATCCTCCGGCTCTGGCTCTTCAAATATTAATCGCCACAGTTGGTCTTGTTCTTCTTCCAGCAGGTGGATAATTGTTTGCACTTGCTGTAGTTGTGAAAATTCTGGTTGGCGCAGAACTTCGGCTACACCCCGAACCATAATTTGTGTGGCAGTAGGTGTAACAGTGCGACGAGTCAATTCTGCAACTGAATTTTTCAAAAATTCCCCATACCGTTGGAACTCCTGAGCTAATTCACTCCAATCGAGGTCGGCTAATTCCAACAGGCTTCGCCCTCGTAAGTGGCTATTCAAAAAGTTAGAAACAATCTGCAACTCGCGATCAATAACCTCTGCATCGCGTTGTATTTCTTCCGGTACTGCCGGCAATTCCATCAATCTGGAATGTGTCTCATAAGCATCTGTTACCACAATTAGCATGATTTTACCCGCTTCAATTTGCACTAATTGCAGATGTCGCAACAGCGCTGTAGTGGTTTGTGGCATGGTAATCAAGCTAATACACCCACTTAAGGTAGCTAAAATTTGTGCAGCTCCTTGCAGAAGTGTTTCTAAACTCCAATCTTCCCATTGAAGGCGCTTTTGTAGTGCCTCCTCTACCTGTCGCCCTAAAGTTTCTGTACCGCTTCCCTGCGGGACGCTGCGCGATCGCAGAGAAGGTGTAATTAACTGATCTACATAGATGCGATACCCAGAGTCAGAGGGTATGCGTCCAGCAGAGGTATGGGGTTGGTAAAGTAACCCAGACTTTTCTAAAACGCCCATGATATTGCGAATCGTCGCTGAGCTAACTCCCAGGTCGTACTCCTCGACCAAAGCTTTAGAACCAACAGGCTCTGCGGTAGCAATATAGTGACGTACCGTTGCCCAAAGTATATGCTGTTGTCGATTTGTCAACTGGACTTCCATAGGATGTTTTTTGCTGATGGCAAACTTTAATCAAACTTGGAAAAATTCTGGATTTGACTTAAACAAAAATTATTAATAATTAATTAAAATAGCAAATTACTGAATAATGTTGTGATAAGAGAATTTAAAGTTCATGTCAAAAATTTTGTGGAAGTGTGCTTTAAACAAAATTTTATTACTGCTGGAAAATCTGTTGATTTTAATCTAAAACTAAGCAGCTTTATAACCGTATTATTCCATAAGAATTTACTAAAAAGAGTATCATTGAATACGTAATTTTCTTCAATTTACAAGTAGATTAGGGACAAAAATTACCGTGAGTATTTACCCAGTGGTGAAAATGCCAAGCTTTACACATAAAGCCCCGAACTAATGTACTGCTATGTTTCAGAATAGCAAAAGTTAGCTGGATAAGTAAGTTCCAGCCAAACTATACACACTCACTTGACTAATATTGAGGAATTGAAGCGTCAATTAATTGGGAATAAGCATCAATACCGCCAGCAATATTTTTAACATTTGTAAATCCTTGAGCAACTAACCACTGACACATCTGAGCAGAGCGGACGCCGTGGTGACACAGCACAAGGGTTTCAGCTTGGGGATCAAGGCGTGTAGGTACTTGATCACCCCATTCGGCAAATTGACTTAGGGGTAGATTGACAAAACCCTCAATATTGGCGATCGCTACTTCTTGTGGTTCGCGCACATCCACTAGTTGAATACTTGGCTCATTAGAAGAGAGACGTTGTGCGAGTTCTTCTACACTAATTTGGGTAATAGCTTGACCAAAAGATTTGTCAGTCATAAGGTTTTTGTAAACAATCATATATTATTTATGTTGACAGAAAATCTGTACCCTAGCATCAGCATCCATTCTTATTAGTTACCTTTGTTTAGGGTGCGGATATTAACAAAAAATGCCATTGTCCAAACGGGTCTAAGATAGATGTCCTCAGTTTGGCATCAGATAAGTCTGTAAAGAGATAACCGCTCTCATGCTCCTGTAGATACAGGAAATTAGCGACAACTTTTGTATTTAGTAGGTCTAATGTGAACAGGCAACGCTCATTCTTTGGTTTCTTAGTGGCCGGTGCGATCGCGCTACTAGTGGTTGTTATCGCTGGCTTTTACTGGTTTTTCGCCAAAAGTCCAGCTAGCCTCATTGCCTCGACTTCTCAACCAGGTGCTGCCATATTCGTGTCGAAACTTGCCCCTGTGATGACTTCCTT
The DNA here is from genome assembly GCF_038096175.1 of Nostoc sp. UHCC 0302. Lineage (NCBI taxonomy): Bacteria > Bacillati > Cyanobacteriota > Cyanophyceae > Nostocales > Nostocaceae > Nostoc > Nostoc sp. UHCC 0302. Next base: position 8,298,024 of record NZ_CP151099.1, read on the forward strand.
ACTGGTAAATCCTGATCGATTACAGGCTTTGGAGCGTGAAGGGGAACTGTCTAAGCTCAAAACTAGTTTCTTATCTAAGAGTGGTATAGATTATCAACAAGATATTAAACCCTGGCTAGGAAGCGAAATTACACTAGCCATAACTACTTTAGATATTGATCGTGACCCCGCAAACGGACAGCAGCCAGGGTATCTCATGGCACTCGCTACTGAAAAACCAGAGAAAAGTCGCGAGTTTGTCGAGTTGTTATTTTCCAAACGCGCATTAGCTGGGGCAAACTTAGCTGTTGAGCAGTATAAAGGCATCAAACTGATTTATGACAATTCTCAGTCAGAGCAAGACTCGCTTGCAGGTGCAGTTGTCGGCGAAGACTTTGTATTATTCGCCAACGACCCCAAAGTGCTACGAGATGCCATCAATAACGTCCAAGCTCCTGAACTAAATTTGAATAGCTTCCCCGAATACCAAAAAGCTAGCAAACAACTACCCAAAGGTAGTTTAGCTGTAGCTTTCTTGAATCTTCCTATCGTCGCTAAATGGCAAGGGTTAGAACTGCCAGAGCAAACTTATAACAGCCAAATTATTTCCTTAGCATTAAATCCTAAAGGGTTGCTTGCAGAAACTGCCTTTCTAACTTCATCAGAAATAATTCCTGCATCCCCAGCATTGTCTAAACCTGTAGGGGCATTGCAGTATATTCCAGCAACAGCAGGTTTGGCAATTTCCGGCTCGAATTTGAGCAATTTGGGTAACAGCGATTTAGCCAAACTCTGGAAACAACTTACAGCGACTATATATGGTTCAGAAGAAGGTGCAATTTCTCGATTAGCAAAACCCTTGGTGGATATTCAAAAACGCTGGGGCATCAACTTGCCCGATGATATCTTCAGTTGGGTGCAAGGAGAATATGCGATCGCATTATTACCTGAGAAAGAGCAAACAAATCCTCACTGGATTTTTGTTGCGGAAAAATCCGATAGTGTAGAACAGGGCGTTTCTCGTTTGGATGCGATCGCTTCATCAAACGGACTCAGTATTAGTCCTATTACCCTCAACAAGCAAAAAATCTCTGCTTGGACAGAGTTAGTCACTGCTACTAAACAACCCAATGCCAAAGAGCGACCATCGCTTAGTATTGAGGCAAAAGTTCAGGGAGTGCATACATCTCTAGGCAATTACGAAATTTTCACTTCTGACTTAGAGACGATGGATGAAATCCTCACAGCCAAGGACAATTCCCTAATTGACAATCCTAATTTTAAAGATAGTATCGCTGCTATTCCGCAACCGAACCAAGGCTATATCTATCTTGACTGGACAAAGAGCCAGAATCTGTTAGAGCGTCAGCTACCTGCTCTAAAACTGCTGGAAGTATTCGGTAGACCATTTTTTGAAAATTTGCGATCGCTCACAGCCAGCAGTTATAGCATTGATACAGGATTACTAAAAGGCGGTGTCTTTTTCCAACTCCATGACTCGTGATATTGAACTGGGCATAGGGCATAGGGCATAGATCATTTGTCCGCAATTATTCTCCTTCTCCCCCACTCCTTGCACAGACGCGTAGACGCTCGAAGAGCGGCTTCTCGTAAGAATATAATCGCGTCTCTACTTACAAAACTATTAATACCGTCACCTTTGAATGTGGCACATAGACGGAGGTTATACGTGTTTTTATGCACTAAAATATGTATATATAATAACTATAACAGCCTTTTAGAGGGCTACTATGAAGCACCATCGCCCCCGACTTAAATTGCGCGGCGGTTGGCTGTTAGCTATACTTTCCGCTATAACAGCTACCCCTGCGATCGCACAAACAGCAAACTTTGGCACATTCCGCTTATCGCAAGGCTTTGAGCCAGAAAAAGGAATATTTTCAGGTTATACAGGGGGTTCTTACTCCTTATCTACTGTTAGTAGCCGCGATCAGCAGAAAAACCCCTGTATCGGTTATGCTGATCCCACACCAGATTACGTCATGGTCTTGGAAAAGCCCTTTTCCCGCTTAAAAGTTAAAGTCAACAGCGATGGATCTGATACCACTTTACTCATCCAAGGCCCAGATAAAACAACGATTCGTTGTGGCGATGATACTGGTAAAAATAAAGACGCAAGTGTAGACGATAGCAACTGGAAAAGTGGCACCTATCGGATTTGGGTAGGTACATTTAATCCAGAAGTCAAGCGTAACTATACTTTGACAATAGAGCAGTTGTAGGCTCTGGGGACTAGGGACTGGTGACTGGGGACTAGGAAGGGAAACAAGAATAACTACTGGCTATTTATCAATGCCCCAGTACCCAATCCCCAATCCCCAATCTTAGATAACACCTGGGACGATAATATGGGATAGTAGCTCGTTTTGCTTTCCGAGGGTACTATCTCGTGCTATCTACTTTGCGTGCTGATTTCCGCATTATCTTTGAACGTGACCCAGCCGCCCGTAATTGGTTGGAAGTTTTGTTTTGTTACCCCGGTTTGCAAGCCCTGCTATTCCATCGGCTAGCTCACTGGTTACATTGTATTGGTATTCCCTTTTTCCCTCGCCTAATTTCTCACATAGCTCGATTTTTGACCGGAATTGAAATTCACCCAGGTGCAACAATCGGTTATGGTGTGTTCATCGACCACGGAATGGGCGTAGTAATTGGTGAAACTGCGATCGTGGGCGACTATGCCCTGATTTATCAAGGTGTCACTCTCGGAGGGACTGGGAAACAAAGCGGCAAGCGACATCCTACTTTAGGTGAAAATGTCGTGGTCGGAGCTGGCGCGAAGGTATTGGGCAATCTCCAAATTGGTAACAATGTCCGCATTGGTGCTGGGTCAGTTGTTTTGCGGGACGTTCCTTCTAATTGCACAGTGGTAGGCGTACCCGGTCGCATTATCTATCGTTCTGGAGTCCGGGTTGCTCCTTTAGAACACAACAACTTACCAGATTCGGAAGCTGAAGTTATTCGCGTTTTAGTTGACCGGATCGAGGTGCTGGAAGAACAAATACAAGCACTTCAGCAACTTGGTTCTTCTACAAAAACTCCTGTATTCGCGGGTAATTTAGCTGCTAAAGAGGATGATTCACCACAAGATACTCCTCGGTGCCATCTCAGAGATAAGGCAATACAGGAGTTTTTAGATGGTGCTGGCATCTAAAACAGTGGAGACGCGACGCCAGTCGCTACAACGGGGGGAACCCCCGCAACGCGCTGGCTCATTAATCCTGTCTGTGCATTGAGTAGGGGCAGGGGGACAGGAGACAAGAGGAATAAATACTGACCCTTGACTCTTGACCCTTGACCCTTGACTCACAAAATCATGGATTAATTGCTTGGGTAGACCAACTTTGGTCTTTGTCGCGGCTGTAGAGCCATCGATTTTGTGGTTCGCCGCGCAACTCTAAATGATCTACCTCGTCTGGATCGAGTAGTAGTAGGGAAAAGTTAGGCACTGGCTGGGCGGAATCGGGTGATGGTGGTGCAAAGGCTTCTGGTTCTTGAACTCTGGGTTTACCAGGATCAGGCCAAGCAAACTGTAAACGCGCCGCATCACTGATTTCTTGCCATATATTTATACGGGCAGGCTGTAGTTCTGGGTGAGAATTATCACCGTCTACTAAGGTTAAACAGCCAGCTATGCGAAATTGTTCGCGTGTATTGGGGAAATACCAGCAAACTTCTGCCCAAGATTGCTGTTGTATCTGGTCAACTTTGGCGCTTCGGGTATCGGTGATGAATTTTAGCTGGTTAGTATCTTCTAGAAAACCACGAAAGACGAGGGTACGATTAGCAGGACGACCGTTTGTCTGCACTGTTGCTAGTTGCAGGTAGCGGGCGTAAACAAGGCTGCGATTTCGATGGAGAGCATGGGCGATCGCACTTCGCCAAGGAGCAAGAGACATATTAATTTGTAATTTGTAATTCGTAATTCGTAATTCGTAATTTTTGAAAGTCAGATTTAATCTGGGTTTCCAGGTTTGCGTCTGTTGCTTTATTTTAGACAATTGGTACAACACAAAGTAGATAATTTTGTAATCCTCTTTGCGTCTTTGCGCCTTTGCGTGAGATAAAAATACTGTATAAATTCGTAGGTAACTTAATGGCACAAATTCAAATCGGTATTGAGGGTGAAGGCGCACCAGCAGCAGCCGAGGCTTTGCTAGAAATTCCTGGAATATCGGGAAGCTATGAAGTGCCGACGCAAAGAGAGGGGACTCTAGCAGCTATTGCTACCATTGTCGGCATTGTGGGAGGTGTTGCGGCTTTAGCTGAACAAATCCGCAAATGGTATCAAGAATGGCATAAATCTCATCCAGGGAAGCAATTTGATGTGGTAATTCTTGACCCTGATACTGGAAACAGGATTTTACTCGAAGAAGCTACTATAGAGGAAATCACGGAAATCCTCAAATCTATCAGCAAATAAGTGCAAACTATCCGCATTCAACTTCGGGAAAGTACGCAGGAAACAGTTGAACTCAGGTATTGGCTACCTCAAAATAATCACTATGAATCACGTCGTCTGAAATTAGCAGAAATCGCTGATTTCCTCAAGCAAGGTGAACGAGATTACTATAGACTGCTGCCCAATTTACCAGGAATCGGGCAGCAGTTATTTTTTTGGTTGGATGGCGATGGACGCTGGTTGAGTCGGGGAATTGCTAACTGTCGCGGTGAGGGGTTGGTAATTGCCATTGATACTGATAAAAAATTGGCACATCTACCTTGGGAAGTGCTGCATGATGATAAGGATTTTTTGGTCAAACGGGTTAATCCAGTGGTATTACCTCTGCGCTGGATTGAGAAAGAAACGGCAGGGTTTTCTGTGGAAGCACGACAATTGCGAGTATTGTTTATGGCAACCGACCCGGAAGATGTGCAACCAAAGTTAGAGTTTGAACAGGAAGAGGCGAGAATTCTGGCTGATACGCGAGATTTTGCTGTAGATTTGCGGGTGGAAGAAAGCGGTTGCGTTAGCGAGTTGGGTAAGGTGTGGAGTCGCTATTTTAATGACTTTGATGTGTTTCACCTCACAGGACACGCCTCAATTAAAGATGAAGCACCTTACACGCCTTACTTTATTACGGAGACGGAAATCGGCGATCGCCACGAAACCACAGCCGCAGAACTGGCCGAAGTCTTCCGGTTTCGCTTTCCCAAGTTGGTGTTTTTGTCTGGGTGTCGGACTGGACAAGCACCAGATAAAGGGGCTGTCCCTTCAATGGCTGAGGCACTTATTGCACAAGGGGCTAAGGCGGTTTTAAGTTGGGGGCGGCCTGTGGAAGATCGGACAGCGACAGCCGCCGCCGCGCACCTCTACGGCAAATTGGCAGCCGGATATCAATTAGCTGAAGCACTCGCTAGCACTTACCAGCAGTTGTTTCAACAGAATGTGCGTGACTGGCATTTGTTGCGGTTATATGTCCAGGGAGAATGTCCCGGTGCGTTGGTGGAAGTGTTGGGAGATGTGCCACCCTCAGCGCCGGAACCTGCTTATGAACTGTTTTTAGATCCCGATACCCAACAGGTGCGGGTGGCGAAACCCTCTGAGTTTGTTGGCAGACGGCGGACTTTGCAACGTTGTCTCAAAGCTATTCGCACTTCATTAGGGGTACTAATTCACGGACTGGGGGGTGTGGGTAAGAGTACTGTGACGGCGCGACTTCTGGAAAGGATGGTTGGCTATCACAGGCTGGTGAACTTTCGGCAACTGGATGAGGACAAACTGCTCAAAACCCTTGCTGAACAATGTACCTCGGAACGGGGGCATGAAATTCTCAATGGCAAGTTACCGTTGATGCAGCGCCTCACCAAGTTTTTCACAGAAGGACTCAATTCCAAAGAACAGCGCTTTGCCTTTGTGCTGGATGACTTTGAGGCAAATTTTGATTTACGAAATGGGGTTTATGTCTTGCAACCACAAGTTGTGGATGTACTGCTGGCGTTGCTGAAGGCGATTCAAAATTCCCAACTTCCCCACAAGGTAATTATTACCTGTCGCTACAATTTCACATTGTCGGAACTGAATCATCGTCTGTACCGCGAACCTCTGGGCGCTTTGGGTGGGGCAGATTTAATTAAAAAGTATAATCGTCTCAATTCGTTTAATGGCAGTTGGCAATTTCAGCCAGATTTGCCGGAACGTGCCAAACAAGCAGCAGATGGAAATCCTCGGCTGTTGGAATGGTTAGATAAGATTTTGCAAAATTCCCAGAACTCGCCGGAAGCGGAGAGGGGAGTTGAGATGATTCTGCAAAAGATGGCAGATAAGGAAAAGGAATTTCGTGAGGATATTTTGGCTGAGGAATTGCTGAAGCAGCAAACTCCAGCTTTGCGTCAAATGCTGGGGAAGTTGTTGGTGTATGAGTTACCTGTTCCTCAAGCTGCTATTTCCCCGATTTGTGAGGATATCTCAAGTTGGGAAAGTCATGTTCAACGCGCTGAAATTTTGGGTTTGTTGGAAGTTACCCTCACCAACAACAAAGAGAGGTTGCATCGTGTTCCCCGGATTTTGTCACCGTTGCTAGAGTTTCCAGAAAACCCCAAGGGTGAAGAGTTGTATAAACAAGCTGCACAAATTTTGTATCGTCTGTGGTGGGAAGAGGCGGAAACTGCTACAGAGGCACAAAAGTTAGAAATTCATCGGTTGGGGTTGTTGGGGAAAGATGGAGAAATTGCGGCGAAAATAGCTAATTCATTGGCGGAACACTTGCGGAATCAAAGTCGATTTCGGGAAGCAATACATCTGTGCAAATCAACCTTAGAAATTACTAAAAACCATAGTGTTCTCAAAGAAATGGCTTTTTGTGAACACCAACTAGGTGAGGTTGATCAAGCATTAAACTATTACGAACAAGCTTTAAATCTTTGTCCCGCAGAAGACGAACAAGAATTAGCATCAATTTATCATTATTTTGGGATACTGAAAGCCGACAAAGGGGAAGTAGATGAAGCAATCGCACTCTACAATCAAGTCCTTGAAATTGATGAACGCATTGGAGATGTCCAAGGCAAAGCGGCGACGTTGCACTGTCTGGCGAATATCTACGTTAACAAAGGGGAAGTAGAAGAAGCGATCGCACTCTACAATCAGTCTTTGGAAATAAAAGAAGGCATTGGTAATGTCCGAGGCAAAGCGGCGACGTTACACCAACTAGCAGGTATCTACGCTAAGAAAGGAGAAGTAGAAGAAGCGATCGCGCTCTACAATCAGTCTTTGGAAATAAATGAATGCACTGGGAATGTCCAAGGCAAAGCGGCGACTTTAAGCCAACTGGGAATTGTATACGCTAAGAAAGGGGAAGTAGAAGAAGCGATCGCACTTTTCAATCAATCTTTGGAAATAAATGAATGCACTGGTAATGTCCAAGGCAAAGCGGCGACATTGCACTGTCTGGCGAATATCTACGCCAATAAAGGGGAAGTGGAGCAAGCAATCGCACTCTACAACCAGTCTTTGGAAATAAAAGAACGCATTGGTAATGTCCAAGGCAAAGCGGCGACGTTGCACTGTCTGGGAATGATCTACGCCAACGAAAGGAAAGTGGATGAAGCGATCACACTTTTCAATCAATCTTTGGAAATAAATGAACGCATTGGTAATGTCCAAGGCAAAGCAATGACTTTGTGGAGGTTAGGAGATTTGGCAGAACAGCAGGGTGAATACACTAAAGCGATATCCTATTTGCAACCAGCTTTAGAGATTTTGCAGCGATTGAAGTTACCACAGGTTGAAAGTGTGAGTGCAAGTTTTGATAGGGTAATTCGTAATTCGTAATTCGTAATTACAGCAACAAAAGATTTTTTATCTCACACAAAGGCGCAAAGACGCAAAGAAGAACGCGAGAGTGTTTTCTAAATAAATGAAAATTGCTGTAATGAGTCTTTAATACTCGTGAATGAGTCTTTTATACTCGCGGACGAGTCTTTGATACTCGTGTATGAGTCTTTTATACTCGTGAATGAGTCTTTGAACTCCGTTAATGAACCTCGGAGCTTCGTTCGTGAACCTTTGAGCTTCGTTGATGAACCTCGGAGCTTCGTTCGTGAACCTTTGAGCTTCATTTGTGAACCTCGGAGCTTCATTCGTGAACCTCGCAATGTTGTTCGGTTAAGGCAAGAGACGCGATAAATCGCGTCTTTGTGATTAGGCAATATGGCTCCCTGTTCAAAAGCAACAGAATTCAGAATCTCTACACCAAGCGATCGCAATTACGAATTAATATTAGGCGGATATTTCCATAACTTTACTTTATAACTATAGGAGTATAGAAAGAATTTACTCCTTATACTGTTGCTGATAATGTTTTAATTGCAACTTAATATATGAGCTTTCCTCTGAGTGAAAGACATTATACATCATAAAATTATGTTGCAATTAGTACAAATGTGACTTAGCGCAAAGTGGGCAATTTGACAATCTTTAATACTAAAACTACTTGGCGTATAGTCATAATCTGTCCGCACGCAACAAGAACGCAAGACACTTGACTTATGGTTCGAGAGCTTGAACGAAAACGCCAGAGAGCAAATTTTCCTGAGACTGCCCCTGCTGCTAATCCCGTATTTTTTAGAACCTATAGCCGCCGTACAGCGGCAGGGTTAAGAGAAACATGGGATGAGGTATGCGATCGCACCCTGCAAGGTTTAATCAAGTTAGGGAACTTCTGCCCAGAAGAAGTTGCCATACTAAATCAAATGCAGCGAAACTTAAAAGCTATGCCCAGTGGACGCTGGTTATGGGTTGGTGGTACAGACTGGATAACCAAGCCAAAAAACTTTTCTGGGGCTTATAACTGCACTTCTACTAATCTAGAAGACTGGGCTGCTTTCGGATTGATGATGGATCTAGCAATGATGGGCTGTGGTACTGGAGCCATCATCGAACCACAATACATAAACCAGTTGCCTCCAATCCGCAATCGCCTCAATATATCTGTACAAGGTGAAATTGGTAGTACTTCTAAACAGCTACGTCGTGAATATACTCAAACCCATATAGAAGGCAATACCGTCACTATTCACGTTGGTGATAGCCGTGAAGGTTGGGTTGAATCCTATCAAACATTGTTAGAACTCTCTACTGACGAACAATTTACTGGAGAAGTTGAAGTATTAGTAGATATTAGCGATGTCCGTCAAGCAGGAGAAACTCTTAACGGCTTTGGAGGAGTTGCTAATCCCGTGAAATTGCCTGGACTCTACCAAAATTGTGCATCTATTCTCAATAAAGCTGTAGGAAGACAATTAAACTCAGTTGAATGCTGTTTATTAATAGACCAAGCTGCTGTAACAATTGTTGCAGGCAATATCCGAAGAAGTGCGGGAATGCGTCAGTTTACTGCTGATGATCAACCAGGAGCCACAGCCAAAGACAATTTATGGCAGCAGGATGAAAATGGCAATTGGCGAATTGATCCAGAGCGTGATGCGCTAAGGATGGCAAACCACACCAGAGTTTTTCACCGTAAACCAACCTTAGAAGAATCTATTGAAGCTGTACGTAAACAATACTACAGCGGTGAAGGAGCGATTCAATGGGCTGGTGAAGCCGTAGCCAGAGCTAACTGTGATTTACTGTTAACACCAGCAATAAAAGCTGATTTTCTCAAATCTTACGAGCAAGGAACAGCAAAACAGTGGTTGCAAGAACATCATCCGCAACTTGATGCTAGTGAGGTGGAACATCGTTTGGCTCGCTATGGTTTAAATCCTTGCGGAGAGATTATCGGTAGCAATTTCCACTGCAATTTGTCTGAAGTTCACCTTAATCAAATTGATCCACTTAACTATAAAGAACAAGAACAGGCTTTTACCGCCGGCGCACTATCTGTAGCAGCACTTTTAAACCATAAATTCCTGGAACCCCGTTACCAGCAAAGCCGAGAACTAGACCCAATTGTAGGTGTTTCTTTCACAGGTTTATTTGATTTCTTTGTTCATGCTTTTGGCGTTGATTGGCTGCGTTGGTGGGCAGAAGGAAGACCTGAAACTGAACAGGGATTGGCTTTTAAACACCAAGAAGAAAAATACTTAACTTTTTGGAGAGATACTGTACAACGGGTAGTTTGGGATTATTGCGATCGCCATGATCTTAAACGTCCAAATCGCTGCACCACAGTCCAACCTAGTGGCACTAAGGCTTTATTAACTAATGCTAGTTCAGGATGGCATCCCCCGAAAGCCCAAAGATTTATTCGGCGGATCACCTTCGGTAAAAATGACCCAGTAGCCTTAGCTTGTATTGACTACGGTTACAATGTCATACCCTCTCAATCTGACAAAGATGAACAGGGGAATCTACTCCACGATCCCTTTGATCCACGAGTCAGTGAATGGCTAGTAGAAATCCCTGTTTCCGTAACTTGGGCTGACTTACCAGGCGCTGATAAAATCGATGTATCTAAATTTTCTGTCTTAGCTCAATTCGATTTTGTCCTCCAGGTTCAGCGTTGGTACGTGACTCATAACACATCTGCTACGTTAGAACTACGTTCTCATGAAATAGAACCTCTTGGCCAAAAAATTTACGAAGCCATCCAAAATAATGATGGCTATATTTCAGCGGCGCTTTTAGCCCGTTTTGACGATTTGCAATCATTCCCGCGTTTGCCCTTTGAACCAATAGATAAACAAACTTATGACCGTTTGAGTCAAGAAGTCAAAGCGCGACGCAAAACCGATGATTTCTGTGCAGCCTTAAGCCGCTACGATGCAGGTGAATTGTCAGAAGCTGGCCCTAGTGGCTGTGACTCTGATAAGTGTATGTTTCCTGATCAGCAACCAGTATCATAAGGGACTAGGGGCTAGAGACTAAGGACTGACAACACTTCTCTACGAGAGGCTGCGCCCTAAGCGCAGCTATGGCGCAGGCTTTACGACAAGCGGTAGTTGAATCTCGACTTCGCTCGATTTCCGCGCAGCGATGCACTGAGCTTGTCGAAGTGTCGAAACTCAGTGCATCGCTGGGAGCTAGAGATGGCAGAAAGACTACAGGTAGGGAGATAGGTCTTACCAATCACGCCAGTCTGCTCAAAGGGGGGAAGCCTCCAAACTTCTCTCCGCACGCGGCTGGCTCCCCAATCCCTAATCTCCAAGGTACGATCTATTAAGAAGTAATAATTTTTTACGGCAGTGCCAGGAGACTCTTAATGTTTATTGATGAATTGTCACCCATATTCAAAGAATTTACTCAGCACCCAATCTCATTTCTGGGCGGTTTATTCTCTGGTGTGCTTCGACTTAGCCTTGCAGATGATCCTGTTAAAAGCTGGCTAGATCAACAAACTCGACCAAACAGTTATATTTCTACCTCCACTGATGCACATAATGGTAGAGCCACTGGCCCGCAGCAGATTTCAATTGAATAAATTTTCTGCTCATCTTAGAGGGAATTAATCCTTCCCTAAACTTAACCTTCTTATACCGCCTGTAGCCCCTATTTTCACTCTTTAACTTAAGGAGGAAATAAAGGGCTGTGGGGGGTTAAATAATATATATAGCTATCAAAAAATAGTAAAATCTAGCGAAAGTTAATCAGGGTGAGGTATAACTGTCATCCCTAGTATTTCAATTTTTCTTACCATCCCAAGCGTTATTAGCACAAGTAAAGTAACATTTAATACATAAAAATTAGCCTATATGCTGCATAACAGCATATAAAAGCGTTTGTAAAATCGCATACTTTGAAAAATGTCACAATCAGCTATTATATGAGCGTATGCGTAAGTTTGGCCGTATAGCACATCTAATTGTAAATAATGCCCCCCTATAGGATTCATAAATTAAGTTCTGTATGGGAGACTATGCAATATTTACAATTTAGCTAGATGTTGTTTAGCTAAACTAATCGCTCTTCGTTGATACTTACGTAATTCCACATGACTATTTACGTTGGAAACCTCTCTTACCAGGCTACTGAAGCCGACTTAAGAGCCGTATTTGCTGACTACGGCGAAGTTAAAAGAGTTGTCTTACCTACTGACAAAGAAACAGGCCGAATGCGTGGCTTTGCTTTTGTAGAGATGAATGAAGATGCTCAAGAAGATGCAGCTATCACTGAGTTAGATGGTGCGGAATGGATGGGGCGTCAACTCAGAGTAAATAAAGCTAAACCACGAGAGGATAATCGACGAGGTGGTAGTTGGGGTAAACAGCAAGATTTTTAATCGGGGTGGGAGCTAATCTTAACAGATTGTTTTCTAGTAACGCAAGATATAGGCTGCTGAAATTTACTAGAAACAACTAAGCATTAGAAAATTTTATCAACCTGGGGCCGACGAGTTGTGAGCGGCAGCCATTTATCACGACTAGTCGGTTTTTCTAAAACGACCTGTTTGAGATGCCTCACCATTTTAGTTCGTACTGAGGTGAGTAGTCATTAACATAACTAAATAATGACTAAATCAAGGCTTATTTACTTTATTTAACAACTAACCAACTAATGGTTATTTGTACAAGAAGCTAAAAAGCAGCTACTACTATCATTTTTAAATAACAATCAAAATACCTTCAAGGTTTTGACTCTTGGCTAACGCCTAGCGGCTAAATTTAAGTTACCTAAAATATTAAGTACATTTACTTAAGCAATTTTTCAGTATTGGTAATGTATTCGGCAAGCCACTGCACATAGATGCGCTCAGAAAAGGAGCCAGGAAAAATTCATTTCTTTAGTTTATCTAAAATCACATCTAACTTAGAGTATTAGCTTTCTAAGATAGAGGCAGCAACCATAAAATGTCACGCACGACGACCAGTCAATGGCCAGTCGTTAGGGAGAAAATAAAAATGGCTCAAGCTCCAGAATCTTTAGATTTGTCTATCGACTATGCTAGTGACAAAGCTTTAGATCGTGATTGTACAACCTTATCTCGTCACGTTCTACAGCAACTCCAGAGTTTTTCACCAGATGCACAGGATTTAAGTGCGCTGATGAATCGGATCGCCCTTGCAGGTAAACTCGTTGCTCGCCGCCTCAGCCGTGCTGGCTTAATGGAAGGCGTTTTGGGATTTACTGGGGAAGTCAATGTGCAGGGAGAATCCGTCAAAAAGATGGATGTCTATGCCAACGATGTATTTATCTCAGTATTTAAGCAAAGTGGCTTAGTTTGTCGCTTAGCTTCTGAGGAAATGGAAAAACCTTACTATATACCTGAAAACTGTCCGATTGGTCGCTATACCCTGTTATATGACCCAATTGATGGTTCATCCAACACCGATACCAATCTTAGTTTGGGTTCTATTTTTGCGATTCGGCAGCAGGAAGGAGACGATAGCGATGGGCAAGCGACTGACTTACTTACCAATGGACGTAAGCAAATCGCCGCTGGATACATACTGTATGGCCCTAGTACAATGCTGGTCTATACTATAGGTACAGGGGTTCATTCCTTTACCCTTGATCCCAGCTTAGGTGAGTTTATTCTCACAGAAGAAAATATTAGGATTCCTAACCACAGCCCTATTTACAGCGTTAATGAAGGAAATTTTTGGCAGTGGGAAGAATCAATTCGAGAATACATTCGCTACGTCCATCGTACAGAAGGCTATACCGCTCGTTATAGTGGGGCAATGGTCAGCGACATTCATAGAATTTTAGTTCAAGGTGGTGTGTTTCTCTATCCAGGTACCATTCAGAAACCAGAAGGGAAATTACGCTTACTTTATGAAACTGCTCCCTTAGCCTTTTTGATTGAGCAAGCAGGTGGTCGTGCCACTACAGGACTGTTAGATATTTTGGACGTTGTGCCGCAAAAATTGCATCAGCGTACGCCTCTAATTATTGGTAGCAAAGAAGATGTAGCAAAGGTGGAGTCTTTTATTCAAAACGGCCACTAATATCGCTACACGGAATTCAAATTCCAAAATTTCAAAACCTTTGTAACTTAGGCTTTTAACACTGTGTAAAAAGAAAGGGAGGTCAATTCCGCCGTGCTGTACTAGATATTATACGCAAGTAATTAAAACTTAATTAAGGAGCTTTGAGATTGGGAATGCAGAATAGCGCTTTTTGAATGTGAATTAAAGATTACCTCAGCTGGTCGATGCAATAAGTGATTGACAACGCCAAAATTCAAAAGTCACCATCAATATTTATTTGATGGGTTTTGTCAACTTCACTTAAAAACATCATTAACAGGAGTGAAATAAACTAAAGCTATGGCAACCAATCATCTACTAGAGATTAAACAATACGGTCAAAGTATCTGGATGGATAATTTGAGCCGTGACATTGTTCAATCAGGTGAACTCAAAGACTTGGTTGAAAATCAAGGAATTACTGGGATTACTTCTAACCCAGCCATCTTTGAAAAAGCGATCATCGGTAATGTCATTTATGATGCCGATATTGAAGCCGGAGTTCGCGCTGGCTTACCAATAGACAAAATTTATGAGTCGCTAATTTTTGCAGATATTCGCAATGCCTGTGATATTCTGCGCCCTGTATATGAAAGCTCGAATAAGCTAGATGGTTATGTGAGTATAGAAGTACCGCCAACCATCGCCCATGATACTCAAGCAACAATAAACGAAGCGCGGCGCTATTTCCAAGAAATTGGACGGGAAAATCTGATGATTAAAATTCCCGGCACAGAGGCTGGTTTGCCAGCAGTCGAACAGGTAATAGCCGAAGGCATGAATGTCAACATTACGCTGCTGTTTTCTGTGGAAAGCTACATAAACACAGCTTGGGCTTATATTCGTGGCTTAGAAAAACGGGTAGCTGAGGGTAAAGACATCAGCCAAATTGCTTCAGTGGCAAGCTTCTTTCTGAGCCGAATTGATAGTAACATTGACGCCAAAATTGATGCTAAGTTGAAGAAAGGCGTTGATGATATTGCCGTGGAAGCAAAGCTGAAAGCTGTCAAAGGAAAAGTAGCGATCGCTAACGCTAAGATTGCCTATCAAGAATACAAGAAAATTATTCAAAGCGAACAGTGGCAAGCTTTGGCAGCAAAAGGAGCAAAAGTACAACGGCTACTTTGGGCAAGCACCAGTACCAAAGACCCCGAATATAGCGACGTGATGTATGTCGATGAGTTGATTGGGTCAGATACTGTTAACACCCTACCACCTGCGACCATTAAAGCTTGCGCTGACCACTGCAATGTAGCTAGTCGCGTAGAAACCCACGTAGAAGAAGCTTACACGCTGATCGAAAACCTCAAAGATCCCGACATCAACATCGATATCAATGCAGTCATGGACGAACTGTTAGTTGAAGGCATTGAAAAGTTTGTCCAGCCCTTCCAGTCCTTGATGAACTCTTTAGAAGACAAAATCAAGGTATTGTCGCCAGTGTAGGGGCTGGGGACAGGGAACTGGGGACTAGGAGCTGGGAACTTGGGACTAGGAATTTAATTTTTCCCGATCCCCAATACCCATTACCTTTTATCCCCAGAGGGGGCTCCACCTTCCCCAATACCCAATACCCAATCCCCAGTCCCTAATCCAAAATCCCTAATCTAAAATCCAAAATTGTTATGGTCAGTCTGCTAGAAAATCCCTTGCGCGTTGGTCTGCAACAGCAAGGGATGCCCGAACCCCAAACTATAGTTATTTTTGGCGCTTCTGGTGACCTTACCTGGCGCAAATTAGTCCCAGCACTCTACAAATTGCGGCGGGAGAGGCGCATTCCACCAGAAACCACCATTGTCGGCGTAGCACGTCGAGAGTGGAGCCACGAGTACTTCCGCGAACAGATGCGGAAGGGCATGGAAGAAGCTCATGGTGGTGTTGACCCGGAAGAACTCTGGCAAGACTTCTCACAAGGTTTGTTCTATTCACCTGGGGATATAGATGACCCTGAAGGCTACCAGAAACTGAAAAACTTGTTGGATGAATTAGACGAGAAACGGGGTACACGCGGGAACCGAATGTTCTACCTCTCAGTTGCTCCGAAATTCTTTCCAGAGGCAATCAGGCAATTAGGAACAGCTGGGATGCTAGACGACCCCTACAAGCATCGTCTAGTAATTGAAAAACCCTTTGGTCGAGACTTGGCATCGGCTCAAAGCCTTAACCAAGTTGTGCAGAAATACTGCAAAGAAAATCAAGTTTATCGCATTGACCACTATTTAGGTAAAGAGACAGTTCAAAACCTGCTAGTGTTTCGCTTCGCCAATGCGATTTTTGAACCGTTATGGAATCGTCATTTTGTTGACCACGTTCAAATTACGGTAGCAGAAACCGTGGGAGTGGAAGACCGCGCTGGTTACTATGAAAGCGCTGGTGCACTGCGGGATATGTTGCAAAACCACCTGATGCAACTTTACTGCCTAACTGCAATGGAGGCTCCTAACTCAATGGATGCCGACAGTATTCGCACAGAAAAAGTTAAGGCACTGCAAGCTACTCGTTTAGCTAATGTTCACGATCTATCACGTTCAGCAGTACGCGGTCAATATAGTGCTGGTTGGATGAAGGGTCAACCAGTACCAGGATATCGTACAGAACCAGGGGTTGATCCTAACTCTACAACACCGACTTATGTAGCGATGAAGTTTTTGGTTGACAACTGGCGCTGGCAAGGTGTTCCCTTCTATTTGCGTACAGGCAAACGAATGCCGAAAAAAGTTAGTGAGATTTCGATCCACTTCCGCGAAGTTCCTTCTCGGATGTTTCAATCTGCTGCGCGACAAACAAACGCTAATATTTTGGCGATGCGGATTCAGCCAAATGAAGGTATTTCTCTACGTTTTGATGTCAAAATGCCTGGAGCAGAATTCCGTACTCGTTCGGTAGACATGGATTTTAGTTATGGTTCCTTTGGTATCGAAGCAACTTCCGATGCCTATGACCGCCTATTTCTCGATTGTATGATGGGCGATCAAACATTGTTCACACGGGCAGACGAAGTGGAAGCAGCTTGGCAAGTAGTAACTCCAGCCCTTTCAGTTTGGGATGCACCCGCAGATCCAACCTTTATTCCGCAGTACGAAGCTGGTACTTGGGAACCAGCAGAAGCAGAATTCTTAATTAACCAGGATGGTCGTCGCTGGCGCAGACTGTAGAAAGTGATGAGTTATGAGTTATGAGTTAATAATTCCTAATTCCTAATTCCTATGCAAGTGATGAGTTATGGCTAGTTCGTAACTCCTAACTCATCACTCCTGTACAGACGCGATTAATCGTGTCTCTACTCATAACTCTTAACTTCTAACCTATTCAAAAAACAAAGCTGAAAACTCAAAACGATTGCTATGACTCCCCAAGCTCCTACCATTTTTTCACTTCAGGCACCGAAGGATATTTCGCTCTCCGAAATAGATGCGGAACTTAATCAAATTTGGCAAAGCTACGGCATTACCGGTGAAGACGGTGGACTTCCTGCTGCCACTCGGGCCACTACTTTTACGCTAGTTGTTTACGAACCGGAAGAAACTCAGTATCTATTGGCTGCATTAGGATTTTACAACGGCCCAATTGATGGAATTTTAGGGCCGCAGACAGATACAGCTTTACGGCAAGTACAGAAAAAATATGGACTAGCAGAAACTGGAACCACAACACCTGAAACGGTAACCGTTTTGCGAGAAGAATTCGCCAAACTTCAAGGCAACGGGGCTACAGGAGAGAATGGTTCTGGTGGTAATAGCTATAGCTATAATGCCACAAGTCCTACAATTGCTGATGAAATTGCCCTCCGCAACCCTTGCCGGATCATTGCTCTGTTTCCAATTGCTGGAGAAGATGAAGGAGTCAAGGCTCAAGTTTCTGCTTATTGCCCTATCCAAAAGCAATCATCAAGTACACTCATTTGCTGCGAATATATCACTCTTAGTGGCACAGCCGCCGCTTTGGAACGTGTGGGTGGGATGATTCCAGCGTTGTTGATTGGCGGTTTACCGAAGTTTCTTTGGTGGAAAGCAACACCAGACCCCAACAACGGTTTATTCAAGCGGCTGGCAGCAGTTTGCAATAATGTAATTGTGGATTCGTGCCGCTTTAACGCCGCAGAAACTGATTTACTTCGCTTACAAGAGTTGGTAGAAGTTGGCGTTCCCTTAGCTGACCTCAACTGGCGTCGCCTCTCAGGATGGCAAGAGTTGACAGCTGAAGCCTACGACCCACCCCATCGTCGTGCTGCGATCGCAGAAATTGATAGAGTAACTATTGATTATGAAAAAGGCAATCCCGCCCAAGGACTGCTGTTCCTGGGTTGGCTAGCGAGCCGATTAGAATGGTTACCAGTTTCTTATCAAAGGGAAAGCGGAGATTATGAAATCACTCGCATTCGCTTCATTGCAAAAAACCAGCGACAAGTGGAAGTTGAGTTAGCGGGAGTCCCAGTTGCTGATGCGGGTGATATCAGCGGTGACTTGATTGCTTTACGCCTCAGTTCGACCAATCCGCAAGCTGATTGTGGTACAGTAATCTGCTCAGAAACAGGTGGTTGTATGCGGATGGAAACCCACGGCGGAGCTCAAGCCGCAGGTCTATTTCAACAAGTGAGTTCACTTTCGGAACAAAAAGCGGAAGCATTACTAAGTCAGCAGGTGCAACGCTGGGGTCGCGAGTCGCTGTTTGAAGAAAGTCTGGGGATAATAGCGAAGATTCTCAAATTGGAAACGAATAGTTAGGTTTGCCTAGAAAGAATCAAATTTCCCAAAATACGAAAAAGATAAACTCTCTAGATGATTGGATATTCCAAAAATCTGGAGGGTTTTCTCTTGCTAGCGAATTTTTCGCAAATTCTATGCTGCATTAGACCTTTGACATTTTTCAGCAATCTGATCGCCTCAAAGTCTTACAACACCTTGCACTGAGCATGATGCCGCAATAAGTGGTCACACAGCACCAATGCCACCATCGCCTCCACCATTGGAACTGCACGCGGTAGCACACAAGGGTCATGCCGTCCTTTAGCTGCTAATAGCGTTTCTTCGCCCTCACGAGTTACTGTTTTTTGCTCTTTTCTAATTGTTGCTGTTGGCTTAAAGGCAACCCGCAAGATAATATTTTCCCCGTTGGAAATTCCTCCCTGAATACCGCCAGAACGGTTAGTTACAGTCCGAATTTCACCATTCTCATCAATATAAAATTCGTCGTTATGCTCAATTCCTGTTAACAGGGTTCCTGCAAAACCAGAACCAATTTCAAACCCTTTGCTAGCAGGGAGAGACAAGACACCTTTAGCGATATCTGCTTCTAATTTATCAAATACTGGTTCACCCAAACCTTTCGGCACATTCCGCGCCACACATTCCACTACACCGCCGATGGAATCACCTTGTCTGCCAATTTGCTCGATTAATTCAATCATGCGATCGCCAGTTTCAGCATCGGGACAGCGGACAATATTGCTTTCCACTTGTTCTAAGGTGACGGTATTTGGATCAACAACACCTTCTAAGTCTTTAATGCGCTTGACGTAAGCGATAACTTCTACATTAGCAACTTGACGGAGAATTTTTTTAGCGATCGCACCTGCTGCTACTCTTCCAATTGTCTCACGTGCTGATGATCTTCCCCCACCTTGCCAATTGCGAATGCCATATTTGGCATCATAAGTCGCATCTGCATGAGAAGGGCGATACTTTTCGGCCATCTCATCATAGTCTTGGGGACGAGTGTCTTTATTCCGCACCAAAATTGATATCGGCGTTCCCAGAGTTTTCCCCTCAAATACGCCAGAAAGTATCTCGCAGGTGTCTGCTTCTTTACGAGGGGTCGTAATTTTACTTTGTCCTGGACGCCTTCTATCTAGTTCTACTTGAATTTCTTCAGTTGAAATTTCTAGCTGTGGAGGACAACCATCAATCACAACCCCCACACCGCCGCCGTGAGACTCACCAAAAGTAGTGATGCGAAATAGATGCCCGAAAGTATTGCCCATGTTATTGAGGAAAAAAATGAGGCTTATGTATTTTAACTAGAGTTTTGGCAAAAGTTAATTTGTGTTTTTGTTGTTTTTATAGTACTTGTTGTCTTTCTCTTTCCAATTTATCCAAATATATCTAAATTTATATTTTTTACTGAGATAAAATCACTAGGGCTGCAAGGAAGAGGAGTTATATGTCATCCCTCAAAGCAAAAAGCGCCCTGCCAAACGGCAGGGCGCTTTTTATTTAGCTAATCTTCAGTATTAACCGTTGATAGCAGGAGCAGTTAGAGCAACAGGAGCAGCTTCACCAGCAGCTAAGTCTAGGGGGAAGTTGTGAGCGTTACGCTCGTGCATTACTTCCATACCCAAGTTAGCGCGGTTGATTACGTCTGCCCAAGTGTTGATGACGCGACCTTGAGAGTCAATTACTGATTGGTTAAAGTTGAAACCATTCAGGTTGAATGCCATCGTGCTGACACCCAAAGCAGTGAACCAGATACCGACGACAGGCCATGCTGCTAAGAAGAAGTGGAGTGAACGGCTGTTGTTGAAAGAAGCGTATTGGAAGATTAGACGACCGAAGTAGCCGTGGGCTGCAACGATGTTGTAGGTTTCTTCTTCTTGACCGAACTTGTAACCGTAGTTTAGAGATTCGGTTTCGGTGGTTTCACGCACCAAGGAAGAGGTTACCAAAGAACCGTGCATTGCAGAGAACAAGGAACCGCCGAATACACCAGCCACACCTAACATATGGAAGGGGTGCATCAAGATGTTGTGTTCAGCTTGGAACACAATCATGAAGTTGAAGGTTCCAGAGATACCCAAAGGCATACCATCGGAGAAAGAACCTTGACCAATTGGGTAGATCAACAATACTGCCGCTGCGGAAGCCAAAGGTGCGCTGTAAGCTACGCAGATCCAAGGACGCATACCCAAGCGGTAGGACAATTCCCACTGACGGCCCATGTAGCAAGCACAACCGATTAAGAAGTGGAAAACCACCAATTGGTAAGGGCCACCGTTGTACAACCATTCATCTAAGGAAGCTGCTTCCCAGATTGGGTAGAAGTGCAAACCGATCGCATTTGAAGAAGGAACAACTGCACCAGAGATGATGTTGTTTCCGTATATCAAAGAACCTGCTACTGGTTCGCGGATACCATCGATGTCTACTGGAGGAGCAGCGACGAATGCGATGATGAAGCAGACGGTAGCGGCTAGCAAGGTAGGGATCATCAATACACCGAACCAACCGACATAAATCCGGTTTTCAGTGCTGGTGATCCAATTGCAAAACCGTTCCCAAACGTTGGCGCTTTCGCGACGTTGTAAGGTTGTGGTCATTGTTTTATAAGTGCTGTGTGTTTATTAAAAATGAAGTAGGCGGATTTTTTTCTGCCTGATGAAACAAGTCTACATTAACTTACTTGTACTCAATATTTCGCTTAATAGTTTGTAATATTTTTTTCTTATTAAACTCACATGAATGTAAAGTTTACCTTCCAGAAGAATCAATTATAAAATTACTGTATTCAAGGTTTAAAAGCCTTGAAGGAGTTGGCGATCGCGTTAGCGTAGCCTCTCGTACCACTTCCCTGCGGGACGCTGCGCGTTAGCAGAGCTTTCGCTTTAGCGATACGTGTAAGCAAGCTAAATAAAGTGTCTTTGATAGGAGAAGGAAGGCATTGCTGTAGTTTTTTAATCTTTACATTACTTAATAATTAATCTGTTGAATTATTGAAAAAGTTGAACAGGATAGGCATTATCTACCCTGTTCATATAGAGAGGTTTTAATTAAAAATCAAAGTAGATGTAAGGCAAACTGCCTTCTGGAGCAAATAACCAAACAGCATAAAGGCAAAGAGGAACGAAGACTAGCTTGAGCGGCCAGTTAAAATCTAACTTTAACTTCCGGCTAAAGGTATAGACTATAGCCATGAGGGCAGCTAAAGTTCCCAATACCCAAGCGAGTTGGTATTGACTCATGTTCAAGGCTTCTACATAAACTTTTTGAGCAAATTGTTGATCGGCTGGATAGCCCCAAAGATGCCGCAGTACTACAGAAGAGTCTTGGAGGTTTGGTAGGCGAAACCAGATCCAAGAGATAAAAACCATGAGTTGGGTCAAAAACCAAGCTGAAAGTATACCCAGAGGGTTGTGCCAGAATTTTTCCAGATTTTCAAAGCGATCGCCTAGAGCATTTGTAAGTCGATGAACAACTAAAGCTAAACCGTGGAATGCTCCCCATACGACAAAACCCCAAGCAGAACCGTGCCAGACTCCAGCAATCAACATGACAATGAACAAATTCCAGCAAGTGCGGATTAAACCTTGGCGAGAACCACCCAAAGGAAAGTAAACATAATTACGCAGCCAATCTCCTAGGGTTATGTGCCAGCGTCGCCAGAATTCTCCAATGCTTGTAGTGAAGTAGGGAAAGTCAAAATTTTCAGGTAGAACTAAGCCGAAGAGCAAAGCAGTACCGCGGGCAATGTCTACATAACCATTGAAATCCAAATATAACTGTAAGCCGTAAGCAAATGTAGCTAACCAAAGATCAGTACTACCTGCCCGTTGCAGGTTACCAAAACATAAATCGACAAAAATGCCCAAATTGTCTGCAAGAATACCTTTTTTGACTGCCCCTCTAGCAATCAACCACAGTGCCTCTGCAACTCTATTAGCAGTCGGAAAGTGCAGCGTATTTAATTGACTTGCTAAGTTGTGGTAACGAGTAATTGGCCCTGAAATTAGTTTGGCGAAGAATAATTTATATGTCGCAAATTTGAGAAACTGGTCAGTAGCAGGAGCGCCGCGATAAACATCTATTAAATAGGCAATACACTCAAAAGTAAAAAATGAAATTCCTAAAGGAGCAATCAATTTAAAAGGGCTATCTGGTGAATTTCTCTCTAAAGGAATTAATAAATTGACTAAAGGAGATAAATACTTAAACCCTAATAACAATACAACATTTAAAACTATACCGAACCATAAAAGTTTCAAACGTCTAAGATTCCAATCACCTTGAGCAAATTGCCACTCTTCATTCGAGATTTGCCAGTCAAGAGAATGTTTTCCAGGTGAGGTATTTTTACCAATTTCTAGCCCAACCCGAAAATTAATAAAAGTTAGCGCTAATAGCAATGGGACATACTGAACATTTAAAGATGCATAGAAAACAAGACTGGCAATTAACAGCGTCCATAACCGCAATTTTTGTTCTGCTAAAGACCAGTAAATTCCTAATACACTCAGCAAGAACAGCCCATAAAAAATTGAGATAAATTTCATTGGTTAGTCATTTGTCATTTGTCATTTGTCATTGGGCATTGAGGTGCTGAGTTAGGAGTAGAGACGCGATTATACCCTTACGAGAAGCCGCTCTTCGAGCGTCTACGCGTCTGTACAAGAACCAAGGTCAAGAGTTATTTCTCAGTATTTCTTCCCCTTGTCTCCCCTGCCCCCTGCTCCTCTGCTCTACTTAGCTGACCAAGGAATCATTGGGTCATTAGCCAGCTTTTTGGAAACTTCGTATGCACCAAATCGATTCAGGTGGCTGGGGTCAGAAAAGTAGTCGTTTGCTTTTGGCCACTGTTGGCTTAAATCGCGATAGATAAAGTTAGGACTAGTCGCAAGCCGCAACATATATTGCTGAAATTCTTGCTCATATTTTTTCCGAACTGGATCTAAATATTCTGCGGTAAGAGGCATATTGACAAATACCAAGGGAATTTTATGAGACTGGGTAAACCCAAGCAAAGATTGTAAGGCAGCATCTTGCTGACCTCCTACTTGGAAGGATTTATAGTCGTTGTCATAATTTCCTGGGACTTTGGAATGTTTTTGATAATACCTACTAGGATTGAAGCGGATAGATAAAGGTAGAAAACCATCAAAGTCAACTGCTTGCAAGGAAGTATCTTCTTCTGTACCATCAGTTGTTGACTTGGCTTGTGATGTGACTGTTTGAGCATGATCGCTAACCAAAGGCAATGAGTTTAGTTGTTTTTGTAATAAACTCTTGAACTGGTCGCGGTTTTGGTAGGTAGCAGAAACAGTAGCTAAAGCTTCATTTAACCACTGATCTACGGCTTGATAGCCGTTAATCTCCTGTTTTTCTTCTTTTATTTTTTGCTCGTTAGAAGAATTTGCAGAAGTTTTAATGACATCTTCACTACTCTCGGTTGTTAATTCTTTCTGCAAAGCCTGTTTATAGCCCTTTGACGAGGTGATCGCTTTAAAGGTTATATCCTCGCGACCACTGTTGAAAGCACGAGCGCCATCTGCCCACAGAATGAGTTTTGGTAGTTCTGATGGTTCTAAAACTTGACGGACAAGAAAGTCTACAACTTGTGCTGTGGCTCCGTTAATACCAAAGTTAAATACATCAATATTTTTATAACCCTGAGTCCCCAAAATTTTAGAAAGCGCTGCCGGATCAACTCCTCTGAGGGCGCGAGAAGAGCCAATAACTAAAACATCTGGAGGTTTACCAGTTCTAGACAATCGCTCTTTATACAACGCTAGTTGCTCATCTAACTGTCTAACATTGAAACTTGGCATTTGCGATCGCGCTGCCAACAGGATAGCGGTTGCAGTAGCTTTTTCTTTTAATGGTGCGGCTGCCAAATTCGTTGTTTGATTATCATTACTTTGAGTAAACTCAGACGCATTAAACACAGAACTACTATTTTGCGGAGTTTTTCCCTTGGGAGTATTGGTTAAAAATGCCGTTCTTTCAGTCTGACTTTTCTGAGATGTCAATGATGCTTTTTGCTCTGAAGTTGAGGGCGAGATATTAGCAGCACTTGGTGTAGCTGGCATAGTGCGGGTGATGATTTCACCCAACACCCAGTCAGTTTGCAGGGTAAGTAATAATCCCAAACTTCCCCAAACCAAAGCTACTTTCAGCCCTTGAGCGTCAGGGTTTTGCTGTGCTGATTGCTGATTTTCGGTAAATAGCTGCGTTCCTAACAGCCATTTTTTCGCTGTGGCACTTGTCGTTACCAGCCAATCCCGTGCCACTTTCTTAACAAAAGTTTGAACTTCTTCTGTAGTTAAATCAGGGCGGAAAATCGGCTCGCTTGTGTCAGAAGTTATCAGATCGCTAACATATTGAGAAGCCGCAGCGAATTCTGGGGTTGCTTCTGGGACTAAACGTTGGCGATGCTCAAAATCAACTCCGTAATGCCAAAAAGGTTCTTTATTACCAGCACGGCGTCCGTAAACTCGTACCCCTTTAATGCCAGGAATTTTTAACTGACGGACAAACTGAGCAACTTTGCTGGCGATTTGTTGACGCGCGGGACAAACAGGTGCATCGCACATAATGTGCAATAAATCGCCTTTATTTAGTAAAAGTACGCGTATCCCACCTGTCAAAAGACGCCAATCCAACTCAGGATTGAGTAAGCGTTCCAATAGAAAGACGATCGCTCCTTCATCGCCAGTAGTTGCCAAATCTAACGGTGATGTTGCTAAAGCTGGATGAGCCGCCGCAGGTAATGAAAGCCAATCGATCCAAGCAGGTTGCTTCTCACCTGTTTTCTGCCCGTACATCGTGGCAGCGACAATGCCTTGGGGAGCAAGCGCTTCGAGCAGTGGTGAAATTGTCTCCAAGCACAACGCTTTATCTGGCGCTGGAGCGGTTTCTAAGGGGTCAAAAACTCTTGTGCAAAAGATATGTAGGGTTGATTCTTGCAGAGAAGCCTGGACAGCAATTTTGAAGGCGGAAAATACTTCCGTCAACAGGCGGGCGATCGCTTGCACATCTCCCCAACGCCCCCATTCCTTGAGCATCACCTCTGGAGGCGTTAGATCCACCCGCAGCAGCCAATCAGGTGCTGTTTCGCCACTCACTTGCGAAACAATAACCGCATCCTGGTAGCCCGAAAGCTCTAAATTACGTAATTTCTGAGCTATTGGTTCCGCAAGTAATGACGCATCTGGGCTATAGCTCGATTGACAAAATATCCACAGGCGATTTTCTTCAGGCTGGGAGTTCAGTTTGGGTTGATATTTCTTAATCTTTACCTGTACTGCCACCCCCAACGTACTCAAAGTTTCGCTAAGATAACGAGCAATAGCATCTGGGTATCCTTGGCGTGCCAAACTTTCGTTAGAGACAATCAGCGCCCCGCCAGGTTGTTTTGATTTTTCCGAGTCTACTAACAGGGCTTGATTCACCTGCTCCAAATGCCGTTCTATTTGATTCAAGTAAACCCGATGACACCATTGGGGGCGCTGTTCCTCTTTCTTTCGCCCGTAGACAAATACTTGGTATATTGAGGGTTGTTCGCTGCTGGTGAGGCTATCCAAGTCTGCCTGTTGTAATGCTTGCAGCAAGTCAGACAGAGTTTGCCAACGTTGCGGACAGTCTGTACCTTCACAAAGAATATGAAGGTCGTTTCCCCGCAACCGGACTTTCACCCCAAAAGTGTTGATCCCTGTTGCTTGGCTGACCAATTGCACTAAGGATTGCTGACGGTCTGGTAATACTGTTTTCATCGGCAGTTAACTTTACGGGAAGCGATTATTGGGGGATAGTGCCTGCACTTGTAAACTAGAACCATACATCTACCACAGTTTGACGCTTTTTTTTAACATTTTTGTTACCTTTTGAGCTTGCAAAATGGGCAAAGATAGTTTTGTACGGTTGCAAGTCAGACTGATGTTTAGTTTTGCGTTTATTCTACTCATCTTCCTACAACCAATAGTTAGCAATGCCTTCTCTAAACCAACAAACAACACCTAATTCCGGATTAAATCTGGTTTTCTTCAGCATTCCTCAATTTTTCCTCTTACAAATGGGTACAGCGTCTATACTACTGCTGCTCACTACACAGAATGCTACTGTCAAAGCCCTAGAAGCCTTGGGGGAAGCTAGTGAAGAGATATTTCGTGGCGATCGCCTACCCATTCTCAACTTCCCAGATGACGACGAAATTGATAATAGTTAAAAATCATACTATCAAAAGTTATTTGCACCAGAAAATCCCATGACTATTCAGTGCAAAACCTAGAAGTGCAAACAGTAATCAGCTTACAAGAATAGAAAATATGGGTAGCGCTTTATACAACTTATCTCAGTCTGCAAATATATACCCAGCGTCGGAATTATTTCTGCGTCATCGTCTACAGGTAGTAGAAGAGTTGTGGGAAGCAGTTTTGCGGCAAGAATGCGGTCAAAAGATGGTGGATTTGTTGCGGGAGTTACGCGCTTTGTGTTCCCCAGAAGGACAAGCAACAAATGATCAAGCTGCTTCAGCTGTGAAATTGATTGAACAACTGAATATCAACGAAGCAATCCGAGCAGCTCGTGCTTTTGCTCTGTATTTTCAGTTGATTAACATCATAGAGCAGGAATACGAACAACGGCAGCAATTAAGTCGTTATGAGATGGAAACAGAATCAACATCTCAGGAAACGTTACCCAATATTATCTATTCATCTAACCAAAGAGAAGACGACGCACCTGTTAATAGAGGTTTAGTAGCAGACTTGCTCACAAATAATTGGGTGGAAAAAGCGCAATTTAAACAAAAAGGCACTTTTGCTGCCTTATTTCCCCATTTATTCAAGCTAAATGTACCACCCCAACAAATTCAACGTCTAATTTCACAATTAGATGTGCGCCTAGTATTTACAGCTCACCCAACAGAAATTGTTCGTCATACGATTCGGGATAAGCAGCGTCAGGTAGTCAAACTCTTGCAACAGCTTGATGGCTTGGAACACCGCTCTGGTAGTACAGGAGGATATCCTTGGGAAGTAGCAGATTTACGCGAACAATTGCTAGAAGAAATTCGTTTGTGGTGGCGCACAGACGAACTGCACCAGTTTAAACCTTCAGTACTAGATGAAGTAGACTATGCCTTACATTACTTCCAAGAAGTGTTATTTGATGGCATTCCCCAACTATATAAACGCTTTAAATACTCGCTAGCCAGTACCTTTCCTTGGCTGGAACCGCCGAGCAAAAACTTCTGCTCTTTTGGCTCTTGGGTAGGTGCAGACAGAGATGGAAACCCATCAGTAACACCAGAAATCACTTGGCAGACAGCTTGTTATCAGCGCAAGATGGTGTTGGAAAGATATATCCGCTCAGTGAAGCAACTGATTGAACTATTAAGTATTTCAATGCACTGGAGCGATGTCTTACCAGACTTACTAGAGTCTCTGGAGCTGGAACAATCTCAATTGAGCGAGGTATACGATGCACTAGCATTGCGTTATCGGCAAGAACCCTATCGGCTCAAGTTGGCTTATGTACAGAAACGGCTGGAAAATACACGCGATCGCAATTTAGCTTTGTACAAGCGAGAAACGCCACAAAATGAAGACAGCCCAATGTACCGTTCGGGAGCCGAGTTTTTAGCAGAACTGCGGCTGATTCAACGTAACCTCACAGAAACAGGTTTAAGTTGTCGAGAATTAGAAAATCTCATCTGTCAGGTAGAGATTTTTGGCTTTGACCTCACACATCTGGATATCCGCCAAGAATCATCCCGCCACGCCGATACACTCAATGAGATTCTAGAATACCTGCAAGTTTTACCCCAACCGTATAACGAACTCTCTGAGGAACAAAGAGTCGCTTGGTTAACTGGAGAACTACAAACTCGCCGCCCGTTAATTCCGGCAGAATTGCCATTTTCTGACAAAACCAACGATGTGATTGAAACATTTCGCATCGTGCGATCGCTGCAACAAGAGTTTGGCATTAACATTTGCCATACTTACATTATCAGTATGTGCCGCGAAGTGAGCGATGTGCTGGAAGTCTTGTTATTAGCCAAAGAAGCTAGACTTTTTGACCCGGCGATCGCTGTAGGGACAATTCAAGTAGTTCCCCTATTTGAGACAGTAGAAGATTTGCAACGCTCAAGAAGCGTAATGCGTCAGCTGTTTGAACTACCCTTGTATCGAGCTTTATTAGCCGGTGGTTATACAGCAATTAATAGTAGTAACGAAACCCTTCCCTCTTCCCCCCTTACCCCCAACTTGCAAGAAGTGATGTTGGGGTATTCTGACAGCAACAAAGACTCTGGTTTCTTAAGCAGCAATTGGGAAATTCATAAAGCCCAAAAATCATTACAGCAAATAGCAGAAGAATATAATCTAAACCTGCGGATTTTTCACGGACGTGGCGGTTCTGTCGGACGTGGTGGTGGCCCAGCTTATGAAGCGATTTTGGCTCAACCAGGACACAGTATTAATGGGCGGATCAAGATTACCGAACAAGGGGAAGTTTTGGCTTCCAAATACTCCTTGGTTGACTTGGCTTTGTACCATATGGAAACCATCACCACTGCTGTGATTCAAGCTAGTCTGCTGCGGACAGGGTTTGATGATATCGAACCCTGGAATGAGATTATGGAAGAATTAGCAGCGCGATCTCGTCAACATTATCGGGCGCTAATTTACGAGCAGCCTGATTTTATCGATTTCTTCCACCAAGTAACCCCAATTGAAGAAATTAGTCAGCTGCAAATTAGTTCCCGTCCCGCACGGCGTCCATCTGGCAAGAAAGATTTAAGCAGCCTGCGAGCAATTCCTTGGGTATTTAGCTGGACACAAACTCGCTTTTTGCTACCTTCTTGGTATGGTGTTGGCACAGCTTTGCAAGAATTTTTGAACGTGGAACCGGAAGAACACTTGAAATTGCTGCGCTACTTCTACATTAAGTGGCCCTTCTTTAAAATGGTAATTTCCAAGGCAGAAATGACTTTGGCAAAAGTAGACATTCAAATGGCGCAGCATTATGTCCAAGAGCTATCAAAACCGGAAGATATACAGCGCTTTGAAAAGGTTTTTGAGCAAATTGCTAACGAATTCTATCTCACCAGGAATTTGGTTTTAAAAATCACCGACCATAGCCAACTCTTGGATGGTGATCCTATATTGCAGCGATCTGTGCAGTTACGCAATGGCACAATTGTCCCCTTGGGATTTATTCAGGTTTCCTTGCTCAAGCGCCTGCGGCAATCTATGAATAGTAATGCTATTTCTGGAGTCATCCACTCCCGCTACAGCAAAGGTGAGCTATTGCGAGGTGCATTGTTAACCATTAACGGGATTGCTGCGGGAATGAGAAATACAGGTTAAGGAGCATGGGGCATAGGGCATAGGAATAAGACTTTATCAATGCCCTTGCCCAATCCCCAATCCCCAATGCCCAAGCTCCATTACCCCTTATCCCCAGAGGGGGCCCCACCTTCCCCAATCCCCAATGCCCAAAAACAGAATTTTAATTTGCACTTTTCTCGCACTGTCATCAGGATTTTTTTGCGCTTATATTAGTGGGCAAGTCACATTAATGTTGCGTAGCCAAAGGTGTCAAAACCAACCTTGGCTGCTAAATCAAATGTGTAATGCTTGGGAAACACCAGGAGCAATGTGGCAAGGTAGCACTACTGGACTATGGACAGGTACAGTGTTGGGGGCGTTCGTCGGCGGTTTAGTGACACGCCAAAATTTTAATTCGTAATTCGTAATTTCTAATTCGTAATTAAGGCATATTAAAAAAGCCTCAATGTCAGCAACCAATCCTTTGGTAAAGATTAAAATTGCAATGTTTCTACAATGATTTATCTGTGAAATTATTTTTTCAAAATAATATTATTTGAAAAGTTTTGTGTGATTAGTATTAGTAAGTTGGGTTAATAAACGAAACCCAACTCTAAAAAACTTTGCTGAGTTTGGAATGGGTACTCGAAACTGCTTTCTTACTCAGCACTCAGAGCTGTTTTGGTCAGTTGAGGCGGTGGGTGATTGCAAATTTCTTAAGGTTTTCCAAGAATTAGTGCTGGTATCAAAACAACGCCAAGTTTTATCTTTGGTTTCCTGGTAGCAAAACAGATTGCGATCGCTACCATCAAAATTGTCAGTTAAATAATATGTAATTCCTCGAAAAGGATAAGTTTTACGGCTCAGCCGCTTGGCTACTGCTTGGTTTGGACATTCGATGACAAAAACTGGTTGTCCGTCCAGGTGAGTCAGCGAGAAGATACACATCCGCAAAATGGCTCTCAGCCAACTTTCTGAATTGTCAAAATAGTCATCAATAATTTTATTCGTCAGAGCTTTTTCGAGCTTCCGGTCTTCGTTGTCAGGAGTTTGACTATTAGGCATAGCATCACCTATTGCGCCACCGTTGGTTTGAGATTAAACCAAAATCTAGAAAACTGACAGTATATGCATACACAGTGTATATAGTATCCTAATGACAAAAAAATACCAGTAAGTCGGCAACAAAACAGTAATTACGTCTAGTAGGTGTCAGCAAGACTGGTAAAATCTACCTATAGCTTTGAGAGCAAATCGCCATGCCTACTGAAACTAATCCAGGGAATCAAACAACTACAGGTGCTGATGCCATAGATGAAGCGATCGCACAGGGAATAGATTTTGATGGTTCTCCCATTCCGCCTGCCAAGCTAGAACTTTATACTAAAGTCATGGCGCTAGAAGCAAATAGACAGCGCAGTGGCGTATCTAATACGATGCGATCGCGCATTGTGCGAATTGGTGCAAAACACATTCCCCAAGCAGAACTCGACCAATTACTTGCAGATGCTGGTTTTGCACCCTTGAAAGAGAAAGAAATTGCCTTCTTCTATAGCGGTAAATGAGTTAGAAGTAGAGACGCGATTATACTCTTACGAGAAGCCGCACTCCCTGCGTCTACGCGTCTGTACAAGAGTCAAGAGTGATTGATCTATAATTATTTTCCTTGTCTCCCCTGCTCCTTATCCCTCACTCTCCCACTCACTTCTCTAAGGTTCTAACAGATAACACCTGTGGTGGTGTCGAGTCTGGTGGATAAATCAAATCTACTTGTACTTGACGCTGAGTTGAGGGTGGAAGTACAAGTTGTACCAATGGTTCTATAACCTGACCAGTTCTGTGCCATAGATGTACGTAGCGCGTCTGTTGTTGCCCTTGGTCATCAACATAACGCAGGCGCACCGTACCACGAAAGAAAGGAAAATCTAAGGATGGTTTGCTCAAGCGCACACCACCTTGAGATAACTTATCTTCTTTCAAAGGTGTTTCTAAAGTTACGGACACAATACGGGTTTCGTTTGTGTTGTTGCTTAAGGGTAAGGTGAGATTATATTCCACCCCATAATTACCGTGGGCTTCATATGCTGTATCTGGATAGCGTACTAACATCTTTGCCGTTTGGATTTGTTCGCTACCCAATCGGCCACCCCGTAAAGTATTTAAAGCATAAGAAATAGCTTTGCCTTGCTGAGGAATTGTGAGATTTTGGTTTTTTGGATTGTCCACCAGCATCGCTTGCCATTGCGAACCTTGGGAAACACCTGCTACGCGACCATAAATTAGCTTCCCGCTGGTGGCATTTGGAGGAGTAGGAGTTTTATCACGTGGCCCTGCAAAATCGCCAGTGTTTAATAAAGCTTGCCATTCTTTAAGAGTAGGTGCGCGTTCTCCACCATCGGAAGTTTTTTTAGCAAACATTGCCAGACTAGCTGTATAAACTTTACCACTACTACGTAACCTGATTAAACTAGACCGACCATTTATAGGCTTTTCTAGATTCCGTACAGGAATGGGGTGATTTAACAACATTCGGCTTTGTCCTGGAGGAATTACCAGTTTGCTAGGAAAATCAGCCTGTCGAATACCTCGAAGTACATCGCTAACAGCGCGATCGCCTGGCCCGGAGTAAGCTTTACCGTCATTATTTTCTACGTAAGAAGGTAAGGTGACAAAAGGTGCATCCTGCATTAAATAACTCGCTGCTTGCAAGATATCTACTGTTACAGGTTTTTTACCTGGATTATTGATAATTACACCCAAGTAAAGCGTCTGCAAATCTTTGGGGGTGTGGGTGTAATGGTGAGCAAATAAATCAAAACGTCCTTGGAAAGGAAAATTAAGGTGGGCTGCTGGTACTTTTTTTCCATTTGGGGAAAAGGTAGAAAGTAAAATCCCCTCAGTTTTTATCCATTCTGGGCTATTGCTGTTAAAGACAGGTATTGTATCCAACTCGCCAGGTAAAGCCCGTATTTCCCCTGCTTGTACAATTTCTTGGCGGACTGGCTTTGGTGAAGTTTGGGCAAATGCTGAATCAGTACTATTACGATTGGAGCTAAAACTAGTACATCCGATGCTTTGAGCGATCGCAAATCCTGATAAAAATATAAATAATGGCGATGATAGTTTAGCTGGCATAAATTCGAGTTTTAGGAAAGCTGTAGTGTCAAAGATGACCAGTAGTAACTACAAGTTCCTTAAAGCAGATTTCTAAAGAGGCGATCGCTTTTATTTACAGATCCTACTTTACTAGATTAAAAAATTGCATTTTCAAAAGTAGCGATTACTATGATTTTTACAATATTTCTAATCTAAACCCCATTCATATTTCAAAGTTTCTAATTTTGAATTTCTCACACTCATTCGCTTACACTCATCCAAAAAGTCATTAACTTGTTCTTTATTCAGACTTAAACCATTATCGAGAAGGTTATTCATGTAAGTGATGACGTCTGAAGTCGTTAGAGAGCAACTTATTTCTTCTAATATAATAGCGTTTCTAACTTCTCTACATACTAGCTCAATATCTGAGACCGTAAATTTAGCACTTTTTTCTGCTAATAAATTAAAATTGATATTTTCTAAATTTATTTGTAAATCTATATTTATTTGTAATAAATAATATTTCAATAATTCTACTCTCTCGACTAGGTTAGGAGGAA
This sequence comes from Nostoc sp. UHCC 0302, assembly GCF_038096175.1. NCBI lineage: Bacteria > Bacillati > Cyanobacteriota > Cyanophyceae > Nostocales > Nostocaceae > Nostoc > Nostoc sp. UHCC 0302. The sequence continues at coordinate 8,331,576 of NZ_CP151099.1, forward strand.
AGATAGGAATTTTCCAATCCAGCCTTCCAGAACGTTTTAAAGCATTATCAATTCCACTAAGATAATTTCAAAAAATACAACCTATGGAGAAAGAGGGCGGGGTTAGCTTTAACAATTATGTAAACTTGTGCTCAAGTAGAATCACACCTACTCGACTAAATGAGCATCTATACTTTCTCTGTAGGAGTACGATAAGTAATCATGCACAACCTATCGCTACAGTCGGGTTAGTGCTGGATTAAGCGGAGGTGTAATTGTGTCTGAAATTAGCAGACGGCACAGAAACCACAGATGGAACATCACAGACAACTTGGCTGGGTATATATTTATGCTGCCCACAATTCTAGTTTTGGGAACTTTTGTGGTGCTGCCTATTCTTTATGCCGTTTTTCTTTCGCTGCAAAAAGTCCAACTTCTCGGCGGTATTGAGTACGAATTCATTGGCTTTCACAATTTTACGCGGTTGGTTGAGGATGAGAGAGTTTGGATTGCTTTGAAAAATACAGCAGAATACGTAGCTATTGTTGTTCCAACTCAGACTATCCTGGCTTTAATTCTGGCAGTAACTCTAAATTCTGGGATTCGCGGCAAAAATTGGTGGCGTATTCTTTACTTTTTGCCGACAGTCACTTCTTCAGCAGTCTTGACGCTCATCTTCATGTGGATTTATAACACCGATGGGCTACTCAACGACTTTCTCGCTTTTGTGGGGCTGCCTACCTATAACTGGTTAGGTGACCCAGTAGTTGCGCTCAAAGGTATTATGCTGATGAATATATGGTCAACTGCACCATTTTATATGGTGATTTACTTAGCAGCATTGCAGGATATACCCCAAACATTGTACGAAGCGGCTGAATTAGATGGGGCAAATGGGTGGCAAAAGTTTATCCGGATTACTGTTCCTCTGCTCAAGCCTGTAACCTTCTTTGTGGTAGCGATAGGGGTAATTGGCACGTTTCAGCTATTTGACCAGTCTTATATCTTCTCTGGTGGTACTGGCGGCCCAAATAACGCTACCCTTACCGTGGTGCTGCTAATTTACCAGGCTGTGTTTCGTAATTTACAGATGGGATATGCAGCTGCGATCGCCTTTTTATTAGCAGCAGTAATCATTGCTATTACTTTAATTCAGCGACGACTTTTTGGAGGTGAAAGGATTTGACTAGCATCTCTGGTTCATCCTGGCTCAAAGTAGTTTTATACGTCTTGCTGACACTCTATGCCCTCATTACCCTGATTCCCTTCCTATGGGCGCTTTCCGCATCATTTAAGCCGCTATCTGAGATTGTCAGTGGTGAACCCAATTTGATACCACGGAATTTTACCCTTGAGAACTATAAGCAAATATTTTTACAAGAACCACTATTTTGGCGCTGGCTGTTCAACAGCGTGGTAATAGCTGTCAGCGTCACTATTTTAAACCTGTTGTTAAATTCAATGGCAGGTTATGCCTTAGCAAGATTACGCTTTGTAGGGAAAAACTTCTGGTTCTTCCTGATTTTGGCAGTACTGGCAGTACCGACGCAAATCACCCTAATTCCAACATTTTTGATTTTAAAAGCGATCGGTTGGCTGAATTCTTATCAGGGAATGATTGTTCCTAGCATGGTTAATGCCACTTTTATTTTCATGATGCGGCAGTTTTTCGTGAATTTTCCTAAAGAATTAGAGGAAGCAGCTCAACTTGATGGCTTAAATACTTTTGGAATTTTCCGCCATATTATTTTGCCCCTAGCAAAACCAGCGCTAGCAGCACAAGCGGTATTTGTGTTCATGGGGAGTTGGAATAATTTTTTGCTTCCTATAGTTATCCTGTTCGACCCAGAAATGTTTACTTTACCTTTAGGGCTAAACACTTTCAAAGGTCAATACATCAGCTATTGGAACTACATTATGGCGGCTTCTATGGTATTCACCCTACCAGCTTTAGGTATTTACGCCTTTTTCAACCGCTACTTTATTCAAAGCGTCACCTTTACTGGAGGAAAAGGTTAATAAGCATTGGGCATCGGGCATTTGTCATTAGTTATTTAGCTTGTGTCCCCTGCTCCCCTGCCCTCTTGCCCCTCTTCCCTGATCCCCACCTGAAGCGCCAACCGTATTTTGGGCGACAAATTGCACTCCTAACATGATATTGGTATTACAGCGACTCAATCTCTATCTGATCACTTAACAAACATTATGGGTTTTGCAAACCTATCGATCGCAGAGATAGCAGCAGACTACAGTGTTCCTGTGGAAAAAGTGTTTTCTCTGTGCGACCAACTAGGAATTGCCTACAAACACCAAAAGACCCGTTTGGCGTTAGAGGATGCAAAGGCAATCATTTCGCAAATATTGTGTGAAATATACCCAAAAGGTACTAGCGACTCGGTAAATGATGCCGGAGTCATCTGAGGGGCTATATCTGGTTTTTAGCTAAAGCTAATAGCTAATGACCAAGAATAATCAGCCATTAGCCATTAGCAGCGTGGAGATTGAGAATCGCTTTCTTAGCTGTGTTGAGCGTCAAAATCTTTAAGGGGAAACATGTTTAGAAGACTAATTGGCGTTGTTGTGGCTACTGTTTTACTCACGTTTCAGTTGGTTGTCGGTAGCGCGACAGCCTTGGAACTGGATGAAGCTATCCGAACAGTGCCATTAAACGAACAGGGTGATACCGTTGTACTTAGCCTTAAACAAGTCAAAGAAGGCAAACGCTTATTTAATTACGCTTGCGCCCAATGTCATGCTGGGGGAGTTACCAAGACAAACCAGAACGTGGGACTTGAACCAGAATCTCTGGCACTGGCAACACCAAACCGTAATAACATTGAAGGCTTGGTAGATTACCTGAAAAATCCGACTACTTACGACGGCGAAGAAGAGATTTCTGAAATACACCCCAGTATCAAGAGTGCAGATATTTTCACAGAAATGCGAAATCTGACTGATGATGACTTGGAAGCGATCGCTGGTCATATTCTCCTACAACCGAAGATTGTAGGTACTAAGTGGGGAGGCGGCAAAATCTATTACTAAATCCTTAGCTGAGTGCTGAATCATTGGGGATTGGGTACTGGGTACTAGGGATTGGGAAAACTCTTCTCTAGTTTCTAGTTTCTAGTCCCCAGTTCCTAGTCCTTCAGAACTTAGCCCTCAAAACTTTTGTTAAGACTACTCGATGCTACTTAAGCAGACACTTACAGCGATCGCTCACAATCAACTCAGAAGCTTTGGATGCTGTCTCAATTTTTCGTTCGTTTTCTAGTTTTAGTCTTTGCCTTATTGGTCTCTTTCAGCCCTAGTTTACCTGCCCAAGCTGCTAAGATTGACCCATATATAATCAGATATTTGCATATCACCGAGCCAATTGCTTTAGAAGTTGATACGCAAGGCAATACTCGTCTGTTTTCGCCAGAAGAATTGTCTGTTGGTAAACAACTCTTTGCAAATAACTGCATTAATTGCCATGTCGGTGGAGCAAATTTACCAGACCCCCAAGTATCTTTGTCTCTAAAAAAACTTCAAGATGCCAGTCCACCGCGCGATCGCATTAATGCTCTTGCTAGCTTTATCCGCCAGCCTATGACCTATGACGGTAGCCAAGAGACCTATTGGTGCCGTCAAATGCCTCCTAGTTTACTATCCCAACAGGAAGTGGAAAGTTTGGCAGCTTTCGTTTTAACAGCGGCACAAAAAGCCCCTGGTTGGGGTACAGAAAATTTTTGAAAAGCAAGGAAGCCTTACTATAGAAAAAACAAAATAAATTCTTTCGCTTTTAACTTGACTCATAGACATTTTGATGTATTGCAGCCTCATAATTGTTACTGGTTGCATAGGTTTTTGCTATTGATTGCTCCTATTTTGGAAAAAAAAATTCTATCTACGACAGATTGTCATATTTGGTGTTGATTTTATTTAAAATAAGAAAGGAAAATAAAACTATTTATTAGGAGAGAGCCATGAAATTAATGGCGACAAGCTGGAGACGCTTTAGTTTAGCTGTTTTGACAATTCTTTTAGTTGTTAGCAGTTTTGCTGTTTTTACTCCCAGTGCTGCGGCTGAAACATACCAAGTCAAACTAGGTAGCGACAAAGGACTACTAGCATTTGAACCGAAAAAGTTGTCAATTAAACCAGGCGACACAATTGAATGGGTAAATAACAAAGTTCCTCCCCATAATATTGTGTTTGATAAGGACAAAAACCCTGCGAAGAGCGCCGATTTAGCTAAATCTCTGTCTCATAAGCAGTTACTGATGACTCCTGGTCAAAAGCAAACAACAACCTTTCCTGCGGACGCACCTGCTGGTGATTACACCTTCTACTGCGAACCACACCGTGGTGCTGGCATGGTTGGCAAAATCACCGTTGAAGGCTAGAAATAGCGTTTTTAACAGCAGCTCATTGTCATTGCTCGTTAGCGATATTATCAAAGAGCAACAGGCCATATTCTTATGGTGGCGCACATCATAAGTAGAAGACGGTAACAAGTGCTATCTCTCCAAAAGATGCCCAAGGCAGCGAGGCAATGGAAGAAATGAACTTAGTTACCGTCAATTTTAATTAAATTGTCTAAAAGGATTAATCGCGTTTATACTCTACAGAGACTAGAGCATCATGAGGTAGAGTACACATAGCGGATGGCAACTGTAGACCCAACTAGAGCTTGTATGGCTTCTAGTAGACATAAAATATTCACTAAAGAATTTTTTCAGTTGCTTGAGGCTTGTTGCGAGGAGAATTTCTTGAGAATATTTTTATTAATGTTTCTGTTGGCGATCGCCTTGTTTAAATTAACATTCATTCGTCCAGCACTAGCCGCCGAAATATCCAATGGTGCTAAAATTTTTGATTCTAACTGTGCCTCTTGCCATATAGGTGGAGGTAACATTCTTATTAATCAAAAAACCCTAAAAAAAGAAGCATTGTCAAAATACTTGGCAGATTATAATAGTGACTCAATTCAGGCGATTATCTCTCAGGTACAGAATGGTAAAAATGCTATGCCTGCCTTTAAAGGCAAGTTGAGCAATGAAGAGATTATAGAGGTAGCCGCTTACGTTTTCCAGCAAGCAGAACAAGGCTGGTAAGTAGCTGAGAGATTCATCTGCAATGAATAAAAGCCCTTTGGTATACTTAGAGGGTTTTTTGCTTATAAAAGATTCCAAACAATATAGCGTGGGATGCAATCAATCCCATGCTTTAAAGCATAACCTTGTTTTATTTTTTCTGTGCTGGAGCGTACACTTCTGTTTAGAAAGCTGGATTTTTCTATATTTATACAGCTAAACCTACCCCCAAGAGGGGGCAGGTATTAAACAATTTAATACATTCCTACTTCAGACTTTATAGCCTAAATAATTCTGCTTATCTCTAATCCAAAATTACCAACAAGTTTTTATTTGTCTTATTCTGACTTTTGTCTTTTTTCTTTGACTTGGCGCAACTGTTCTATAAGTTTTTGACCAGAGTCGCTAGAAGTCGCAGACTGATTATTCACTCTTGGCAGGGATAATGGTTCAGGAGTAGCAGTCAATGAGGGCGCTGGCTGATTACTTCTGATTCGCAGCTCAGGTAATGGTTTGATAGTGGCTGCTGAGGGTAGAGGCTGACTATTATTCCTGATTTGTGGTATGGAGAATGGTTTAGGAGTAGCTTGAAACGAAGGATTTTTCTCTTGCGTTACTGCGTTAGTATTACTGTCGCTGTTTTGGAAACGTAAGCTAAATGGGTAAGAGCTAGTTTGCTTATCTTTCTTCGGGGGTTGTGTGTTGAAATACTGCCTTGCTTTTAATTGCAGTTCAGGAGAGACTGACTTATTCTGAAACTTGATATCTAAAACTTTACCGTCAGGATCTACTACTAATACACCCAAAACAGTACCTTGCAGAGTTGGCTTATCCGTGGAGATTGTATCACGAATTACTGCTTTCTCCGCTACATTTGGGTATTCCTGCCGGACTATTTTTCTTAAATCTGTGTAGGCATTTACCTGAGCGATCGCTGATTCGTTTACTTGAGAGGGTAACTCTGGAATATTGCGTGTTGTTGCTGCCTGAAATGGCGGCAAGCTTTGTCCTGCTAAAGCTAACTTATCTGCACCTTGTAGAGGTTGCCCGATGGGTGCTAGTTGCGGCTGGCTTTCGGCAACTTGAGATGCATCGTTACTTGGCTGCGGGGTTTGGGGAGTTGTATTTTCCTGTGCTGTTATTACAGGATTAGTTTGAGGAACTGCGGGAGGTTGAGCATCTCGTAGCACGTCATCAGGTAGTTTCTGTGGCTGCAATTCGGGTAACTCGCTTACAGGCAGTGGCTTGCTTGCCTCATATTTAATATCACTATCATTCAAACGAGGAACTACTGATGAAGAGAATTTTTCACTGGTCTTGAAACCAGAGGTGTTAAAGCCTAAATCCCCTCTAGGAATCATCCGTAAAGACTGCCTTGTCGGTAGTGAGGAGACACGATAGTTGCTAGATGATTGAGGCAGTGGAGGCAACGAGAACTGATTAGCAGTAGTTGGTGGTAATGGGGGCAATACACTCTGGGAGTTAAAATTCGGAGAAGAAATTTGCCCTTGTAAAGGAAGTTGCGGTTGTAGGGCAACTTGGGGTGTGTTGGGATTTTGCGGCAGACGGCTTTGATCAGTTGGGGTTAATTCCAACAGTCCAACTGTTTTTGCGGATGTTTCTTTGGGTTTACTAGAAGAGTCTACAGGCATCAACGGCACAATCATTGCAATAGCACCGTGGATGCCAAGAGAGGCTATAGCTGCTATCCCAATTGGCTGGCTTAAGATGTCCGGTATATTTTTCAGCAGGGAGACGTAAGACATAGCTGTTATCGTTCACTCGGCTCAGTTGCGGTTGACTAGCTATTCTGAATCTTTTCAGAACTCTATTAAAATAAATGCGTCCCTTTAAAAATAATAACTCTCTATTCTGGCGTTCTAACAAGGCTAGACTGCCATTTTTGCAAGTTTTTAATTTTTTGGAGGTTCAGCACTTCACTTTAAAGTTGCGTTTACTAACGAGATGTTTAAAAAATTACTACTTCTGAATTTTTATGAATTGTGCATTTCAAACTGAAAGCTTAGATAGTAAGGCACTTAGGCGATCGCATTAGAAGCGTTCTGTTATATATATAACTAAATTTGCTCCAATTGCTTCGATTTATACTAATACCTTTCAGTTAGCAATGCTTGGAGTTAAAGATGGCAGGCAGGGAGTTCTAGACTAGGAGTATTTCTGATAATGCTACCACATCAGCAGACTCTAAAACTGTTTCAAACTTGCCAATTTATGAGACATTTGAGTCAAAAACCCCGCCATAAGTATTTAGCTTTTTGTAAAAAATCTTAAATCCGTCTGAGAAAGTTTGCTGTTGAAGGAAGCAACGTGTCTGAAGAATTATTTTTGTACGTAACTAGTAGCTCTACTTTTTGCACAACCCTCATCTCTCAATCTCAAATGCCATTACCGACAGTTATTTTACCTGGATATTTAGAGAGCGCGATCGCTTACCGCTCACTAGAACAATCACTACAAAATTTGGGTTTTCCTACAGTCACAGTGCCACTTAGACGGCGTGATTGGCTACCTACTCTGGGAGGAAGACCTGTAACGCCTATTCTTTGGCAACTAGATCGCACAGTGAAGCAGATGTTGCAACAACATAATGTTAGCCAAATCAACTTGATTGGTCACTCAGCCGGAGGTTGGATATCCCGGATTTATATAGGAGAAAAGCCTTATTTTGCAAAACGTAGAGACCTAAAACCATCCCTTTGGGGAGCTTCTTCTCTAGTTGCTACTCTAGTAACATTGGGTACACCCCATATTAGCCAAGAACGTTGGACGCGCTGGAATCTAGATTTTGTCACCAATAACTACCCAGGAGCCTTTTATAAAAACGTTCATTACGTTTGTGTAGCTGGTAAAACCATCTTTGGCGAAAGACGGCGCGGTAGCTGGTTAGCTTACAGTAGTTACCAATTAACTTGTGGTAAGGGTGACACTTGGGGAGACGGGATTACACCCATAGAAGCAGCCCATTTGGAAGGTGCGGAAAATATTGTCATTGAAGGCGTCAAGCATTCTCCCAGGAGCCAAGGAATTTGGTATGGTTCACCAGAAGCATTAAAAGTTTGGGTAGAGTGTTTAGTTTAAAAAAATTTATCTTACTCTTAAAAAAGTCATATATCTTAATTTTTCTTAGCTAAAATAGTAATAGGAATAAATACTTAGCAAAATATAGAAGGTGTCAGCTATGCAAAGCACCAAGTTTGATAGGATTTTGCGGCGATTGGCGACGACATTATCAGTCGTGATTCTCACTCTGTGCTTGATTTACATCACTACCGGAGTTTTACTTTCTTTTTATTACCAACCGATAGCAGGCGGCGCTTATGAGTCTTTGAGAAGGATCAATACAGAAGTACCATACGGTTGGTTGTTCTATAGAGCGCACGATATTGCTGGTAATGCGCTAATTGCAATCGCCCTGATTCAAATTGTGGTGATGTTTTTAGGTAGGCAATATCGTAAAAGTTGGCTGATTGCTTGGGTTAGCGGAATTTTGTTTACTCTCAGTGCGATCGGGCTTGATTGGACAGCCATGATTTTAACTTGGGATCAAGAAGGATACTGGCGTTTTAACATTGAGCTAGGAACTATCGAAGCTATTCCTTTAATCGGTGGGCAGCTGCGCGATATCCTAACTGGGGGTGGAGCGATTAGCAGCGTGACTGTCCAACACCTTTACACAATACACAGCTATATTATTTCAGTGGCTGCCATAACTTTTGCAGTGGTACATATATCTGCTTTACTCTGGCAGGAACAGCAAATGTATGCAGAAGAGCATAATTCTGAGTTGAGTAATTTGCAAGCATCAGAAGGCTAGTAAAAAGTTCTGAGTGCTGAGTCCTGAGTTAAGAGTTAGGAGTTAGGAGTTATTATTCTCTCCCTGCTCCCTTGCCCCTGCCTCCGTCAAAATCTACGCTTATTGCGCGAGGGGAACTTCTTCAACCTCTGGTAACTTTTCCAGAGAGAGAGGAGTAGACTGGGTAGCACCAGATAGACGTTTTAAAAGATTTGGTCTGGGGTCAAATAAAAGGTAGATAATGCGATCGCCAACTTCCCACTCTTCGTTTGCTGGGATTACCTGTAGCTTTTCTTCTCGTTCTACCAATAACGGTATCAATATCCCAGTCCGAATCTTTTCCTGTATGCGTTCTAGTTGAGTTGAAAATTCCGACTCATCAAGAGTAGTTGTTCCTAGCTTGACTCGTCCATCATTCAAATATTCATTCCAAGTCTTAATCGCTAAATCTGGGATAAAAGCTTGGTTAACTTTATTATTCACCGAGGTATTAGCCGGATCACGAGGAAAAACCGCTAAGACTCGCGGTGGCTTGAACTCCTCAGCTGCACGTTGAGCCAAGACATAATTCACCTCACCGTTACTAGTCATTGCCAAAAAAGTACCCATTGAGGCAAGTCCCGCCTCTTCTAAAACAGCAGCATCTAGCGCACTGCTGGCAAGAACCCGGAGATTCTGGGCTTCAGCTTGGACAAGACAGTCCGGATCAGTATCAATCATTACTACGTTTTCGCCCCGCTCTTGAAAGAATCGGGCAATCAAAAGACTCAAGGGGTTACAACCTACAATCACTGCCCCAGTTGCCTCTTTGGAAGTAATTTGCAACCACTTCGCCACTTTGCCAGCTGTTAACCCTTGGCAAACAACTGTCATGATGATTGTGAGAAAAACTAAAGCTTTAATCGAATCTCCGCCGTTAATGCCGCGTTGTGTGAGTAAAATCGCAAACAAGGAAGCCACAGAAGCGGAAACAATCCCTCTAGGAGCAACCCAGCTTAAAAATAGCTTCTGTCGCCAGTTGAGGTCACTATTCCAGGTACACAATAGGATGTTAATCGGGCGAACAACGAACATCAGTACCAAAACAGTGAATAAACTACCCCAACCCAAAGCAAAGACACTCGCGATTGATAGGTCAGCTGCTAAGAGGATAAATAGCACTGATACGCTAAGAATAGTCAGTTGACCTTTAAAGCTTCGCAGCAAGCGTTCTTCTGGTACAGAGGAATTGGCAAATACTGCTCCTGCCACTACTGTTGTCATTACTCCAGACTCAGTACGGATCATCTGCGCCAGAGTAAACAGACTCCACAGTACCGCCAAAACTACTAAGTTTTTTAGCTCGAATGACATAAAATGGGCGCGTTTGAAAATCAAACTCATTAAGTAACCACCAGCAGCACCAATTGCCCCACCAACACTGAGACGCATCAGTAAACCGACGATCGCATTGATTGGGTCAGCATCGCCGTTCAAAATGGTGTCGAGGACAACGAAGGCGAGTATCGCTCCTACTGGGTCAATTAAAACCCCTTCCCCTTCTAAGAGGGTTGCTACTTGCCGATCTACGTTGATTTGTTTGAGCAAGGGGCTAATTACCGTTGGCCCTGTCACCACAACTATAGAAGCGTAGAGAAAAGCTATATTCCAAGGAAATTCACCCAACCAGTGAGCTGCCATGCTACCGCCCAGCAGCGTGATTAGTGTTCCTAGAGTGACGAGGAGTTGCAGGCTAACTGAGACTCTGCCCATTTCTCGCAGATCCAAGTTAAGTCCACCTTCAAACAAAATTATTGCCGTAGCCAGAGCAACAATAACTTCCAGCCCTGTGCCTAACAACTGCGGGTGCAATAGCCCCATACCATCAGAGCCAAGCAAGATCCCTAACAACAATAACAAAACGATGCTAGGAAACCGAAAGTATGCAGCTAGCACTTGGGCGCTAATGCCTGCAAAGACAGCGATCGCCATCTGTAAGGTGATTTCAAAAGATGCTTCCATGTTGTAGATTTTCAGCGATATATTTCAAAATCTTTTGAAAAGAATCGCAAATATTAACTTTACAGGGTACAATATCGTACCCTTTATCCCTTGCAAAAGTCAGAGAATTTTATCCGACTCAGTTTTTTGTGACACACCATTTATAACTTCTTGGCAATCAAGCAGGACACTGTTTGAGTAATAAACACATAAAAGCTCTAGTCAACCACCTTAATTGAGTGTTCTTACTCAACGATGTTTGTTCTTTAATCTATGTTCCGCTCAGAGGCCGATGTTTGTCTAATTAGTACTCAGTGAAGGCTTTTACTTACACCCAATAGCGGCTGCCAAATTTTTTTAGCAAAAGCTGTTGACAAAGCTCGGAAAATTCGTTAATTTATAAAAGGTCTGAGTCCGATGCCCCCATCGTCTAGAGGCCTAGGACACCTCCCTTTCACGGAGGTAACGGGGATTCGAATTCCCCTGGGGGTACTTCAAAGCAGAATCAAAGTGAAAAACACTTTTGTATTACTGCTTACTAGTTAATCTGGCATTTGTGTAGTAGATGTAAATGCCAGACTAAGATAACTTAAACTTTTCTACGGTCTAACTCTTCTACACGCTTGTGAATCGCTAGCAGATTTAGTTGCAAATCCTTGCTGAGACGATTTTCAATGATTGCCACTGGCATAGTGAGTTTAGGCCAAATTTGGATTGTGTAACAAAGACTTGTTCCCACATACTCACCGATGGAACAAGGTTCTAAAGACCAGCTACCAGAAAAGCCTTTAAAATCTCCCTCCACCATGCGGAAGTTAATTTCTTTAGGGAAGTATTCTTCCAAATCCAGAACTACACGCGCACAAAATTTTAAATTTAGTAAGCGTTGAGAGCCTATTTGCTCCAGTCGAATACCACCGTTGGGATGTTCAAGCAGACGACTCTTGGCAAGGTTGGGAATGAAGTCAGCTAAGGCTTCATAATCTGTGAGAACCTTCCAGATTTGTTCTACTGGTTTGGGGATTTGAATCTTAGCGCTGATTTGCCTTTGTCGCTCTGCTATCTTCTGAATTTGAACTTCTACATTAGCTAGCAAAGCAGCTGAACCAGCGGGTAAATCCTCTTCTATGTTGCTGTGATCACTAGAGGACTGGAAATCAAGATCCTGTGTTGTGTTATGTTCTTTAGTCACTTTCAGAATATGGTTGGCTTTCGTCAGAAAATTGAGGCAAAGTCAGAGTGAAGCAAATTTCACTCAGTTGAGAATCAGAGATTTGCCGACTCTCAATAGCGATCACCCCATCTAAATGCTGTACTAATGACTTGACTAAAGCAAGTCCCAAGCCAGTCCCTGGAATCCAGCGCCCTTTACCACGACGGAACTTGTCAAAGATATAAGTCGCTTCTTCTTCAGAAATGGCACGTCCTATATTCGTCACTTTAATAATAACTTGATCAATCTGTTGAGCAACTTGGTGAAAGGCTTGTAACTGGACTATGCTCTCATGCTCTGAGTATTTACAAGCATTAGTTAATAATTCTTGGAGAATACGGTCAAAACTCTCTAGTTCAGTTTGCAGTTTGAGCGGTTCCTCGGGTAAATCCACAGTAATGCTCAATCCGCTATTTGCAAGTTTTTTCTCAAAAGATGTTGCTACAGTTTGGATTTTGGCATTTAAATCAATAGTCTCTAACTGGGGGGCCTCTTGATCAGACTCTAATTTTTGTAGTGTTAGCAAGTCATTAATCAAGTTAATTTCTTTAGTACATTCTTGCTCTAGAATATCCAAGTATTTAAGCTGACGCTCTGGTGCTATCCCCGGCAAACGCAAATTTTTGATTGACATTAGCATATTTGTCAAGGGGTAGCGTAAGCGATCGCTCATATTACTCATAAACTCATCTTTGAGTTCGTTGAGTTGCCGCAACTGCTCAACATATTGCCGTGTTCTTTCATGCAATTTTGCTTGCAATTCCAGACTGCTTTGTAGTTTCGCCGTCCGTTCATCTACCAAAGTTTGTACTTGGCGCAATGTCTGTGACTGAATGATCGCATTGCTGACTTGGGCGCAAACCATTTCCACCAGATTTAATTCTGCTGCTTGCCAACTGCGAGCAACCGCTTGCTGTAACATTAAAAATCCTAAAACTTTACCCTGGCTCTCTAATGGCATTAACAACGCCGCAGGCAATTCTTCTATCGCAAATAATGGTGCTGCTGTCCAGATATCGTTTTGGGCTGTATAGTCATCAATGATTACTGGTCTACCTGATTCTGTAAACACACGTTGGCATAAACCACATTCTGAGATCAAAAACGATTGATTTAATGTATCTGGTTTACCAGTTTCGGAAATTTCTTTTGCTCTATTCCATTCACCAATTACAGTAGCTTTTGCTCCGGGAATTTGGTTTTTGGGTCGAGTCCTAAATAGTGGATCTGTATATTTTAATAGTATGAGCAAGCCGCGATCTGCCTGTAAAGATTCGGCAGTAGACGCGGTAATTAACTGGAGCATCTGATTCAACTCCAAGTTGCTGCGGCTCAGTATAGTTAATTGCTTAATCAAGTTTTGATGCTGGTGGCCTGTTTCCAGGTGCTGCTGTTGCTGGGCAATTAACTGAGCCTGTGTCACACGAGAAAAAGCGATCGCACAAGCCGACTCTACTGCTTTGAGGAGTTGTTTTTCTGATTCACTCCAATCATAAGGTTGGAATTTTATCAGACTGATTACGCCGTTGTTGCTGCCACTAAATTGCGTAGGAATTGCCAAAACCGCTTTTATCGGTAATGGTAAATATTGACACCCAATCACTAGACTGTTCTGAATGGTTGAAATACCTTCAATTGTCAGTGGTTCAGCAGCACATTGCACTACTGGTGAGTCCATTAGCAACTGTTCCATCGAGAACAACTCGTTTGGGTGTGGCAAACCTAAGTAATCATCAGCACACCAATTCGCCGTAATTGGTTCAGTAGCAGCCTCACAATATACTGGCACTAGGCAGCAGCAATCTACTTGGAAAACAACTCCTAACAATTTGGCTATCTCTTGCAGCATCAATGCCGTAGTTGAGCTACTGGCAATAATTTGGTTAATTTTGTGTACCAACACATGGGCAGTTTCTTCCTGATGCGGCATCAGCTTGACTTGGTATGGTTGTCGTTCTATGTCATTTAAGCTCTGTGGCGGCGATAAAGGCTTTTTCATTCTTGGCACGCTCTTGGATAATGACCCCATTGTTGTTTTACCCACCCTCTTGGCATATTCTTCACCGATAATGATGTTGTTACACCATGATGATTTACGAATTTTGTATGAATACTTTCATTCACCTGTTATAGCCCTTTTCTATGTCAGATGACCAAGTTCCCAATGTATTAAACAAATTTCTACATAGGTAAGAAATTACATACAATATCGTAGAATAGCTGACTCAGATTACATTCGCCTTCTGTATTCTGAGGTAATTCACTAACTTTGGCCAAGCATATCCTGTCTATAAGTATACATAAACCGTAATTTCTCTATAATTAAGATAAAATCCTTATAATATTCTCCGCATTAACACCTAAAAATACTCAAAAATCTGTAAAATTTGTTCTTTTTTTTTGCTGAATAAGCTATCATGCTCCTATTCACTTAACTATATATGAAGTATTGTTAAGGCAAAAAGTAGAAAATTGACAGTTTTTAAACTGTTAAAAACTAGTAAAATATTTTTGTCTAAGCTATAGTTCTTTACAATTATTTACTGATTAAACTCTGATTTTTATTTATATAAATTTTATTAAACTCTTTGAACTTGTTAGATTAGTTCTTTTTCTTGCTCAAATTCGTAGCTTTGACAACTTGATGGCTATATAATTTTTTATTTTAAAAAGGAAAATTAGTTAAAAGTACGATAGTAGGGCATGAGGCTAAATTCTGAATGCAGCCTAGTTAACTAAAAAAGTTAACTAGGCTATATTCGCCTGACTGAATCCTGGGCTATCCAGCTAAACTCTCGACACTTAGGGGAACCATATCGCCATTCCTCGTTAGTCCTAGCAACATGGGTTGTTGGGGTTGAATGAGTTGACCTGTAAGTACACACCGTTCTTCTTGCTGGGCTGTCGCAGCTATACTAGCTCGAATATCGGTTCGCGAAAATCGAGGTTTCCACTCACCTGATTTTTGCTGCACATAATTCCAAAGAATATCTCGAATCAGAGCTTGATATCCCTGATTGCCAGCTATTTCTTTCAATTTATCTTTAAGTTCCCGCTCTAAGCGGATGCTGGTAACTTCCATATCAGTGGTTGGAGTGCGAGCGATTGTATGCATGACTTTTCTCCTTAAAGGTATAGACAGGATAGTAATACAAGTGTAGTATGTTTAAAGGAATGTTCAATAGGTGAAATTTTCTGTGAAATCCATTTATCCCATCTCCACTTCTTCGCGTCCTACCAACTGCCGAGCCAGTTGGGAATTAGTCGCGGCGGGAGTGGAGTATTTATTTATGGGCGATGGTAGCCAAAATCATGGGCAAATCACAGAGGGTAATTATGATTTTAGATTTATTAGCATTGGCGCACTGAATGCCAAACCACAACTAAGTGAAGAACGCGGGAGGTACAGGCAAAGAAATACTGTACCGATATAAGACCGAAAGATAAGTAGGTCAATTTCTAACCCCCGCTTCACCGAAAAAAGAAGCGGGGGTTTTTTAATAAGGAGTGAAGTTGTGACGATATCTTTCATACGCTCCGGAATCGCAATGCAAGTGTTAGAGCAATCCATAGTCGTGTTTTCGCAAAATTACTTGCCACTGTGTCGAGTCAATATTAAGCGGGCGATTGTGCTTTTAGTCACAAATAAAGCCGAACCGCTAGGACTGACGGCAGAAAAGGGATGGCAAGTTCACTCACCCAGCATGGTAATTGATGTGCCAAAACACATTCGTTTAAAAATAGCTTCTAGGGAGCGGATGTGGAAAGTGCCGCCAGTCAATCGGCGGGAAGTGTTGCGACGAGATCATCACAGTTGCCAGTATTGCGGTAGCAGCAAGCGTCTAACACTAGACCATGTGATGCCACGCTCTAAAGGCGGTTCACACACTTGGGATAACGTAGTCACAGCTTGTGACAGATGTAACTCCCGTAAAGGCGATCGCACCCTGTTCGAGGCTGGTATGCAACTGCGTATTAAGCCAAAAGCACCAGCCCATCCAGCGATTTCTTTTGCAGAACAGTTCTGGATAGATGTGCAAGCAAACCTGGAATAACAGGAGAGCATAAGGAAGGAATGCTGAAATTAACTTACACGCAAAACAGCTTTTATTTAGAGTGTTTGAGTTCATCGCTGGAGGAATGGGTAGCGCAACGAGTGATTTTGGCGCTGCGAGTTGGTCAATATTTGTCCGTTGAACCCAGCACGGCTTCTTTTTTGCTTCCTGCTGATTTGCCGGGACTAGAGGTATTGAAAGCTGAGGTGAAACGCGATGACAGAGAAATTATTGCTCTATGTACTTGCGACAGCGAGTATATAGAAGTGACTCTGCGAGGTTCTTGGCTATCACATAGTTCTGAGGATGCTGAGGGTGTGTTTGTCACAACTATGAGCGATTCGCCTAACTACGATAGCTTCGCTTCACGCACAGAGTTCTTTTTGCATAAATTATGGCAGGAAGCTCAAAAGATTAGTGCTTCTGTAATTAGTGAATGAACACAATCAAAGGGTGAATCAGAATAATTCGTAATTGATAATGGGCTACGCCCTGCTGCACTAACGCAATTGGTAATTATTTGGTCAAGAGTCCAGAGCAGAGATGAAAACGCTCCGCATCCAGTCATAAGTGCGGGTTTTTTGGACTCTTGACTTTTGAATAAAGGACAATCTCTACGAGAGAAATATGACACTTGTATAAGCCCTATGATTGCATTTTTAATAATTCGGGAACTGTCACAAATCGATAGCCTTGCTGTTTAAGTCCATTAATAATTTCTGGTAATGCTTGTACAGTTCTTTGGCGATCGCCGCCACCATCATGCATCAAAACAATCGAACCTGGTTTTGCACCTTTAAGTACATTGTTAACAAATGCTTGTGGTTTGGCATGAGGATCAGTATCAGCTGAAGTTAGCGACCACATAATTACAGTTTCTTTTTGGCTTTTGGCGTAAGCAGCTAATCCATTGTTTAAAAAGCCTCCAGGAGGACGAAACAGAGTAGTTTTGACACCTGTAGTTTTGTATATCAAGTCAGCGGTGTGTTCAATTTCATACTGAGCTGTGGCTTGATTCATTTGCTTATACCAATGATGCCAAGTATGGTTGCCAATAGCGTGTCCCTCGGCTACCTCTCGCTTAGCAAGGTTAGGATTTGCTTGTAAGGCTTGTCCTACCCAAAAGAATGTTGCTTTGACGTTATTTGCTTTCAAAATATCTAGCATTTGTAATGTTGTGTTTTGCCAAGGCCCATCATCTATAGTCAAGGCAATAACTTTCTCATTATTACTAGGTTTTACCTTGTAAACTATTTTGCTTTGATATTTAGCAGGAACGTTAAAAGTAGGATTTTTTATTACAGGTGGTAGTTGTAAATGAGCTTTAGCTTGGGTGTTTGCCTGATCAGCTAGTTTGCTGGTCATCTGGTTAAACCCTAATTTGGGGGGCGTACTTGGACTAGTACTACAAGCTCCTACAGAAAAGGCGATCGCCACAACACTAATTATCTGTTGTCGTTTGAGATTGTTGTCTGTCACATTAGATTTCCAAAAACTCACCCATATCATAAGCTGTAGTTTTTCTGTCTACAGAGGTTAGTGAGTTCAAAGCCAAGTAGTAATGCAGTTTTAAACAATTTCCAAAGAATTTTTCCAAACCCCTTGACACCTTTTGTATTATTTATGTAGTGAGGTAAAAGACACTGCTTCTCAAAGGTAAAAATCATATTCTATATCCAAGTAGTGCAGAAACATGGGGGCATAGCTCAAGTGGCTGGAGCGATCGCCTGTCGAGCGATAGGTTACGAGTTCAAGTCTCGTTACTCCCGTGATAGTTCTGTAGGCAAATAGTTCAAGCCGTCAGTTTCTCACACTGAATATTGCGAGTGCAAATCTCATCGGGACTTCCAAATGACTGAGTAGCCAAGTGGTCAAAGGCATTGGTCTGCAAAACCGATATCGTGAGTACCCTACGGGAAGCAAGCTACAATTCCTCCATCTTCCGCCTATCCACCTGAAGCCGAGAAGCGAGGCGCTGTGCTGATAACACAGAGATAGGAGGGGCAGTACCTCCCTGGTGGATTTATATTTGGCATAGATAATACACAACATTTGCTATGTCCATAGGCGAGCGCAGAGGTCGATTTACTTGGGTGGTTGGCATAGCGGCTGTGTATAAGGGCTTTTAACTCGCAGATATAGGTTCGACTCCTATACCGCCCATTCTTGAAATAAACAGTATTAAGATGCGATCGCTACTTTTTGATTCGAGCGATCGCATCTTGCATCTTTAGTATTCTATTTTATCAGCACGAATTCCAATTAAACTGAACTAACTCAAGCTAAATAACAGAAATCATCGCTAAATTACCAGCTAAATCAGTAATTTCAATAACTGATAATAGTGTCTATGATGCCATCATTATCATTGTTGCCGTTAGCATCGTGTAAGTATAGATTATACTTGCTACCATCGTTTTGTGACTCTAAAGAACGCAAGTATTTTAACGCGTGCTATATTCTTTCATTTATAGATTCATATATAGTAATGAATTAAGAAATAAAAGTAAATAAATGTAGAAGTATTTACCTGTCACAACTGTACTAAGTTGATCTACCTAGAGAGTGATTTTGTTGTATCTTGTTATATATATAGATGGTAATAACTTCATTCTTCAGGCCGATTCAAACTTTAACGTCTTCACAGTAGAAATAGATCAGACGAACCTTGAATGAAGAATAACGTCAAAGGTAATGTATTCATTGAATAATCAATGGAACAGTTACTCAACGCCGATTCTTGAGTCGATGAGGTGATGCAAAGACAGTTTCTTCATAAGGTTAATTGCTCAAGAACTAAAAGACGGAAGCTAGCTTAAGAATTTGATTGATCAAATTGACTCAAGATATGCTAGTTGCTTCTCTGTCAACATTGCAAGTTCTGCGTTGTGAACGCTGTTACCGAGGATTTCAAATGAAAATTATTGCTTCTGTTTTATCTAATTTACGTCCAGTGCGTTTTTTAGTTGTGGCTTTTACCTGTGCTTTACTATTGTTATCTAGTGCTTTTCCTGCTTTTGCGATCGAAAGCTATCAAAGTGATCCAACTGAAGCCACTGACCAACTTCTGGAAACTCAACGCAAAACAGATGAAGCAGCTAAATCACCACCTGCTGGTTTGAAAGAGGTTCAAAAGAATTCAAACGAAGGGCTTAACGAAGTTCAGGGAGCTGCTGACATCGAAAAGCAAAAACGTCCTGATAATTCGCAGAGTTCAACTTCTGTTGAAGATAATGTAAAGAGTTTTTTGGATAAAGTGACAGGTAAGGAGTAAGATAATTAATACTTTTCTTTTGTAATATGTCAGTAGTAATGGGTAATTGTGCAAAAACAATTACCCATTGCTGTAACAGTCATAAATTATTCATAAAAACAAGATACTCGACTTTTTAAATAAGCTGGATGTTTTTACTTTTAAAGTTCTAGAATTCAAATTTTATTATATTTAGCAAGGTTTTCTTCAAGACTCAACGAAATATAAAACTATCTTGACTTGAACGACGTAAGAAGACGTTAGGGCTTAGGCAAAGTTATGAAAAAAGAACAGCAAATGACACGTAGACGCACAGCGGCGAATCAAAGCAGTTTTTTTGGTTTACAAAATGAGCTACTGAAGTTAGCGTAGCATCTCCGAAGAAGATACCCGAAGGGGTTACCGCAGGGTAGAAATAAGAATTTTAGGCAACTCTTGCGTAAGTTCTAGACGTAAAGAAATTGTGTAATTTCTAGCGTGCATGTGTTTAACTCACAGTGACAGTATTATTTTTTGTGTTCACCTACTTAGCTGGAAATAGGGAATATAAAAATCTATTTTTATACTTATTTATTTTAATTTTATAAAAGGATTGTTTTATAAAAGTTGATTAACCTACTCAGTACAAATATTTGGATTTAAAATAGATAAATCCAATCAATTATAAAACCTTCTTTGGGTTTTTTATACTACTACCTATTAAGGTATAGGCATATTTATTAATAATGCACTTAATTTAACTTCACAATATTTCCTTGGGTTGATGTGTATTGTGCCTAAAATTTGAGAAGTTAGTAAATAAGTTCGATTAGGGATAGAAAATAATGACTCCTATAAACATTGGTTTGACACAAGAACAGCGTCAAGGTGTGATTAATCTGTTAAATCAGGATTTAGCAGATTCTTATGTACTATTAGTGAAAACCAAAAAGTACCATTGGGATGTCATTGGCCCTCAGTTCCGCACTCTGCACCAGCTTTGGGAAGAACACTACGAAAAACTGACATTAAGTATCGATGCAATAGCAGAGCGGGTTCGTACTTTGGGCGGTTACCCCGTTGGTTCATTGGAAGGATTTCTCAAGATTGCTACCCTCAAAGAAGATGCTGGTCGAGTTCCAACAGCAACAGGGATGGTGTCTAACTTGGTAAATGATCACGAACAGGTGATTCGTAACTTAAGACAACATATAGACCAGTCTAGCGAAGAATTCCATGATGAGGGAACTGCTGACTTTCTAACCGGACTGCTGGAAGCGCATGAACAGATAGCTTGGATGCTGCGCTCATTTATTGAAGGGGAAGCATTGGAAGCAGACGGTAAACAGCCAGCAGCAGAAACTAAAACCCCCGTTGGTGTGTAGGCTATTAGCGGTTTAGCTAAAGATATTAAGTTGAAAATGACACTCTGCACAACCGATTGAGGGAAGATTGATTCTTCCCTCATACTGGCGAGACTCGTAAAAAACCCGGTTTCTATGAGAAATAGCTTTTCTGTAAGCTTGGTAAATACCTAAGAAATCGGGTTTTAGAATCTCCTGCGTAATACCAATTGGCCGAGCTTGAAGTAGAGATGAAATTGTAGGGGCGTACATTTGTGCGTCCTTATTGCCTGAATCTATAGCTTGATTAAAGCCAAATGGTATAAGCCTTAACTAGGATAGAGGGATCAATCTTCTTGTATTTGCCTCTTGGTGTCAACTAAAAAAACGACATAGTACAAAGAGTATTAAAATGTCAGAAGCATATAAAGCAGAACGTACCATATCTGCTGTATTTAAAGAACAAAAGCAAATTGATGATGTAATTCGTCGGTTACTAGATAGGGGTGTGCCTAGAGATCATATTTCGGTCATGGGCAGAAACTTCCAATCTGAGACTCGAATTGCTGGTTTTATTACTAAAAAAGATGTGATTTTGGGAGGATTGAGAACAGGAGCAATTTTTGGTTCCTTATTTGGTTCTTTCCTTAGTTTGCTCACAGGTGTAGGGGTATTATTTATTCCTTTTATCGGTTCAATTGTGGCAGCAGGCCCCATTAGTGCAATATTGCTTGGAGCTGCAAGTGGTGCGATCGCAGGTAGTGCAGGTGCAGGACTGGTATCAGTTCTGACTACTTTGGGAATGCCAGAAGATAAAGCTGCTATTTACCAAACTCGTCTACAAGCTGGTGAGTTCTTATTGCTAGCAGAAGTACCAAGCGATCGCGCCGGCGAATTTCAATTGCTGCTTGAAAGTGCTGGTGCTGAAGAAATTCATACACTTGAAAAAACTTTGGCTCGTCCTTGTCTTGGAGAGTGCAACAGCCCGGAAGATTTATCACCAGAGGTTCGTTCACATCTTTCTGAGGAAGCTCAGCGCACATTCATTGAGCGCTATAATGCTGCATTCAAGGAGAAAAATGATGAATTGGTAGCTGAACAAGCTGCTTGGGAAGCGGTTCATCAGCAATTTGATGAAGATGAAAATGGTGTTTGGTCAAAAGCTAAAGCGAATGTTTAAGTAGAAAAGGCACAGTTAGGATTGCTGTGTTTCCCTACAAAAAACAGCGGTTCAAAATATTAACTAAACCTAGTAGTGAGTCCTGAGTCAAGTTAAAAATACTCAGGACTTTGCATTAGGGCAATTTGTAGCTAGCGACACGTAGCGTTAATTTGCCTTGGCCTGGATTTTGACGAAATATAAATGCGCCTTCTTCTGTTTCCCCACTGGATAAAAAGTCAATTTGTTGCTCTCCTGTTTCTGCAACCTCACCATTAATGACTAATTCAGCCATAATTTGAACTGACTCAGCAGTGTCTCCTCCAGTGTTTACCACTTCAAAGGGAACGTAAAATTGTCCATTAATTTCCTTAATTGTCTCTTTGTTACTGACAGAAAGGATAGGAGGCTGATTGTTGTCGTTGAGCCAAGTGTAGCCGACCAAACCAACAATTACTGCTAGGATGAATGAGGCGACAGTGAATGTTATCCATTCAGCAGGCGATCGCTCTGGTTGCTGTTGTTCTGTTTGAGTCATATCGCTAACCTTCCCGCAGCACCGCCAATAGTTGCAGGTAATCCCAGCACTAAAGTGTGATCTAACCACATTGTCCAAGGGTCGCTAAAAGTTAACTTCTGAAAGAACCACAGCATTACCGCACCTGCTAGCAGTGAAACTAAGTAGGACATAATGGTTTCACTTGATGGTCGTTGGAAAATTCCTTGTTGCTGTCTGCGCTTTTGCTGGTCTGAAAAACCTGCCTGAAATACAATGCCATAAGAAATCAACAAAGATGCGGCGATCATTGCTAATTCCCAAGGTGGTGAAGTTGCGGCTGCTAACATGGCAACTTCATCTGTTGGAGCAATGTTAAATGCAATTACGGTTGCACCTATCACTGTTGCACCAACATCAGCAAAGGTGGCGTGTAACTCACCTCCTTTGTTTGGCGCTTTCCCATTTTCTTGCTCACTATTACGAGTATCTCCCAAAAACTGGTTAGCTAATGCTACACCAAGGGCAAAAGGTACACTCTCATAAATGGTTTTACCTAAAGCTTCTTTGAGCGAGGTTTCAAGTGTGAGTTCTCGCAATAGCAGTAATACAAAGGCACAGCAAACTATTCCGATCGCTATTGCTTCTACAGTATCTATTGCGGCTTGATAACCTAACCAGTTATATCTGCGTTTCCGAAAGCCTTCTGTCTGGTTGAGTATAAAAACTACAATAAATAATAATGCGATCGCCATCATCATTAATTGTGGTTTTGCCAGTGACCCAATCCACCAAACTTCCATTGTATATAACAATGGGATGCCAAATAAAAAGCCTCCACAAGCACCTCGAATAATGTCATTAATCTCACTATTCCACACATTCTTCTGATGCTTTTTTCTCACTCTTTGACTTTCCTCATATTGAAGATTTATTTCAATTCATTTATTTAAAAATAATATATAGCAGATTTAAAGTTGATGAAGCACACAACAGAGGACTCACAGTCAAGTATAAAGCCTGTTTCCCTTCCCAATTCTGACGAATGTATTCTCAATTCTGCTGTATAAATGTTATTTTTTATATTCAGCTAAATTAATAAATAACATACACATTTTTTACAAGTAGCTAAAAATAAAGACTAAACTTTGTAATGTTTCAAATCTAAAAAGTAATACAAAATAATATTTTCAAACTATTTTTCTCTTTCTTTAGATGCTTAATATAATTTTTTAGCATAAATTATTCTTTTTAGGTTAATAGATTTTTTATAAAAATTTACATTGTTGATGAAAACTAGTTTTTTATTTGTTTTGCATCTATCTAAAGTTATATAAATTTAAAACTTTGATAGAACTCTTGATAGAAGTAAAAGTATAGTAGTAATGTTATATTTTTTACTAAGTTAATATCTTGAACAGCTACTAAGGTTAAAAATTATGAGTGATGAGAAAAGAGTAGAAGCTACCGCTAAAAATATTGAAGGCAAGGTTCAAGAATTTGTTGGTGAAGTAACTGGCAATCCAAAAGATAAAGCTGAGGGTCAAGCTAAGCAAACTGAAGCCCAAGTTATTCACACTAAGGAAAACATCAAAGATGCAGTTAACGAGAGCTTAGAATAATTTTGCTTTTACAACTTCAGTAATAACTAGGGTTTAATAGTCTAATAAAAATGACTACTCCACTATCTTATAGAAAGTGGAGTTTTCGTATGTGTTTAAAGTTGAAAAAGGTGTAGTTTTTAATAACTCGGCTTCAATCATGAATGTTCTGGTAATTCAACTAATAACTACTACGCTCAGTGAATAGGTTCCATAGAAAAATAGCAACTATTGCACCAATAACTGCAACAATTACACC
Organism: Nostoc sp. UHCC 0302; assembly: GCF_038096175.1. NCBI lineage: Bacteria > Bacillati > Cyanobacteriota > Cyanophyceae > Nostocales > Nostocaceae > Nostoc > Nostoc sp. UHCC 0302. Next base: position 8,355,785 of record NZ_CP151099.1, read on the forward strand.
AGGAATACTCAGAGATGCGGCTGCGAATTGCAGCCTCCCTGTCTGTAATAGAGTCACTATAGTCCCCCCTATTACAGCACCGATGATACCTAAGATCATGGTTTTAAGAATTCCACCACCCTGACGACCAGGATAAATAGCTTTCGCTATAGCTCCAGCAAGTAAACCCAGAATTATCCAAGCAATAATGTTCATATATTTTTAATCCATGAAAAACCTATAACTAGCGTATTAATGACAATATTGTTTTCCTTCTATCGTAAGATATAAGTATTAAATACTAAGATAAAGCAGTTCTTTTTATTAAATTATTGAATACAGATTTGTATAGGTGATTTTCTGAACCAGATATAGTAGTGTCGGCTCGGCATTGCCAATCTAATACTATTTTAAAAAATCTTTACAAGACATAAATTGGCTGTAGAGATGTACAGTTGTACGCTTCATGTATCTGTATTAGGCTTAAGCTTTTCGTGAAATAGTAACTAAGTAAACATATAAATGCTTTTAGACTCGTAGTGGCGCTTTAGCGCTAAAGCGCTACTATGAACTGGTTACATTTTTCAGGTTGAGCTACTTATAACCTTGCTTAAGTGATGGAAAAAATTATTGGTGTTTTTACTTGGTAATGAGAAATCAGATCAAGTATTGGCTCTGTACCCTATTAATTGGGAATTAAAAATTATACTAATTCAATTAATGATTGCAACACATCTTTCGATGAAGACGCGATTTATCGCGTCTCTACAGATGGTCTATTTGTCACACTCTTTTTTCAAATTGGTATTACCCTTCGGGTGACGCTCTCTACGAGATGCTACGCTAACGGCAGTTTTTCTTTGAGAAACCACCTTTTTCGATAGGAGAAGGCGCTAGCCTCTCCCTTTGGGAGAAGACGGGACTGGCTCACGAATTACAAGTAATTGTTTGTTCAATATTCAAATTTTTTGTAGATACTGAGGTGGCACACTATCTACTAACCAAACACCATTATCGGAACAGTAGAAGCTGTAACCAGCTTGAGACATTGCAGCAGCATCTACAATAAAAACTTTTGGTTTTCCATGTCTTGCGCCTACAGTTTCTGCTGTGGCAATATCCTTTGATAAATGCACATGATGCCGAGACATTTTGCAAAGTCCTGCTTGCATAATCGACTCAACAGATTTGTGTCCCGTGCCGTGATAAAGCACATCTGGAGGAACGACAGGTTCTAGTTGCAAATCAACTTCTACACTATGACCTTGGTTAGCACGAATCAGAGTGCCTGTGGAGTCAAAGGAAAAGCGTTTTTTGTTGTTGAGTTCAACTACTACCTGTAATTCTTGACGGGTGATTGGAAACTTATTTTTAGTACAAGCAGTAAGTAGTTCATCAACAGCAAACCAACCACCGGGAGCAAGTTTGATTCCAATTGCATCCGGTGTGTGTCGCAGATATTTGCTGAGATATCTACTAATTTTAACGAGGCGAGAATCACTCATGTGATTGTAGTTAGTATCATTAATACTACAAACGTGTATTAACTATAATACACCACAATTTTTAGTAAATTGACAGGATTTGCCTTACCATCAGCGCTAATGATACTCCAATCATTACAATGAGTGTCACTTTTCCTCCTGGAACCAACTGTTGTTCCTTACTATTTAAGTTCTCTTGCTCTTGGCGTTGCTTCCAACTCATCAATGCTGGAATAATCCCACCTAAAACTGAAATACTGAAGGTTCCTGTATAATCTAGGGCAACAAAGAAGATGCTGGGATTAAGCGTGCCAAAAGTCATAGGAGGAAAAAGCACCAGGGAATAGAGGGGTAAGCGATTAGAAGATTCGCCCTGTGAAATTAGGGAAACATCTTTGAAAAAATCTAGCAACCCATACACAAATCCAATAAACGATGTGACGATCGCAAATTCAGAGAAGACAGATACTAATACTCCTAACACTTCTCCAGCACCACCAGATCGTAAAATTTGCAATGGGTCAAAAACAGTTTTGCCAGCAGAAATGCCCTCTACTATCTCAGAACTAACACTTCCCAAAATCACGACATTCCAAGCCAAGAACATGATGAGGGGAATCATAGAACCAATGACGATAGACTTACGTATCTTGCGGACATCTCCTTCGAGTTGCGATACGACAACTGGCACAACGTTATGGTAAAACAGCGTCACGCATATGACTGAGACGGCACTTCCCAGGGCAGTCCAGTTCTGAAATAAGAATTGGGTGCTTGTAATATGTCCTCCTCCGATTAACAACAGTCCGAAGAAGGAAACAATGACAATCCCCACAAAGGCGCTGTTTAATTTCTGTATAAACCTTTCTCTTCCAAGGTACATAATACCGCCAAATAAGAGTGTGAAAGTTGTTGTTCCCACCCACGCAGGCACAAGATTTTCTACACCACAGACTTTGGCGATCGCAGATACTAAAATATCTCCGCCTTGGGTGATATATGCTACTAAGAGGGCATAGTGCATGAATAAATATGCACCACCAGCAATTCGCGCTCCCAGTTTACCAAGGGTTTTCTCAACTACTCCCAATAAACCTACACTCGGACGCCCTTCTAGACGCATGGCGTTCAAAGTTACTTCTGCAATCAACAAACCTGAAACTAAAGCGTAGAGCCAAACAGTAATCAGCAAAACTGTGGATGGGACAATTCCAGATGGTAGGGTAACCGCAGGTAGAGCAAGAATCCCAGCCCCAACCGTAGTTCCCGCAATTAAGGCAGTACTCCCCAATACACTACCCGGTTGATGATTAAGCTTATTTCCATCAAATTCAAGATGAGAAAACAATCGCGTTGTTTGCTCTTGATTTGTAATAACAGCTGTCATAAAGTTTTTACTAAAAGATACATACCCAACCAAAGTATACAATGTTAACATATGTAAACTAAGTTAGTGTAAACCCTTGATATACCTTTATTCTGGCTATTTTTTCAGGGTAATGGAGTGATTACTCACTTCACAATTAATACAAATTTCATAGTAGGGGTGTAACTTGGCAATACTTGAGTAAGCTTTGCTTGAGATATGGATGATATTTTAATAAAAAGAGCAGTAATATCTATAAAACTTACGCATTGACAAAAAAGTGGCCAAGTATTGCCTAATATTACTATCAAGGCTTACAATTTTATTGTAATTATTAAATAATAGAACATTCATCAATGAATATATGGCTATTAGCATCAATAGTATATATTTTTATAGCATTAGTAACTTTTATTCCCACTTTGAGAGCAATACTTAAAAAAGTAAAACTTTATCCAGGTGGCTCTTCATTTAATGAATCTCCATATTTCTCAGAAGAGAATAAGAAATTATTAGAGCAGCATTATAGTAGAATACAAGGAACGCTTGGATTTTGGAAAAATGAAGCTAACAAGTATACAAGATTTCATTTTTACTGCTTAGGGTGGACTATTCCATCAGCAACTTTAATACCTATTGCTACCCAGTTAATAGACGGTACTTTTTATTCAAAAATATTTTTAACTATTGTTTCTGCTCATACTGCTATACTTTTAAGTTTTCACAAAGGATTAAAGGTAGAAAGCAATTTAAAGGCGTTTCGACATGGGGAATCAGAGTTTTATGATTTATATAGAAGATTACTCGACAGACCCTTGTCTTTTGGGGATACAGAAGACAAACAGTTAGATACTTATTTCACTGAAGTAGAAATTATTAGAAGATATGTTAGGAATGCAGAAACTGATAACTTTCCTTTTCTGACGGAAGAAGTAAGATTATCGTTGGAAAAAAAAATTAGTAATTCAGGCTCAGATTAATTTATTAATCCTGCTTGTCCCCACTGTCCTATTGAAATCTCGCTGCAAACAATTTACCAACTTGTGCCAAATCAACATTGCCACCACTAATAATCACACCAATCCTTGCCCCAGGTGATGTTACTACACCTTCTAATAAAGCTGCGGCTGCTAATGCGCCAGTCGGTTCAACAACGATTTTGAGGCGTTCCCACAAGAAAAACATGGCGCGAAGAATTGCTGCTTCAGATACTGTGGCCATATCATCGACATAATTGAGCATCAGGGGAAAGGTAATCTTACCCAAGCTAGGAGTACGAGCGCCATCGGCAATAGTATCAGGATTGTTGACTGTTTGCAGGGTTTTAGTGTGAAAGGAGCGGGTAGCATCGTCAGCTTGTGCTGGTTCTACTCCAACGACTTTACAATTAGGTAAAAGGGCTTTGGTAGCGATCGCACAACCAGAAATTAAGCCGCCACCACCACAACAAACTAATAGCAAGTCTAATTTCCCAACTTCTTGAATTAGTTCTAAAGCGGTTGTACCCTGTCCTGCTACTACATGAGGATGATCGTAAGGGGGTATGAGTGTAAGAGAGCGATCGCGTGCTAAATTTTGAGCTAGTTCTTCCCGATTTGTAGTTTGTCGATTGTATAGAATTACCTCTGCGCCGTAACCACGAGTTGCAGTTTGCTTCACAGCGGGAGCATCATCAGGCATAACAATAGTTGTGGGAATATTTAGCAGTTTTCCAGATAAAGCGATCGCTTGGGCATGATTTCCCGATGAATAAGTAAGAACGCCTTTCTGCTTTTGTGCTGCTGATAGCTGTGAGAGTGCATTGTATGCACCTCTGAACTTAAACGCACCTGTGCGTTGAAAATTTTCGCACTTAAAAAATACTTGGCTATGGGTGCGTTCATTGATAATTCTGGAAGTCAGCACAGGTGTGCGATGGGCAATCCCCAAAAGACGCTCTTGCGCTGCTTGTACATCAGTTACGGCGACAGAGTTATGCTGTGGCATCGACGGTAATGTTAAATATACTTGCTTTTTATTCTTAAACGAAAGCGTATTGATGCCAATCACCCACTGACTGGTAGCCAATCTCCTGATAAATATGATTAGATGTAGGGTTTGCCAAGTCGGTGAATAAAAAGCAGAATTGGTTTCCTTGGTCTAGTAATGTCTGACTTAAAGCTGCAACGCAAGCACTAGCGTAACCTCTGCGGCGGTACTCTAGTGGCGTATACACCATATTCACCCGCACACCGTTGGGTGTGAGGCTGCCACGACAAGCTATTGAAACAGGAACTTCATCCTGCCAAAGGTAAGCATAACCTTGCTCTAAGACCCTTTCAGCCCAGCGTTCCGGATCTATCTCAATTTTGCCCAAGGCTTCGAGTGCAAAAGCTTCATTCCAATTTTTGAGAAGTTCTTTATCTCCTTCTGTAGCCTGTCGTAAATAGCCTGCTGCTTTGGCTATTTGCTGTACTTTTTGTAGTTGAAAGATACGCAGCGCTATTTGCAGTTGGTAAGATTGACCAGTAAGAGAATACCACGCTAGAGCAAAGGCTTGTGCCTCATCTGTAGGGCCAGTAACTCCTGGCAACAATTTTGAAGAAAGATGTAAGTCTTGAGCAAGTGCGTCTACAGCCTTTAAATCTCTAACTTGCGACAGCACTAAACCTCTGGGTGGAGTCCTGATTGCTACGGCTACAATATCATCGTCTATTTCAACAGTTGCTAAGTAAGGCGTTTTGTCAAAGTATTGTGGATTTTGAATCAAGGCGTTACTCATCCCCAGAAGCAGGTTATGCTGTGCTTCTTGAATGAGCAAGTAGTCTTTCACCCGTGCGTAAAACTCACTTATATCTTGAAATTGATGGACTTTCATTTTACTTTTCTAAATTTTCGCTGCTAACAGTTGGGCTGCTCATTTGTTCTCGCAAAACTGTAACTTGAGAAATCATGATTTTCTCTAGCGCCCCAATTTCCATTGCTCCCATCCAACGAATCATTGACGAGAGAAACAGTTCTTTAAGGTAGGCAAAAGAAAAGCCTTCGGTTAATGCAACCATCTGACTCACAGCCTCCTCAGACAAGCGCATTGCAGTTTTTAATTTATCATTCCACAATGTAATATAGGCTTGTCGTTCTGGGATAGCTGGCAGTTCAAAATGATATTTGCGGTCAAAGCGACTGGGGCGATCGCTAATTGCTGAATCTAAACGTTCTGGGTGATTAGTGGTTGCAATGGTCACAATTCCTTGATTAGCGGCAAAGCCATCAAGTTCATTCAAAAAGAAAGAGCGATTGTCGTCATTCAAAAGCGAATCGATATCTTCTAATACCAGAATACAAGGAGCAGACTGGCGTGCTTCTTTGAATACTTTACGAATATTTTCGCTATCAGTAGCATACTCAGACTTAAAGCTTTTAACGTACAAGCAGGGCTGCTGCATCTGATTAATCAATGCTTTGACTGTATGCGTTTTACCATTTCCTGGTGAGCCAATCAATAAAATACCGCGCTTCCAAGGGACGCTATAAGCTGCGTAAGTTTCGCGAGATGCAAAGAAGTTTGCTAGGTCTTCTTGAATGTCTTGTTTAAGAGTGCCATGCAAGATGAGATTATCAAAATTTGCAGTTTGAATAGATTGAAACAAGTCTGGATTTTTGTTCCAGTAACCATCTTCAAAAACTAAAACTTCATCGCGGATTTCTGAGTTCCAATTACAAACTGCGGCAAAAAATTCTTCAGCAATTTCTGTACTATCTGCCAAAATCCAAGAATAGCGGGTTTTACAATAACCTTCCTGCCAACTCATTAAGAGTACATCAAGTTTGTATTCTTGCCATAAAACTTGAAAGCTAGCATTTTCAGTATATTTGTAAATCTCGTTATCCATGCCATTCCAGCCAGTGATCATCTGGTTATGGATGTGAGCATCATATTCAATTTTACAGAGGTTTGCCTCACCATACCTTTCTAAATTGAATGAATCGTCGTTACTTTCTAATAGTACTTTTTTAGGATAAATAGCTGCTAACTCCTGACTAACATGATACGATATAGCACTATTGGGCAAGCTAAGCGCTTCTGTAATTAATTGTTGAATTTTCATGTTTATTTATTTTTTGGTTAGTTGTGCGTGGGAATTCATCAAGTTGAAATTATCTACAAAACATCTGGAGCAGATTCCAGATCAGCAATTAAAAATACAAAATTTATCATAGTAATATTAGCAAGCAGTAGAAATTTACAGATAGACAAATAATTATCTGTTTAGCTGTGGTCTTATTTTTAAGATTTAAACTTTTACTAGAGATTTAAATTATACAAACCGTTGCTTAAATTCATACATTAAATCTACTCTCCCCTTGCGTAACATTGCTGGATCTAATCTTTCAGTGGTGTTACAAGTCATCAAAACCACTAAACGCTGATCTATCTGAATACCAGAGTCATCAATGACACTTTGATATAAAGTGCCATCTAGCAAACTTAAGATGTGTTCAGTTTTGTTATTGTATTGTGCTACTTCAGAAGCACGATTTTGTGCTAGGTTATCAGCTTCGTTGATAACAATGCAAACACGTTCTAAGTAAGTTGGTGGGACAAAGTTAGCGATCGCATCATGATCTAAAATAAAAATTACATATCCGAAAGGTACAAGAATTTCTTTTGCAACTGCCTGTGTCCATGCAGTTTTACCTGTACCCGGTTCTCCATGCACAACTACTGCTAACTGGTTTTGATTAAGAACTGCTTGCTGTACTGTGTCAGTAAAACTTTGAATATCCGCCGGAAATGTCCGAATCGGAAATTGGCTGTGAACTTTGCCTACACGACTTTGATATCCACTAAGCATGACTGCTAAATCATAAGTAGCTTTATTAATTAATGGCGCTATATTCCTTGCCATTAAAGTATATTGACGCCGCCCGCGCTCATAGGAATCAATTTGTAGCCAAATGTCATATTTAGACCAGTAAGCATAAACCGTGTTGACAACATCTAGGCGTTCCCAACTAACAAATTTATCTACAGGAAAATAAAAATCTCTTTCTGAGTAATATTGAGTAATAATATCAGGACATCCCAATAGCTTTAAAACTCGCAAAACAGTAATTTCTTGTAGTCGGTTAAGAACATAATCAATGGGAATGCTGCTACGGCTGACCAATTGAACAATCGGCGTTTCTGTACTCAGAACATCTTTATAGCGATGATCTGGCATCAAAGGTTCAGGTGTAATGTAATTCCAATATTTTTGAAATTCGCCACGCGTGTAATCGGAAGCGACATTTAATAAATTTGCCCACCAAGTGTAATCTCTTCTTCCTAAAGCATCAGCATAATAACTTGCTAAATTAATACTTTTTTGGGTTAACTCATGTGTGTCATGAAACAGAATTTGCCCAAAAAAGTCCAAATTAAAGTCCCGCTGATATGGTCGCCAACCACTAGCTAGTAAGCCTTGACGGTTATTATTTTCTGGTGAACTATCATTACTTCTGAAAGAATCAAAATTCATATTTTTATTTATGTAGCGTTAATCTAATTTTTTATTATGACGTATATATATTCTGAAAAGTTTTTGTGTAATATAAACAACTTGCGTACCAATCTCCAAAAGACAAGTAGTTATTTTAGTTTACTTACTTTTTATGTATTACAGCGTACTACAAACCAAGCATTGTGTCAAGTTTTTTGATAATTTATTGACGAATCAAGTAATTTAGTCCTTATGAATGGAGACTAAAGCGAGGCAGAAAATCATAAAAATAACCTTTTCATGTTGCTACTACTACATAGCATAAGAAACTAATTAAGTAGTCATTATGAATCTTAGTATCTTGGTGGTAAAAAATTTTTATCACCAAGACATTAAGTTTTTTCAGTCAGATTAGCACAATAAAATCTACCCCAAAGTAGTTAATCAAGTTGAGTATTTACCATTAATCTCGATGTAACCTTCTGAGAGATCACAACCCCATACAGTAGCAGCAGCTTCACCAATATTGAGACTAACATGAATGCCTACTTGATCTTTAGACATAATTTGTCGCAACTGTTCTAAGTTTTCCTCATTTAAAGTATCAGGATATACCTTGACATTATCAAATCTGATAATAACTTGTTCAGGATTTATCTCCTGTTCGTTTTCACATTTACCTATTGCCATAGCCACTCGTCCCCAATTAGGATCTGCTCCATAAACAGCAGTTTTTACTAATGGTGAATTCACAATTGCTTTAGCTACTTTTTTAGCTTGTGCATAGTTAACAGCAGAATCTACAGTTACCTCAATAATTTTGGTAGCACCTTCTGCATCTCGTGCAATCTTCAGCACTAACTCTTGTGCAACTTCTTGCAATGCATGAGCAAAATCTTGTTCTGAGACTTCACCTGCTAAACCATTTGCCAAAATTACAGCAGAATCGCTAGTAGAAGTGTCGGTGTCTACGCTTAGGCAGTTGAAGGTTTTATCTATAGTCGGACGAAAAATAGAGCGAAGCGTATTTGCAGGAATCGCCGCATCAGTAAAAAAGAAGGTGAGGAGAGTAGCCATATTAGGCTCAATCATGCCGACACCTTTGGCAATTCCTACCAGTGTAGCATTGCCAATTTTCCGTGTAGCCAGCTTTGCGACTGTATCGGTAGTCATAATTCCACGGGCTGCGGCATGAAAATCGGCGGGAGTTAATTTTTTTCCTAATCCTGATAAACCTGCCCGAATTTTTTCAATAGGGTAGCGTCTGCCAATTACGCCAGTAGAAGCTATGACAAGATTGTGGGCGGTAATGCCAGTTTCAGCGGCTACTAGTTGCAAAATCTCTTCTGCATCAGCAATGCCAACAGCACCGTTAGCTACATTTGCATTCTTAGAAATAACAACAATACCTTGTGCTTGAGAACCTGCTAAGTTGCGACGACTAATAGTTACACTTGGCCCGGCGAAGAGACTTTGAGTGAATACTCCATCAGCAACGCTGGGAACTTCCGATTTAATAAAAACAAAATCATCTGTGTTATCTCGAATTCCCAAGTTAGTAATAAATGCACTAAAACCTTGAGGTGCGGAAGTTATATTTAATGGCATTGTTTTCTCAGATTCATAATCGCCTTGGGCAGAATGCAGAAGTTGAATGATTCAAATTTTTGCTCAACTCAATTTTGGTTTAATAACCCCACTAAATTTAAGGTTTAGTAGAATTAAATAAAAAAGTTAAAATTTTTTTCTTATTCTTGCTTCTGCATAAAGCTTTTTTATACCGATTTTATTATCTCAGGAGCGTGAGGAAATGAAGTTATTACTTTACGCTTTGTTTCAAAGTACTTTTAAATGCATCAACTCCTGATAAATTAAAGATACCTCTTTGCTAAATTTCAAGGAGTAAATACCAATGATGGAAATAATTTGGTTGTTGGTTTTCTGCTTTAGTTGGCTAATTGGTTTCAGTCTTTTGATAGAAATTTGGTTGGATGAAGAAGAGCAGCAGTTGTGATGGCAATTGTAAGCCAAATGTGTAGTTTTAACGTTGGATAATAGCTGCTTTGATAAATTTCCTCAAAAGCGATCGCCTTTAAATTACTAAAAGCGATCGCTTTGTCTACTGCATCGCTTTTATTTGCTGATTAGCTGCCTGCTGCGCTCGTAGCATTGCCTGCTTTAACGGCTGTTGTCCTAACAAGGCGCTGACAAACTGGTTATCAAAGTTGTTGACAATCGCCGCTTGATACTTGCCAACCTGCAAGGGCGTAGCATAATCTACACCTGCCACTAATGGCGATCGCAACGGATCTCGGTCATAACCCAAATTCTTTGCCACAGATTTGCGTGTTGGCAATGCAAAGCCTGTTCCTGTCCATTTTTGCATACCTTCCTTACCAGTCAGGTAGGAAATCAGCTCCCAGGCTTCGGCTTTGTGCTGTGTTTGCTTGCTCATTACATAAGCAACCACAAATACCATCGTGCCTTTTTTATCATTTATTGTAGGAACTTCTGCGGTAGCAAAGTCTATTTCAGGAAAAGTATCAGTTAAGAAGGGAATTGCCCAATTGCCTTCAATTACCATTGCTACCTTGCCTTGTCCAAACATCTCACTACCTGAGTTTGTACCAACATCAGATTTTTGTGCAGAGGAACGGTCTTTTTGATACTGATCTACTACCAATTGCAATCCCTGCAAACCTGCCGGACTGGCAAAGGTAGCATAATCTTTTTCGTCAATGATTTGCCCACCAAAGGCTTTAATTTTGTAAGCCTGACGCGCTAACTCTACAATTTCACCAAAGCCGTATCTATTTATTTTGCCTGTCAACTGCTGAGAGTAAGTGCGTAGTTCATTCCAAGTAGTTGGCGGACTACTCAAGCCTGCGGCAGCGAATGCTTTTTTGTTATAAAACAGGGCAAGGGTGGAATAGTCTTTAGGAAAACCATAAATATGGTTTTGATACTTAAAGTTATCAAGTAAAGTATTCTCAAAGTCTGCTAGGTCAAACTCAGGAGTGATGTAAGCATCTAGTGGTTCTAAGACATTTTGGCTCATCAAAAAAGGAGCGTCCAAGGCATCTAGATAGAAAACATCTGGTGCAGCTTCCCCAACCAAGCGAGTCTTGATGACATCCATGTATTGATCGGGGATTGCCTCGTACTTGACTTTGATTGTGGGGTGCTGTGCTTCAAAGTCTTGGAGTACTTGCCTCAAAAGTTTTTGCTCAATAGGACTACCACCCCAACCACTAAGTTTAATGGTGACTGTGGTAGGTGCAGATGAATTGCTTGGGAGTTGTAAGCTGTGGTAACCAATAAGTACGATCACCACTGCGATCGCCAATCCTAAAAATTTCGACAAACTTCTTCTGTTCACATACAGTTGACAGTTGCTTTCATTTCACTTATACCCTCTGTAACTCAGAAGTAATATTTTATTTTTTTAATTTTTATTGAAAAATACAAGCTTGCTAATTGCACCAGTTAAAAATTAGTTGATTTTTATTCAAGTCGGTAAGGTGATAAAGGGGATTGGGGATGGAGCATTGAGCATGAATAGAGACGCGATTAATCGCGTCTGTACAAGAGCCAGGGTAGAGACGCGATTAATCGCGTCTGTTATTTTTCCCCCTGCTCCCCCGGTTACTGAGCGCAGTCGTAAAGCCTGCGGCATAGCTATGCTTAGGGCGCAGCCTCTCGTAGAGAAGTATGCTCCCCTGCTCCCCTGCCCCCATCCTCTTACTCTACGGCGGTGGAACTTAAGCTCATTGTCTCCCATAACACCATATGGGGAGGAGTTGGTGCAGGCTGATGTAAAGAAATCAGCTGCGCCAAGGTGTTCTTTAACTGGGTACGGGGTACGATTTCATCAACAAAACCGTGTTTTAGCAAATCTTCTGCTGTCTGAAAATCTTCGGGCAGTTTTTCGCGTATGGTTTGCTCAATCACTCGCCGACCAGCAAAGCCAATAGTTGCTTTTGGTTCTGCTATGATGATGTCGCCCAACATGGCAAAACTAGCAGTAACGCCGCCTGTTGTAGGATTTGTCAGAATAGGAATATATAATAGTCGCGCATCTTGATGGCGTTGTAGGGCTGCCGATATTTTCGCCATCTGCATTAGCGAGAGCATTCCTTCTTGCATTCTTGCTCCACCAGAGGTGCAGACAATGACTACAGGATACCGCCGTTGAGTAGCTTGCTCAATCATGCGGGTGAGTTTTTCTCCTACGACCGAACCCATACTCGCACCGATAAACCGGAAGTCCATAACTCCCAGAGCAATGGGTAAGCCATTAATTTCTCCCAAACCAGTTGTAACAGCTTCTATTAAGCCTGTTTTTTCCTGCGTTTCTCGCAGACGGTCAATGTATGGTTTGCGATCGCGAAATTGCAGCGGATCGGTTGGACGCAAATGCTCGTCCAGCGGTCTCCAGGTATTGAGATCAATTAATTGGCGGATGCGTTCATCGCTATCCACCCGATTATGATGACCACATTCAACACAAACCATCTGATTGGCTCTCAGGTCTTTTGCATATGCCAATACACCACACTTAGAGCATTTATGCCATAGCCCATCAGCAATTTCACGTTCTTGACGTTCCAGGCTGGTAGAGCCTGTTTTCCGGCGATTTGCAAACCAATCAAACAGAGACTTTAAACCGCGTGATTCTTCGTTGTTAGCCATTTTTATTTTATTCAACTGGGTATGAGGTCGAAATTATGCCAAGCCGTCATGAGGAGTCTAGGATAAAAAGCCTCAAATCTAGTAACTTTTAACTCTCGACTCTTGTAACGACGCTTTTTTTATAAAGCGCCCTACTCATTAATCTTGGCTACATCGCTAAATTACGCTTCTAAGCAATTGAGACCTTATTTTGCATCTATTGGTTGTCAGCTTAACGAAAATACTTACGCCAATACAAGTCTCCTGCTCGTCTTCCGGGTACTTATTCTGTGAAAATACTGGCAAAGCCATGTGAATACAATCTCCAAACTAAGATGCTCTCCCTATTACACTCAAATTAATCCTTGGTGTTTTCAGGTCATCAACAATCGGCATCTATTGCATTAATTGTGCTTGCCAGCAGGCGATCGTTCTTAAGAGGGTAATACAAGTCACAGGCTGATATTATCAAAATCTGAAGCGCAGATAGGGTAATCCAGGTTACAATCACAAGATATACAAATTTCTTATGGCTAGGGGCTGGAGACTAAGAAACCCCATGAAAAAATTTGTTTGCCTGAAATAATTACGCTTTTATATTGTGCCATCACACATTTTTTGCTTTTCCATATCTCTATCTCTACAAAGATAAGGAAATAATTAAGATTCCCAATCCCCAGTCTCTAGTCCCCAATTCCAATTCAGGACGCTGGAAAAAATAATTTCATGTAGCTCAACAAAATAGCATTTCCAGCAAATAGAGTAATTACAGATCCGAGTGCTAGAAAAGGGCCAAAAGGCATCTTTTGCGCCAATTTCTGCCGTGAGCGTATAATTACGCTACTACCAACTAAAGCTCCTAGTACACAGGCAATAAAACTAGCTAAGAGCAAATATCTCCATCCTAACCATGCTCCCATCATAGCGGCTAACTTGGCATCGCCAGCACCCATTGCAGCTTTACCAAAGGCTATTGAACCTATTATAGTGATCGCCTCAAATAACCATAAGCCCACAACTGCACCGACAATTGCCCTCATTAGAGAATTTACCAATCCTTGCCAACTAGCTTCTGGTAAAAACCCAACCACCATTTGAAATATAATCCCTATCACCAACCCAGATTGGGTAAGTGGATTGGGTAAAGTCATGGTATCTAAATCGATGAGCGACAGTGCTAATAACCAACAACAAAAAGCCCAATAGCCTATTGTGAAAATTGAAACTTTAAATACCAAAAAAACGAGTATAAATATTAGACCTGTTATCGCTTCTACTACTGGATAACGGAGAGAAATCTTGCTTTTGCAATATCGGCATCGCCCTCTTAACCATATCCATCCCAACACTGGGACATTATCGTAGGCTTTAAGCTGGTTTAAGCAATGAGGACAGCGGGAAGGCGGCCAAAGAATCGACAATCCAGCAGGAAGTCGATAAACAACAACATTGAGAAAGCTGCCAATAGATGCACCCAATACAAAAACGATGATACTCGCAGGGACGATCATCAAAATGTCCATATTGTCATTAGTCATTAGTCATTAGTCATTTGTCGTTTATCTTTTCCCCTTTGTCGAGGGTTAATTAATATTGACTCTTAACTTTTGACAGACGCGCTTAATCGCGTCTCGACTCCTGACTCTTGTACAGACGCGATTCATCGCGTCTGTACTCATAACTAATGCGATGAATCGCGTCTTTACTAAACTAATATAGATGGGATTCAATTTGATTTAATGGTACAAAGCACTCTTGAGGTAAGAGAACTGGTTGGTTAGTAAAAATTACCTTACCTCGATGAGTCACACGATTAATTGCTACACCTGAAGGTTGCCCAGCGATTTCGGGGTGTACCTCACAGTGGGTATAGTAGATTTGCCCAGCGGCTCTGATTATGGCGGGATCAATCAAAGGAGACTGGTTCTTTGGAGCGGTAAAGTTTGTTTGTCCTTGTCGTAATGCGTACACTATCGACTGTTATATGATTGCTAGATTTGTCTTTAGTTTACCCGAAACTTCCAGCACCTGTTGCCAGATTGCCCACATTGGAAGAATAAGTTATTCTTTTTCCAGAGCTTTAATCAGTGAGTCACCCATAGCACGGCAGCCTAAAAGATTCTTACCTGGAGAAATTATGTCTCCTGTGCGATCGCCTTGTTCCAAAACTTGCAACACAGCTTGCTCAATATGGTCTGCTGCTTTTGGCTGGTTTAAAGCATAACGTAACATCATCGCTACACTCAAAACTTGGGCTAGAGGGTTTGCTTTATCAAGTCCTGCTATATCTGGGGCGGAACCGTGGACTGGTTCAAAGACGCCAGGCCCAGAAGCACCCAAACTAGCAGAAGGTAGCATTCCGATACTGCCTGTGAGCATAGCAGCAGCATCAGAGAGGATATCACCAAATAAATTACCTGTAACAATGGTATCGAACTGCTTGGGAGCGCGTAGTAACTGCATAGCAGCATTATCTACATATAAATGAGAGAGTTCGACATCTGGATATTCTTGGGAGAGTTGGGTGATGCGATCGCGCCACAACTGAGATACTTCTAATACATTCGCCTTATCTACAGAACAGAGTTTCCCGCTGCGTTTTCGCGCCGCTTCAAACGCCACCCGTCCAATACGTTCAATTTCCGATTCGCTGTAAACCATTGTGTTCACCCCGCGTTTCTCACCAGTTTCCGTTTCAAAAATGCCCTTGGGTTTACCGAAGTAAATTCCACCAGTGAGTTCGCGCACCACCATAATATCAACGCCTTCCACAACTTCCCGTTTCAAAGTCGAAGCGTCAATTAGTTGTGGCAAAATTTTCGCAGGGCGCAAATTGGCAAATAATCCCAAACCCGCACGCAGTCCTAACAAACCTGCTTCTGGGCGTAAATGAGATGGTAAGGAATCCCACTTGTAGCCACCGATGGCTGCGAGTAATACAGCATCACTGTTACGACAGGTATCTAGGGTAATAGATGGCAGAGGTTCGCCTGTCGCATCTATTGCTGCACCACCTATAAGGGCTTCTTGAAATTCAAACTTAATATCAAATTGGTTCCCTACGACTTTTAGCACGTCTACCGCTACTGCCATAATTTCAGGGCCTATGCCATCGCCGGGGAGTAGGGTAATGCGGTAGTTCTGGGTCATAGCTAGTTTTTACTGGGTAAATGCTTGCAGATTAAATATCATACCCAGCAAAATGTACCGATGGAGTTTTTAATTTATTTAGATGTATGTTGTCTGAATCGCCCTTTCGATGACCATACACAGGAAAGGATTTTTTTAGAAGCTGAGTCCATAAGGCTCATTTTAGTTCGTTGTCAGAGTGGTGAATGGCAATTACTGGGAAGTGAAGGATGATGAGTTGGAACAGGCACCAGACAAAGAAAGAAAACGGCAAATGATGGCTTGGGCTGCTTTAGCAATCATTAAAATTATTGGTAGAGAACAAGTCAAGTCCGGTGCTAGAGAAGTTGTTGCTCTTGAATTTAAAACCTTTGATGCATCTCATATCGCTTGTGCGGAAGTCGGAAATGCCGATATCTTTATTAACAACTGATGACAGGATGTTGCGTCTAGCAGCAAAATACAGCGCCATGCTACAAGTGAGAGTAGAGAAGCCGTTGCGGTGGATATCGCAGGTAATAAATGCTCGACGTGACTAACCTGACTCAAGCTGAGATTAGGCGACTGGGAATAGAAGCCTTAACGAAGGCTCTTGACCCTGCTGGAATGGCAAGATTTATACAGCAGTTTGAAATAAGTAGTGGAGATTACACACGAGATAGAGATCAAATTTTGGGAGATATCACTTTTGAAGAAATCTTCGCTACATTCACTAAAGTTTTTTCGCCTGCTTGAGAAATTAACTTAATTCTCTAAGCTTTATTTATCTGTGCAAATATTTTCCCAGTATTAGACATCAAAGTTTGAAGAATTGCTTGTAATGCTACCTTAATTTATCATTGATTGACCAATTTAGCTAAATTTCCTCCAACAGCTAAGACTAAAGATTATAAGGTTCAAATTTTAAATAGCAAAATATCATGTAAAGCTGAATAATCATGCTTGATTTATCCACTCAAGACCTTCGCGACACTGCTATTGAGTTTTTAGAGCAAAGTAGCCCCCAACGTTTGCAAACTCTCAAGCAATTGGGTATTGCTCGCTATGAGTTTTTAACTAAAATGCAGTTAAATGAAGCAAATATTATTTGTATAATGCGGTTTTTCAAATATCCAAATCAGCTAAAATTCCCTAATTTAATGGGAGCAGATTTATCTGGTTTAATTTTAGACGGAGTTAATTTTATCCGGGGAAATTTATTAGAAGCGAATTTAGAAGGTAGCAGTTTAGTCAATGCAGACCTGTTATTTGCAAATTTTACAAAAGCTAATTTGAAAAATGCAGATTTAAGAAATGCAACTCTAAATGAGACTGTTTGGTTAGATGCTTTAGTAGATGAGTGCAAATTTGGTTCAGTCGTTGGATTAACAAAACTGCAACGTAAAGATTTACAACTGCGAGGAGCTAGGTTTAATTGCTGAGATGATGATAATTAAAATAAAAAACACTAATAAGACTATTTTTTAGTATTCTGAGATTAAGAGAGTTGAGGATAATTTTATGAGTAATTCAATTAAACTGCCTAAAAAACTGATGCTTTTGGGTTCAGGAGAGCTAGGCAAAGAATTTGCGATCGCAGCTAAACGCCTTGGTAATTATGTAATTGCTGTTGACCGCTATGCTAATGCTCCAGCGATGCAAGTTGCTGACTCTTTTGAAATAATTTCTATGCTTAGTGCTGATGATTTAGAAACTATAGTCACGAAACATCAGCCTGACTTTATTATACCAGAAATTGAAGCTATTAGAACAGAAAAACTTCTAGAATTTGAGCAGCGAGGCATTACAGTTATCCCGACAGCGGCGGCTACTAACTATACAATGAATCGCGATAGAATTAGAGAGCTTGCACATGAAAAATTAGGCATCAGAACGGCTAGATATGGTTATGCAATTAGCTTAGAAGAGTTGATTGCTATATCTGATGAAATTGGGTTTCCTAATGTTGTTAAACCCGTGATGTCATCCTCTGGAAAAGGTCAATCTGTAGTTGAGGATAAAAGTGAAGTTGAGAAAGCATGGAATTATGCGATCGCTAATTCTAGAGGGGACAATCAAAAAGTTATAGTTGAAGAGTTTATTAACTTTGAAATTGAGATAACTTTACTAACAATTAAACAGTGGAATGCACCAACTATTTTCTGTTATCCTATCGGTCATCGCCAAGAACGAGGAGATTATCAAGAGTCGTGGCAACCAGCAGATATTGCTGAAGATAAGATATTAAAATCCCAAGAAATTGCGACGAAAGTCACCGATGCTTTAGGAGGAGCCGGAATTTTTGGTGTTGAGTTTTTCATCACCAAAGATGAAGTGATTTTTTCTGAACTTTCTCCTAGACCTCACGATACAGGAATGGTGACGTTAATCTCGCAAAATCTCAATGAATTTGAACTCCACTTACGAGCTATTTTAAACTTGCCTATTCCTCATATAGAACAGCTAGGAGCATCAGCTAGTGCGGTAATTTCAGCATCACAAAAATCTGATTCTATTACTTTTAGCGGTGTAGCCGATGCATTATCAGAAAAAGATGTAGATATAAGGTTATTTGGTAAACCCAATGCTCATCCCTATCGGCGCATGGGAGTAGCCTTAGCTAAGGGTGTTAATGTTGAAGAGGCTAGACAAAAAGCTACTAAAGCCGCAAGTAAAATCAAAATTATCTAATCATAGATAAATACGGTTTAGCAAAAATTTGACGTATGTAGAGACGTCGCATTGCAACGTCTCTACAGAGTTATTGCTGATGAAAAATGTTTTGTCCCCAGCGGATTAAATCATAGGTAGGTAGCACAGCTAGCATCCTGCATTGTCTACCTTGTAGGAGTGTTAGCAGAACCAACCGCAGCAACCGGGTTTGGCTGATTCAGGTAATTGTAAACAAGTTGGGAAACTTGACGAATAAAGTCTCTGCCTCTGGTGTCTTTGTAAGGACGAGTGACGAAGATAGCAGCCAAGTAGCGCTTGCCATTAGGCATAGTAATAAATCCAGCGTCGCCAATCAAAAAGCCGATATCTCCAGTTTTGTTGGCGATGACTGCACCTTTCCCTAAACCTGCGGGAAGCAGTGTGTGAATGGTTGTGCGGCGCAGAATATCTAAAACCTGCTCTTGACTCTGTGGGGAAACTAGTTTGTTATTGACTAACAAAGCCAGTACTCGCGTCATGTCTTGCGAACTTGTAGTATTAGTTCCTCTCAAGTCAGCCAACAGACGGCGAATTACAGTGTCTTTCAGTCCCCAACTACGAAAACGTTGATTTAGTTTCGCTGCCCCACCTAAGCGATCAATAATCATGTTGGTGGCTGTATTGTCGCTAATAGTAACCATTTTGGTAACGGTTTCTAAAGCTGTGTATTTCTTGCCGACTCGCTCATATTGCATAATTCCAGAGCCGTTAGTTACCAAGTCACGCCGCATAGTCAGCATTTCATTCAGGGTAACTTTCCCAGCGTCTAAATCCTGAAAGAAGGCAACAAGAATTGGTAGTTTGATTGTACTTGCTGCTGGAAAAACGCGATCGCCTCCTACATCCAAATAATCACCAGTATCCAAATCCAGGAAAAACATTCCTGTTTTAAGAAAACTATAACGAGCCATCAACGCTTTAATCTGAGGCTCTAGTTGTTTCATTGGTGAATGCAAAGGAACTACACCAGCAAATAGATTGCTATTAGTAACTACTGGTGAAACCGCAGGTTGAGTAATTTCTGGAGTGTTCGGCTGGCTTGCAGTCAATCGTATTGGTTGGGGTAACTGCACAGACCAACGCTTGGGGGATTCCTCTGTCAGCTTTACTTGTGCTGGGTCGAAGGTGTAGCCAGGTGCTAAGGTCACCACCATGCGGGTAGTATCTGCGTTAAACTGTTCTACCCGAACTTCTCTAATCACTAAACCTACCTTTTGATTTGCTTGTGGATATCCAAGGTTGACTCCTGGCAAATCAATTACTAAACGGCTAGGGTTGGCAAATAGTTGGACTTTGGGTTGAACATTCTCATCTGTAGTGAAATCCAGATGATTGTGATTGCTATCAAAATGCCAATTGGCGACTGTAGAAGCTTTAACGGTGGAACCGAGCAGGAAAACACTTAAAAAGCTGGGTATGAGCCAGCTAGCTTTCAAAATATTTGCTTTGTGTGTGAGGAGCATGAACGACAACTTGCGGTGTGAGTTAGATTGAAGCAACAAAAACAGCTCATCATTAAAGCACAATTATCAAAATTTTTGGAAATTAGACATTTAGGCTAAAAAGCGATCGCTTGCAAGTGTGAAGAACCTTTACGCAATTAGCTATACTATTTTTAGAAATATTGCATTTATTTGCCTCAAAATCAAAATCCCAAATCTACAGCAATGCGATGAGCGCAGGCAAACCCAGAAAAAGCCACCGCATTCAACCCCTGGCCTGGAAAAGTACTATCTCCTACACAATAAAGTCCTGGAATAGCTGTGCGATTAAACGGCATTCCCAATAACCCCCGCAATTTGTACCGGGGAATTGGCCCATATGTGCCATCCTCACGCCCTAAAAAGCGGCGATGGCTGCGCGGTGTTCCCACCTCCAGATAATCTAATCCCGCATCTAAACCTGGAAAAATCTTCTCTAGGCGGTCAATAATCCGCCATGCAGCCTCTTCTTTCTTCGCCTCGTACTCACTCTGAGAGAGTTCCTGCCAATCATCAATCCAATGCGGTGTGAAGGAATGAATAATGTGATATCCGGCTGGTGCTAAATCTGGGTCAAGTAATGTCGGAATCGAAACAAAAATTGTCCCTTCTGCTGCTGCCATCTTTTCCCAATCTTCCAACAAAATATGATGGCACTCCGTCCCCTTGGGTAAAACTTCCGCTTTCACTCCCATATGTAAACTCAAGAAGCTGGGCGATTTTTGATATCTTTGTTGCCATTTTTTCTCATTAACTGGTATTATCTCTGCTGGTAGTAATTGTTTAAATGTGTCCCAGCGTGTAGCATTAGAAACTATGCGTTTACCCCGATATACTTTACCATTAGCGAGTTGCACACCGACTGCTCGTCCTTGTTCTGTAAGAATTTTCGTAACTCTGGCTTGGTACTGTATATTACCCCCAGCTTTTTCTAGACCCTCAACCAGTTTTTGGGCAATTTGCCCGACTCCACCTTTGGGGTAGTTAACTCCGCCATAGTGTCTATCAGAAAAGACCATCCCGGCATTAATCATTGGGGTCAAGTCAGCTGGAACAACTGACCAGCAATAACACTCCATATCGATAAATTTCAATAACTGGGGGTCTTTTATATAGCGCCGTGCAACATCTCCAGCGTTTTGCGGCAGATACTTGGCTAAACCGAGACACGCTAAAGGATGCTGCAAAAATACCCGCAGTAAATACCGAGGTTCTTCCAGCGACAGCAAATTTATGCTATTGAGACACTTGAATACTTGCTGGCATTCGTCATAAAAGCGACGAATTCCCTGTTCTTCATGACGAAAGTGAGCAGCAAGATTTTGCAAAAACTTTTCATAAACCCGATCAACTTTCAGGTCTAAACCTGCGGGTAAATGATAGTGAATCTGCACGGGATCAGCGATCGCTTCTTGGCTGACATTCACAGCCTCCAAAGCACGGGTGAGTAAGTTAGTAGTGCCGTTGTCACCCAGCCCAAAAATCATCGATGCCCCAACATCGAAGCGATAGCCTTGGCGTTCAAAATAACCAGCACTCCCACCTGGAATCAAATAACGTTCCAGTACCAGCACTTTCGCTCCCTTGGCTGCTAGTTGAGTTGCAGTTACTAAACCACCAATTCCAGACCCAATTACTATTACATCAATTGTCATTGGTCATTTGTCCTTTGTCATTTGTCTTTTGTCCTTTGTCTTTTGTCTACAGTCAACCAATAAATATACGTGAGTTCGACGAGTGCTATGTTGACCTCTCCCCCAGCCCCTCTCCTACGAGGAGAGGGGAGTAAAACAATGATTTTTTCGTTGCTCCTCCCTCTTCGAAGCGGAAAGGGAGGTTGGGAGGGAGAGGTTGATCGAACTTACGTTAAATCTCTTGACTATTTTCCAATGACAAATGACCAATGACTAATGCCCAATCACAAAAAAGAGGGACAAGCCTGCTACCGCTGGCTAATCCCGTCTGCCGATCCTTAAAGAGAGGAGAACACTGTATAACAATATAGCCTTGGTTGAGAATAGATGTCAACTATTAATGAAAAAGTTTATCAATAAAATTGAGGTGTTGATTTTAGCTATCGAGGGTACGCAGGAAAGAGTATTATGATGTTTCAGTTCTTGTACAATAAAAAGTCGCCTAATTCTGGCTATGACAGGACAACTGCGTGTTTACGTTCCACCCCATCCCCTGATTAAGCACTGGCTGGCAGTCGCCCGTGATGCTGCAACACCTTCAGTACTATTTCGCAGTGCGATGACTGAGTTGGGAAGATGGCTGACTTATGAAGCTGCGCGAGACTGGTTGCCAACACAAGAGACAATGGTGCAAAGTCCCTTGGATTCCTGTCCAGCAACTTTGATTGATCCACAAGTGCCTGTGGCAGTAGTACCGATTCTGCGGGCTGGACTAGGATTACTGGAAGGAGCGCAGACTTTACTGCCTCTAGCATCGATTTATCATCTTGGTTTGGTGCGAGATGAAGAGACGCTGCAAATTCAGTGTTACTTGAACAAATTGCCTGAAAAATTTGCTCCCCAAACACGGGTACTAATTACAGATCCGATGTTAGCGACGGGAGGCTCGATCATGACCGCGATGGCAGAATTGACACAGCGAGGTGTTGATCCAGCATTAACACGAATTGTTTGTGTGGTGGCGGCTCCACCAGCTTTGCAAAAACTGAGTGTAGCTTATCCAAGTTTAATTATTTACACTGCTACTATCGACGAAAAACTCAACGACAAGGGGTATATTGTACCGGGATTAGGAGATGCAGGCGATCGCATCTTTGGGACTTAAGTTAGTATGCAGCTAGGGCAAGAACATAGCTTAACTTACTGTAAAAGTTGCAAGGTTTTTTGAAGGCGGTAAAATATGAGTCAGCGAGATGGTTTTGCCAGTGGTTTTTTAGCAGGGGCGTTAGTCGGTGGCGTTTTTGGGGGTGTTGTAGGCGCACTGATTGCTTCTCGGCAAAATTTAGAATTGGCAGATGAAATAGAGACAGAACTTCCTGAGAGCCAAGCCGAAGCCAAGAAAATTTCAGCGAAACGGCGTCAGATGAGGGCCTCAGAAAATGACAGTATCGGCATAGAAACAGCTCGGCGATCGCTAGAAGATAAAATTGCCCAGCTTAATGCCACAATTGATGAAGTGCGGAAGCAACTGGGCAATGTCAATGGAGGTTCACCGCAAACAGTCGGCGATCGCTCTATAACCAAAGACTCTTGAAGTTTGTCCAAATGTGGTGAAAGTGTCAAGTGTGGTAAATACTCAGTCCACAGACACCATGAGATGGACTAAATTACAATCAATAATAAGACCGCGTTTGGCACTTAAAACCCATGTATTTACTGATTAGTACTCTAGCTACTTTCACGCAAATCTATACCGTTTTACTGATTATTCGGGTTCTGTTAACCTGGTTCCCGACAATCAACTGGTATAATCAACCCTTTTCTGCTTTGAGCCAGATAACTGACCCTTATCTCAACCTTTTCCGCTCATTTATTCCACCATTGGGCGGTATGGATTTTTCCCCAATGTTAGCGATTTTACTACTTCAATTTTTAGGTAGTTTGATCGGTGGTTTACAAGTCTACGCCTAAGACAGAATTTGCAGTCTGCTGAATACTCAACTAAAAATATTTTAGGTTTGGGCTAACTAGTCCAAACCTATTTAATCTGATTAATTAACGCCGGACTTGGCCGCTAAATCCAGCGGCCTTAAACTGCTTCAGCTTTAAAGGTTCTGGCTGATTCGCAGGTACAGAGATTCTTAACTCAAAATCGCTAGTTCCTGGTGGTACTTCAGCAATAGAACCCAGCCGAGTGCGATTTTGCATCACTGAGTCATTATTGGCATCATAGATGCGTCCAAAAATATCTGCATCGTAAACTGTTTTATTAGTGCCATTTTCTGCTTTGCCAGTGACAATGAAGCAATTAGCAGCCGCACTACCACTACTGGTTACAGCTCCTTGTGCCAGTTCTGCCGGACAATCTTTATAAGAAATATCAAATAGTTTAATTTGTGTTAGTGCTACAGCAGGGGGAATAATCACCCACGATAAAAACGTAATCAGGCAGCACACAATGCTGACCTTTATTAACCCTGAGTAGTGAGTTCTGAGTCTTGAGTATTTCTCCATACCTAGACTCCAGGAATTTAACAAAGATGCTATGATGCTTTTCTTTTTCATATTTAAAAATGGTACAAAAGAAACTCAA
This sequence comes from Nostoc sp. UHCC 0302, assembly GCF_038096175.1. Lineage (NCBI taxonomy): Bacteria > Bacillati > Cyanobacteriota > Cyanophyceae > Nostocales > Nostocaceae > Nostoc > Nostoc sp. UHCC 0302. The sequence continues at coordinate 8,380,275 of NZ_CP151099.1, forward strand.
AACTCAGTGATAAGTTTGAGCGGCGGCTTTCGCCGTTAGCTCCACGATGCGCGAGGCTCAAATTTTCGGTGACTCAGCACTGTTTTAACCTCAGCTTACCTGAATTTAACTACCAGGAGATTGAAAACTTTAATTTAACCTTTGTAATAATTAGGAAAACAAACCCTTAATTGCTATTAACTTATGACTCCAGATGAGATTGAAATAGCCTTGCAAACAGCCTTTAATAGTTGTGATGCAGTAGGCTGTCCTCTCACTGACGCGCAGAAACAGATATTACTGCAAGTGGTTGAGCAAATTCAGGGAAACTCTAACTCCAGGGTGTCAAATATTGCTAATCCCTTAGACGAACTTACTCCAGAGGAATTAGAAGCATTTTTGGAGTTTGTCAAGAGCGAGGAGCAACGCAACCGCACTTGGAAAGTGCAATTACTTAATGACTGGTTGTTGGAAAATGACTCTGGAACAGTACAATTTATTCGCAACCGCTATGGCTTGCAGTGGTTAAATCGTGTTGAGTCATACCATTTTGATAAGTATTCTTATTTGGAGGATGCACTCAAGCTGAGATTAGGTGATCGCATTGAAGTTTCCAATGCACTGTGGGAATGGGTACAAGAGGATGGCCCCTGTAAGCGCGAATGGTTTCCTTGCATCGTGATTCAAGTAGATGAAATTAGCAATGGTGATGACTTCTGTACCAATTGCGTTGTTCGCTTCTACAACGGTGGTGAGTATGAAATTCAAGGAATTTACGAATGGAATCGCTATAATTGGCGCTGGCCGCAGAAATAGAGGGATTGGGGACTGGGGACTGGGGATTAGGGAGAGTTGGAACTCCGTTCATCTAGCTTGAAGCTTAATCCTTCAAGTTTTAACTTTCTCTCATCTTCCTTGTCCTTAATCCCCAATCCCCTACTCTTCCTTATCCTCACAAACCGAGATGAGTTCGCAACGCTTGGCGCATCACGTCTACAGGTACAGTTTCGCGTTGTAACCAGATTTTTAATGCTGCTGCTCCTTGTTGAACTAGCATTTCTAATCCATCGAGCGCAATTGCACCTTGTTGCTGTGCTAATTGCAGAAATTTTGTTGGATTAGGAGTATATATCAAATCGTAAGCGATCGCTCCTGTCGGTAGATTAGCTATTTCCTCTGCACTCAAAGGTGATTCATCTACCTTGGGAAACATACCTATGGGAGTTGTGTTGACTAATAAATCTGCTTGTGGAATGAGTTTTATTAGCTCGTCCCACGCATGAACTTGTAAATTCTCAGCTAGCGGTGCATTTCCCCAACTGTTATAGAATTCTTTTAATCTCTGCATATTGCGTCCCACTATATGGATTTCCGTACAACCCAACTGGACACAACCTGCGACAACAGCTCTTGCTGCACCACCATTACCTAAAATTACAGCTACTTTCTGACTCCAAGCTTGCTTATAGGTTGTTTGCAGAGGGGCAATAAATCCTTCTATATCCGTGTTTGTGCCTACCCATTGGTCATCTTGGCGACTAACAGTATTCACGGCTCCTATAGCTTGAGCAAGGGGGGTAATTTCTGATAGTAGGGGTATGATTGCTTGTTTGTGAGGTATGGTGACGCTAAAGCCAACAGCACCAATAGCCGCAAAACCTGTGATCGCTTTCTCTAAATACTCTGGTGCTATAGGAAACGGGAGATAAACATAATCTAATCCCAACTGAGCGATCGCTGCATTGTGCATCGCTGGTGACAACGAATGTTCCACTGGATACCCAATTACTCCTAGCAGTTTAGTTTTGCCTGTAATTAATTGTTTTGTCATTAGTCATTAGTCGTTTGTCATTGGCATTGGGCATTGGGCATTGAGAGTGCTGAGTTAAGAGTATTATTCTCTCCCCTGCTCCCTGCCCCCCTGCCCCCCTGCCTCCTCAGACTAGCCTACAATTATTAAAAGCTACTTAACACTTCTTATAATCATGCAGGCAACTACAGCCCTCTCTACAACCCCAATTCCCGGTAAATATTGGCAGTGGCGAGGGCATGACGTTTACTATGTGCAAGCGGGAGAAAAACACCCCCAACGTCCACCCTTGCTTTTGGTACATGGATTTGGTGCTTCTACAGACCACTGGCGCAAGAATATCACAGGATTGTGCCAAGATTTTGAAGTATTTGCGATCGACCTTTTGGGGTTTGGGCGATCGGCAAAACCGAAATTGCAGTACAGTGGCGACTTATGGCGTGACCAACTCCACGACTTTATTACTCAAGTAATTGGTCAAAAAGCCGTTTTAGCAGGTAACTCTCTTGGAGGCTATGCTTGTTTGTGTGTTGCAGCACAATGTCCCGACAGTGTAGCGGGTTTAGTTTTGCTCAATAGTGCTGGCCCCTTTAGCGAAACTCAGTCTACATCTGAACCTGAAGCTTTACAATCACAAATTCAGCCTCCCACACAACCCTCTTCTTTACAGAAATTATTGGGTGACAGTGTAAAGTGGATTTTGCAACAACCTTTATCTCAGTTGCTGTTATTTCAATACGTGCGACAACGTTGGGTAATTCGCCAAACTTTAGAAAAAGTTTATCTTGATAAGAGTGCGATTACAGACCAATTGGTAGAAGAAATTTATCGCCCTGCTTACGATCCGGGTGCAATGGATGTGTTTGTTTCGGTCTTTAGTACTCCTCAAGGAGAAAAAGTTGATGTGCTGTTAAAGCAATTAACTAGTCCTTTGTTGATATTGTGGGGAGAAGCTGATCCTTGGATGAATGCTAGAGAGCGATCGCAAAAATTTCGGCAATATTATCCTGAACTGACAGAACATTTTCTCACAGCAGGTCATTGTCCCCATGATGAAGTACCCGACAAAGTAAATCCACTTTTACGCGATTGGGTGTTATCTATTAGCCAGTGATATCAAATATCACTAACAAATATTTCCGAGAGACGCAATTTATTGCGTCTCTCATCAACAGGCTTTTTTATAGAAAAGATAGTTCAGATAAAAAAGGAAAGCACCATTAAGCTGAAATTCCTGTCACAACAATTTGGGAGCCTTCATCTTTAGGATTCATAATATAGCAGTCCTAAATCATTTGTGAAAACTATATATCTCTTTTTTCTTTCTTCTCTTGGCGTCCTTCTCTACGAGACGCTACGCGAAGGCGTTCTTGGCGGTTCGTTTCCTTATCTATATTTTTCACGACTCATTTAGGATTGCTATATGACATAGATAATATAAATAGGTAGACATGAATAAATTAAAGTTTGTAGTTTATACTGACTCTGCTAAAGAGCTAACTCCCATCTATAAAGTATCTTCACTTTGGTTACGTCCATTTACTTAAACACTATTAATAAACCAAAAACCTGGTCAAGGCTGACCAGGTTTTTTCGGATTGTTAATTTTCAAGTCGTTAGATGTTTTAAGTAATTGAGAGTCAACAACTAGGGTGGACATAACAACCAGCAAAACCAGCATTCTTATGTTTTTCCGCTTTGGGATTTGGCTTTAGCCTGTTAAACTTAGGCTTTTTACCACTCAATTTTGGTATGCTGAGTTTTGCTTGGGATCATGACGGGGGACACTCAGTCATTTACCCTTTGGTTTTGATTTTGCTTTACTTGGTGTCCTACTATTTAAGTTATCACTTAGTTCCTGAGCCGCAACCAATAGTTTACTAAAGTTGATGTTTTGTTGTATTCTGCAACGTAAAAATTAGAGATTGGTGCAAAATAGCAAGAATTTATCCCCAACACTCTTAAAAATCGGTTGGGGTAATCTTTTCCGCAGTTACAAGTTCTTTTACTGATGCAATTACTACTTTCTTTACTCAAGAGCTAGTACTGTATTGTCACCAATTCCACATAACTGAACTGTCATCAAGATGGTCGGTAACAATGCGCCCGATCGCATCAATTTCTGCGAGTTCAGCGGCAGAAAGTTTAACTTCAGCGGCTAAGGCATTATCTTTTGCTTGTTCGGGATAACGCGCACCAACGATCGCATTTGCTTGAGGTTGGGCAATTAACCATGCCAAAGCCAACTGAGCAAGGCTACAATTATGAGTAAGGGCTATGGGGCGCAATTTTTCTAAGGCTTGATGGGCATTTTCAAAGTTTTCGCCTTGAAACAGCTTATTTTTAGCACGATTGTCTGTGGGATCGAATTTATGACCGAGAGCAAACTTCCCTGTCAATAATCCCTGTGCTAAAGACGAATAAGCAAGGATGGAAATATTGTTTTCGATACAGTAAGGTACAATGTCCTTCTCTACCTGCCTCCAGAATAGAGAATAGGGTGGTTGTAAACTATCAATACGTCCATAAATTGCTGCTTCTGCAAGTTGGGCGCGAGAAAAATTCGAAACACCAATTGCCCGAATTTTACCTTGTTCTTTGAGTAGATTAAGAGCGCTCATAGTCTCTTCAATAGGTACTATTTCACTGTTGAAAGCGCCGGAGGGCCAATGAATTTGGTAAAGGTCAATGTAGTCAGTTTTGAGATTTTTTAGTGAGCGATCGCAAGCTTCAATTACTTGATCATACTTAAGATGATTGGCGAAAACTTTTGTGGCATACTCCACTTGAGGGCGCACATCAGATAAAGCTTCGGCTACAATGCGCTCAGAATGTCCTTCACCATAAACTTCAGCGGTATCAATCGTTGTAATCCCAGCTTCAAATGCTGCTCTAATTGTTTTAATCGAGTCTGCATCCTCAATTCCTACCCACATTCTTTTACCAGCTTGCCAAGTTCCCATCAGAATGGGTGTAATTTGTACCTGAGAAGTACCTAACGTTCGTTTTTTCATAACTGCTCTTTAATTCGTTTCCCTGGATAGTTCTATACTTTATCGGTCTTACCGTGAAATTAAATCAGAGTTACAGTAGATGCTGATGCAATTGACTACAACTTTTCATGCTCTCAAAGAATGGGCAGTCGCTATAAATGCCTTGGAAAGCGGCAAAACAATTATGTTGCTCCGCAAAGGCGGTATTCATGAACGAAATGGACGTTTCCAAGTTGCTCATGATCAGATTTTGCTTTACCCTACTTACGAACATCAACAGCCTTTCCTGCTGAAAGCTGAGTATGCTGATCTTGTTTATCCGGTGACATCTGGCTGGCATCCAGAAACAGTTCGTATTGGTAGTTGGGCTGTAATTACCGATATTTTGCCAGTAAATAGTGAGTCTGTTGTTAACGCTTTACTCCCCTTCCATATTTGGAACGAGCATTTTATTAGCGATCGCCTCAAATGGAAAGCACGTCAGCCTTTATATATTCTCCTGCTACGAACTTACAAACTATCCCAAGCGCAAGAAATTCCCTATAGTCCAGAATATGGTGGCTGCAAGTCATGGATTGATTTAGCTCAAGATATTGATTTGCAAGGTGTAAAACCAGTTTTATCTGACATTGCATACACCCAGTTAGTAGAGACAATTCGCGAGATTGTTGGCGACAAGTTGTATGCCCCGTTCTTCTAAATCTAATACTATACGCAGATTTTGGATTTTAGGAAATTCAATAAGTAATTTCCTAAATCTGCGTTTATTTAATTACAAAAACAAATATTCTGTTTGCGAACCTCTGCTCTAAATAGTAGTTACTGTTACATACATTTACAAATAGCGCGGATAACATTTAGAAAATCTTGCCCTAAAGAAAAGGGGAGGGAAAGCTGTTCATTCTTCTAACCTAATTATCAGCTGCCCTCTAAAGTATGGCTATTAAGTAATTCTCTTACCCAGGTAGTACTTAATTAAACTTTGCCTTAGAACACTAGGCAAAAACTTACGCCACAAGGGTGAGGCTATACTTGACAAAAGATTGTCATTATGCTCATAGGCTAACAGCAAAGGAGTTTGCAATGCATCGACAAATGTGCTGGTTATCTAAGTTTGGCAACGATGGAGAAAAAGTTCTGCATTTGCAAGCTGGGCCTAATCAGCCTTGGCGTCCCTACACAGCTTTTCCACAATTTGCAGTGCCTGATTATCAAATACCAGGCGGTTCAAAAGGTTGGGCAACTTATCAAAAACTTCTCAAAGCTGGCTGGACATTAGTACATAGCGCACGAGCAAATGAATTTGGTAGCAGCAGCTATGCAGAGTCAACAATTCAAAATCAGTAGTCAATAAATAGTCAAAAGTCAGGAATCAAGAGTTAAGATTTATTCTCCCTCAGCTCCCCTGCTCCTCATCTCCTCTCTCACCACCCTCTAGGGGAACCTTCGCCACGAGGATCAGCTGCTGCTTCTAAAGTTCCATCTTCAGTTACTACGATCGCGTTAGCATTACCCCAAGGATTAGTTTCTTTAATCTTGTGTCCCCGACGGCGTAAGTCTTGCAGGGTTAAAGCATCCAAACCCCAAGGTTCTACACGTAATTCATCGGGAAGCCATTGATGATGTATGCGTGGCAGAGATACAGCTGCACCAACATTCATGTTGTATTCCAGCACATTTAGAATGATTTGCAACACTTGAGTAATAATGGTGCTACCACCCGGCGTACCTACTGCCATGCGGAGGCGGCGATTCTCTGTAATAATTGTGGGAGTCATGCTGGACAGGGGAGTTTTGCGAGGTGCGATCGCATTGGCATCATTGCCAACTAAACCAAAGGCATTAGGCACTCCTAGCGCCGCAGCAAAATCATCCATCTCATTGTTGAGAACAATCCCAGTTCCTGGTGTGATGACACCAGCACCAAAGCCGAGGTTAATCGTAAAAGTCAGACTTACCGCGTTGCGTTGTTCATCTACAACTGTAAGATGACTTGTTTCAAGAGATTCAGAAGATTTGGAATTTTGAGATGATTGAGAATTTTGAATCGTATTGAGTCCAGGCTTGACCTGAGTTGAAGGTCTAGCCATTTTCATATTAATTTCTTGACGGCGTTTTTGAGTGTAAGCAGGGCTAATCAGTTGTTGTACAGGAACTTTGACAAAATCAGGATCTCCTAAATATTGCGAACGGTCAGCATAAGCAATCTTCATTGCTTCTACTATTAAATGTATGGCATCGGGATGATGCCATCCCAAAGATTTTAAATCAGTATCACCGATAATATTTAAAATCTGCAATAGGTGAACACCTCCCGATGATGGTGGCGGCATTGAACAAATTTGCGCTTTGCGGAAATTTCCACAAACGGGAGTGCGCCAAATTGGTTTGTAAGCTTTGAGGTCTTCTAAAGTAATTAAACCACCGTTTTTTGCCATATCAGAAGCGATCGCACGAGCTATACTCCCGGTGTAAAAACTCTGAGGATTTTGAGCAATTGCTGCTAATGTACGTGCTAAGTCACGCTGTACTAGCCTTTCTCCAGGCTGATAAAATTCTCTGTTATGTATGAAAATTTCCCGCGCCGCCTGATTTTTGAGAATTTCTTGCTGGCGGTTCTTGTACTCTGAGATCGAACGCCAAGTAGTTTGAGGGCTGAGGATAAAGCCATCTTTAGCCAGAGCGATTGCAGGTTTCACCACCTCTTGCCAAGGTAGTTTACCATAGCGACGCTGGACTTCATATAGTCCCGCCACGGTTCCTGGTGTCGCCACTGCCAAATATCCGTTCACACTTGCATTGGGACGTACCTTACCTTGTGCGTCCAGATACATATTTTTTGTAGCTTTCAAGGGTGCGCGTTCCCGAAAATCTAGCGCTTTCATCTCACCAGTTCCTTGAGAATGCATCAGCAAAAAGCCACCGCCGCCAATTCCTGCTGAAAAAGGTTCTACTACAGATATAGCAAAGGTTGTGGCTACTGCTGCATCAACTGCATTGCCACCCTTGCGTAACATAGAAATTCCTGCTTCACTTGCTAGAGGATGCGCTGAAACCACCATCCCCTTTTTACTGCGTAGTGGTAAAGTTACTGTAGCTGATGCGATTTGGCTGTAAACGAGGACGCCAAAAGAAAATACTGCGATCACCACTCGTTTGTAATTGTAAAGTGTGGCGATCGTAGATGACCTGTGAGCCGAAAACGGATATTGAAGTTTAATAGGCTTGGATGTATGGCTTACAGACAAATTTAATTACCTTCAGTCGAACTTAGCTAACTCAGGTTAAATAATCGATAAGGTTGCTATATTACTAGCCAAATAATATGTATCAACTTAATTACTCCAACCAGTAATTTTATATGCCGGCATCAGCGATCGCAATAAATCCATTAAAATTGTAAGTAAACGTATATGTTAGTCTTTGCTTACAGTTATCAAGTTGCCTTTGGCATTGCATTACTAAGCGTAAACAGCCAGTTAACAGAAGAATATAAATTAACTGTTAGCCGTGGGCAAATACCGTTATTTCCATATTTGCTTGCAAAATTAACCATAAACAAAAGCTCCCTAGCGAAGAAAAGAGCTAGAGAGCTATTTGTTGTTTAA